>NZ_JBEZDC010000045.1:0-1153 GCF_040647935.1 Micromonospora sp. NPDC049204 | reverse complement strand
GCAATTCGGGTATATATATAGAAATAGGTATATAATAAAATACATTGATAGGGAATGAAAACTAAACTATTGATAATAGTTAACCCGAATTGCTAGTTAATTTCATTGGAAAATAAATAAGTCGTGCTATCCTAATCTTAAAGCACTAAGCATTAGAAAGCTCACGACTTATATGACTTATAATAGCACACTTCCAAAAGTTTTTGTTTATTTACTGACAACCATTGAGACGCTTTATCAAACGAGTGTTCCCCTTGAGGTTCAAAACCGAAAAAACGTCCATCTCGCAACATCAGATTGCTTAGTTATCGCTTGTTACCTATGGGACGTACTGCATTTTAGTGAAACACTTAAAGCTAAGCACCAACTTGCTCAAAGTTTATTTCCTAATTTCCTAGAATATTCTCGCTTTGTCCGCCGTTGTAATGCCCTCTTACCGAGTATCCAAGTCATTCGCCAAGCACTCGTCTTTAAAGAGGTTGAAGGAATGAGTGTATCCATTATTGACAGCTTCCCCATTCCTTTGTGTCAGCCTATTCGTAACTTCAGAAGCAAAGTTCTTGGAGATTATGCCAATGTTGGCTACAATGCTACAAAGGGACAGTACTTCTATGGATGTAAATGTCATGCTTTAGTCAGTGAATCAGGCTATGTCATAGACTACACAATTACTCCTGCTTCAATGGCTGATAGTTCAATGACCGAGGAAGTGTTGAGTCAATTTGGGACACCAACAGTCCTTGGAGATATGGGATATCTAGGTCAGTCACTGCATGATAGGCTGGAATTAAAAGGAATTGATCTAATTACACCTGTCAGGAAGAACATGAAGCAAAAGAAAATCCTTTTCCCTAATTTTTCAAAACGTAGAAAAGTGATTGAGCGAGTTTTTTCTTTTTTGACAAATTTAGGAGCTGAGCGTTGTAAAAGTCGTTCGCCTCAAGGTTTTCAATTGAAATTAGAGATGATACTTTTAGCGTATTCTTTACTGTTAAAATCAGCTAAAACACTGGAACCAGAGACTTTAAGATATTCTATCGGGTATCAAGTCATGGCTAAATAATCAACTAGCAATTCGGGTTATATCATAATTAAAAATCTTTCTCCCCGCTGCGGCCGACCATCCAGCCAGCAGCGATCATCGGAGGAAGAA
>NZ_JBEZDC010000044.1:0-1261 GCF_040647935.1 Micromonospora sp. NPDC049204 | reverse complement strand
TGCGGGGGCAGGCTGGTCGGTTGGTTGAGCGTGTGGCGGGTTCTGAGGTTGCTGTGGGGGATGTGGGTTTGTCGTTGGTGGTGGGTCGTGCGGTGTTGGAGCATCGTGCGGTCGTTGTCGGCGGCGGCAGGGATGGGTTGTTGGCGGGGTTGGAGGCGGTGGCTGGTGGGGGGTCGGCTGCTGGTGTGGTGGTGGGTGTGGCTCGTGCTGGTGTGCGGGTGGGGGTGATGTTCCCGGGTCAGGGTTCTCAGTGGGTGGGGATGGGTCGGGGTTTGTATGAGGGTTTCCCGGTGTTCGCGGGGGCGTTGGATGCGGTGTGTGTGGAGTTGGATTCCTTTCTTGAGCGGCCGTTGAAGGAGGTGTTGTTTGCGGCGCCGGGGTCGGATGCGGCTGGGTTGTTGGATCAGACGGTGTTCACTCAGGCGGGGTTGTTTGCGGTTGAGGTGGCGTTGTTCCGGTTGTTGGAGGCGTGGGGGGTGCGGCCGGATGTTTTGATTGGGCATTCGATTGGTGAGTTGACCGCTGCGTTTGTGGCGGGGGTGTGGTCGTTGCCGGATGCTTGTGCGCTTGTCGCCGCGCGGGGTCGGTTGATGCAGGCCCTTCCTTCGGGTGGGGTGATGGTGTCGGTGCAGGCGAGCGAGGATGAGGTCCTCGCGGTGTTGAATGGTCACGGGCAGCGGGTTTCGGTGGCTGCGGTGAATGGTCCGACGGCGACGGTGATTGCTGGGGATGAGCAGGCCGTTGACGAGATCGCGGCCCATTTCGTCGAGTTGGGTCGTAAGACTCGGCGGTTGCGGGTCAGTCACGCTTTCCACTCTGCGCGTATCGACCCGATGTTGGAGGAGTTCCGGCGGGTCGCTGCGGGGGTGTCGTATGAGGTGCCGGTGTTGCCGATTGTGTCGAATGTGACTGGTCAGGTGGCGTCGGCGGAGCAGGTGTGTGATCCGGAGTACTGGGTGGGGCATGCCCGTCAGCCGGTGCGGTTCGCTGACGGTGTCCGCAGCCTGGTGGGTCAGGGGGTGTCGGTGCTGTTGGAGGTCGGCCCTGGTGGGGTGTTGACCGCGATGAGTCAGGAGAGCCTGCCGGGGCAGGTGGATGTGGTCGCGGTGGCGACGATGCGTAGGGATCAGCCGGAGCCGGGCAGTGCGGTGACCGCGTTGGCGGCATTGTTCGTCAACGGGGCTCGGGTTGATTGGGCCGCGTTGTTCGCCGGGTCGGGTGCCGGTCGGGTGGAGTTGCCCACCTATGCGTTCCAGAGGGA
>NZ_JBEZDC010000043.1:0-1278 GCF_040647935.1 Micromonospora sp. NPDC049204 | reverse complement strand
TTCGGGGGCGGTTTCGAGGATGACGTGGGCATTCGTGCCGGAGATCCCGAACGACGACACCCCCACCCGCCATGGACGACCCGTATCCGGCCACGCCCGCGACTCGGTCAACAACTCCACCGCACCCGCAGACCAATCCACATGCGGCGACGGCGAATCCACATGCAACGTCCGCGGCAACACCCCGTGCCGCATCGCCTCCACCATCTTGATCACACCAGCAGCACCCGCCGCCGCCTGCGTATGACCAATATTCGACTTCACCGACCCCAACCACAACGGACGACCCGCAGGACGGTCCTGACCATAGGTCGCGATAATCGCCTGCGCCTCAATCGGATCACCCAACGTCGTCCCCGTGCCATGCGCCTCCACCACATCAACCTCGCCAGGCGACAACCTCGCACTAGCCAAAGCCTGACGAATAACCCGCTGCTGCGACGGCCCATTCGGTGCGGTCAGACCATTACTCGCCCCGTCCTGATTCACCGCCGAACCACGCACCACCGCCAACACAGGATGACCATTACGGCGAGCGTCAGACAACCGCTCCACCAACAGCACACCCACACCCTCACCCCAGCCCGTCCCATCCGCAGCCGCGGCGAACGGCTTACAACGCCCATCCGGCGACAACCCCCGCTGCCGGCTGAACTCCACAAACGCCTTCGGGCTCGACATCACCGACACCCCACCAGCAAGAGCCAACGTGCACTCACCCGCCCGCAACGCCTGCGCCGCCAAATGCAACGCCACCAACGACGACGAACACGCCGTATCCACCGTCACCGCCGGGCCCTCCAACCCAAACGTGTACGACAACCGCCCCGAAATCACACTCGCCGCACTACCCGTAACCGCGAAACCCTCCACGCTCTCCCCAGGCGCCGTATGCCGCCCATACTCCGACCCCATCGCCCCGATAAACACCCCCGTCGCGCTCCCCCGCAACGACAACGGATCCACACCCGCCCGCTCGAACACCTCCCACGACGTCTCCAACAACAACCGCTGCTGCGGATCCATCGCCAAAGCCTCACGCGGAGAAACCCCAAACAAACCCGCGTCGAACCCACCCGCATCATCAACAAACCCACCATGACGCGTATACGACTTCCCCGACGCATCAGGATCAGGGTCATACAACCCCTCCAGATCCCAACCCCGATCCCCCGGAAACTCCGAAATCCCATCCCCACCCGTCACCACCAACCGCCACAAATCCTCAGCCGACCGCACACCACCCGGAAAACGACACCCCACACCCACAATCGCAAT
>NZ_JBEZDC010000042.1:0-1421 GCF_040647935.1 Micromonospora sp. NPDC049204 | reverse complement strand
CGCGCGTCGCGGCGTACGGCCGGCACCCGGTGCCCGTGCCGCCGTACGGCCGGCGCCCCCGGCCGCCCGCCCGGTCGGCGGCGACCCGGCCGGCCCGCCGGCGCCTCGCGCCACACCCGACGCGCCCGGCGGCCCGGCCCGGCCCCGCCCGGCAACGGCTCCCCCCGGCCCACCCACCTCGGGCGCCCCGACCGGTCGTCGTCCGGACGCCGCCGTTCCGCCGGGCCGTCGTCCGGACGCCGCCGTGGCCGGCGGTCACCCGGACGCGATGCCGCCCCTGCGCCGCCCGGACGCCGGCCCACCGGGTCGCCGACCTGGTCCGGAGCCCACCGAGCCCGGTCGTGCACTGCCACCGGCCGAGGGAACACCGGCCGGTCGGCGCGCCGGAGCGGCACCCGACCCGGCGCGGGCCGCCGGACCAGCCGCCGGCACGGCGCGCCTCGCCGGCGCGCCGGCCGCGCCACCGGCCGCGGACGGCCTACGACCCGACCCCGCCATCGACCGCGACCCGCGTACCGCGCGGCGTCGCCCAGGCCCGGTCGACCCGGGGGCTCCGGAGCCCACCGACCGTCGTCCCGACGAGCGTTCCCGTCCGGCCGCCGGCCGCCGCCGTGCCGCCGAACCCGACGAGCCCGCGGTGCCGCGCACGGGCAACGCCCCGCCGGTGCCGGCGGCCTCCGGCGCGCACAGCGGTGCCACGCCCACCATCGGACCGGCCGACGGCACCGGTCGTCGCCGGGCCGTCCCCGCTGAGCCGGAGCGTCGGACGCCGGCCGGCGGCGAACCCCGGGCGGACCGCCCCGAACGGCCCGCCGACTGGCTGCGCCAGGCCGGCCGCCTGCCGCACACCGACCCCGGCCTGCCCGTGGTCAACCGCCGCGGCGGCACCCCGCCGGCCGCGGGTCGCGGCCCCGCGCCGGCCGGCGGTGCGGGTGACCTCGTCGACCACGCGTCCGGTCGCCTCGGCGTGCCCGACCCGGCCGCGGAGCGCACCGCCGCCCGCCGGCCCGCCGGCCCGCCGGCCGACCCCGGTGCGGACCCTCCGACCGGTCGTCGTGCCGCCCGACCCGACGCGCCAGGAACCACAGGTGAGCAGGCTCTGCCCCCTGCGTCGGCGTCCGGCGACCGCCCGGCCCGTGGCCGGGGCGCTGCGGCGTCCGTTCCGGACCGCACCGGCGGGCGGGCCCGCCCGGTGGGCGCGCCCGGCCCGGACGCGACTCCCACGCCGGATCCGACCGGCCGACGACGCCGGCCGGGCGCCGAGCCCGGCCCGGACGGTCCAGGGCGACCCGGCCCGGCCAACGACCGCGGCGACGCCCCCTACGCCGGTGGACGACCCGCGCCCGGCGCCGGTCCCGCCGCACCCGCGCCCGCGCGCGGCGCCGCCCGCTCCACCCCGCCCGGCCGGGCGCGACCCGTCC
>NZ_JBEZDC010000041.1:0-1447 GCF_040647935.1 Micromonospora sp. NPDC049204 | reverse complement strand
CTCCATAAGATTGTTGATGTCCGGGATCGATGTCTCGGATGCCCGGAGCGGTGGGGTGTGGCTGATGGCTGCTTGCCCGTGGTGGTTCCGAAGGAGTAGCCGCCCTGTCGTTCTGCGATGGCCTGGCTGCTGATTGAAATCTGCGTGTTGGTCGCTGTTTATGGAGCTGCCGGCAGTGCCGTCGACGGGGTCACGCTCGATGGGGAGGTTCGGGCCGGTGAAGGTCCGGGAGCAGATCTGGATCGGTATCGATGTCGGCAAGGCGCATCACCATGCGTGTGCGGTCGACGGGACCGGGAAGGTGGTGTTCAGTAAGCGGTTGGCCAACGGCCAGGCCGAGATCGAGGCGTTGATCGCCCGGGCGGGCAAGGCTGCCGGGCAGGTGCGGTGGGCCTTGGATATGACCTCGGGGACTGCGGGTCTGCTGCTCGCGGTGCTGCGCCGGGCCGGTGCGACGGTGATGTATGTGCCCGGCCGGCTGGTCAACCGGATGGCCGGCGCGTTCGCCGGGGAAGGTAAGAGCGACGCTAAAGACGCCTTCACCATCGCCGAGACGGCCCGGCTGCGCCACGACCTGACCGAGGTCACCAGCCCGGACCAGGCCATCGCCGAACTGCAGGTCCTGACCGCCCGGCGGGAGGACCTGATGGGTGACTGGGTGCGCGGCGTCAACCGGCTGCGGGACCTGCTCGCGTCGATCTTCCCCGCGCTGGAAGCAGCGTTCGACTACTCGACCCGCTCGGCTTTGGTGCTGCTGACCGGTTTCCAGACCGCCGCCGGTATCCGCGATGCCGGCGCCGACAGGGTGGCCGAGCATCTGTTGGCGGGTGGCGCCTGGGCCAAAGGCATCCCGGCCATGGTCGACAAGGCCTTGGCCGCAGCGGCCGCCCAGACGATCGCGTTGCCCACCGAGGCTGCGGTGGCTCCGCTGATCGCTCGTCTCGCCGCGCAGTTGCTCGACCTGGACCGCGAGATCAAGAACCTGGACAAGCAGATCACCATCACGTTCGAACAGCACCCACACGCGGCCCGGATCACCAGCGTGAACGGATTCGGGCCGATCCTCGGCGCCCAACTGCTCGCCGACACCGGCGGAGACCTGCGAGCCACGTTCGGCAGCTCGTCGCGGCTGGCCGCCTACGCCGGACTTGCCCCGGTATCCCGTGACTCCGGACGCGTACGCGGAAACCTGCACCGGCCCAAGCGCTACCACCGCGGCCTGCGCCGCGTGTTCTACCTCGCCGCATTGTCGGCGATCAGACCCGAAGGCCCATCGCAAGTCTTCTACCGGCGTAAACGCGCCGAGGGCAAAATCCACACCCAAGCCCTGATCGCCCTGGCCCGCCGCCTGATCGACGTCGTCTGGGCACTGCTGCGCGACGGCCGCGAGTTCCAACCCACACCACCGCTGACCGCGTCTACGGCTTGACTTGGTCATTGAAACTCC
>NZ_JBEZDC010000040.1:0-2443 GCF_040647935.1 Micromonospora sp. NPDC049204 | reverse complement strand
GAAATCCCATCCCCACCCGTCACCACCAACCGCCACAAATCCTCAGCCGACCGCACACCACCCGGAAAACGACACCCCACACCCACAATCGCAATCAGGTCGTCGTTTGCGGATGCGGTGCGGGGCGGTTCGGCGACTGGTTTGGGGTGCGTGCCGAGGACTTGGGTGCGTAGGTGGGTGGCGAGGGCGGTCGGTGTGGGGTAGTCGAATACGAGGGTCGCCGGTAGCCGCAACCCGGTGGCCGTGCCGAGCCGGTTACGAAACTCGACCGCGGTCAGCGAGTCGAAGCCGAGGTCCTTGAACGCCTGGGTGACGTCGACGCCGTCCGCGCTGCTGTGACCGAGTACGGTCGCCACCTGACTGCGGACCAGTTCAAGCAGGGTCCGCTGCTGATCCTGCTCGGGTAGTCCTGTCAGCCGCCGTACCAGAGCCGAGGCGTCCGCTGCCGACGCAGCCTGCGGCCGCGACGGCGCCCGCGCGAGTCCCCGCAACATCGCCGGAATAGTGCCGGCCTCCGCCTGTGCTTGCAGCCGGCCGGTGTCCCACCGGGCCGCGACCAGCAAGGGCTCACCGGTGCCCACCGCAGCGTCAAACAGGGCTAGGGCCTGCTCGGTGGACATCGCCGTCACACCGGACCGGGACACCCGCGCGAGATCGCTTTGCTGCAGGTGGGCGGTCATCCCGCTGGCCTGCTCCCACAAGCCCCAGGCGATCGACGTGCCGGGAAGCCCTTGTGCTTGACGTTGCATGGCCACGGCATCTAAGAACGCGTTCGCCGCCGCGTAGTTGCCCTGCCCTGGGCCACCCAAGATTCCAGCAGCCGAGGAGAACAGTACGAACAGTCGTAGATCAATATTCCGCGTCAACTCGTGCAGGTTGACCGCCGCGTCAACCTTCGGGCGTAACACCGTTTCCAACTGCTGACGCGTCATCGACTCGACCACACCATCGGCCAGGACACCGGCCGCGTGCACCACAGCGGTCAGCGGATGTTGCGTGGGTATCGTCGATAGCAGTTGTGCGAGAGCGTTATGGTCGGCCACATCGCACGCGATCACCGACACCTCCGCACCCAACTCGCTCAGCTCGGCAACTAAGGCGGGTGATCCGTTTGCCTGCATACCGCGGCGACTCGTCAAGATCAAGCGCCGCACCCCGTACTTGGTGACCAAGTGCCGCGCTACCAATCCACCCAGTTGGCCGGTCCCACCCGTGACCAACACGGTTCCGGTGGGATGGAGCACGAGGGTTTCGGTGTCGGGTACGTCACGTATTGGGGCGAGTCGGGGGGTGCGTATCTGGCCTTGTCGAATGGCGACCTGTGGTTGGTTGGAGGCCAGCACCGCCGGGAGGGCGCGCACGGAGGAGTCGAGGCCATCGACGTCAAGGTCAACCAGCACGATCCGGTTGGGGTGCTCCGTTTGTGCCGAGCGGATGAGGCCCCACGCGCTGGCGCCGACAAGGTCGCTGATTGGCTCGTTCGCGCTGGTGGAGACGGCTTCGTGGGTCAGTACGGTCAGGCGTGATGAGGCCCACCGGTCCTCCGCCAGCCAGGCCTGGATCGTCGCTAGCGTTTGTGCCACACCGTGGTGGACGGCCTGAGTCACCGAAGCGGTGTTGTGGGTGAGACCGGGATGATCGGTCGCGGCGAGCAGCAAAAGGTCCGGTAAGGGCGCCCCATTGTCGACCGCCGTGTTCGTCGCGGCGAGGTCCGCATAGCTGTCTACCGCCATGTCGGCTGCGATCAACGCGGATGCGACCCGCATTGGGTCTTCTCCGAGCACCGCCCACCGTCCGGTAGTGGCGGTGCTGGTGCCCGGCACGGTGGTCCATTCAAGAGCGAGTAAAGGGCCATTCGCGCTTCCGCGCTTGCGCTCGAGCTGCTGCGCTGAGGCCGGTCGCATCGCTAGTGAGTCGGCCTTGAGGACTAGCCGGCCAGCCCCGTCGACGATGGTGACGGCGACCGTGTCGGTGCCGGTGGGTGATAGCTGTACCCGCACCGATGTTGCGCGCGAGGCCAGCAGCGACACGCCCGTCCAGGCGAAGGGCAGCCAGAGCTGATCGCTACCGAAGATGCCGGGTAGTCCCAGCGGGTGTGTCGCGGCGTCCAGGAGGGCCGGGTGAATCCCGAACTGGCCCGCATGGTCCCGCTCCGGTTCTGGTAGGACGACCTCGGCGAAGATCTCATCCCCACGTCGCCACGCGGCGCGTAGCCCCTGGAATGTCGGCCCGTATCCGTAGCCCGCCTGGGCTACGGCCTCGTAGTGTCCGCTTAAGTCAACGATGCTGGCATCGACAGGCGGCCATGCCTCTATGCCCGACGCGTCGGGCAGTGTGCCGGCGTTTGTATTGGTGGTGGTGAGTGTTCCGGTGGCGTGTTGTGTCCAGTCTTCCGTGTCATCAGGGTGGGAATGAATGCTGACCGGCCGGCGACCAGCCTGAT
>NZ_JBEZDC010000039.1:1810-5402 GCF_040647935.1 Micromonospora sp. NPDC049204 | reverse complement strand
AAGATTGTCCGGCGGCGTCCTACTCTCCCACACCCTCACGAGTGCAGTACCATCGGCGCTGGAGGGCTTAGCTTCCGGGTTCGGAATGTAACCGGGCGTTTCCCCTCCGCCATGACCGCCGTAACTCTATGAACATATCAAACAACCCCGGGCACACACACGCGGGTGTTCGCTTGTTCAGAGTTGCACAGTGGACGCGTAGCAGCTTAGTAGTCAAGTCCTCGGCCTATTAGTACCGGTCAACTGAACCCGTTACCGGGCTTACATTTCCGGCCTATCAACCCAGTCGTCTAGCTGGGGGCCTTACCCCACCAAGGTGGGTGGGATACCTCATCTTGAAGCAGGCTTCCCGCTTAGATGCTTTCAGCGGTTATCCCTTCCGAACGTAGCTAACCAGCCGTGCCCTTGGCAGGACAACTGGCACACCAGAGGTTCGTCCGTCCCGGTCCTCTCGTACTAGGGACAGCCCTTCTCAAGTATCCTACGCGCACGGCGGATAGGGACCGAACTGTCTCACGACGTTCTAAACCCAGCTCGCGTACCGCTTTAATGGGCGAACAGCCCAACCCTTGGGACCTGCTACAGCCCCAGGATGCGACGAGCCGACATCGAGGTGCCAAACCATCCCGTCGATATGGACTCTTGGGGAAGATCAGCCTGTTATCCCCGGGGTACCTTTTATCCGTTGAGCGACACCGCTTCCACTCGCAAGTGCCGGATCACTAGTCCCGACTTTCGTCCCTGCTCGACCTGTCAGTCTCACAGTCAAGCTCCCTTGTGTACTTGCACTCAACACCTGATTGCCAACCAGGCTGAGGGAACCTTTGGGCGCCTCCGTTACCTTTTAGGAGGCAACCGCCCCAGTTAAACTACCCACCAGACACTGTCCCTGAACCGGATAACGGTCCGAAGTTAGATACCCAAATCAACCAGAGTGGTATTTCAAGATTGCCTCCACCCATACTGGCGTATGGACTTCACCGGCTCCCACCTATCCTACACAAGCTAATTCGAGTACCAATGTCAAGCTATAGTAAAGGTCCCGGGGTCTTTCCGTCCTGCCGCGCGTAACGAGCATCTTTACTCGTACTGCAATTTCGCCGGGCCTGTGGTTGAGACAGTGGGGAAGTCGTTACGCCATTCGTGCAGGTCGGAACTTACCCGACAAGGAATTTCGCTACCTTAGGATGGTTATAGTTACCACCGCCGTTTACTGGCGCTTAAGTTCTCCGCTTCGCCCCCGAAAGAGCTAACAGGTCCCCTTAACGTTCCAGCACCGGGCAGGCGTCAGTCCATATACATCGAATTACTTCTTCGCATGGACCTGTGTTTTTAGTAAACAGTCGCTTCCCCCTGCTCTCTGCGGCCATACAACGCTCCACCCGCGCGGGGCTTCACGTCTCCGGCCCCCCTTCTCCCTAAGTTACGGGGGCAATTTGCCGAGTTCCTTAACCACAGTTCGCCCGATCGCCTCGGTATTCTCTACCTGACCACCTGTGTCGGTTTGGGGTACGGGCCGCTAAGAACTCGCTAGAGGCTTTTCTCGGCAGCATAGGATCACTGACTTCACCTGAATCGGCTCGGCATCACGTCTCAGCCTTATATGTGTTGCGGATTTGCCTACAACACGGCCTACACGCTTACCCCGGCACAACCACCGGCCGGGCTCAGCTACCTTCCTGCGTCACCCCATCGCTTGACTACTACCCATCAGGTTCCCACGCTCCCCATTCGCAACCCGAAGGTCTTGAACGGTTTGGGTGGTTAGCACAACGAGGTTCATCAGGGACGCTCTTTCGCGGGTACGGGAATATCAACCCGTTGTCCATCGACTACGCCTCTCGGCCTCGCCTTAGGTCCCGACTCACCCAGGGCGGATTAGCCTGGCCCTGGAACCCTTGGTCATCCGGCGGAAGGGTTTCTCACCCTTCTTTCGCTACTCATGCCTGCATTCTCACTCGTGCCGCGTCCACAACTGGGTCACCCCGCTGCTTCACTCGCGGCACGACGCTCCCCTACCCATCCACACACCTGCACAAGGAATCAAGTCCAAGCGAGGATAAAATGTGAATGCCACAGCTTCGGCGGTGTGCTTGAGCCCCGCTACATTGTCGGCGCGGAACCACTTGACCAGTGAGCTATTACGCACTCTTTAAAGGGTGGCTGCTTCTAAGCCAACCTCCTGGTTGTCTATGCGACCCCACATCCTTTTCCACTTAGCACACGCTTAGGGGCCTTAGCTGGTGATCTGGGCTGTTTCCCTCTCGACTACGAAGCTTATCCCCCGCAGTCTCACTGCCGCGCTCTCACTTACCGGCATTCGGAGTTTGGCTGATTTCGGTAAGCTTGTGGGCCCCCTAGACCATCCAGTGCTCTACCTCCGGCAAGAAACACGCGACGCTGCACCTAAATGCATTTCGGGGAGAACCAGCTATCACGGAGTTTGATTGGCCTTTCACCCCTAACCACAGGTCATCCCCCAATTTTTCAACATTGGTGGGTTCGGCCCTCCACGCGGTCTTACCCGCGCTTCAGCCTGCCCATGGCTAGATCACTCCGCTTCGGGTCTAGGACACGCGACTGAATCGCCCTATTCAGACTCGCTTTCGCTACGGCTCCCCCACACGGGTTAACCTCGCCACATGCCACTAACTCGCAGGCTCATTCTTCAAAAGGCACGCCGTCACCCCGCAAGGCTCCGACGGATTGTAGGCGAACGGTTTCAGGTACTATTTCACTCCCCTCCCGGGGTACTTTTCACCATTCCCTCACGGTACTTGTCCGCTATCGGTCACCAGGAAGTATTTAGGCTTACCAGGTGGTCCTGGCAGATTCACGGCAGATTTCAGGGGTCCGCCGCTACTCGGGAACACCCACAGAAGGTCAGCAACTTTCACCTACCGGACTCTCACCGTCTACGGTCAGCCATTCCAGACTGTTCGACTAGCCACTAACTTTGTAACTCCTCGAACAAGTGTCAGCTTGTTCAGCGGGGTCCCACAACCCCGACCACGCAACCCCTGACAGGTATCACACGCAGCCGGTTTAGCCTCGATCCGCTTTCGCTCGCCACTACTCACGGAATCACTAAATTGTTTTCTCTTCCTGCGGGTACTGAGATGTTTCACTTCCCCGCGTTCCCTCCACACACCCTATGTGTTCAGGTGTGGGTGACACCACATGACTGGTGCCAGGTTTCCCCATTCGGACACCCTGGGATCACAGCTTGGTTGACAGCTCCCCCAGGCCTATCGCGGCCTCCCACGTCCTTCATCGGCTCCTGGTGCCAAGGCATTCACCGTTCGCCCTTGACAACTTGACCACAAAGATGCTCGCGTCCACTGTGCAATTCTCAACAAACGACCAACCCACAACCCGATCCGCCCCACACCAAACCCAACCCAACGGTCAGCGGTATGCGAGGCCAGGCCATGCCTGGCAGACTCCCAGCCCCCACACCGGAGGGCTGGCCAAGTCTCTGAAACAACAACCAACGGTTGTTCCTTCAGGACCCAACAGGGTGCTTACATTCCTCCTCAGCCGCACCAGGGACTTCGTTCCCACCACCCCGAAAGGCAGCTGTACTAGAAGA
>NZ_JBEZDC010000038.1:0-6204 GCF_040647935.1 Micromonospora sp. NPDC049204 | reverse complement strand
CCGGAACACTCACCACCACCAATGCGGGTAGCAGCGAGCCCTCGAACTGGCCGGACCTAGCAACCTGGCCACCCACCAACGCCACCCCCATCGACGTGGTTAATCACTACCCAAACATGGCCCAGGCAGGCTACGGGTACGGCCCGATGTTCCAGGGCCTGCGCGCCGCGTGGCGTCGCGGCGACGAGGTTTTCGCTGAGGTTGCCCTACCGGACGAGGCCTCCGAGCATGGACGGTACGGGATCCACCCTGCCCTATTGGATGCCGCAACCCATCCACTGGGCCTGCCCGAGCTGTTCGGCGCCGACCAGCCCCGGCTGCCATTTGCGTGGACAGGGATATCACTGCTAGCCGCAGGAGCGACGACCGTGCGGCTGCGCCTGACCCCATCTGGGGCCGACGCGGTCGCGGTAACCATCGCCGACGGCGCAGGCCGACCGGTGATGGAGGCGGAGTCGCTGGTGGTGCGCCCGGTGTCCACCGAACATCTCGAGCGGATGCGCAGCCGAGAGCAACTCGCGCTGCTGCGTCTGGAGTGGAACCCGGTGCTGGCTATCAAGGATTCCGCACCGAGTCGGTGGTTTGTGTTGGGCACGGAGTCGACGCCGGTCGCGGCTGTCTTGAGTGCCACCGGCACCTCGACCGAGACCATGCCCGACCTAGCGGCGGCTAGCGACGCCATTGGCAAGGGCGCGCCGCCACCGGATGCCATTGTCCTGTCCTGCCTCGGAGAGCCGGCCCTCGACCAGGAAATGGTCGGACAAGACCCCGCCGCCGTTTATGCGGCTGTGTCCCGGGTGCTGCATCTGGTACAGACCTGGCTCGCTGACTCCCGTTGGGCGTCAACCCGCCTCGTCGTGCTGACCAACGGCGCGGTGTCGACCAGCGCGGACGAGGACATCATCGACCTTGCACACGCCCCCCTTTGGGGCCTGATCCGCTCCGCGCAGGCCGAGCACCCGAACCGAATGCTCTTGCTCGACATAGATCATCCCGACGGCGCGGCTCTGCTGCCTGCCGCAGTCGGCGCTGGCGAACCACAACTGGCGGCGCGCCGTGGCCGCCTGCTGGCACCACGCATCGCCCAGACCAGTCGTGATGCGCTGACACCGCCGACCCGTGCTCCGTGGCGCCTCGACACGCAGGAGGCAGGCACGATCGATGGCTTGTCTCTCATCGCCTGTCCGGAGGTCACTCGACCGCTTCAGCCGGGGCAGGTCCGGATCGCGGTGCACGCCGCAGGGCTCAACTTCCGCGACGCGTTGATGGCCTTGGGGCTGTACCCCGGCGAGGCGGTCCTCGGCAGTGAAGCGGCCGGGGTGGTTACCGACGTGGGAGACGGCGTCGACGGGCTCCACATTGGCGACCGGGTCATGGGCTTGGTTCCGCACGCATTCGGGCCAATCGCCGTCACGGATCACCGAATGCTGGTGCGGATCCCGATCGGCTGGTCGTTCGAGCACGCCGCGGCCGTACCGGTGGCATTCCTGACCGCCTACTACGGGCTCTTCGTCCTTGCCCGGTTGCAGGAAGGTGAGTCCGTGCTGGTGCACGCCGCCGCCGGCGGCGTCGGCATGGCCGCCGTGCAACTGGCCCAGCATGCCGGCGCGGACGTGTTTGCCACCGCCAGCCCGGCGAAGTGGGACACGTTGCGGTCGTTGGGCCTGGACGACTTGCGCATCGCCTCCTCCCGAACCCAGGAATTCGAGCAGCGGTTTATAGCCGCATCCGGTGGGCGGGGCGTCGACGTGGTCCTCAACTCGCTCACCGGTGAGTTCATCGACTCCTCGGCACGCCTGCTGCCGCGGGGCGGCCAGTTCATCGAAATGGGCAAAGCGGATGTTCGTGATGCACGGCTGTTCACCGACCAACACCCTGGCGTGGCATACCAGACCTTCGACCTGATGCAAGCTGGGCCTGACCGCATACAGCACATGCTGACCCACATCGTCACCATGCTCGACGAGGGAAACCTTCAGCCGCTGCCCGTGACCACCTGGGGGATCCGCGACGCCAAGCAGGCCTTCCGGTTCATCAGCCAGGCTCGCCACGTCGGAAAGATCGTGCTGCGTGTACCCCCGCCCATCAACCCGTCTGGGACGGTTCTGATCACCGGCGGCACTGGGCAACTGGGCGGGCTAGTCGCGCGACACCTGGTCGCAGCGCACGGGGCACAGCATCTGATATTGGCAAGCCGCCGCGGCATCGACGCGGACGGTGCAGCGCAGTTGCAGGCCGAGCTTGCGGGACTGGGCGCCGAGGTCACCGTCGCCGCCTGCGACGCCGCAGACCGCCACGCCTTGGCGCGCCTACTAACGCACATCCCGGCCCAGCATCCCCTCACGGCTGTGATCCACACCGCCGGAGTTATCTCCGACGGGGTGATCGAATCGTTGACCGACGAGCAGCTCGCGACGGTGCTACGGCCGAAGGTCGACGCCGTGATAAGCCTGCATCAGCTCACCCAGGATTCCGACCTCGCGGCGTTCGTGATGTTCTCCTCCGCCTCTGGGGTCATAGGCAGCCCAGGGCAGAGCAACTACGCAGCGGCAAATACCTACCTGGATGCTCTAGCCGCCCACCGTCACACCTCTGGCCGTCCCGCTACCTCCATCGCCTGGGGCCTGTGGGCCCAGGACGGCGGCATGGCTGGCCACCTCCAGCACAGCGACCTAGCCAGGATGAGCCGGACCGGGATGAGCGCCCTGACCACAGAGCAGGCGTTAGACCTCTTCGACGCCGCGATCGTCTCCGGTGAGTCGACCGTCGTAGCGGCGCGGCTGGACGTGGCCCGCCTACGTGCCCAGGCGACAGCCGGGACCCTGTCGACCATCCTCCGAGGGCTGGCCGGCGCCCCGGCCCGTGCCACGGCTGCCACGGACACAGACACCGACAGCCTGGTGCGGCGCCTGACCACGGCATCCGAGCCGGAACAACACCGGATCCTGCTGGACCTCGTCCGTGACCACGCCGCCACGGTCCTGGGCCACCCGACAACAGACGACGTCGTCGCCGATCGAGGATTCATCGACCTCGGCTTCGACTCACTCACCGCGATCGAACTACGCAACCGGATAGCCACAGCTACCCAGGCACACCTTCCAGCCACCCTCATCTTCGACCATCCCACACCTGCCGCGCTCGCCAGCTACCTCGGGACCCACCTCACCGGCCAGCCCAACGGAGCACCTGATACCGGCGCAGACCCCGCAGAAGCCGAGATCCGCCACGCCATGGCCACCATTCCCCTGTCCGTCATTCGTCAGGCCGGCATCCTCGACACCCTCCTACAACTCGCCGGACACGACGGAACGACCCCACCCCAATCACCGAAGAGCGGCGACGTCGAAATCGACGGCATGGACATCTCCGACCTCATCCGATTGGCAAACGACACCGACACCGACACCGACAACGGCAGCGCCCGAGCCGAGGAGTGGAGCTCGCGATGACGGTAGACACGAACGAGGTGGTCTCAGCGCTGCGCACGTCGCTGAAGGAGACCGAACGGTTGCGGCGACAGAACCAGCAGCTCACCGCAGCCCTCACCGAACCTGTCGCCATCGTGGCGGTCGCCTGCCGGTTCCCCGGCGGCGCCCGTTCCGCATCCGACCTGTGGCAGCTGGTCGCCGACGGTACGGACGCGATCACCGAGTTCCCCGGCGACCGGGGCTGGGACGCAGAGCGCCTATACGACCCGGACCCGGACAGCCCCGGGAAGTCCTACACCCGCTACGGCGGATTCGTCGCCGACGTCGCGGGGTTCGACGCGGGACTGTTCGGCATTTCCCCGCGCGAGGCCATCGCCATGGATCCACAGCAGCGGCTGCTGCTGGAGACCTCGTGGGAGACCTTCGAACGCGCCGGTATTGACCCACACACGTTGCGCGGCACCCCAACCGGCGTGTTCGTCGGCGCCATCGAGACGGGTTACGGCAAGAACACCAAGGGCGCGCAGGGAACCGAAGGCTATGCGGTCACCGGTAGCGCTGCCAGCGTGATCTCCGGCCGGTTGGCGTACACGTTCGGGTTGGAAGGCCCAGCGGTCACGATCGACACCGCGTGTTCGTCGTCGCTGGTGGCTCTACACCTGGCGGCCCAGGCGTTACGCGGCGGCGAGTGCGATCTGGCCCTCGCAGGCGGGGTGACGGTGATGTCGACACCGAGGACATTCGTCGAGTTCAGCCGGCAGCGGGGGCTATCACCGGACGGGCGATGCAAGCCCTTCGCGGCGGCTGCGGATGGCACAGGCTGGGGTGAGGGTGTAGGCCTGCTGCTGGTCGAGCGGCTGGCGGACGCGAGACGCCATGGTCATCCGGTGTTGGCGGTGGTACGCGGCTCCGCAGTAAACCAGGACGGCGCCAGTAGCGGACTGACCGCCCCAAACGGCCCGTCCCAACAACGGGTGATCCGGCAGGCGCTGACCAACGCCCGGCTGTCTCCCGGTGATGTCGACGCTGTTGAGGCGCACGGCACCGGCACCACGTTGGGCGATCCAATCGAAGCTCAAGCGTTGCTGGCCACCTACGGCAGGGACCGGCCGGCGGATCGGCCCCTCTGGCTCGGGTCGGTGAAGTCGAACATCGGCCACACACAGGCGGCGGCCGGAGTTGCCGGTGTGATCAAAATGGTGGAAGCGCTCCGCCGGGGCCTGCTGCCCAAAACCTTGCACGTCGACGAGCCGTCCCCGCACGTGGACTGGACCGCCGGTGGGGTCGAGCTATTGACCGAAGCGCGGTCATGGCCGGAAACCGGCCGACCGCGAAGGGCTGCGGTGTCCTCGTTCGGAATCTCCGGCACCAACGCTCACATCATTCTCGAAGCAGTGTCGGACACCGAGCCAAGACGGCCACCGGCACTCGCAGCGCAGCACGCCGCCGCCGATGCCGTCACCCACGTGCGGCCGTGGGTGCTGTCAGCCCGGTCCATTCCCGCGCTGCGCGAGCAAGCGGCCCGCCTGCACGAACACGTGAGCACATTTCCGCAACTCACAACAGCAGACGTGGGCTGGTCTCTAGTCACAACGCGGGCGCACCTCGAGCATCGCGCCGTCCTGTTAGCCGAGGACCGCCAGGAACTCCTCGATGCTCTGAGGGCAGTGGCAGCCGACGAACCCGGCCTGAAGGGCGTCCAGGGCCGAGCCGCGGCGCAACCGAAGCCGGTATTTGTCTTCCCGGGTCAGGGCTCCCAATGGGCTGGCATGGCCGTCGACCTCCTGGACGACTCTCCGGTTTTCCGTGAACGATTGCACGCATGCGCGGATGCGCTCGCCCCTCACGTGGACTGGGACCTGCTCGACGTACTGCACGGCCGTTCCGAGACGGCGTCGCTGGATCGGGTCGATGTGGTGCAGCCGGCCCTGTTCGCCGTAATGGTGTCGTTGGCCGAGTTGTGGAAGTCGCACGGGCTGGTTCCGGCGGCGGTGGTGGGCCACTCGCAAGGAGAAATCGCTGCGGTATGCGCGGCCGGCGGGTTGTCCCTAACCGACGCGGCAAAGATCGTAGCGCTACGCAGTCAAGCCCTGAAGGCATTGTCGGACCGGGGTGGCATGGCGTCAGTCTCCCTTGCCCCGGCGACCCTAACGGCCAAGTTGGAGCCTTGGGCCAACCGGTTGACCCTTGCCGCGGTGAATGGCCCCATCTCATGTGTGGTTTCCGGTGATGTCGACGCGTTGGATGAGTTCCTGGCCGACTGCGAGGCCGAGGGAACTCGGGCGCGCAAAATCGCGGTGGACTACGCTTCACACTCTGTGCATGTGGACGTGCTCCGCGACGAACTGCTGGAGGCACTGCGGGAAATCACTCCTCGTTCGGCCGCGATTCCGTTCCTCTCCACGGTGACTGGCGGGTGGAAGGACACCGCCGAACTAGACGCGGAATATTGGTTTCGGAACTTGCGAGAGCCGGTCGGTTTCGAGGCGGCCACCCGGGCGCTACTGCAGCAGGGACACCGGCTGTTTGTCGAGGCTAGCCCACACCCGGTCTTAACCGTGGGTGTGCAAGAGACGATCGACGACCTTGAATTACCAGCGGTGGTGCTGGGATCGCTGCGCCGCGACGACGGCGGAATCGCCCGATTCACCCAGTCGTTGGCAGAAGCGTTCGTCAATGGGGCTCGGGTTGATTGGGCCGCGTTGTTCGCCGGGTCGGGTGCCGGTCGGGTGGAGTTGCCCACCTATGCGTTCCAGAGGGAGCGGTTCTGGTT
>NZ_JBEZDC010000037.1:0-6627 GCF_040647935.1 Micromonospora sp. NPDC049204 | reverse complement strand
GCAGACCAATCCACATGCGGCGACGGCGAATCCACATGCAACGTCCGCGGCAACACCCCATGCCGCATCGCCTCCACCATCTTGATCACACCAGCCGCACCTGATGCGGCTCTGGGGTAGCCGATGTTTGATTTCACCGATCCCAACCACAACGGACGGTTCGCAGGACGATCGTGACCGTAGGTAGCGATGATGGCTTGGGCCTCGATCGGGTCGCCGAGCGGTGTGCCGGAGCCATGGGCCTCAACCGCGTCCACCTCATCCGGTGTCAATCTCGCGTTCGCTAGGGCCTGGCGAATCACACGCTGCTGTGCCGGCCCGTTTGGCGCGGTGAGCCCATTGCTGGCGCCATCCTGGTTGACAGCCGAGCCACGTACCACCGCCAAGATGGGGTGACCATTACGGCGAGCGTCAGACAACCGCTCTACCAACAGCACACCCACGCCCTCACCCGGGCCGAAGCCGTCAGCGGCAGCGGCAAACGGCTTGCAGCGTCCGTCCCTTGCCACGCCTAGCTGTGGGATCCCATTGGCGTATACCTCGGGGTTGGCGACGATGGTCACTCCGCCGGCGAGCGCCAAGGTGCAGTCGCCGGCCCGTAGTGCCTGTGTGGCCAGGTGCAGCGCCACGAGCGACGAGGAACACGCGGTATCGACCGTTACTGCGGGCCCTTCGAGACCGAACGTGTATGCGATTCGGCCGGAGATCACACTTGTCGCGCTTCCGATCAGCGTGTAGCCCTCGTCCTCCGGCAGATGTTGGTGGTCGCGTCCGTAGTCCGTGCCGATCGTGCCGATGAACACTCCAGTTGGAGTGCCTCGCAAGGAGCGGGGCCCGATGCCAGCCCGTTCGAGCACCTCCCATGAGGTCTCGAGCAGCAGCCGCTGCTGAGGATCCATCGCCAGTGCTTCAGCTGCGGAGATCCCGAATAGCGCCGAGTCGAAGCCGGCGGCATTCGTGATGAACCCGCCCTCGCGGAAGCCTGGTCCATCAACGTGATCCGGACGGGTGCCAGGCGGGGCCGGCTGCTGCCAACCTCGATCGGTGGGAAGCGGTGAGATTCCGTCGCCTTCGGAAGCGATGAGTTGCCACAGGTCCTCGGGTGATTCGACGCCACCAGGCAGGCGACAGGCGGTGGCGACGATGGCGACTGGTTCGGTCAGGGCTGCGGCCAGTTGTTGGTTCTGTCTGCGCATTTGCTCCGCGTCGAGCATTGCAGCACGTAGCGCCTCGATGAGCGTTTCGGTGGGGATTGTCATCGCCGGCCTCCGTGATCAGGCCCTGTTAGCTCTTTGCGGCCGGAGAGGGCTGCCCGCACGAGGTCACTTACGTCCATTGTGGCGACCGCGCTCGCAGGAGTGCTGCCCGTTTCGGCTGGCTGCTCATTGGGTTGGGCGAGCTGCATTAGCAGCTCCAAGACGCCAGCTTGGCGTAGCTGGGCGAGTGGGATGGCTGCGATACGGCGCTGTAGTTCACTTTCGGTCGGATCAGCGTCCCCTGCCTCGGACGCCGAGCTACTGGTGGGGGCGAGTTCGACGCGTAGGTAGGTGGCGAGAGCGGTGGGCGTGGGGTAGTCGAAGACCAGGGTGGCCGGCAGCCGGAGTCCGGTAGCGGCTCCGAGCCGGTTACGCAGCTCGACCGCGGTCAGAGAGTCGAACCCGATGTCTTTGAACGCCTGGGTCACATCCACCGCGTCCAGGTTGGTGTGCCCGAGCACGGTCGCCACGTGGCCGCGGACCAGGTCGAGCAGAACCCGCTGCTGATCGGCCTCCGACACACCCGTCAACCGCCGGACCAGTACTGAGGTATCAGCCGCTGCGGCAACCGAGGGCCGGAAGGCGCCCCGGGCCAGGCCTCGCAGCATCGCCGGCAGAACGTTGGCCTCGGCTTGGGCACGTAGTCGACTGGTGTCCCAGCGGGCCGCCACGAGGAGCGGCTCGCCCGATCCGACCGCGGCGTCGAATAGAGCCAACGCCTGCTCGGTTGACATCGGCGTCACACCGGAACGGGACATCCGTGCCAGATCACTGTGCTGCAGGTGTGCGGTCATCCCGCTCGCCTCAGCCCACAAACCCCATGCGATCGACGTGGCAGGCAGCCCCTCTGCGCGTCGTCGAATGGCCAACGCGTCGAGGAATGCGTTTGCCGCCGCGTAGTTACCCTGGCCCGGCCCACCGAGCACCCCAGCGGCGGAGGAGAACAATACGAACATGCCCAAGTCCATGTCCCGGGTCAGCTCGTGCAGATTGACGGCCGCGTCCACCTTCGGCCGCAGCACCTGTGCCAACTGCTGATCTGTCATTGACTCGATTAGTCCGTCGGCGAGCACACCCGCCGCGTGAACTACACCGGTCAGCGGGTGCTCGGCCGGGACCCGCGCGAGCATCTCGGCCAGGGCGTCCCGGTCCGCCGCGTCGCAGGCGACGACCGAGACATGAGCACCCAACCCTGTCAACTCGTCAACCAGGGCCGCCGCGCGGTCTGCGCGCATTCCCTGGCGACTCGTCAACACCAAACGCTGCACCCCAAGCCCACGTACCAGATGCCGCGCCACCAACCCACCCAACAAGCCAGTCCCCCCGGTCACCAACACCGTCCCGGTGGGGTCGAGCGGGGCCGGCACAGAGAGCACGATTTTGCCGGTGTGACGGGCTTGGCTCAGGTAGCGCAGCGCCTGGCGGGCCTGACGGACGTCCCATGAGGTCACTGGCAGCGGTCGCACCCTGCCCTGCTCGAACAACTCCATGATGTTGCTAAGCATTTGCTGGATGCGCTCTGGCCCGGCTTGCATAAGGTCGAAGGCCTGGTAGGCCACCGTCGGATACTGCTCCGCGATCTGATCAGCATCACGGATGTCGGTTTTGCCCATTTCGAGGAAGCGGCCGGCTCGGGGTAGTAGCCGGGCAGAGGCGTCCACGAACTCTCCGGCCAGTGAGTTGAGCACGATGTCCACGCCCTGCGCCTGGCTGTGGGTGCGGAAGTGGTGCTCGAAGTCCAGGGTGCGAGAGGAAGCGATGTGTGCGTCGTCTAGCCCAAGTGCCCGCAGGGTGTCCCACTTTCCGGGGCTGGCGGTTCCGAATACCTGCGCGCCAGCCTGCTGGGCCAGTTGGACGGCGGCCATCCCCACACCACCGGCTGCGGCGTGCACCAGTACGGATTCACCCGCCTGGAGACCTGCCAGGTCAAAGAGTCCGTAGTAGGCGGTCAGGAACACCACCGGAACCGACGCGGCCTGTTCGAACGACCAGCCGCGTGGGATGGGTACGAGTAGCCGGTGGTCGGTCACCGCGATCGGCCCGAATGCGTGCGGGACCAAACCCATCACGCGGTCACCGACGGTGAGGCCGGTCACGTCGGGTCCGATACCGGTGATCACCCCGGCCGCTTCGCTACCCAACGGCCTACTGCCGGGCTGCAGTCCCAGGGCGATGAACGCGTCGAGGAAGTTCAGCCCGGCGGCGCGCACGGAGATGCGTACCTGCCCCGGCTCGAGCGGCTCGGTCACTTGGGGGCAGGCCACGAGCGACAAGCCCTCCATCGTGCCGGCGGCCGCCTGGATGTCCAGGCGCCATGGAGCCCCGTTCGGGGGTACCAGCATGTCCGAACCCGTCCGGGCGAGACGGGGCGCCAGCAGCCGGCCGTCGCGGATGGCGACCTGCGGTTCCCCGCCGTCGAGCACCGTGAGCAGCGCGGCGCTGCTGGCGGAGTTGTCGATGTCGACGAGGACGATACGGCCTGGGTGTTCCGCCTGGGCTGAGCGCATCAGGCCCCATACGGCCGCCTGGGTTGCATCGACTCCGTGCCGTTGTAGCCCGGCGGGCACGGCCTTATGTGTCAGGACGACTAATTGGGACGAGTGCCATCGGTCGTCCGTCAGCCACGCCTGCAGGGTCGTGAGCACCTGCGCTAGGCGGGTACGCGTCCGCTCGGCGATGCCACCGTCGGTCTGGCTGTCTCCGGTGCCGTTGCCGCTGTGGCCGTCTTCGGCGACATGATCGCCGCCGTAGGTGAGGACCAGAACGTCGGGGGTTGGCCCGTGTTCGTTGATGGTCTGTGCGGCGGTGGCGAGGTCCGGATACCCGTCCACGGTGGCGCCTTCGCCCCGCAGTCTTGCGGCCATGTGCAGGGGGTCGTCGCCGAGGATCATCCATCGGCCGGTGACCGGCTTATCGGGAGCAGGTATTGCAAGCCAATCGATCCGGAACAGGCTTCGACGCTCCCCTGCCAGGATCTGTTCGAGCTGGTCTGTGGAGACAGGTGCCACCACCAGGGATTCCGCAGTGGCCACGAGCTTGCCGGCGCTGTCGGCGACGGCGACGGCAACGGCGTCGGGCCCGTGCGGTGAGATCCGCACCCGCAGGGCGGTGGGTCCTGAGGCGAGCAGCGATAGTCCTGTCCATGCGAACGGCAGCCGTACCTGTCCGGGGGTGTGGAAGAAGGTCCCGAGCGCGACGGCGTGTAGGGCGGCGTCGAGAAGGGCGGGGTGGATGCCGTAGCGTCCGGCTTCTCTGGCTGCGTCCTGTGGTAGTGCGACTTCGGCGAAAATGTCGTCGCCGCGTTGCCACGCCGCTTGCAGTCCGTGGAAGGTAGGCCCGTACGCGTATCCGAATTGGGCCATTTTTTGGTAGTGATCGGTTACGTCGATCGGCGTGGCCCCGGCGGGGGGCCATGAGCTCAGGTCGGTTGGGACTGTTAGCCGGTCGGCGTCCGTTGCGGTAGTCGTGGCTAGGGCGCCGGTGGCGTGTTGTGTCCATTCTTGGCTGTCGTCAGGTTGGGAGTGGATGCTGATTGTCCGGCGGCCGGCGTCATCGGCTGGGCCGACCCGGACCTGTATTGCGACACCACCCCGTTCGGGTAGTAGCAGCGGCACCTCCAGGGTCAGCTCGTCGACGCGGCCGCAACCCACCTCGTCGCCGGCCCGGATGGCTAGTTCGACGAACGCGGTCCCGGGCAGCAGCCTCACTCCGGCCACTGCGTGGTCGGCCAGCCACGGATGTGTCTGCAACGACAGCCGGCCGGTCAGTAGGACTCCTTGCCCGTCCGCCAACGCGATTGTTGCGCCCAGCAGCGGGTGTTCCACCCCGCCCAGGCCCAGCCGCCGTGGATCGCCGCCAGCCGAGCTGGCAGGAGCGAGCCAATAACGTTCCCGTTGGAACGCGTAGGTGGGCAAGTGCACCCGTCGAGCATCGGGCCCGGCGAACGCCGCCCAGTCCACCTCGGCCCCGTGGACAAACGCCTCCGCCAAGGAAGTGGTGAATCGGGCGAGGCCGCCGTCGTCCCGACGCAGCGACCCCAGTACCACCGCCCCCATACCAACATCGTCGATCGTCTCCTGGACACCCACAGTCAACACCGGATGCGGGCTGGCCTCGACGAATACTCGGTGCCCCTGACCCAACAGCGCCCGCATCGCCGTTTCGAACCGCACCGGCTCCCGCAAGTTCCGGTACCAGTAGCCCGCATCCAGCCCGGTGGTGTCCTCCCACTCACCAGTCACGGTCGAGAAGAATGGAATCTGACCCGCCCGAGGAGTGATGTCACGCAACGCCTCCAATAGCCGATCGCGAATTGCCTCCACGTGCGGAGAATGTGAGGCGTAATCGACCGCTATTCTTCTGGCCCGAACACCGTCAGCCTCGGACGCCCGCAAAAGTTCATCCAATGCATCACCATCGCCCGATACCACACACGACGCCGGACCATTGATCGCGGCGACGCTGATGCGGCCGTTCCATGCTGTCAGGCGTTGACGCACCTGCTCGGCGGACAACGCGAGGGACAGCATTCCACCGTTGCCAGCGATGGTTGCGATGGCTTGGCTACGCAACGCAACGACCCGGGTGGCGTCGTCGAGTGTCAATGCACCCGCCACATAGGCTGCGGCGATCTCCCCCTGAGAGTGACCTACCACTGCGGAGGGAGTGACGCCGTATGCCTTCCACAACTCGGCGAGTGAGGTCATGACGGCGAACAGCGTGGGCTGGACGATGTCTACCCGCTCCAGCGACGGCGCTTCCGGCGCTCCCCGCAGGACCTCCAGGAGGTTCCAATCCACGAAGGGTGCGAGTGCACGCTCGCACGCGAGGAGGTGGTCGCGGAACACTGACGAGCTGTCCAGCAGGTCAAGGGCCATGCCGACCCACTGCGCACCCTGACCAGGAAACACGAAGACGGTTTGAGGGTCGGCCATGCCACGACCGTGGACCACACCAGGTACGAGATCACCGGCGGCCACCGCCTTCAATCCGGCCAACAGCCCTTCCCGGCTGGCGGAGACGACGACCGCGCGGTGCTCCAGCAGCGCCCGCGTCGTTACCAGCGAATGACCCACGTCCAACGGGCGGAGGTCATCTGCGGCGGTAACGTAGTCGCCCAGTTGGGCGGCCTGCGCCCGCAACGCCAGGGGCGTGCGGGCCGACAGCACCCATGGCGTCACGGATGGGCCCGCGGCCGTGACGACGACTGGTCCGGTATCCGTGTCGACTAGATCATGGCCGCCGGTGCCATCCTCCGTTGACACGGTGTTGCTGTTTTCGGGGGCGGTTTCGAGGATGACGTGGGCATTCGTGCCGGAGATCCCGAACGACGACACCCCCACCCGCCATGGACGACCCGTATCCGGCCACG
>NZ_JBEZDC010000036.1:0-8085 GCF_040647935.1 Micromonospora sp. NPDC049204 | reverse complement strand
GAAATCCCATCCCCACCCGTCACCACCAACCGCCACAAATCCTCAGCCGACCGCACACCACCCGGAAAACGACACCCCACACCCACAATCGCAATTGATTCCCGAGTTTTCTCCTCGGTGACCTTGAGGCGTTGCTGGGTTTGTGACAATTCCGTTGCGAGCAGCTTAAGGTAATCGCGAAGCTTGTCTTCGGTGCTAGGCATGCGAGGTGCCTCCACGTGACGGAGCGGCTATGGCTGTGTCAGCCAATCCCGAGCTTTTTGTTAATGATGGCAAACATTTCATCGTCGCTTGCCGCGGCGATCTCGGATTGGTCGATGGTGTCGCTGGATTCACTGTCGGACGTCTGGAGTTTCCAGAGCAGGCCCTGTAGACGACTGACGATTTTGGCGCGGTATTCATCGGGCGGCGCCGTCGACGCGAAGGCCGCTTCGAGGTTGTCAAGGTCCTCGAGGACGCGGGTATGCGCTGTTGACTGCCCGGTGTCGGAGTCTGCTGTGGTGGGGGCGAGTTCGACGCGTAGGTAGGTGGCGAGAGCGGTGGGCGTGGGGTAGTCGAAGACCAGGGTGGCCGGCAGCCGGAGTCCGGTAGCGGCTCCGAGCCGGTTACGCAGCTCGACCGCGGTCAGAGAGTCGAACCCGATGTCTTTGAACGCCTGGGTCACATCCACCGCGTCCAGGTTGGTGTGCCCGAGCACGGTCGCCACGTGGCCGCGGACCAGGTCGAGCAGAACCCGCTGCTGATCAGCCTCCGACACACCCGTCAACCGCCGGACCAGCACTGAGGTATCAACCGCGACGCTCGCGGTTGCCCGCGACGGTCCCCGGGCCAGCCCTCGCAGCATCGCGGGGACGGTCCCTGTGCTCGTTCCTGCACGTAGTTGTGCCGTATCCAGGTGGGCTCCCACGACCAGTGCCTCGTCAGTGCGGATTGCGGCGTCGAATATCGCGAGAGCGGCATCGGTGGACAGGGCACTCATACCCGTGCGGGACATGCGGGCAATGTCCTGCTGGTGCAGATGGCTGGTCATGCCGCTCGCCTCGGCCCAGAGTCCCCACGCGATCGACGTGGCAGGCAGGTCGTTGGCGCGACGGTGAGCGGCCAACGCGTCGAGGAACGCGTTCGCCGCCGCGTAGTTGCCCTGTCCTGGCCCGCCGAACACCCCTGCGGCGGAGGAGAACATCACGAACATGGCGAGGTCCATATCGCGCGTCTGTCGGTGCAGGTTGACCGCCGCGTCCACCTTCGGACGGAGCACCCTCGCCAAGCGTTCATCGGTCAGAGACTCAATCACCCCGTCGTCGAGAACCCCGGCCGCGTGCACCACACCGGTCAGAGGATGTTCCGCCGGGACCTGCGCCAGCAGCCGGGCCAGAGCCTCGCCGTCCGCGGTGTCACAGCCGACCACTGACACATCCGCGCCCAACGAGGTCAGCTCGTCGACGACAGCCGGTGCCTCATCCGCCTGCATGCCCCGACGGCTGACCAACACCAGACGCCGCACGCCATGGTCTGTGACCAGGTGCCGTGCCAGGAGCCTGCCCAACTGCCCGGTTCCGCCGGTGATCAACACCGTCCCATCCGGATTCAACCCGCGATGGGTCGGTTCAGTGTTCGTTGCATCAAACCTAGCCAGCCGGGGAGCCAACAGTCGCCCCTGCCGGATCGCGAGTTGCGGTTCGTCGCTAGCGAGCCCCACGCGCATGCCGCGCAGTGATGCCTCGTCGCTGTCGAGGTCTACCAGAACCACGCGGTCGGGGTGCTCGGATTGCGCGGAACGCAGCAGCCCCCATACGCCGGACTGCGCCAGGCCGGGAACATCCTCGCCCGCATCGGTGCATACGGCGTTGTGGGTCAGCACGACCAGCCGCGACGAGGCCCAGCGGCTGTCGGCCAGCCATGTCTGCATCATGGTGAGCACACGCGACACATGTTGGTGTGTCAGCACCGAGAGCTGGCCGTCGATGTCGCTGGTCCCGGTGGCACATGTCAGTATCGCCACGTGCGGCGTGGGCGCGCCGGCCTCAACCGCGGCGACGGCCGCAGCCACGTCCGGATGCCTTTCCACCGTGACACCAGCCTCATTCAGCTGCGGGGCGACATGCCGCGGGTCCGCACCGAGAACAATCCACCGGCCGGTGCCGGGGTCGTTTGGCGCGTGTACCGGGGTCCACTCGACGCGAAGCAATGACGGCTGCCCATTGCTGCGCATCCGGTCCAGTTGCTCGGGTGACACCTGGCGCGTCACCAGCGAGTCGGCGTGCGCCACTGGCTGTCCTGTACCGTCGGCGACGGTGACCGTGACGCCGTCCGGTCCGGCGGGTGAGAGCCGCACCCGGAGTGCTGACGCACCGGAGGCGAGCAATGACACACCTGCCCAGGCGAATGGCAGCCGCAACTGGCTAGCGCCGAACAACCCGGGCAGGCCGAGCGGGTGGGTTGCGGCGTCCAGCAGGGCGGGATGGATACCAAACTTTGCCGCATCCTCCCGTGCCGGCTCGGGCAAGACGACCTCGGCGAAGATGTCGTCGCCGCGTTGCCACACGGCCCGCATTCCTTGGAACACCGGTCCGTATCCATATCCCGCGTTGGCCGCGTTGTCGTAGTGTTCGTCGAGGCTGATGGGAGTGGCGCCGGCGGGCGGCCACGATTCCAGGTCAGACCAGGTAGTGAGCCGATCGCTGGCGGAGTCGCTGCGGGCAAGGGTGCCGCTGGCGTGCCGTGTCCAGTCCTGAGTGTCGTCGGGGTGGGAGTGGATGGTGAGCGGTCTGCGGCCAGTCTCGTCGGCGGCACCCACGCGTATCTGGATTGCGACACCAACACGTTCGGGTAGCAGCAGCGGCACCTCTAGGGTGAGCTCGTCCACTCGGTCGCAGCCGATTTCATCGCCGGCTCGGATAGCGAGTTCGACAAACGCGGTGCCGGGCAGGAGAACGACGCCAGCGACCGCGTGGTCGGCAAGCCATGAGTGCGTCTGCAAGGACAGCCGACCGGTGAGCAGCACACCTTGCCCGTCTGGCAGGGCGACCATGGCGCCCAGCAGCGGGTGTTCCACCGTGCTTTGCCCGAGTCCGGTGGGATCTCCGGCATAGCCGTGTGGGGATGTCAGCCAGTAACGTTCGCGTTGGAATGCGTAGGTGGGCAGGTCCACACGGCGGGCCCCGGGCCCGGCGAAGATGGCCGCCCAGTTCACCTCGACACCATGGACGAAGGCCTCCGCGACGGACATGGTGAATCGTGCAAGGCCGCCGTCGTCGCGGCGCAGCGAGCCGAGCACCACCGCCCCGGCCCCTACGTCGTCGAGCGTTTCCTGCACACCCACTGTCAACACCGGATGAGGACTCGCCTCGACGAACACCCGATGCCCCTGATGCAGCAGTGCCCGCGTTGCCGCCTCAAACTGCACCGGCTCCCGCAGATTCCGGAACCAGTAGGAGGCGCCCAATTCGGTGGTGTCGAGGGCTTGTCCGGTAAGAGTCGAGTAAAACGGGATCTCGGTCGGACGGGGTGTGATGGACCCGAGGACGTCGAGGAGTTGATCGCGGATGGCCTCCACGTGCGGGGAGTGCGAGGCGTAGTCCACGGCGATTCTCCTGGCGCGGACTCCGGATTCCACACAATCGGCCATCATCTGGTCCAAGGCGTCGACATCGCCCGAAACAACCGTCGACGCCGGGCCGTTGATCGCGGCCACACCGATCCGCCCAGCCCATGCCTTCACCAGGTCGGCGACCCGCTCCGCGGGCATGGCGACGGAAACCATGCCGCCCCCGGCCGGCAGGGTGGCGAGCGCTCGGCTGCGTAGGGCCACGACCTTCGCCGCATCCGCCAGGGACAGTCCGCCGGCGACGCACACCGCGGCGATCTCGCCCTGCGAGTGGCCCACGACCGCCGCTGGGACGACCCCATACGACTTCCACAATTCGGCTAGGGACACCATCACCGCGAACAGGGCCGGCTGCACGACGTCGACCCGCTCCATTGATGGCGCACCGGCACGACCGTGCAGCACATCGAGCAGGTCCCAATCCACATATGGCGCGAGCGCATCGGCGCATGCATGCAGCTGCTCACGGAAGACCGTCGAACTATCCAGCAGCTCCACGGCCATGCCGATCCACTGCGAGCCCTGCCCGGGGAAAACGAACACGGGCTTCGGGTCAGCTATCGCCTGCCCTCGTATCAGGCCAGCGGCGGGCTCACCGTTTGACATTGCCGTCAGGCCGCCGAGCAATTCGGGATGATTGTCGCCGACAACGACGGCACGATGCTCAAAGGGAGTGCGAGTAGTAGCCAGCGAGTAGCCGATGTCGGCGACCTGCATGTCAGGATTTTCTGCGAGGTGATCGTGCAGTCGGGCGGCCTGCGCCCTTAACGCGGTGTCCGACTTGGCCGACAGCGGCCACGGCAGGGCCGTGGCTGATGGTGTCGGTGCCGCAGGTTCGCGGTTCGTGGTGGGTGCGGCTTCGAGAATGATGTGTGCATTGGTGCCGGATATTCCGAACGACGACACCCCCGCCCGCCGGGGCCGCCCTTTCTCTGGCCAGGACCGCGCTTCGGTCAACAGCTCGACCGCCCCGGCTGACCAGTCCACGTGGGGCGACGGCTCATCAACGTGCAGCGTCTTGGGCAGCACGCCACGTCGGATGGCCTCCACCATCTTGATTACACCGGCCACTCCGGCGGCCGCCTGGGTGTGACCGATATTCGACTTCACCGACCCCAGCCACAACGGATGCTCCGGCGACCGGTCCTGACCGTAGGTGGCCAGCAACGCCTGGGCCTCGATCGGATCGCCAAGGGTGGTGCCCGTGCCATGTGCCTCCACGGCGTCGATGTCGTGAGGGGCGAGTCGGGCGTTGGCGAGGGCTTGTCGGATCACTCGTTGCTGCGAGGGTCCATTGGGGGCGGTGAGTTGGCTGCTGGTGCCGTCCTGGTTCACCGCCGAGCCCCGTACCACAGCCAGGATCGGATGACCATGACGTTTCGCGTCGGACAGCCGCTCCACGAGCAGTAGGCCGACACCCTCACCCCAGCCGGTGCCGTCAGCCGAGGCGGCGAACGGCTTACACCTCCCGTCCGGAGACAGTCCTCGCTGCCGGCTGAACTCCACGAAGGTCCTCGGGGTGGACATGACCGTAACCCCGCCAGCGAGCGCCAGGTCACATTCGCCCGTTCGCAGCGCCTGCACCGCCAAGTGCAACGCGACCAGGGACGAGGAGCATGCGGTGTCGATTGTCACCGCCGGGCCCTCCAGGCCGAATGTGTACGCCAACCGACCCGAGGCGACACTGCCCGCGCTGCCGGTGCCAAGGTAGCCCTCAAAACCATCGGGCGTCTGATGCAGGCGGGAGATGTAGTCGTTGTACATGACCCCGACGAAGACGCCCGTCTGGCTGCCGCGCAACGCACGTGGATCGACACCGGCCCGTTCGAAGGCTTCCCACGTGGTCTCCAGCAGCAGCCGCTGCTGAGGATCGATCGCGAGGGCCTCCCGTGGGCTGATACCGAAAAACGCGGGGTCGAATTGGTCGGCGTCGTGGAGGAATCCGCCTTCGCGGGCGTACGTCTTCCCGGTACGGTCCGGGTCCGGGTCGTACAGTTCCTCGACGTCCCATCCGCGCCCGCGGGGAAACTCGGTGATGACGTCCACCGCCCCGTTGACGAGCTGCCAGAACTGCTCGGGCGTGTGGGCCTCGCCCGGGTACCGGCAGCTCATGGCGACGATCGCGATGGGTTCATCGGCGCCCGGGAGGCCGACCGGCCGGACCGGCTTCTCGTCTGCCCGCGCACCGGTCAATTCAAGGCGCAGGTGCTGCGCTAGTGCGATGGGCGTGGGGTGGTCGAACAAGGTGGTGGCGGGCAGCCTCAGCCCGGTTGCCACGTTCAGCTGGTTACGTAGCTCGAGGGCCGTGAGCGAGTCGAGTCCGAGCTCGAGGAATCCCCGGTGAGTGTCGATTTGGCTTGCCGTGCTGTGACCGAGGACGGTCGCTGCTTGGGTGCGGACCAGGTCGAGCAGGATCCGCTCCTGCTCGGAATCCGACAGGTTCAGCAGGCCAAGCGTCAGCTCTGAACTAGGTTCAGTGCTCACACCCACGGCCCGCCGCGCCGGAACGCGCACCAGCTTACGCAGCAGCGCCGGCACGACGCCCGTGCGGGCGTTGGCACGCAGCGCCGGCAGGTTGAGCCGGACCGGCACCAGGACTGGCTCGTCCAGCGCGAGCGCCGTATCGAATAGTGCCAGGCCTTCGGAGGCGGGCATCGGCGTGATGCCACTGCGAGCGAGGCGCGCCCGATCCGCTTCGTCGAGGTGCCCCGTCATTCCGTTCGCTTGGGCCCATAAACCCCACGCCAAAGACAGGGCGGTGCTTCCTGCGTGGCGGCGATGCTGGGCGAGGGCGTCGAGGAAGGCGTTCGCGGCACTGTAGTTGGCCTGTCCCAGGCCCCCGAATGTGCCGGCTGCGGAGGAGAACAGCACAAATGCGGCGAGGTCATGGCCGACGGTGAGCTCGTGCAGGTGCCACGCAGCGTCCATCTTGGGACGGAACACCGTATCGATCCGCTGCGGAGTCAGTAACGAGATAGTCGCGTCGTCGAGAACACCTGCGGTGTGGATGACGGCGGTGAGGGGATTCTCGCTCGGGATGGTGGCTAGCAATGCGGACAGGGCGTCCCGGTCGGCGATGTCGCACGCGGTCACGGTGACGGCGGCGCCCTGCGCGGCGAGGTCGGCTGACAACTGTTCAGCACCCGACGCGTGGCGGCCCTGGCGACTAACGAGCAGCAAGTGCCGAGCACCGTGGGTGGACACGATGTGTCGGGCCACGGTGCTGCCGAGGGCACCCGTGCCGCCGGTGATGAGCACCGTCCCGTCCGGGTTCAGCATGGAAACGCCGTCAGCGGCGGCCTGCGACACGGGCACGTGAATCAGGCGGGCAGCGTAGACGACTCCGGCACGCACGGCGAGTTGCGGTTCACCGGACGTGAGGGCGCCCGCCATTGCCTCCGCGGAACGACTGTCGTGGTCAAGATCGATCAGCGTGATCCGGTCCGGGTGTTCAGACTGCGCGGAACGGACCAGACCCCATACCGAGGCGGCTGACAGGTCAGGCCCTGCGGGAACATTTGCACCGCTGATCGGTACGTCTACCGCGCCGTAAGTGACAACGACCAGGCGGCACGATGTGAACCGGGGCTCAGCAAGCCATGCCTGGATGGTATTGAGGATCCCGCCCACCGCGGCCCGGGCCGCGGTGGGCGGGTCCGTGCTCGCTGCCGCATCGGGGGCGTACGGCAGGAGCACCATCATCGACGCCGGTGCACCAGCGTCGATGGCCTCGCCCAGATCGGCGAGGTCGGCAAAGTGCGTCATGTTGTCGACGGCGATCAGACGCGGGGCTGCGCCCAGCAGCGCCCATGCCGGGGCTTGGGTTCCGGCCTCGCCGATGGCTGGTAGCGGCGTCCAGTCGAGGCGGTAGAGCGAATCGTGGTGCGCAGCGTGTGCGGGAGTGAACTGCTGTGGGTCGATCGGTCGAACGACGAGCGACTCGATGACAGCGACAGGCTGACCGACGTCGTCGGCCAAGGTGAGGCGGAGTCCACCGGTGTCGGCCGGGGCTAGCCGCGCCCGTACGGTGGCGGCGCCAGTAGCGAACAGCGTCACCCCTGTCCAGGCGAACGGCAGCCCGACGACTCCGGTGTCACCGGCGCCAGCGGGCCGGTGAAGGGCTATCGCGTGCAATGTTGCGTCCAGGAGCGCGGGATGAACGCCGAACCGCGCGGCCTGGTCGCCGGTTTGATCGGGTAGGGCAACCTCAGCGAAAACCTCGTCGCCGCGACGCCACGCGGCGCGCAGGCCCTGGAACGTCGAGTCGTATTCGACGCCGACAGCAGCTAGGCGCTCGTAAATGCCTTCGATGTCGATGGGGGTGGCGTTGGTGGGTGGCCAGGTTGCTAGGTCCGGCCAGTTCGAGGGCTCGCTGCTACCCGCATTGGTGGTGGTGAGTGTTCCGGTGGCGTGTTGTGTCCAGTCTTCCGTGTCATCAGGGTGGGAATGAATGCTGACCGGCCGGCGACCAGCCTGAT
>NZ_JBEZDC010000035.1:0-20909 GCF_040647935.1 Micromonospora sp. NPDC049204 | reverse complement strand
GGGCGGCACGACCAACCCAAAACTCCCGGGGTGCCCCCCCCCCCCCAGCCTGCCCACCCCCCCGGCGCGGGGGGGGCCCCCCGGCCGCACGCCGCGGGCGCCCCCCCCCGCCGGCGGTGCCGGCACCGGTCAGCGCGCGCTGCATCCCGGGCAGCGCGGCCTCGTTGATGGTGGCGACGGCCGTGACCTCGGGATGGGTCACGAGCAGCTGTTCCACGCACGCCTCGCCGGAGGCCGTGTCGTCGCCGCAGCAGACCTCCACCCCGGTCCGCCGCCGCCCGGAAACCGGTGAGCGCTCGATGGCTGGGGCCGTAACCCGCGGCCACCAACTCGGCGGAGCGGTTGACCAGGGCCACGTGCCGGTGCCCCAGATCGGCCAGGTGGTGCACGCAGCGGGCGATCAGCCCGGAATAGTCGATGTCGATCCAGCTCATGTCGTGCGGCTCGGCGATCCGCCCGATCGTGACGAACGGCAGACCGGCCTTGGTCAGGCGGGTCACCCGGCCGTCCTCCAAGCGGATCTCCATCAGGACCACACCGTCCACCCGGCGCCCTGTGACGATCCGCCGTTCAGCTCGTTCAGCTCGTTCAGCTCGTTCAGCTCGTTCAGCTCGTTCAGCTCGTTCAGCTCGTTCTGCGCGTCGAGCGCACCGCACGGCCACCGCGCAACGTGACGCTCGCTCCGCGGCAGATGTGCGCAGTCGCTGGTCAGTTAACGGTCACGATGACCTTTCCGAGGGCGCGTCCCTCTCCAACGTGGGCCAACGCCTCGGGTACCTCGTCGAGGGTGAAGGCTCGGTCGATGTGGATGGCGAGGTCGCCCGTGGCGCAGAGGTCGGCCACCGGTTCGAAGTGGGTCGGCCCTTCCTTGACGGCGAGCACGCCCAGCCGGCGGTGTGTGAGTCGGCCGGCCGCGGCGCCGATCGTGAGTATGCGCAGCAGCGCCGAGACCGATCCGCCGACGCACCGGTAACGGCCGCCGGGGGCCAGTGCCCGGCGGTAGGCGAACACCGACCGGTGCGCGACCAAATCGAGGATGAGGTCGTACGGGCCGCTGCGGGTGAAGTCCCGGCTGCGGTAGTCGATCACCTTGTCCGCGCCGACCGACCGCATGAAGTCGAGCTTGCCGGCGTTGTCGACGCCGGTCACCTGGGCGCCGAGTCGCTTGGCGAGCTGAATCGCGAATGAGCCCGATCCTCCGCCGGCACCGTTGATCAGGACCCGTTTCCCGGCTGCGGCGCCTTTGGTCCCCTGCCACGCGATTACGCCCGCCTGTGGGATCGCCGAGGCCTCGGCGAAGGTAAGGGCGGCGGGCTTGCGGGCCAGAACCGACTCGGGAGTGATCGCGTACTCGGCGAAACCGCCCTTGAGCATGAGGTTGTCGCCGTACACCTCGTCACCGGGTCGGAACCGGGTGACGGCCGGGCCCACCGCCTCAACCCATCCGGCAATGTCCGAGCCGAGCGTCCGGCGTGCCGGTGAGCGCAGCCCACCGATGCGCGAATACAGTGGTGAGCCTCGCAGGGTCTCCCAATCGCTCAGGTTGACCGAGGTCGCCGCGATCCTGACGAGCACCTGCCGGGCAGCGGGAGACGGCTTGGGGACTTCCTCGATCCGCAACACATCCGGGGACCCGTACCTGTCGTACACGATCGCTCTCATCCGCGTACCCCTAGCCCTTCGTGGAAATAGTCCAGCCGCAGTTACGTCCAAGGCCAGCAGGCTACGGCTCCTTGGTAGCACAGAGAGACGAGCGACTGACCGACAGAGGCTGCCGGCGACGGCGGGGTAGGTGTCCGAGGGCTCGGGGTGGTGGCGGGTCCAGGATGGGCGTTGAGTTCCGGTGCCGGAATCGTTTCTACTCCAGAACCAGCGCTGTGTTCGGGTACACGAGGGCGGCAAGGTGCTGGCCACCGTCGGCTTTGATCGCGGAGCCTTCGCCTGCGTGCTCAGCCGCGGGCGGGACCCGCGGCTGTTCGTCGTCGGCCAGGCGTGGGGTGGACCGGAGCCGTCGCACCCTAGCGGGAGGATGGTGGCGTTCCCGGCGCCCACACCGGGAGCCGGGAGACCTTGACCCGGACGCTACGCACACTCGGTCGGCGGCAGATCCGGATGTAGTCGCCGCCGTTCAGGTTTCCTGGCGTTTTGCCGCTGCTCCGGTAGAGCGCCTTTTACACGTCGCGCCCCACGACGACGGCGACGGATCGCGTCGATCGCCCGCGAACCAACCACCCGTCGCGCTGGTGGAACTGGGCGTCAACGCTCCAGCTTGGCATCCCGGCAGGTCTGTGGGGCGGACACCGGGTTGCAGCGTACGGCGATGCCACCGGGGAGCTCCGCCACGAAGTCGCTGTCGTACCGGGCAGCCATGCCCACGGTCGGAAAATCGGTCGTCACCAACTGGGCACCGCTGGCCAGGGCGACCTCCACCCGGCTGAACTCCTCGCTCTTCACCGTCCGCAGCGGCTCGTCCGAGCGGGTACGCACCAGATAACCCCGCTGAACGAGGTCCTGGATGACTGCTCCGTTGGCGCCCCGCGGGTCGTTCACCATCGTGACCGCCGCGTCCGGCGACCCGGGCGGCCCCTGGGTGAAGACGGCGCGGCCTTCCAGGCTGGGCCGGCCCTGCGTGTACATGTTGCGGATGCCGCCGGGGCCGCCGTTGTCGAAGAAGAACAGGACCTTCCCGCGCGCCCAGTCCAGTTTCGGCCAGCCGTACCGCAGCACCGACGCTTCCAGGGTCCTACCCGGTCGGCGCAGGTCGTCGGCGGTGATCAGCTGGTCTTCCGGGAAGACGGAGCGGATCTCGTCGTCGACGGCGTCCAGCAGGGTGGGGCTCCACGCCGGGCTCACCGCTCCGCCGAGGGCCTCCCACCGCTTGTCGGTTTGCTTCAGTTCGAGCTGGAGGATGATCGGCACGTGGCTCGGGTTGGCGGCGGACCAGGTCCGCACCTGCTCCAGACAGCTGACCAGGGTGCGGCAGCTGGTTCCGTAGTCCTGGTCGGCGACGTGAAGCACCTTCATGCCGGGCTTCGCCATGGCCGGATCGTCGATCGGGCCGAGCCCCGCCCGCTTCCGCGGGAGCGGGTGCCGGTAGAGCCCGCCCTCGGGGTCGGGCAGCAGGTCCAGTTCCAGGCCACGGACGCTCTGGCGGCCGAGCAGGTCGGGAATGGACGCGTGCGAGTAGAAACCCCACGACGGGTACCCGGGGTCGATCTTGAGCGATTCCTGCAGTTCGACGTCCTGTAGCTCACGGTGGTACGCGTTGTGCGCCCCCATGTATTGGATCTGGTTCATTCGCACGCCACCGGCGCCCCCGGCGCTTGACAGGCCGGCGGCTCGCACGTCCCCGAAGGTCCGAACAGCCAACGGCACGGCAGTGACGGCGATGGTGGTGACGACGGTCGCGGCCAGCGCGGCGACGCTCCTGGTCCTGACTCTCATGCAATCCCCCTCGACGGATTGCGGCAAGGCTAGGAAGCGAGGGTGTCCGGGCCGTAGCTGAGGCTCGCCAACGGCCATCGATACGATGAACCCTGCCAGAACGAGCGGCGCCAGTGATCCGGCCGCGTCACCTGGCACTCATGGCGCGCGCGGCGCCGCCTCGGCCAACACGGCGCCGAGCAGGGGGCGGCGGTGATGAACATGCCAACGGATCGCAGGTCCGGGGGCCTGCAGGCGCAGTCGAGTGCTTCTTCGGCGCTACCGGCGGTATGGCCGCTGGGCAGGAACGAGTCCTCGTGGCCGTTCTTGCTGGCTAGCTGGCGGCAGTAGCTCGGACGCTTGCCTGATTGGCGGTCTGGTCGGAGCATGAGGGAGCCTCGATCCTCCGTAGCGTGACGCTCGTGGAGGCGTCGAATATGACGACTCGGTTTGTGGGATTCGTCAGGGTAAGTCTGGCCGTGACGGTGCGATGATCAGTGGCGTCCTCTGAACCTGCGGTCAGCATTGGTGTGTCGATCCGTGATGGGCTGTCGCGGGTTACGCAGCGATCGTCCATGCACGCCCGGATCTCAGTCGGGCCAGGAAGGTGGCGTAGGTCTTCCAGATGGAAGACCACGCCGGCAGGGGCGTAGATGAGCGGGCAGGCGGCAGGTGGGGCCGGATTACATACGGTCACCGTGAGCAGTGATGTACTCGCGGCGACCAGGGGGCGATCTTCTGAACCTTGGACGTTGCCACGAACCCGCGGGTTGCGGCTGAGCCGCGGTTCCCGGGTTCGCACCCCCAGTCGGCACGTGCCCGTCCCGTGCCTCATCAGCACACGGGATCAACATGGTGCAGGGGAGTGGGCCTGGCGCAGGGGGAGTCGCTCGTACGGACCCGGCAGTACAGCAGCGATGTACAGCAACCGACGGAACCACACGGGGCCGCCACGACACCGACCGGGCTGTTGTGCAGCCGTGCCAACCGCACCCGACCACCTTGCCGAGGTCTGGGGGTCAAGGGGTCGTCGGTTCGAATCCGGCCGTCCCGACGCAGGTCAGAGGCCATTCGGATTCTTCCGGATGGGCCATTTCTGATCTTGTATAGCAGCGAAGTACAGCAACGGCTCATTGGTCGAGGCTTTCGCCGAGCCGCGATGCTCCAGGACAAGAAGGCGCCCAGCCCGGTGCGGGCGGCACTTCGCGTCCAGCATGCCCATGCGCTCGCGACCGTCGGCGAGCACCGCAAGGCTATGCAGCTTCTGGACAGGGCGCACGACGGGGCGGCGGATCGCCGTCCGGGTAAGCCTGAAGGCGAGCACACCTCGTACTCCATGGGTGGCTACATCGAGGTTCACCGAGGCACCTGCTTGAGGATTGGGGCGCCGGCCGGACGAGGCGAATCGCGGTTCTCGATGCGTGCTGCCGTCGATGCCGTCGCTTCACCGCCAGGACTTCACCGCAGCCCTTCTGACCAAAGCCGCAGCCCATGTGGCGGCTGACCAAGCTGAGCAAGCGGCTGCCACGGCTCACATCGCGCTACCGATCGCCCGCCAAGCAGGCTCGCGCCGGATCCTGCACCAACCCGGCCAGATCGGCCCCGCTGGTGACGAGCACCGTCACCTGGCCGACGTTCGTGTGTTCCTCGACGACCTCATGGATGCCGCCTGATGGCGTCAGACCTCGAACTGTGTGCGATGCGGCAGGCCAGCACCCTCGCCGTTCTCGGGCTGGGCACGACGAGCCCGAACCCGCCCGTCGGGTGTGTGATCCTGGATCAGCGTGGAACGGTGGTGGGCGCGGGATCTCTCCGCCGTAAAGGGGAGCCGCACGCTGAAGCACACGCTCTCGACGCAGCGGGCGGTGCGGCTCGCGGCGGTACAGCCGTCGTCACGCTTGAACTATGCAACCGCGTCGGAGTCACGCCGGCTTGTCGTCATGAGTTGATCGACGCCGGCATCTCTCGGGTGGTCATCGCCGTCATCGACCCAACGTCTCGCGGCGACGGTCCTGCCGCAATGCTCATTGCCGCAGGCATCGAGGTCGAGACAGACGTGTTGCGCGGCGAAGCCTTGACCGTCCTTGAGCCGTGGTTGACCGCGACGGTGCGCCGTACGCTGTTCTTGACGTGGGCGTTTGGATCAGATGCCGGGCATCAAACGGCGGCGGAAGGACGACTCCTGCGCGACCTCCGCGCTAACGCGGACCTTGTCGTTGAGGGCAAGACCGTCGTTGGGGGCACTCCGGGAGGCCACGCTAGCGCGCACTTCGCGCTGCCCGGTGATGCCGACATCGGCACCGGCCTACCGAACTGGCTGTCAGCCGCCTGTGAAGCGGGCGTACGACGCGCGCTCGTCGTCGGTTACGAACACGACGCCGAGATGCGATCGCAGTTGCACGCGATCGACGAGCTCGTTGTCGCTGTGCCGCGAACCGACCCGTCTCGAGCGTTGCAAGTGGTCCACTCCGACCTCATACCGGCCGGTTTTGAACTGGTCGAGCTCGCTGCTGACGCGGACTCGTTGACGATCCGCATGCGCCGCTTGATGTAACGCCGAGCGTGGTGGCGACTCCGAATACCGGTGCCATGGGCGGCTCGCGGAGCCAGTGATCATTTTCACACCATCGTTGGATGCCGACCGCCTCCGGCTCGTGCCCCCTCGATCCGGCAGCATCACGCAGCGTGAGATGGGTCGTCGATCCGGTGAAGCCTGGAACCCGGCCGCCTCGCAGGCGGACGGCGGTGGATGCGGTGTCGGTCACGTTGCCCGTTCGACCTCCCTTCGATGCAGGGCATCCCACGGTGACGATCGCCGGTTTGGCAAATACGACTGGTCCGTCTCGCCACTTAGATCACTTATCGGTGTCAGACGTCCTCAAAAGATCAACGGTTCTACGGGCTGATGATCTCCCTGTCAAGACATTGAACGTCCACTCAGGATCTACGTAAGCTGCGCCGACTTTCTGATGGGGACACGGGGGTTTCGATGGATGAGCCGTTGGGCACGGGTGCGTTCGTTCCACTGACGCATGGAGCGTTCGCTCGTTGGGCGCGGCGGCTGGCGATGTTGTTGGCGTTGGTCCTGGCGGTGTCCATGTCGGACATACCGGCTCGGGTCGAGCAGCCGGCCGTGGCGGCACCAAAGGTGACAGCCCAGCCGACGCCGAAGCCAGCCTGTCCAGGCGACCGCCCAGACGAGGTGTCTGCGGCGGTGGCGGCTCGGTTCTGTGGCGGACGGGTGGAGGTGGCGAACCGGCGCTCGGAGACGACTCAGGTATTCGCCAACCCGGACGGCACGCTCACCGCGGAGCAGGCGCTGGCGCCGGTGCGGGTACGTCAAGGGGACAACACCTGGGTGCCGGTCGACCTCACCCTGCAGCGTCGGGCCGACGGCGTCGTCGTGCCGAAGGCGCACCCGCGTGGCCTGACCTTCGCCGGTGCCACCCCGGGCGCCGGGGAGCACGGGGTCGCCTCGCTCGGCAGCGGTGCCGAGCGTGCCGAGCTCGCGTGGCAGGGCCCACTGCCCGAGCCGGTGCTGAACGGGCGCACGATCACCTATCCGGATGTGCGGCCGGGCGTCGACCTGGTCTTTCACGCCCACGCCACCGGATATGAGCAGCACGTTGTGGTGAAGGACCGTGCCGGTCTGGCGCACGTGCGCACGCTGCAGCTGCCGCTGAGCACCGGGAAGCTCACCGCGGCTCGCGACGGCATGGGTGGCCTCGTCTTCAAGAATTCCCGCGGCGGTCAGGTCGGCCGGGCACAGACGCCGTTGATGTGGGACGCGGAGGTCTCCGCGCTCTCCGGCGAGCACGTCAACCGAGCTCCGGTGGCCCTGAGTACGACGGCTTCCGGTGGACGCACCGTCATGGAGTTGACCCCGGACAAGAACTTCCTCGCCCGGCCCGACCTGACGTTCCCGGTTACGATCGACCCGCCGACGTCGCTGTCGCCGTCGTTCGACGCGTTCGTGCAGAACGACTACGCCAGCGACCAGTCCGGTTCCAGTGACCTGAAGCTGGGTTACTCGAACGACGGTGGCACCTTCTACGCCCGGTCGTACCTGCGGTTCAACACCACCGGCTTCGCCGGCAGTCAGATCGCCAGCGCGAAGTTGCGGCTGTGGAACTACCACTCATGGTCGTGCAGCGCGGCGTCGTGGGAGGCCTGGCGCACTGACTTGGTTGACTCCTCCGTGCGGTGGGCCAACCAGCCCGTCGCTCGGGAGAAGGTTGGCACCTCCACGGAGACCCGTGGCTACAACTCGTCCTGCGGCGACGGCTACGTCTACATTGAGGTCGGCGGCGCGCTACAGACTAGCGCGAACCTTGGCTGGACCACCGCAACTGTGATGCTGCGGGCCACCTCGGAGACCTCCACGGCGGGTTGGAAGCGCTTCGATTCCGCCGAGGGCACCCATCCGCCGCTGGTGAGCATCACCTACAACAGCGCCCCGTCCGCGCCGTCCGCCCTGGCGGTCGCTCCCTGTTACACCGCGTGCGGCTCCGGCGCGCAGACCTCGTCGCTGCGTCCGACGCTCTCGGCGAAGCTCGCCGACGCGAACGCCGGTCAGAGCTTGCAGGCCGAGTTCGTGGTGCGTAACAAGGTCACCCAGGCGGTGGTGAGTTCGTCTGGTCTGCGTTCTGGCAGCCCTGCCTGGTCGAACGGTTCGACTGCCTCGTGGCCCGTGCCGGTCGACCTCGCCAGCGGCTCCCAGTACGAGTGGCAGGTCCGCGCCAAGGACCCGTGGAACTACGGCGCATGGACGGCGTGGACGCCGTTGACGGTGGACACCGAGAAGCCGGGTGTGCCGTTCGTGGCCGCGACGATCTACCTCAACGATGGGCAGCCGCACGCTGGCGCTGCCCAGCCCGACACGTTCACCTTCACTCCTGCCAGCGGTAGCGCTGACCTCGCCGCGTTCGTCTACAAGTTCGATTACGACAGCGCGGCGACCACCGTGGCGGCGACCGGTGCGAAGTCGGTGACACTCGCACCCCGTGATGGCCACCGGACGCTGACCGTTCAGGCGAAGGACTCCGCCGGCAACCTGTCCAACCCCAACCTGTACGTCTTCGACGCGGGTAACGCCGCGCTCGCCGAGCCGCTGCCCGGCGCGACCGTCGTCAAGCGCACCAAGCTGCGGATCACCACCCCGGTCAGCGGCTACACCCGCACGTACTTCGAGTACCGGCGCGGGCCCGGCGGGGCGGCCCTGCCGGTGCCGTCGGCGAACCTGACCTCCGCCACCGGCGCGCCGGTCACGGCGACGGCCGCCAGTCCGGCCGCCCTGTCGGCGCTCGGCGGGTACGCGATCTGGAACGCCAGCGACACACTCGGCCTGATCGGCGGCGTCGTCGAGGTCCGGGCACACCTCTACACCGCCACCGGCACCACGCCCGCATACACCATCCCGTGGGTGCGGATTAGTGTCGACTCCAACGGAGACGGCGGCGCCGACGAGGAAGCCGGCCCCGGCTCGGTCAACCTTCTCACCGGTGACTATCTCCTTTCTGAAACCGACGTCGACGAGATGGGCCTGTCTGTCCGCCGCTCGTCCTCGTCGCGTAAGACGGCCGACGGTTACCAGCCGATGGCGCAGCGGCTCACCGCCAACCAGCAACAGGTCTCCACCGACCTGACCGGCTTCGCGATCCCGGGCACCACTTCGGCAGCGCGCTCCACCACCCGCGGTCAAGGTGAGACCACACCAGCCGACTCGTTGGAGATCACGCCGGTCACCGCGACCAGCAACGACACCTACGTCGCAGTCGGCGGAGACGATGGCGGCGGGCTGCGGCTCGGCATGACCGCTGGCAAGACGTACCGGATGACCGGCTGGATCAATGTGCCGTCCGCCACCGGCCTGGTTCCCGCGCACGTGGATCGGGGCTTGCGGATCGTCGGCTTCCACCGGGTGGGCACCACGTATAGCGAGGTCGCCTCGCCGATGGCCGGCTACACCGACGGCTGGCAGGAGTTGTCGGTAGATCTGACCGTCCCCGCCGGGGCGAACGAGGCGTTCTTCCGGCTCTACAACGGCATGCAGGGCGGCTCCGGCCGCAAGGTCTACTGGGACAACCTCTCCGTCACCGAGATCATTGCCCCGTTCGGCCCGTCCTGGACGGGCGGCGCCACCGGCGCCGTCGCCGAGGTGGACTACACCACACTCACTCTGCCCGAGCCCTCGCTCGTCCAGGTGCACACCGCAGACGGGGACTGGACCACCTTCGCCCGTAGCTCTGACGGGGTCACCTTCACCACTGAGCCCGGTGCCGAGGACCTGACGTTGAGCAAGGTCGGCAGCACCGCGTACCGGCTGACCGAGGTGAGCGGCACGGTCACCGAGTTCACCCAGCAAGGCGGTACGTGGGCAGCGACGTCGAGTTGGACGGCAGAGACGGGCACCACGGCACGGTATGTATACGACACCGCCGGTAGCCGCCTACTGCTGAAGAAGGTAATCAATCCGGTTGAACCCGGCGTCGGTGATTGCACTACCGCTACCCCAGCACGCGGCTGCGAGGTTCTGGAGTACGAGTACGCCACGACGACCACCTCCGGGCTGAGCCAGAGCGTCTTCGGCGACGTCGTGGACCGCATCACCGCAATGAAGCTGTGGCTGTGGGACAGCGAAGCCAGCGCGATGACGGCCGTCACGGTGGTGCGGTACGCATACGACAACCTGGGCCAACTCCGCGAGGTGTGGGATCCCAGGATCTCCCCGGTCCTGAAGACTGCCTACGAGTACTCGGCCGGCCGTGTCGTCCGGACGACACCCGCAGGCCAACTCCCGTGGAACTTCGACTACGGCAATCCGGACGTCGACTCCGCCGCACTGCGCTGGGACCTCGACGCAGGCTCCGGCACCAGCGCCGTCGACTCCTCCGGCGCAGGTCGTACCGGCACCATGGCCTCCGGGGTGTACTGGACGCAGGGCAGCCACGCGGCGGACAACCCGGGTGACCGGAGCGCCAGCTTCACCGGCGGCGCCGGTCAGCAAATCAGCGCCACTGGTACTGCTCTCTCCAATACCTCCTCCTACACCGTCTCCGCGCGGGTGCGCCTGACCGACAAGTCCGTCAACCGCACCGCCGTCTCCAAGGACGGATCGCGCACCAGCGGTCTCTTCCTTAATTACGTCGCCGCCGACGATCGGTGGGCGTTCTCGCGGGTTAGCGCCGACAGCGACAGCGCCACGCCGATACGGGCCAGCTCGAACACCGCACCGGTACTCGGGAAGTGGACCCATCTGACCGGCGTCTACGACACCGCCAGCGGCCAGATGAAGCTCTACGTGGACGGTGTGCGGCAGACCACCACTGCCGCGGTCGGTGGCTGGAACGCCGCCGGGGGGTACGTGGTTGGCCGCGCTAAGTGGGCTGGCGCCGCCTCGAACATCTGGCACGGCGGTATCGACGACGTCCGCATCTACGGCAAGGCGCTCACCGACGCTCAGGTCGCCGACCTGGCCGGCGACGAGAACGCCGGCCGCCTGCTCAAGGCACGCCGGGCTGCGCTGCAGCAGGGATCTAAGACGGCCACTGACGGAGAGACCGCCACCAGCATCGTGTACCACGTGCCGCTCACCCAAGGCACCGGTGGCCCCTACAACCTGGATGCTGCCAGCGTCGCGACCTGGGGGCAGACGGACGTGCCCACCGACGCGACGGCCGTCTTCGAGTTGCAGGACGACCCGGGTCGCCACAGCGCGACTCCTTCTGCTCCCGGGTCGGGTGGCTACCGCTACGCCAGCTTGTTCTACCTCAACGCAGGGGGCCGTGAGGTAAATGCGGCCACGCCCGGCGGGCACATCGACACACAGGAGTACGACCGATTCGGCAACGTCGTCCGCACGCTGGAGGCGACGGACCGAGAACTAGCCCTCGGCACGCTGCCCAACGCCGCCACCTACCTTGCGGAGCTGGGACTGGCTGCGTCCGACTCGGCCAGCCGGGCGCTGGCCCTTTCGACCGTGAACAAGTACAGCGCAGACGGTCTGGACCACGTCGACACCCTGGGGCCGACCTCGACGATGATGCTGGAAAGGCCGGTCGCGGACCCGGACGGTGCCGGGCCGCTCACCGCCATCTCCGCCAGATCCACGGTGATCGGCCGGGTGCACACGGTGAAGAAGTACGACGAGAACAAGCCCGACGGCGCCACGTACCACCTCTTGACGACCGAGACGGAGAGCGTTCAGGTTGTCGGCTACCCGGACAGTGACACGCGGACGAGTCGCAGCGGGTATGGCGCGGAGTTCGGTGGTGCCTCGGGCTGGACGTTGCAAAAGCCGACGAAGGTCGTAGTGGAGGGTGGCGAAGGCGAGGAACTCGCCTCGTACACCGTTTACGACGCGGCCGGACGTGTCACGCGTACGCGGGGCATCGGCTCCACTGGCTCGGACGCGTATGCGCAGGAAGAGATCTACTACACCGCGGGAGCAAATCCACAGGACAACTTGTGCGGCAACCGGCCTGAGTGGGCAGGTGAACTGTGCGTCAGTCGTCCGGTCGGTGCGGTGACGGGGCACGATCCAGCTCGGATGAGCGCGACGCTGCCCGTGCGGCGGGCCACCCGCTATAACTCCTACCGCAAAGAGGAAGTGGTTACGGAGACCGTTGGCAGCGCGATCCGGACGACCACCACTAGCTACGACGGCGCCAGCCGAGTGGTCGGTGTCGAGGTCACCAGCAACCAGGGCGTGGCGGCCGGGAGGTCGGTCACCAGCTACGACGCGACCAGCGGTGCAATCGCCAGCACCACGACGGATAGCTCCGTCATCTCCCGCGAGTACGACATGCTCGGCCGGTTGGTCCGCTACGCCGACGCCGATGGCGGCGTGACGATCAAGGAGTACGACCGGTCCGGCAACACGGTGAAGACGTCGAATCCGACGGGTCACGTCACGTTCCAGTACGACCGGACGGTGGAACCGAGGGGTTTGCTGACCAGCAGTTCGGACAGCGTCGCCGGCACGTTCACCGCTCGCTACGCTCCCGATGGCCAGCTCGTCCAGATGACCTACCCCGGTGGTCTGACTCGGACGGACCGGCTGAACGCGAACCTCACGCCAGTGGAACGTACGTACACCCGCGACTCCGACGGTGAAGTGCTGTTCACCGAGTCGGTGAATGAGAACGTCGTCGGCCAATGGGTTGAGCATGCCTACACCGGTGGCAGCAAGGAACACGGCTACGATCGTGCGGGCCGGTTGGTCCGTACCCGCCACGAAAGCCCCATCACCGGTGGCTGTGTAACCCGGGTCTACGCCTACGACGAGCGCAGCAACCGCACCTCCCTCAAGCGTTACGCACCGAATGCCGAAGGAGGGTGTCAGGAGGCGGCGGCGGAGTCGCAGAGTGGGCACAGTTACGACACCGCCGACCGGATGACCGACGCTGGGTACGAGTACGACGCGTTCGGTCGGACGGTACGGATGCCCAGCGGCCTCACTAACAGCTTCCACGTCAACGACCTGGTGCAGCAACAGCAGCTCGGAGATGCACGGCAGACGTGGACGCTGGACCCGGCGCAGCGGTTCCGTGCCTTCACCGCCGAGACGCTTGTCGACAGTGTCTGGGGAGCTGCCACTACCAAGGTCAACCATTACGGTGACGACTCGGACGAGGTCCATTGGGTGGTCGAGAACGCCCAGGGTGTTGTCACCCGGAACGTGTCCGGTCCGGACGGCGATCTGGCGGCGACGACCACGGCCACCGGCGATGTACGGCTGCAGTTGGTGGGACTGCATGGTGACGTCATCAGCACCATCGACCCCGCCCTCACCGAGCCCGAGCTGCTGGACTATGAGGAGTTCGGGGTCCCGATAGCGGGGCAGGCCGACCAGCGGTACGGCTGGCTCGGCGGCAAGCAACGCTCCGGCGATGGGCTCGACGACGTCATCCTGATGGGTGTCCGCCTGTACAACCCGCACACCGGCCGCTTCCTGTCCGTCGACCCTGTGCAGGGTGGCTCGGCAAACGACTACGACTACGCCAATCAGGACCCCGTCAACGTCACGGACCTGGATGGACGGTGTCCAATGTGTGTACCCGTCGCCATCCTCGGCGTTCGGGTGGCAGCCCAGTACGCGGCACGACGGGCGGCGCAGCGCGCCGCAGCACGGTCGACAGCCCGGAACAAGCGGATCCGAAAGGTAGCTGGTCGGCCACCGGCCCGGCCCAACGGCTCGTCGGCCCACCGCAACAGCAACAATTACCGAGGTCGTAGCTGGGGTTATCAGATCAACCACACCGATTCGCGGGGTCGCGAGCGGGTCTACAAGTACGGGATCACCAGTGCTTGGCCGCCCATCCTTCGGGCCAGCATCAGCAGGTACCAGTGCGCCAAGAAGTATCGAAACTGCCGCATCCGGAAGATCAAATCGTTCCCCACCCGCTATCACGCCCGCGTATGGGAGTATCGCAGCTGCCTGACCTACGTGATTCGCTACGGCTCGCGCCCGCCGGGCATGTCCCGGTCCTGCCGGTAAGGTCGGCCCCTGTGAACTTCTGGTTGTCCGTTCAGCCCCGCGACGCACCGCGCGATATTGGCGTGGACGTCGCGGGGTACCAGGACCGCGTACACAATCTCGCTGCCTTGATCGAGGTGGCGTTGCAACGGACGGTCGACGGTGGAAAGTGGCTGCGGCGATCCTTCCCGGCCCGCAGCTACCTTCGGCTCGACATCACCGTTCACGGCGGGCCGGGGCCGTCGGTCCAACACGTACGGACACGGGGGCACGGTGGCGCCAAGGAAATCGGCTACCTGGTACAGGTGCCGGTGGCGTGGTTCGACGTGCCCGGGGACGGCTTGCTGGCGATCCGGATGATTCGGGCGCTGCTGGGCGCCTTGACGGCCGTCGGCGCCGAGCAGGGCCTCGGAGCGCCACCGGTGCGCTCCCCGGAATCCGACCCGGGGCGGCCGGAACTTGTGGATCTCTTCGCGCCGCCCGCCGACCGACCCGCAGGCGCCGGGGCGGCCGCCGACCAGGTCCGAGAGATCATCGACGGGATCGAGCCGGACCAGTTGGTGCTCGCTGCGACCGTGCCTGCGACGCGTGCGGTAGGGCGCGACCGGGAAACGGTCGTCCGGGCGCTGGGCAGTGTGGTGCGGGAGACCGAGGTACGAACGGCCGGAGAGGAGGGGGTACGCATATGGGTGATTCAACGGGACGGTTGAACTGGCGAATCGGGTCGGAGAGTCTGGACCTGGCGGCGGCGGGGCCACTACGGGACGCCGTGACGGCGGCCGATCACTGGTTCACGGTGCTCGGCAGCATCGTCAACGCGACGCTCTCACAGGACCTCACGCTCGAGGTGGTGACGGGTGACGATGATGGGGTGTTGACGGACGTTGTGGCACCGGGCACCACACGAATCGTTCTGCCCCGTTCGATGGTCGACACCGAGCAGCTGCGGGTGTCCCTCCTCGACAGCGTCCTGGCCGTCGTGGCCGCAGCAGCCGAGACGGCTGGTCGGACGTCGGAGATCTGGAAGCGCCCGGATGATTACGCGGACGACGATGAAGACAATCTCGCCGTGGAGCTGGACAGCCTCGAACCAGAGGACGTCCTCCTCGCCGGCCGCCTGGACGGCACTGCTGTGGACGAGCTGGCCCGGTTCCACCAGCTCGACGACTACGTGGTCGAGCGGGTCGACGCTTCGGGGGTAGCCGAGGTCACCGACACCGAGGCCGGCTGTGCCAGCGTCTCCTGGCAGATGCGTCTCACCGACTGCTGATCCTCCCGGCCCTCGCCGACGGGTTTGGTCGGCGGGACGCTCCAGTTGGTTGCCGAGCGTCGCGACGGTCGGTGGCGCCGTCGTCACAGCGGATCCTCGGCAATCTTCTACCGGGAATTTGGGTTTCTCCGGAGGGTGGCCGCGGGGTTCGATCCCCGCGGCCACTGAACTCGCCCGGGTTTCAAGCCACCAGGCGGATCACTGGGTGGTCAGCCGCGTAATCCGGCAACCTCGCCCCACGGCGATCGGAACATCACCACCGACGAGGACCGCCCCGCCGGTGCGCTGTCGTGCCCCACCGTGCAACGGGTTCGGGTGGGTCCAGCCGTTCGAGGTGGGGTCAGGTGAAGCAGTCATGTGCGGGTGGCTCCCGCGCTGATCGACCGTGTTCGCACCTACGAATGGCCCCGCCAGCCCGGCGCAGAGCGGCCCGTTCCGGGGCCGATGACCCAACGGCGCCCAACAGTGGTGGGACTGGTCGCGCGAACACCCACCCTGCTCCTGTTCGGCCCCTGCGCAGCTGCAAGGCCCCGGGTCTGGTCGTCCACGACTCGCGGATCTTCCCTGGCCAACAGCATCCAACAGGGCCGTGAGCTGGGCTGCTGGTGTCCTGCGCTCTGCCAACGCCGGCTCCGGCCTGTTTGTTGGGTGTTGGGTGGTGGTGCCTTGTGAGCAGGCGCAACAGGCGCCCGCCCCCGATCGTGTCGTCCCGGACTGTTCGGTGGCTGTGCGCGGATGGACGTCGCGCGCCGCCGTCACGGTGCGGCGCCCGAGAGCTTCGCGAGGGGTGTCTATGTCTGCTCGATCCTGGCCGTCGTCGCCGCTGGCCGCGGCCGGCCGTGCCTTCGCCCTGCTGGTCCAGCCACCCACTCATGTCGGATTCGACGCTCGAGGATTCGACGGCCTGCCGGACGAGATCCTGTCGTTGGAACGGTTGCGGGCGCTGCTGCTGGAGCCGCGTACCAGCGTCGAGGTCCGCGATGCGGTGTGGCGTGAACTGGTTGTCCGCGCTCGTCGGGACGGCCCCGCCTGGGTGGTGGTCGCGGTCGGAGTCGCGCTGCCCGAGAGGCTTACGTCCGGATCTGTGGGAGACGGCGGGTGACATCCCCGCCGTGTACCCGGCAGTGGGTTACGAGCATTTCCGCGTTACGGGGTCACTGCCAGGTGGCTGTCTCCGGGTCGATCCCGTGAGTGCGAGCGCACTCGTCGATGCTCTGCCGAAACCAGGAGGCTAGCCCGACCCGGATTCCGTCGTAGTGGGCGGAGAAGCCGGGGTCGGACTCGAACATTCTTCCCAGACACACCTGCATCTGTCGCGTGAGCGGGAAGAAGTTCGAGAATACTTCGCGGTGGCGTTCGATGAGCGAGTTCGCTTCTGGGGTGCCCGGAATGACACCCTGATCAAGGGCGTTGCCGAGATCGAGCTGCAACGTGGACATCGCCGCGGAGAGCGACTGCCATTGCTCCCGGGTGCGAAAAGCTGCCCGCTCGGCGAACTGCGCCCATTGCACAGTATCCCCCCACACAGTGCGGGCATGTCGGGCTCGATGGGCGCCCCAGTCCGCCCCGAAGACCTCCGACTGCGCTTCATCGCTGAGGAGGATCCCCCGCTCGTGAGCCTCGGTCATCCGTTCCAGGCGCGCGTCGAGCTGCTGCAGTTCCTGGATGCGCTCGGCGAGCTGGGCACGCTGCTCACGCAAGGTAGCGCTGATCTCCGCTGTCGCGTCATCGAGAATCTCACGCACCGCGTCCAGCCCGAGGCCGACCTCCCGGTATGCGACGATTCGATCCAGCCGTTGCAGGTCCGCGTCGGTGTACTGGCGATAGCCGGCGGTGGTGCGCATGGACGGCGACGCCAAGCCGATCTCGTCCCAATGATGAAGCGTGCGGACGGTCACCCCCGCCAGCTCAGCGGCCTCGCCGACCGTGACACAGTCAGCGATGTCTCGTTCGCGTTCACCCACGGACACCATTGTGACCCTTCTCTTCCGATCCTGGTGCGACGATTCCGACCGAGGCGAGATCACGCGCTTCTTGGCTGTCGGGATCGAACTCCAGCGCCGCGGTGAACACGACCCGCGCACCCTCGGGGGTGATCACCTCGACGTCGCGAGTACGCCACGGCGTATCCCGCGGCCCGGTAACGCTGCCCGGCACGAGATCCGAACACGCCTCGGCGAGGGCATCGACCTCGCTCAGCACGCACAAGAAGCTCACGCCCATCGCCGGCACTCCGGGCGCCTCGGCACCGGCCGCCGCAGGAACGAGCAGCACATCCTGGAACGCCCACCGGCGCAGGTGGACCACCTGCCCCGGGATGCTGAACAGCTCGACAAAGCCGAACCCCCGCACCCAGAAATCCGTCGACGCCGCCAAGTCCGACGTCGGAACCGTCACGAACACCGGCATCGCGTAGATGCCGCGGAACACCTCTGGCGCAACCGCCTTCGGTCCACGCTCGGATACGGGACCCATCTCGAATGCGTTGAAGAAATCATTCACGCGGGCTACCGTCCCCCCTCACGCAGCGTGAGGGTCAAGCCCAATCCGAGAACAACAAGCTGTGCGTGTCCGGATCTGCCGCAGACAATGCGCGCTGCCGGCTGGTACCCCGGTGACTGCCCGTAACCAGCCCTCACCGCCCTGGACGTCCTACTCGCGGAGAAGGTGACTCGGGTCGCGCTGTCGGCCTCTTTCCCCATGCGCACATCCTGCTGGACGACCGCTCATCGGCCAGTCTTGGCGCCGCCTGCCCTTCCTCGCGTGACGCTGCCTAGCGGACGGATCGCGGCAGACCAGTGCGTTGATTCGGGGGGCGCCAAGTCGGGCAGGCTCGCGACAAGAAGTGTTACGGCTTCCTCCGCTGTATTGGCGTCACCAATGAGCTGGCCATAGCCCGCCGTGAAGATCGAATACGGAGGACCGCCACAGACAATGAAGGGCAGCGGATCAGTAGGCTGGGCCGGCACGGCGGGCCGCGCTGGCGGCGGTCTCCGTGGGCCTCGCCCTCGTGCCGCACCTGACGAACTACCAGCGGGCGGATCTCGGCCGCTCGACCGCCGAGCCTGGCACCCGACCTTGCCGGTCTGTGGCGTGTCCGGGTATGGCGGTGCGGTTGAGTTTGCCCCGCCGCCGGCCCTGGGTTCGCCGGCCGCCTCCGCCAGGGACGTTGCCGACTTTCGGCCGACCCCGGTCACGGCGGCCGCGAAGGCAGCCCGCCGTGACCGGAGAGCTCAATGTCGTCGAGATCTTTGAACGATCAGACCTGTTACACCGATGATCAGTGCCGCGATGGATAGGATCAGAGCTACCCACGGCAGCGCATCTCTGCGTTCACCTGAGATCAGCTCGTACCCGGCCCAGGCAATAGCCCAGGGTGACACAGATACCAGGCACCAGTAACTGTTCTCGGTGATGCTCATCTTCTTGCGCGCTGGTAGCCCGGCAAAGCCCACTGCCATCACTCCTGTTCGTTCCGTCAGCATCGCTCGTTCCCGGCCGGGTCGGTGGTCTTGGTGACCCGCTTGTCGCTGTTGAGGTCGTAGGGGGTGTGCGGCACGGAAGCCACGGGCTGCGACAGGTCCTGGCGGGGGTCGGCCACCATCGTCTGCGACGACGTGGGGTAGGCGAACCGGGTGGTCGCGCCAAGCCTCGTCGGCGTTCGTCCTGTCTCCATCGGGGCATCCTCCCACCTGCCGTAGCGAGGCGAGGACCTGAGCTCAGTGGAGGCGGACGCTCGTAATTCGGCAAATCCGTGCACCTCGAACTCATGGGACGAGCGCCGTCGGCCCGTCGTCTAGCTCACGGCGCCAAACCCGCTGCCAGCGTTCCTCGGCTGCGGAGGCACGCCAGCGTGCGGCGGGGCCGTCCGGATAGACGCCACAGGTCGGGCATGCGAGGCCCGGGCGGCGCCTTTCGATGCCGCATGCCAGGCAGTGCCTGTCGACGCTGATTCCGGCATCGTGGCGCTCGAGGACCGCTTGGACGACCGTGGCGAGGGTCCCGTCGGGTGGTGTTCAGGGTCGGGACAGTAGGCGATCCGGGACCAGCCCCACGAGTTTCAAGGCGGCGGCGTCCGTGGAAGTCGCCTGCCAGTCGCCTTCTCTCGACGCCGCAGAGCGGCGTACTCCTGCGCACGCTGCAGGACCACGTCGCGTGTCCGCTGCAGTTCGTCAGCGGCACGCACGAGCGCGTCGAGATCGTCGGCGAGACTGCGTGGGATACGGGCGGCGACGACCAAGTGGTGCCAGGTGGCGCGGAATCCGTACGGGGCACAGTGCAGAGCGCACTCCCGCAATGCGTAAAGCCTGCGCTGCGGCGAGAGCGTGCTGTCGCGGACGCGGCGCGCCTGCGCAGGGAAACTGGTCACGGAGCCATTGATGGCGCTCTCCTTGGGACGGCACGACGACGTTTCGGTGCCCGGACGAACCACAACGCAGGACGAGGCGGCTCTCACCGTGAACACACGCACATCGGCAAAGGCGCGAGCCTGGCTACGTCCCGGAGGCCATGTAGGCGGCGAGGATGTAGTTGGGATGCCGGTCGAGGTTCTTGCGGGCTCGGTCGTAGCGCATGGTGGTACGCGGGTCGGCGTGACGAGCGGCGATCTGCACGTCGCGCAGGCTGACGCCGGCGTCGAGCATGGTGGTCACGAACGTGTGGCGCAGCATGTGGGGGTGCATCCTCGGCATCCGGATCCCCGCGATGTGGGCCAGGTGCTTGAGCCGACGAGTGGCGGCGTGTCGGTCCATTCGCCGACCTTGGGTGTTGCGCAGGAGTGGCCCGCTGGTGCGCTCATCGACGGCCCGGTCGATGGCTCGGGCGACTGCGGGTGGCAGCGGGACGAGCACGACCTTGCCGCCCTTGCCGCGCACCCGTAGGACCCGGTGGCCGTGTTCCTCTCCCAGGTCGGCGATGTGCGACCCGCAGGCTTCGAAGATTCGTAAGCCGAGCAGGCCCAAGAGGGCGACCGGGGCGAAGTCGTTCGGGTTGGCCGACAGCCGGGCGGCGGTGATAAGGGCCTCGAACTGCAGGTGGCCCAGTCCGAGTGTCGGTGACTCGGCCGGCACTGTGGGCCGGCGAACGTAATCGGCTGGCGAGTGCTCCAGGATCGCGTCGATAACGCAGACCCGATAGAACCCAACCACGACCGACAGCCGACGGGACACCGTCGAGGGCTGGTACCGGCGAACGTCTTGCAGCCAGCGCACGTACCGCTCGATATCCACCCGAGCTGCGGAGAGCGGGTCAAGTTCGTGGTCGCTGCACCACCGGAGGAAGACCCGTAGGTCGGACTCGGTATGCACGCGGGTCTGCCCACGGTAGCGGCCCAAGAAGGCGGACACCGCGGCGCGCACGACAAGTTGGTTGGCAGGTACGACACTGGAAGCCGAAGCCGAAGCCGAAGCCGAAGCCGAAGCCGAAGCCGAAGCCGAAGCCGAAGCCGAAGCAGGAGAGGTAGCCATACATCACCGTGCGTCACCACCAACGATGAACGCCAGCCCTCCCGGAGCGGCATTTCCGGGCGTCGCGGGACAGCATGGGTAACACCGAGCGTGACGGCCCGCAGGCGCGCGAATAGCTCACCGAAGAGTTGCGGACTGCCGCGCAGCGGTCGCAGTTTTCGGCGCCGACAGTCGGCCCCAGTGGCCCGCACGGCGGGCGCAGGATCCGCCGACCGAAGCGGGGGTTACGGTGGATAATTAACAATCCGACGATGAGGCTGCAAATGATCAATGT
>NZ_JBEZDC010000034.1:0-25373 GCF_040647935.1 Micromonospora sp. NPDC049204 | reverse complement strand
GACCCCACGGCAATGCGCTTGATAATCGGCAACTCGCGCTCGGCCGCCAGGCTCCGCACGTACTGCGGCGTGACGGCAGCATCGTCGACGACGACGCCCGCAGCCTTGGCGCCGGCCTTCGCGGCGGCCGCCCCGATGTCATCGATCGACGCTGCAGCGGCCCGGGCCAGCACCGCCACGTCATCCAGCAGGGCTACGAGTCCACCGGCCAAGGGAGGGTCCTTCCAGGGGTGTGCAGAATTCGAACTGGCCCATTCTCGCTCAGGTCCCTGCGCGCGGCACGCCACCGCCCGGGTCGCATACCGGGCGAGAGCTTGAGGTGAGCGACTATCGCGCTCGGCCGATGACCCGCCACCACCGCGGCCGGGTCATCACCTGGCGCCAGCTCAGGCCGAACCCGTCCCCCGCAGTCACCGTTAACCGGGGTCGGCGTAGATGCGTTTCGGTCGCTGTCTGGATCGGCCGCGGATGCCCTTGATCGGCGGGATCTTGTCGACCAGGGGCAGTAGTGGGTGACGCCGTGACGGTTGCCGCCATCAGGGACACGACGAGTGGGATGCCACCCCGTCGGTGATGGCGTGGTGTTTCGAGCCTGGCTTGCGGCGGTCGACCGGGCTCGGACCTGTTTTGGGCCGCCCTTGAGCGCCCGAACATACGTCCCGTCGATCACCGCCCCGGGAGATGTCCAACTGCCCGGCGATGCAGTGGATCGACGGAGCGATCGAGTCGATCGGCACGGGCTACGCACTGTCCGCCGACGAACTCTGACATCACCATGCGCAGCTAGCGACGGAGCAGCGAGAAGGCTCCTGCCGCCGTCAGCAGCAACAGCAGCAGTGACACCGCGAACAGGGCGCGTCCAAGCGGAAGGGGCATGGAGATGAAAAACGGTGCCTGTGCGATCAACAGGCCCGCGCCGATCACGGCTTGGGCGGTTCCCACCTGCACGGGCTGGGACGGCTCTCCCACCTTCAGCCGCGCAAGCCGGACCCAGGCGGCGGGAATCCTTCGGGACACGGTCACACGCACCCCGATTACAAGCGAGCCCAGGCTGAGGACCACGACCCCCACACGCAAAGCGATCGTGACTGGGTCCTCGTCATACGGACTCATGCGCCCATCCTCGGAGAGGCGTCAAGCGCGCGAATCGGACGACAGACGCACGACAGCCTCTGGCGTCCTCCTGACCTGCCGAACGGTCACCGCCAACCCTGATGGCCTGGTCGAATTGACCCAGAGCGCCGTGCCGACTCGCAAACGTATCGACGGCCAGTGGAAGGAACTTGGTCAGCCCTTAACGGAGGGCCGAGGCGCTAACGGATAGTGAAGGTCAGCGGGTTCGAGATGCCGACGCCGCCGTGGGAATCGTGGACCCGCACGGTGAAGGTGGATGACGTGCCGGCCGACAGGGCCGTCTGGAACTGGTACCGCTGTCCGCTGTTGGTCGGCGTCACGGCCAGCCGGGTTGCGCCCAGGTAGAACTCCACCCGGCTGACGAGGTCCCCGGGATCGGTGTCGGCGACGTCGGCGACCAGCGTGACGGTCGTCGGCTCGAGGAAGTAGGTCTGCCCGCCGGGGGTGCTCAACGCCACCGCCGGCGGGTGGTTGGCGCCGGTGGACGCCGGCGTCACCACCGTGACCAGCAACGGCGGCGCAGCGCCAGACAGCGACTGGTCGGTGCCGGCCGAGACGTACAGCACGAAGGTGGTGCTGGTGCCGGGCTCCCCGATCGGTGGCGTCCACAGCGCCTCGTACCGGTCACCGGTCGTCCTCACCCCCCGGGCCACCGTGACGCCGTCCACCCGGAACGACACCGAGGTGATGCTGTGTCCGCCTCCCACGGTCGCGGTCGCCGCCAGCGGGACGGTCCCCGGCGTGGTGTACACCGCGCCGGCGGTCGGGCTGAGCCAGGTGACGATCGCCGGCCAGTCAGCGACCGGCGGTGTGGCCGTCCGGGTCGGCGTCACGCTGGGCAGGACGCCGCCGGTGCACGTGACGCCGTTGAGCGTGAACGACGCCGGTATGGGGTTGCTGCCCGACCAGGCGCCAACGAAACCGATGTTCACGGAGCCATTCGTGCCCAGGGTCGCGTTCCAGCCCAGATTGGTCGCGCTGACCTGCTGGCCCGCCTGGGCCCAGGTGGCGCTCCAGGTTTGCGTGAGCCGCTGATCGACTGCAGGGAACGCGAACCGCAGCGTCCACCCGTTGACTAGGTCACCCAAGTTGGTGACCGCGATGTCGGCGTGGAAGCCACCGGTCCACTGGCTGGTGACGACGTAGTTCACCCGACACCCGGCCGCCGCGTTCGCCGCACTGGCGTGTGAGATCGCCGCCATCATCGCGACCATGGCAACAGCGATGGCGGCCACAGCAGTCAGCGACTTCCGCATGGGCACACCTCGCCGTAGATAGTTGCATGTCTATGAATATGTCGACTGTCCTGCTGCTCCGCCTTCCTGTCAAGGCACGCACGGCAGTCCTGCCGCCGACAGGACAACGGACAGCCCGCCCATGGCTGATCGGTAGCGGCCACAGCGCCGAGCAGGCAGATCGGAGTCTTAAATGACGGTCCTGCGGCGGATTTCGGCCCGCTGACTCGCAACGCTCTACTTGGATCTACAGCACCTGCAGGCGCGGCGTTAGGCAACTCGAGACGCCGGCCGGCGCCAGCCATCGTGGGAACAACACCACCTGACCACTTTGCACCCAATCTGCTCCCATCTGCAAGGCCAGGCCAACCAGTGGCTCCTTACCGCCTTGACCTGCGCACACTCCCCTGCCAGGTAACATGGAGCGTTGTCGACCGCTGCGCAGAACCGCAGAGCACTCCGCGCCGAAACAGGACGCCGCACCCGACCTGACCTGGGTAAACGTGGAGCCGCAGGCAGGGGTGGGTGCAGTTGAGGAACGTTCGATGCCGTTGGGCGCAGTTCAAGGCTGTTCAGGGCACGCCGACGTCTTGAGCGCCGTCAGCGCCGGCATCGGCGGTACTGCTGGTGTCACGCTCGATCGCGAACGGATCTATGCCGGCTCGCGCACGCCGCCGGCGTTGCCACCGTCGTCTGGCATCGGTTCGGTCGGAGCTTCGGGGAGCTCGTCCGGCGCGCCAGGCAGAAGCACGCCCGCGTCGTCAGGCACCGGTTCACCCGGGTCGATGGGCGGATACTGTTCGGGGTCGAGATCCGGTCCAGTCATCAGGCGAGCATCCGTCGTCTACCGGACTGCCGCTCGTCGGGCCGCGAGCCGGGCAGCCTACCCCTCGCCTCAGGCGACTGGCGGCACTGATCCGTCGGCTGCCTGCCACCTCGGGCGGCACTCATCGGCGTCGGCCGGAGCCCACTCGCCCCGATGGCCACGGTGGCGGCGGACCGGGCGGTGAGGCTACCGGGGTGTTGATCGGATCATCACCACTTGTTGAATAGATGCTGACAAATCTTGGCCAGGCTTGGCAGCATGGCTATCACTTACCGACGCCTCCTCGCCGCCACCCTCGTAGCCGGGCTGGCTCTGCTCACCGCGTGGACACCGGCACGCGGCGCGGAGCCCGCTCTGGCGCCCACGGCCACCGCACCCAACATCATCTTCGTTCTCGTCGACGACCTCGCGTGGAACCTCGTGCAATACCTGCCGCAGGTGCAGCGACTACAGAGTGAGGGGGTCACCTTCACCAACTACACGGTGACCGACTCGCTGTGCTGCCCGTCCCGCTCGTCGATCCTCACCGGCCAGTTCCCACACGACACCGGCGTGTTCACCAATGGTGGGACCGACGGCGGGTTCGCGGTCTTCAAGGGCCGGGGCAACGAGAACCGCACCTTCGCGACAGCATTGCAGGGCAAGGGCTACCGGACCGGCTTCCTCGGCAAGTACCTCAACGGCTACCTGCCGGCGGACACGCAGGGTGGTTCGCTGCCGTACGTCCCACCCGGCTGGTCGGAGTGGTACGTCGCGGGCAACGGATACTCCGAGTACAACTACGACCTCAACGAGAACCACACCATCGTCCACTACGGCAACCAACCGGCCGACTATCTGACCAACGTGCTGTCCCGCAAGGGCAAAGACTTTATCCAACGCTCGGCTGCGGCGAACACGCCCTTCCTGCTGGAGGTCTCCACCTTCGCCCCGCACAGCCCGTTCACCCCGGCCAACCAAGACCTCGAGGACTTCCCCGGCCTCACGGCCCCGCGCACCGCAGCGTACGACCGGCTGCCCACCAACCCGCCGTCCTGGCTGGCCGGCAACGGGCCGCTGACCGCACAGGAGAAGAGCACCCTGGACACGAACTTCCGCAAGCGCGCCCAGTCCGTACAGGCGGTCGATCGACTGATCGGCAACCTGCGCGCCCAACTCACCACCAGCGGCATTGCCAATAACACCTACGTGGTGTTCAGCTCCGACAACGGCTTCCACATGGGCGAGTACCGGCTGACCGGTGGCAAGCAAACGGCTTTCGACACCGACGTGCGGGTTCCGCTCGTCGTCGCCGGGCCGGGCGTCGTCCCCGGATCGCAGCGCGCCGAGATCGTGCAGAACATCGACCTGGCACCAACCTTCCAACGCATCGGCTCCGCCGACGTCGGCGCGCACGTCGACGGGCGCAACCTGCTCCCCCTCGCGCAGGGCGACCCGGCACCGAACTGGCGTACCGGGGCGCTGATCGAGCACCACGGCCCCAACCAGGCAGCCGACGACCCCGACGCCCAGGACCGGCGCAACGGCAGCCCAGTCACCTACGAGGCCCTACGGACAGCGACCTACACCTACGTCGAGTACTCAAACGGCGAACGGGAGTACTACAACCGCACCGTCGACCCCCACCAGCTCAACAACATCGCCGCCGGGCTCTCGGCAACGCGACTGGCGGCGCTGCACGATGCGCTCGCGGCATACGTCGCCTGCCACAGCCACTCGGCGTGCTGGACGGCCGGTCACGTGCCGGCCTGACGGCGCACCAACCGCAACGGCCCTGACCTGCGGTCTCGCCCCGTCGCAGGTCAGGGCCGATCGCCGTCCTGGCCGGGCCGGCTGCGCGACTGAGCCGGGTGCTCTCAGTTCGCCGGGATGCCGGCCCGATGCGCCAGCAGGCCGGCCTGGGTGCGGTTGTCGCAGCCGAGCTTCTCCAACAGTCGGGAGACGTACCCCTTGACCGTCGCCTCGGAGAGGTGCAGTCGTCGGGCGATCTGCTGATTGGAGCGGCCGGCGCCGAGACAGCCGAGGACCTCGACCTCCCGGGCGGTGAGCGTGGCGACCAGTTCGCGGACCCGTTCTCCGTCGTGCCGGCTCGCCACCAGCCGCTGGGTCGCGGACGGGGACAGCACCGTGTGCCCGGCTGCGGCGACCCGTACCAAGTTGACGAGATCCTCCGGCGCCGTCGACTTGAGCAGGAAACCGACGGCACCCGCCCGCATCGCCCGAAGCACGTACTCGTCGAGGTCGAACGTGGTCAGCGCGACGATCCTCGGCGGCGCCGAGGCCCGGGTGAGGTGCTCGATGGCGGTGAGCCCGTCGACGCCCGGCATCCGCAGGTCCATCAGGACCAGGTCCGGCCGGTACCGGGTCACCGCCTCCACGGCCTCTGCACCGTCGTACGCCTCGCCGACGACCTCGACGTCCGGGGCTGCTTCGAGAATCGTCCGCAGGTAGGCGCAGACCATCCGTTCGTCGTCGACGAGCAGGATCCGGATCATCGCGTGGCGGTGGTCGGCACGTGCCCGGGCAGGGTGGTCCGCACCGCGAAGCCGCCCTCCGGGGTCGCCGCCGCGGCCAGGGTGCCGCCCAGCACGTCGACCCGACTCCGCAGGCCGGCCAGGCCGGAGCCCCCGCCGGCAGCGGCGAGGTCCGGGTCGGGGGCACGATCGGGCCGGTCGTTGGTAATGGTCGCGCGGACCAGATCCGGCTGATAGCGAATCGACACGGTCACCTGCGAGCCCGGCGCGTGCTTGTGGACGTTCGTCAGGGATTCCTGTACCACCCGGAAGAGGGTGCGCCGCACGGCCGGTGCCAGTGCCGACGGGTCACCCTCCTCGTCGAGACGGACCGGCAGACCGACCGCGCGCGAGTCGGTCACGAGATCGTTCAGGCCGCCCTCCGCAGCCCGGTCCTCCGCTGCGACGCGGGTTGCCGGTGGGTCGCCATGCCTCAGCACACCGACCAGGTCGCGCAGCTCGGCCAGCGCCTGGCAGCCCGCCGTCCGCAGCTCTTCGGCGGCGCTGCGCACAGCGGGATCCGTCGCGCTGGTGCCCAGCGCCCCGGCGTGCAGCACCATCAGGTTGATCCGGTGGGTCACCACGTCGTGCATCTCGCCGGCGATCCGGAGCCGCTCGTCGCTACGGGCCTGCTCGGCAAGGAGCAGCCGCTCCCGCTCGGCTCGTTCGGCGCGGTCGAGCAGCTCCGCGACAAGCCGGCGGCGGGCACTCACGTAGAGGCCGAGCAGGGCCGAGATGGCCAGCAGTCCGGGCCCGCTGAACGGGTCGTCAACCGTCCAGAGCCGCGCGCCGAGCAGCCAGCACACCCCGAGCGCCGCGATCACCGGCCAGGACCGCCGACGGTCGCGTCCGTAGACGATCAGCGCGTACGGCGCGAGGAAGACCGCCGACGCTGGCACCAGCAGGCTGACGCCGGCGATGACCAGGGCCATCGGGTACGGCCGGCGTCGGCGCAGCAGCAGGGTGGCCGCCGCGCCGACCTGCGCCGCCGCGTAGACCCAGACCGGGGCCGGGAGATGCCTCGAACCGGCGCTCGGGAAGGCGACCTCACGGGCCACGCCGGCCGTCGCCGCGAGGACGACCAGCAGCACGTCGACGGCGATTGGCGGCACCTTTCGGCGGTCCACCGCGCTCATGCGTTGCAGGTTAGCCGGGCCGGCCCGGATCGGCGCGGCGAGCGGCATGAGTACCGACGAAGGGACCGGGGGACGCGACGAAGGAAGGTTGCGGAGGCGACCTCCGGGCCTGTCCCGACCGGGTACGACTGCGGTGGCATTGCCGGATGGCACACTCGACCGATCCCGTGGCGCAACCGGCTGGGCCCCGCCGCATCGACGAACTTGACGCGCTGCGTGGGCTCGCGCTCCTCGGCATCGTCATGTTCAACATCGTTCAGATGACCCACCTGACCCGGGTTTCCGGACCGGCCGGTGAGCACCTCGGCGCGTACGTCTGGGAGCTGCTCTTCGTACAACGACCTTTCCCGATCTTCTCGCTGCTCTTCGGGATCAGCTTCTCGCTCTTCCTGCGTACGGCGGCTCGACGCATCGACCGCCCCCGGCTGGTGCTGCTGCGCCGGCTGGTTTGGCTGGGCCTCTTCGGCGCGCTGCACACCCTGATCCAGCCCGGCGAAGTGCTGAAGTTCTACGCCGTGTTCGGGCTGGTTGTGCTCCTGCCGGCGTCGTACCTGTCCCGCCGCTGGGCGCTCGGGCTGGGCATCGTGTTGACCCTCGCCGCCGCGCTGACCTTCAACGGTCTCTTCATCATCCCGGGCCTCTTCCTGCTCGGCCTGGCAATCGCGGAGTACGACATCCCGGACACGCTGCCGTCGCGGGGCCGGCAACTCGCGGTCGCACTCGCCGTCGCGGTGCCGGTCGCCGCGGTGACTGGGTGGTTGCAGTTCCGGGCTGGAGTCGGCCCAACCGCCAACTACCGGATCCTGCCGGCCGGGCTCGCCTTCGCCTTCCTCTTCACCGTCGGGTTCCTGCTGCTGATGCGAACCGCCCTGCGACGCCCGCTCGGCGCGCTGCTATCGCCGCTCGGTCGGGTGGCGCTCACCAACTACGTCGCCGCGTCGTTCCTGATCGTGGCCGGTGATGCGCTGCTCGACATCGGCTCCCGATCCTCCTACGGCGCCGTGGTCGGACTGGGCCTGGCGATCGGGGTCGTGCAGGCGATTTTCAGCGTGCTTTGGCTGCGGTCCTTCCGGTACGGCCCGCTCGAATGGCTCTGGCGGTGTCTCACCTGGTGGCAGCGGGTGCCGCTCCGCCGCGCCTGCTGCGCCCCGGCTGCTGCCCTGCGCTCCCCCGCCGCCAGCGGCGACGCCAATGCGTGCGGGGACGGGTGCTGCACCACCGACAACCGCTGAGCGGACCTGCGGACACGGCAGGTTCCGTCGGCCACCGCCGGAACCTGTTAAGCGACGAGCCCAGACGCAGCGGACTGGGCTACCTGTACTGCCCAGGCAGGTTGGTCAACCTGGCCATGAGTGTCGGTCGTCGTTTCCGCGGATCTCGCCGGAGGCGACTCGGAAGTAGTCGTCGATGACCACCGCCCCATAGGTTTCGTTCAAGTGGGCCGTCCCGGTCACCTGGGATGTGATGGCAGTTACAGCGGACGCACCGACTCATCGCTGTCGACGGCGGTGGCGGCCCACGAGGCGAGAAGAGCCAGCGCCTGGGCGGTCGGTGAGGCCGGCTCGGCGGCGTAGATGGTCAGGGTGAGGTCCGGCTCAGCGCGCAGGTCCATGCTCTCGTACGCCAGGGTGAGCTCGCCGACGACGTGGTGGTGGAACTGTTTGGTGCCCGTGCCGTGGGTGCGCACGTTGTGGGCGCCCCAGCGGCGGCGGAAGTCGTCGCTGCGGGTGGACAACTCGCCGACCAGGTCGTGTAGGCCCTTGTCGTGTGGGTCCTTGCCGGCCGCGGTGCGCAGGTTCGCGACGGTCATGTCGGCGGCGAGGTTCCAGTCGGGGTAGAAGCGGCGGGCAGCGCTGTCGAGGAACGTGAACCGACCGAAGTTGGGCACGTTAGCCGGGTCGGTGTAGACGTCGCTGTACATTGCTCGGCCGAGGTGGTTGGCGGCGAGCAGATCCTGCCGGTTGTTGACCAGGATCGCCGGAGTGGTGATGGCGTCGAGCGACCATTGCAGGCTGGGCCGGGCCGTCCACTGCTTCGGGCGGCGGCTCGGCCGCAGCAACGCGTTAGTGCCGTTTGCCTCCTGGGCGAGGCGGAGCAGGTGAGTCCGTTCGGCGTCGTCGAGTCGCAACGCACGGGCGATCGCGTCCAGCACGCTGGCGGAGACCCCGGCCAGCTGACCGCGTTCGAGTTTGGCGTAGTACTCGACGCTCATCCCGGCCAGCGCGGCGACTTCGCTGCGCCGTAGCCCTGGCACCCGGCGCTGCCCAGCGGTCGGGATCCCGGCCTGCTCCGGGCTGATCTTGGCGCGGCGGGTGGTGAGGAACTCGCGTACTTCGACTCGGTTGTCCACGACTTCGACGATACGACGGGCCGCGGAGAGGTGCGATGTACTGCTGGTACACCCATTGTCAGGGACTTTCTCTAGTGCGGCGTGCGAGATGTGCTTGATGCATGACCGCGGCATCAACCACCCGGAGGGACGAACTGTCCCCGCTCACGTCCGCCACCGAAGCCAGTCTCGTTCCCGACCCGGTACGCCGTCAGGCCCGGATCACCTCCGCCCTGGTCGCGACAGTGATCCTCCTGACCGCGATCGCCCCGCTGGCCACCGACATGTACGTGCCAGCGTTCCCCCGCGTCGCCGGTGACCTGACCGCGTCCGCGACGCAGGTGCAACTCACCCTGACCACGTTCTTCGTCGGCATGGCGCTGGGCCAGTTGATCGGCGGACCGGTCTCCGACCAGCGCGGCCGGCGCCGGCCGCTGATCGCCGCGATCGTGCTGATGAGCGGTGCCTCGGTCGTCTGTGCTCTCGCCCCGTCCATCGGCGTGATGATGGTCGCCCGGCTGGTGCAGGGCTTCAGTGGCGGCTGGGCGATGGTGATCGGCCGGGCGGTGATCGTCGACCTGGCGGCCGGTGCGCGGCTGATCCGCCTGTTGAACGTGATCGCCGGTGTGGGCGGCGTCGCCCCGATCGCCGGTCCGCTGCTGGGCGCGGTCATCCTGCAGGTGTCGCACTGGCGGGTGTCGTTCTGGGTTGTCGCGGCCCTGGGTGTGGTGATGACGTTGGCGGTGCTGCTCGCCGTGCCGGAGTCGCTGCCGGTCGAACGCCGGCACGGCGGGGGTCTGCGGGCGTTCGCCGTTGCTGGGCGGCAGGTCCTCGCTCGGCGCCGTTACGTCGGATACCTGCTGGTCAGCGGCTCAGCGATGGGTGCGCTGTTTGCGTATGTCGCCACCTCGGCATTCGTGTTGCAGTCGATGAATGGAATGTCGCCCATCGCGTACTCGGTCGACTTCGCCGTCAATGCCGGCGGCATGACGGTGGCGGCTCTGATCGCCGCACGGCTGGCCGGGCGGGTCGCCACCCGCAAGGTCATTCTCATCGGCCAGGTCGCGGCCCTCGCCGCGGGTGTGGCGATGCTCGTCGGCGCGCTGTGGCTCGGCACACCGATGCTGCTCGCGGTGGTGTGCTTCTTCGTGCTGATGAGCGCCCAGGGCCTCATCGGCCCCAACGGCGGTGCGCTCGCCTCCGCGGAGGTGCCCGGGCATCCCGGGACCGGTTCGGCGATTCTCGGGTTCGTCCAGTGGGTCGCCGCCGGGATCATCGCCCCGATCGCCGGGCTCGGCGGCGAGCACACCGCCGTACCGATGGCACTGCTCATGCTCGCCGGCGCGGCGCTCTCGATGATCGGCCTGCTCGTGCTGGCCCGCCCGGAAAAGACGGCGGCGGGCGCCGCAACAACAGGTAACGGTGTCCTGCACCACCGCACGCCCTGAACTCCAGGGCCGTACCAGCCGGAGCAGCGCCGCGCGCTTGTAAGGGGTACTGGCAGTACACCCATTGGCAGAGACTCGCAACGCAGCCACGGCTGTGGTGAGGTGCAGGTAGGTCAGCATCACGTCACCGGAGGACATCATCTTCACCGTCAACGCCATCGCCGCGCCTTCCGCCACCGAACCGCTCGTGCGTACCACGATCGAACGGCGGGACCTGGGCCCGCGCGATGTTCTCATCGAAATCCGCTACGCCGGCATCTGCCACTCTGACATCCACACCGTGCGCGGCGACTGGGGCAGCGTTCCCTACCCGCTCACCGTTGGCCACGAGATCGTCGGCCGGATCACCGAGGTCGGCGCCGACGTCACCCGCCACGCGGTCGGCGACCGTGCCGGTGTCGGTTGCATGGTCAACTCGTGTCGCGAGTGCGAGAACTGCCGCACCGGAAACGAGCAGTACTGCCTCAAAGGCAACACCCAGACGTACGCCGGCGTCGACCGGGACGGCACCGTGACCCAGGGCGGGTACTCGACCCACATTGTCGTGAACGAGGACTTCGTGCTGCGGGTGCCGGAAAGCATCCCGTACGAGGCGGCCGCGCCGATGCTGTGCGCGGGCATCACGACGTACTCCCCCTTGGCGCACTGGAACGCCGGGCCCGGCAAGAAGGTCGCCGTGGTGGGCCTGGGTGGTCTGGGCCACCTGGCCGTCAAGATCGCCGCGGCGATGGGCGCCGAGGTGACAGTGCTGTCACAGACGCTCGCCAAGAAGGACGACGGCCTGCGCTTCGGAGCCGAGCACTACCACGCCACCAAGGACCCGGCGACGTTCGAGGCGCTCCGGAACAGCTTCGATCTGATCATCAACACGGTCAGCGCACCGATCGACATGGCCAGCTACCTCGGCCTGCTGCGTCTGGACGGCACGCTGGTCAGCGTGGGTGCCCCGCCGGAGCCGCTGCCGGTCCCCGTCTTCGCGTTGTTCGGCAATCGACGCTCGTTCGCCGGCTCCAGCATCGGCAGCATCGCCGAGACGCAGGAGATGCTGGACTTCTGCGCCGAGCGCGGCATCGCTCCCGAGGTCGAGGTCATCGACGCCGAGGCAGTCAACGACGCGTACGAGCGGGTGCTCGCCTCGGACGTGCGGTACCGGTTCGTCATCGACATCGACACCCTGCGCTGATCTCCTCTGTGGCGCCAGGGTCCGCCGAACGGCGGGCCCTGGCGCGGTCAGGCCGGGGCGACCGGCAGACAGCATCGATCGCGGAGCATGACCTTGAATTGGTAGTGAAGGTCGATCTGCAGCCATGACCTTCGAGGTTGTGGTCGGAGCGCTCGGAAAACCCTGCCGTGAGATCCACAGCTCCGAGTCCGCACGCCACCGGCACCATCCCGTCTACCAGAGCGAGGACGGGCCAGCGCCACCACAGCGCCCAGCCCTAGCTCGCCTCGGAGGGCTTCCTGCGCCACCGAGCCCGCTCCGTGGAGCAGGTACCGCAGCATTGCGGTGCGGCTACGCCTTCCGGCTCTCCTGCCACGAGGGCAGGACAAGGTGTTTCTCCAGCTCGGTGGCTCGCAGGGCTATGCCGGTGGCCGTGGAAGCCCTCGCTGTTCGACGGCCAGTGGGTGTGGCTGGCCGGTGAGGGCTGCGAGGGCGGCGGCCACGGCGTGGAGGTCGGCCTTGATGTAGGTGGTGATCTTCTGCCGCAGCAGCTCGCGGGCCTGGCGGTGGTGGTGATCGGGTCCTTGATCGTTGTATGGACTGTAGTGCGTCCTGACGGTCCGTCCTGGCTAGCATGGATGCTTGCCACTCTCGTGTTTCTGGTCGTACTCAGCGGGACTTGGGTGGCGAAGACGGGGCATGCGGCATAGGCCTGAGGACAGGCGATGTCCTGTCATGACAGCTACGCGCCAAGGGCCATCACTCCGGTCGGCGACGGAGTTCCTCGGCGGGGACGGCCAGTAAGGACATCCACGGCGGTCCCCATCATTCGCCCTGCACGCCTATCGTTGGAGTCAGGTTCCCGGCCGCATGAGCGTGCGGGACTGGGTGGGCGCGAGATGAAACTGGAATCGTGAGCGTTGCCGAAGAAGCAGAGAACCGCGGGATCGCACTGATCCGGGAGTTGGTCGCGGGCGCGGCCGGTGTGGTGGTGGCCGCGTTCGCCGCTGCGGTGGTTTTTTCCGCCGAGGAGCCGGTGGGGCGCGTCATGGTGATGGCGGCCGCCTGCGGCCTGCTCGCCGCATCGCTGTGCGATTGGCGCGACACTGGTCACGGCGGCGATGGCCGCTGGCGTGTTCGTCGGCGTCCTCGCTGACGGCGCGCCACCGACTCCCGCTCCGCAGGGTTTTACGCCAATCTTCGTGGTAGCGGTGGTGCTGGGTGTGGGGAACCGGCGCCTGCGACTGATGCGCAGTGACGAGGGGCACCGCCGGCAGTAGGTGGTCGAGGCCTCGGCAGCGGTGGGCGCCGGTACGATGGGTTCCGGTGCGCCGGGAAGTCTGGTCGGCAATTGGCTCCGACCCGTCTTCTTGAAAGTTGGCCTGCTTGTGACGTCGAACCCTCAGTTGCCCCCTCGTGTCCTCGGCCGTGGTTCCTGGGCCGAGGCGCGTCGCATTGCCGACGTGCTGCGCAAGGAGACGATCGGTGGCGCGCTGCTGTTGGTCGGTGCCGTCGTGGCGCTGATCTGGGCGAACTCGCCGTGGGCGCACCGCTACGAGGCGATGACGGCGCTCACCGTCGGGCCGCACGCGCTGCACCTCGACCTGTCGCTGGGGATGTGGGCGGCCGACGGGTTGCTGGCGATCTTCTTCTTCGTCGCTGGTCTCGAACTCAAGCGCGAGTTCGTGGCGGGCGATCTGCGTGATCCCCGCCGGGCCGCGGTCCCGGTCGCCGCCGCGGTCGGTGGCGTACTCGTGCCGGCCTTGCTGTACGCGGTGGTGAACTGGGGTGGCGCGGTCAAAGGGTGGGCGATTCCGACCGCCACCGACATCGCGTTCGCCCTCGCCGTACTGGCGGTGATCGGCCGGCATCTGCCGAGCGCGCTGCGCACCTTCCTGCTGACCCTGGCAGTGGTGGACGACCTGTTGGCGATCGTCATCATCGCGGTCTTCTACACCGCCCACCTGTCGGTGCTGCCGCTGCTGGCCGCGGCGGTGCCGCTGGGCTTGTTCGCGCTGCTGGTGCAGCGCCGGGTGCGCTCGTGGTGGTTGCTGCTGCCGCTGGCGTTCGCGACCTGGGCGCTGGTGCACGCCTCCGGTGTGCACGCCACCGTCGCCGGGGTGCTGCTCGCCTTCGCCGTCCCGGTGCTGCGTTCCAGGAACGCCGGGCCCGGGCCCGGTCTGGCGGAGCACTTCGAGCACCGATTCCGGCCGATCTCCGCCGGCGTCGCGGTGCCGGTGTTCGCGCTGATGTCCGCCGGGGTGGCCGTCGGCGGGCTGGACGGCCTGGCGGAGGCGGTCACCGACCCCGTTACTGTGGGCATCATGCTCGGTCTGGTCGTCGGCAAGCCGATCGGCATCCTGCTCGCGACCTGGCTCGTCGCCCGGTTCACCCGGGCCCGGCTGGACGCGGGGTTGGCCTGGATCGACGTGGCTGGGCTGGCCGTGTTGGCCGGCATCGGGTTCACCGTCTCGCTGCTGATCGGCGAACTCGCCTTCGGTATCGGCAGCGACGCCGACGGCCGGGTCAAGATCGCCGTGCTGGCGGGCTCGGTGATCGCCGCCGTGCTCGCCATGGTCATCTTGCGGGTGCGTAACCGCGTGTACCAGCAGATCTACGAGGCCGAGCAGGTCGACCGGGACCGTGACGACGTGCCCGACGTCTACCAGCAGTAGGGCGCTCGCAGGCGGACTGACACGCGGCATCAGCGCGGTCGAGGCGGTGGCCCCGGCGTATCGTCGGTGCATGCGCGCGAGCGACGTGGCCATCCCGATGGAAACCGTTACCGAGGACATGCCCGCCCGGGAGGCCGCGCGGATCCTGGCGGCGCAGGACCTGCCCGGCCTGATCGTGGTGGATAGCAGGGGCCGCCCGTCGACGGTGCTGGCCGGCACGCAGGTGCTGCGGATGGCGCTGCCGTCCTACTGTCAGGACGATCCGGCGCTGGCCCGGGTGATCGACGAGGCCGCCGCCGACGTGATCTTGGAGGGCATCGGTAACCGCACCGTGGCGGATCTGCTGCCCCGCAACCGTCCGGACCTGCCGGCGGTCAGCGCCGACGCCACGTTGCTCGAGGTCGCCTCGGTGATGGCCCGCTCGAACGTGCCGCTGGTCGCTGTCGTCGACCGCAACCGGGTGATGACCGGCGCGATCACCTTGGATGGGCTGCTCGACCGGATGCTGGGCACCTGAGCGTCAGAAGAATCGCAGCCACAGATACGGCACCGAGATTGCCACCGAGATCACGGTGACGATGAGACCGTACTTGGTGAACCCCCAGAACGTGATCTTGTGTCCGGCGCGGTCGGCGATGCCGAGCACCACCACGTTCGCCGAGGCGCCGATGGCAGTGGCGTTGCCGCCGAAGTCAGCACCGATGGCGAGCGCCCACCAGAGCACCTGAGCCTTACCGAGCCCGCCCTCAGCGTTCACCAACTCGCCGACGATCGGGCTCATCGTGGCCACGTACGGGATGTTGTCCACGATCGCCGACAACCCCGCCGACGCCCACAGCAGCAACATGGTGGCCGGCCACAGCTTGCCCTCGACGGCCTCGGTCGCCGACCTGGCGATGCTGTCGATCACCCCGGTGGCAACCAGTGCTCCGACCATGATGAACAGGCCGGCGAAGAACACCAGCGTCGGCCACTCGACGTCCTTGGCCACGTCCTCGGCGTTCAGCCGGGACAACGCCAGCAACAGCAGGCCGCCGAGTATGGCCACCACCGACGGCTCCAGGTGCAGCACCGTGTGCAGGCTGAACGCGAGCAGCACCGCCCCGAGGACCACCAGGCTGATCACGACGAGGCGGCGGTCGCGAATTGCGTCCGCCTCCCGCAGCGCCATCACCCGGGCGGCGCGCTCGGCGTCGTAGCGGAACGACTTGCGGAACATGATCCGGCACAGGCCGATGAACACGACGATGACGATCAGCACCAACGGGGCCATGACGTTCAGGAAGTCGGTGAAGGTCAACCCCGACCGGCTGGCGATGATGATGTTCGGTGGGTCGCCGACCAGGGTGGCCGCGCCACCGATGTTGGACGCCATCACCTCGGCGATCAAGAATGGGATCGGCGGCACGTCGAGCCGCTCGCAGACCAGCAGTGTCACCGGCGCTACCAGCAGCACCGTGGTGACGTTGTCCAGCGCCGCCGACACCACGGCGGTCACCACGACCAGGATGACCATGATCGGGAACGGGCGGCCTCGGGCCTTCTTCGCGCTCCAGATCGCCAGGTACTCGAACAGGCCGGTGCGTTTCAGCACGCCGACGATCAGCATCATCCCCAGCAGCAGGAAGATGACGTTCCAGTCGATGCCCGCCTCTTCGGAGAAGAACGCGTGCTCGGCGTCTGTCGCCCCGATCGCCAGCATGATCGAGGCCCCACCCAGGGCCACCGCCACCCGGTTGATCTTCTCCGTGGCAATCAGGACGTACGCGGCGGCGAACACGGCCACCGCGATCCAGGCCAGGGTGCTCATTCGGCGCCTCTCCTGTTCTGGTCAGCCGTCATCGCAACGCCGACCAGACTTCCCGGCACACCTGAGATCAACCTATCAGCCTGGCCGGTCGGCAACAGGCGTGCCGAGCCCGGGCGAAGGGGCAGGCCCGGCGGTGACATCCCCACTGCCGGGCAGGGGCTTGCGGGACAGGCGCCCCGGCCGGCCGGAGCAACGCCAGGTCCTTTCGGTCGCACCTGGGCGGTCAGCGATGGCACGCAGGAGTGAACGCCGCGTGTACCGCCTTCGTCGGCCGCCATCCCGCCGACGGCCAGCTCACCGTGCGCTGATCAGTGGGGCGTAGTCGGTGCGGCTGAGCGGCTGCTCGGACAGTGATCCGTCGGCGCGGGGCACACCCAACGGCCTGCGGTCGCGCAGGAACGACACGCTGGTGACGTCATCGCGGCTGGTGAGGGTGCAGACGATCTGCCCGAAGGCGAGGACCTCGTCACTGCGCCCGGCGTCATTAGCGGGTTCGTCGACCGCGACTCGGGCCTGGGCGCCGGTCACTGTCGCACCGGCGGCGTTGACCGCTCCCGGCAGCGCGCTGGTCAGGTCGCTGTCGCGTTCGGCCTCGGTGGGTCCGGCGAGCAGGTGCCGCAGGTGGTCCTCGATGGTGGGTGGGCGGTCCACCCCCCCGCACCGCCGGACCTCGGCTAGGTCACGGGCGGGCGTGATGCTCCCCGGTGGACCGCCGAGCAGACGTTCGCCGGCACTGACCTCACTTCCTTGGGTTGACAGCGCCAGAGCTGTCCGTGTCCAACTCGCCGAACCAGCGACGATCGCGGCGGAACACCTCGCGGACAGTGAGCCCGGCGGCAGCGGCCACGCCGGTGACCGCCATGGTGTCGAGCCGGGCCCACCGAAACGGTGGCCCGAGGCGCGAACTACCGCAGGCGGCCTGGATGGCCAGTTGGGCCTGACCGCGCCACAATCCGGGACCTGGTGGTTCGAGTTCGACGAGCACGGTGCCGCCGGGGCGCAGCAGGTCGTGGCACCGGCCGAGGAGGGTGACGGGGTCACCGCCGATGCCGATGTTTCCGTCTATCAGGAGCACATGCGCCCAGCGCCCTTCTGCGGGCAGTGGGGCGAAGATGTCCCGCTGGAGGGCGATCGCGCCTCGGGCTCGGGTCAGGTGGACCGCGTGCGCGGAGATGTCGACTCCGACCGATGTCAGTCCGGCCCGGGTGAGTGCCAGTGTGAGCCGGCCTGGACCGCAGCCCAGGTCGAGGGTCGGGCCGGTGCACCGGGCGACGAGTGCGGCCACCGCCGGTTCGGCTGGACCGTGCCACCGGCGTACCGGTAGGCGGCTGCGCTGGCCGTTGTGGCCGTGTACCAGCCAGTGGTCGTCGGTGCGGTGCCGTAATGCACTGCCGAATGCCTCGGTCGGTCTGGCCCGTAGGCGACGGCTCATCCTGGGAACCCGGGTGTCAGGCTGCGCTGGATCGCCGCGACCTGGCGCGCGAAGCGGCTGCCGGTAGCGTGCCGCGCCGGATGGGCGGCGTCTTCGCCCCCGGACTGCCCGGGCAGGACTGCCGCGGCCCACCCAGGACAACCGTCCATCGGCCATGCCGACGCATCGCCGGGAGTCGACGCGGCCACCGCCAGCGCGTCGGGCCACTCGTCGACGTCGCGAAGGAGGGGTAGAGAATCGACGCGCAAGCCCCGCTCGCGCAGGGCCGCGATGGTGTGGTGTCCGGTCGATGCGGTGGACATCGGCACGGTCCCCAGCACGGCGGCGTGCCGGGGGTTGTGCAGACCCAGGGCCCACCACCCGCCATCGACGGCGGGGCCGAGTACGGCGTCGGTCAGGGTGAGGCGGTGGACGGCGTCGGTCAGGGTGAGGCGGTGGACGGCGTCGTCGAGGTGCGCCGGCGTGAGCTGAGGCGTGTCCATACCGATCTGGAGCACCGGTCGACCGGGATAGGCGTCCGCCACGTCGGCGTGGGCGTTGGCGAGACGGTTGCCGAGGTTGGCGCCGCGCTGCGGGAGGATCTGCCAGCCGTCGATCGCGGCGGTCAGCTCGGCGGCTTCCTCGGCGTCGGCCAGCCGACCGGAGAGAGCGAGGACGGGTGTGACGCCGGGTGTGGCGCGTACGGTGTCCAGACTGTCCAGCAATGCTGCGGCGGCGATCCGGGCCGCCTGAACGTGGCTGGCCGGTGGGCAGAGACGGGTCTTCACCGACCCGGGCACGGGTGCCTTCGCCATCACCAGCAGGACGGTCACCGCGATCGCTCCACGGTGCGCAGGACCCCGGCGAAGTCGCGGGTCGCGCGGAGCGTGCCGCGTACCGAGCCGGAGACCTTCGACCGGGTGCCGGCGGCGCGGTGGGAGTACCGCACGTCGAGTTCCCGGATCCGCCAGCCCGCGGCGGCGGCGCGGATGAGTAGTTCCAACGGGTATCCGAAGGCGCGGTCGGTGACTCCGAGGCCGAGCAGCGCGTCGCGGCGGGCCACCCGGATCGGGCTGAGGTCGCGCAGCGGTATGCCCCGGTGCCGCAGCAGCGCCGCGACAAGCGCGGTGCCGGCGCGGGCATGCCACGGCCAGACGCCGGCGGTGACGGGCCGACGACGACCGACCACCAGATCGGCCGATCCGCTGGCCACCGGCTCGACCAGCTCCGGGAGTTGTGTCGGGTCGAAGGAGCCGTCGGCGTCGAGCACACAGACCAGTTCGGCCTCGGCAGCCTCGAGGCCGGCGTGTACGGCCGCGCCGTAGCCCCGGCGCGCTTCGTGGACGACCCGGGCGCCGTGCCGGGCCGCGACCTCCGGTGAACCGTCCCGGGAGCCGTTGTCCACCACGATCGCCCGGTAACCGGGTGGCAGGGCGGTCAGGACGCCGGGTAGTGCCGCGGCTTCGTCGAGGCACGGCAGTACCACGTCGATCGGTGATGGCATACCGGAAACGCTAGGACGCCAAGCCGCCCGAGATGGGCTAAATCGGACCATCAGCATCCTTGCCAGCGTCGCTCCCGCACCGAACGGTGGTGTCCTGCCCGTTCCCGCAGCACCGGGCCAGCGATGGCCGTACCGTCCGGTGGTCATGAAAGTGCTCGCGCCCCAGCGGCGGGGACCGGAAGTGCCCGCCCGACGCGTCGACGCCGACCTGGTGGTGCTCGGCGTCGAGGTCGCGTTGGTCGCCGCCGCGGTGGCGGTGGGGCTGCTGCTCAACGCGCGCGGTGTCGGTCTGCACGCCGACGCCGCGCCGCTCTACGCCACCTGGCGTCCGCACCTGGGCTGGGGCACGCCGGCCGCGCTTCTGGTCGCCGCCGGGGTGCTCGGCTGGGGCGTGCGGTGGGCGCGGACCGCCGGGTGGGGGCGGCTGCTGGTCGCGGCCTACCTTGCGGCGGTCGCCTGGACGATGTCGTTGGCGCTGGTGGACGGCTGGTCGGCCGGTTTCACCCGGCGACTCACCCCGCAGGCTGAATACCTGCACGAGGCGCCCCGGGTCACCGACGTCAAGGCCATGCTGGCCGGCTTCAGCGCCCGGATTCTCGACTTCCAGCCGGAGGCGTGGTCCACCCACACCGCCGGCCATCCACCGGGGGCTCTGCTGGTCTTCGTCGGGTTGGACCGGATCGGCCTCGGCGGTTCCACCGCCGCCGCCCTGGCATGCGTGCTGGTGGGAGCGACGGTGACCGTGTCGGTGCCGGTGACGCTGCGGGCGCTCGGTGCGGGGCAGGCGGCCCGTGACGTGCTGCCGTTCCTGGTACTGCTGCCCGGCGCGATCTGGGTGGGAGTCTCAGCCGACGGCATCTTCACCGGGGTGGTCGCGGCGGGCCTGGCCCTGCTGGCGGTGCGCGGACTGGTCGCCGCCGCGGTCGGGGGCCTGTTGCTCGGCTTCGCCCTCTACCTGTCGTACGGCTTCGTGCTGGCCGGGGCCCTGGCCCTGGCGGTGGTGGCGCTGCGCCTGCGGGACCGGTGGTCGGCGTTGCTCGTGGCAGTGGCCGGGGTCGGCACGGTGGTGGCCGCGTTCACCCTGGCCGGCTTCTGGTGGCTGGACGGCTACCACCTGGTGGTCGAGCGGTATCACCAGGGCTGGGCCGCAGAACGCCCGTACGGCTACTGGGTGTGGGCGAACCTGGCGGCGCTTCTGCTCTGCGCCGGCCCGGTGCTCGGGCCCGCGCTGCGCCGGAGCGCGCTCGCGTCGGCCGGTCCGGCGCGGACCGTTGCGATGCGATGGCGCGCGCCGGACCGAGCCGGGATGATCGCCCTGCGGGAAGCTGGGCCCACGGTGCTGCTGCCGCTGGCCGCCGTGCTGGCGGTCGGCGCGGCTGACCTGTCCGGGCTGAGCAAGGCGGAGGTGGAACGGATCTGGCTACCGTTCGTGGTCTGGCTGCTGGTGGCCGCCGCCCACCTGCCACCGCCCGCCCGACGGGTCTGCCTGGCCGGGCAGGTGGTCACCGCCCTCGCGGTCAGCCACCTGCTGTGGACGGTCTCCTGATCCGCAGGGCGACGGTCTCAGGCGGTGAGGGCGGCCGGTTCCCGGAGCGGATCCGTGGCGAAGGCGGCCACGCCCTCGGCGAACCCGACCCGGGCGGTGTAGCCGAGCAGTTCCGCCGCCCGTCGGGGGTCGGCGACCACGTGTCGGACGTCGGCCGCCCGGCCGCCACCGGCGATCAGCGGCGCCGGCCCGGCCATCGCCTCGGCGAGGGCGACGGCCAGCTCACCGACCGTGTGCGGTTCGCCGGAGCAGACGTTGACCGGCACGAGGCCGCGCGGTGGCGCCGCGGTCAACGCCAGCAGGTTGGCCCGGGCGACGTCGGTGACGTGGACGAAGTCGCGGCGCTGCCGTCCGTCCTCCAGCACCCTCGGCGGCAGACCCGCCGCCAGCGCGGACCGGAAAATCGAGGCAACCCCCGCGTACGGGGTGTCCCGGGGCATCCGGGGGCCGTAGACGTTGTGATAGCGCAACGCCCAGACGCTCCCGCCGGTCTGCCGCGCCCACGCGGCAGCGAGGTGTTCCTGGGCAAGCTTGGTGGCCGCGTACGTGCTTCTCGGCTCGAGTAGCGCGTCCTCAGGCACCAGAGCGGGCGAGAGGGTGCCCGCGCAGCCTGGGCAGGGTGGCTCGTACCGGCCGGTGGCCAGGTCGGCGACGCTGCGAGCGGCGGGCCGCACGGCGCCGTGCGTCGGGCAGACGTACCGACCTTCGCCGTAGACGACCATCGAGCTGGCCAGCACCAGCCGGGTCACGCCGGCGCGGTGCATGGCGGCGAACAGCACCGCCGTGGCGTAGTCGTTGTGGCTGACGTAGTCGGGGGCGTCGGACGGGTCCAGCCCGTGCCCTACCATCGCCGCCTGGTGACACACCGCGTCCACACCGGCCAGAAGCCGGTCCAGCAGGCGGGCGTCCCGGACGTCACCGACCACCGGGTCGTGCCGCCGGGACCACTCGGGGAGTTCCCCGCCGTGCGCCTGAGGCAGCAACGCGTCGAGCGCCACCAGGTCATGACCCTCGGCGACGAGCAGGTCGGCGATCTGCGATCCGATGAAACCGGCCGCGCCGGTGAGCAGTACCCGCATCCCGGTGACCGTAGACGGCACTCGGCCGGGGCGCGGTCATTTCACCCGCCTTGCCAGGCGATCGGTATCGCCGGAATGCACCAGATCGGGCACCTGTGGCGTCTAGCGTCCCGTGGTATGGGTGTGACGGACCGGCCGACGGGTTTCCCGCAGCGGTGGTGGCGTGCCCTTGAACGGCACCCTCCACCAGTCCCCGGCCTGGCCACGGACCGCTGGCGCAGCCCGCTGCGCGGTCCGTGGCTCACCGCCGTCTACGGCGCCGTGCTCCTCCTCGGGCTGCCGCTGGTGATCATCACCGGGCTGCTCGACTACGCCGCCTACGGCCCCCAGTTCGGCCAGGCCCTCCCCCGCGAGGTGGGCTGGTTACGGCTGCCGCCATTCGACTGGCCGACTCGGCCGTCCTGGCTGTTCCGGGTCACCCAGGGGTTGCACGTGACGCTCGGCATCATCCTGATTCCCGTGGTGCTGGGGAAGCTCTGGTCGGTGATCCCGAAACTCTTCAGCTGGCCACCGGCCCGCTCCCTGGCCCAGGTGCTCGAACGGCTGTCCCTCCTCCTGCTGGTTGGTGGCATCCTCTTCGAGATTGCGACCGGCCTACTCAACATCCAGTACGCCTACCTGTTCGGCTTCGACTTCTACACCGCGCACTACTTCGGAGCCTGGGTCTTCATCGCGGCGTTCGTGGCACACGTGACGCTGAAGCTGCCCCGGATGGTCAGCGCACTCCGATCCCGGCCGGCCCTGCGGGACCGCAACCGACCCGGGCAGCACGAGCCCCTGCAAGCTGAGCTGCGTACCCCGCTGGCCGCGACCCGGCCCGAGCCACCCGATCCGGACGACCTGGTGGCCACCGCACCCGGCGCGCCGACGATGAGCCGACGCGGCGCGATAGCCCTGGTCGGTGGTCTGTCCCTGCTGCTCGGCGCCCTCACGATCGGGCAGACCCTCGACGGACCCTGGCGCCGCACCGCGCTGCTACTGCCCCGCGGACGTCAGCCCGGCACCGGCCCGAACGGCTTCCCGATCAACCGCACCGCCGCCGCGGCAGGCATCCCCAAGGACGAGACCGGGCACCGCTGGCGGTTGACCGTGCGGAGCGGCGATCGCCTCGTCACCCTCGACCGTCCCCGCCTGCTCGCCATGGGCCAGCACACCGCCCGCCTGCCGATCGCCTGCGTGGAGGGGTGGTCGACCCGACAAACCTGGTCAGGCGTACGACTGCGTGACCTCGCCGCCCTGGTCGGTGTGGACGATCCGGCGTCGGCGCAGGTGCGATCACTGGAGAAGTCCGGGTTGTTCAACCAGGCGATCCTCCAGGCCAACCAGGTCCTCGACGGCGACTCCCTACTCGCTCTACGGGTCAACGGTGCCGACCTCTCGGCCGACCACGGCTTCCCCGCCCGGGTGATCGTCCCCGCCCTGCCCGGCGTGCACTGCACGAAATGGGTCACCGAGATCACCTTCCGGACCAGCGTCGATGGCTGAGCCTCTCCCCCGATTCCGAGCGGCCTACGGATCGTCCCTCCAGCACCTGGTCCTCCTGATCGCCTGCTTCACCCTCACCGGCTGGGTCGCGCTCCGACTCGCCGACGAGGCCACGGCTGGCCGGATGCTGCTCTGGTTCGTCGGGGCGGCCGTCGCCCACGACCTCGTCCTCTTTCCGATCTACGCGTCGGCCGACCGGGTGCTGCGCGGCGCGCTCGGGCGCTCCGGCCCCGCCGGCCCGGATGGCCGATCGCCCGCTGCACACCACTTGATACCGGGCCGCGCGGGGCAGCCGTCACCGTTGAACCACATCCGGGTGCCGGCACTCGCCACCGGGCTGCTGTTCCTGGTGTATCTCCCCGGCATCCTGCGGCAGGGCCAGGAAACCTATCTCGCCGCCACCGGTCAGAACCAGCATCCGTACCTGGCCCGCTGGCTGGTAGTCACCGCCGCGCTGTTCCTGGTCAGCGGCGTCTGGTACCTCGTGCGGCAGATCCGCTGGCGACGGGTCGACGGGTCCGCGCGTTGAACGGGTGATCCCCGGCCGCTGTCCGCAGGAAGGCACGAGCATGACCAGGTACGCGGAACTGCCCCAAGCCGAGGTGGGGGTGATCGGTGGCAGTGGCCTCTACCACCTGGTAGCCGGCGGCACGGCGGTCGAGGTTTCCACCCCGTACGGCCGCCCGTCCGACCCGGTCACCGTCGGCACCGTCGGTGGCCGCTCGGTGGCGTTCCTGCCGCGGCACGGCACCGACCACCGGTTCCCCCCGCACCGCATCAACTACCGAGCCAACCTCTGGGCACTGCGCGCGCTCGGGGTACGCCAGATCCTCGCACCCTGCGCCGTCGGATCCCTCACCACGGCACTGGCCCCCGGGGCGCTGGTCCTCCCCGACCAGATGGTCGACCGGACCAGCGGACGAGCCTGCACCTACTTCGACGACGGTGCGGTCCACACGTCGTTCGCCGACCCGTACTGCCCGAACGGACGCACGACTGTCGCCGCTGCCGCCCGTCATGTCGGATACGAACCCGTCGTCGGCGCCATCATGGTGGTGGTGGAAGGCCCACGCTTCTCCACGCGAGCGGAGTCACAGTGGTACGCCCGCCAGGGCTGGCAGCTGATCAATATGACCGGGCACCCAGAAGCGATCCTCGCCCGTGAACTGGAGCTGTGCTACACCCCCATCGCCGTAGTCACCGACCTCGACGCTGGACTCGACGCAGCCGACGCGGTCCGCCACGCCGAGGTGCTGCGCATCTTCGCCGCAAACGTCGAGCGACTACGTGAGGTGCTCTACCAGGCCATTCCGGCACTGCCGCCCGACCCGTCCACCTGCGCCTGCGGGCGAGGCCACGAGGGCGTCCCGCTTCCGATCACCCTGCCCTGACACACGGTGAGGAACGGGTGAAGGACAAACAGCTCGCAGCCTGTCGCCAGCGCGGTGGCTGGCTAACGCGCTGAACGCGGGGAAAGGCTGGCACCACCGGCCCTTCCCGCGCCGTTCGCAGCAGCTGTTCGCCCCGGGAGCTGCCACGAACGTGCCGTGCTGGCGAGAGGCGACGGCAACCTGCCGCTGCACGCGTCGCCGTGAGGCGCCGCCGCCTCGTCACCACACACCCAAAGGGCAGATGACGGGAAGGCTCGACCTGCCGCGCTTCAGCCCCATGGGTGAACGCGTGGGCACCAAGCGGGTGATGCGAGTGTCGGTCAGTCCGGCGGCGTCTCGGGCCGCCGACGAACGATGCCGGTCTTGGTCGCTGCGACTTCACCCATGCGTTACGGGTATAGGTTGACGGGATGGACATCGTCGCCGGCGAGGGTGCGGTCGGTCGCGATTCACCTAGACCCTCGCCAGCGCGAGGGCGAGGGTCTCAGCGCAGGTGGCACCGGTTCCCTGGAGTCGGTGCGCACATATGATTCGTCGCGGCTCGCGCCCCCACGCGAGAGGAAGTTGATCTCGCGTGGATATCCATGAACTCTGGTGTCCGAGGGGGGACTTGAACCCCCACGCCCTATACGGGCACTAGCACCTCAAGCTAGCGCGTCTGCCATTCCGCCACCCGGACCTACACGTTC
>NZ_JBEZDC010000033.1:8549-25963 GCF_040647935.1 Micromonospora sp. NPDC049204 | reverse complement strand
CTGCGCCGCAGGCGGGCCCCCCGGCCACCCCACCGCCACCCGTACGCACGGGGTTAACGACCCAAGCTCGTGGTGTAGCCATACAACATGTGACCCCGGCGGGTCGGGCGGCCCGGCCGCCCGACCCGCTCCGATCAGCGCAGGCCCGCCTCGTGCAGTAGCTCACCTGTCAACAGGCCGGGGTCGACCTGCTCGGCGGGCAGGCCACGGGCCGCGAACCAGGTGCTGACCACCCGCACGTCCCGGGCCAGGAACTCCGGCCCCTGCGGGTTCGCCACCACGTCGACCACCTGCGGCAGGTCGATCACCACCAGGCGGCCCCGGTGCACGAGCAGGTTGTACGGCGACAGGTCGCCGTGCGCGTAGCCGGCACGGGCCAGCACCCGCAGCGCCTCCACCAACTGGCCCCACAGGTCGCGGAGCTCGGCCGGATCGGGTCGCAGTTGTGCCAGCCGGGGCGCCGCCTCCCCCGACTCGGCGTCACCGACGAACTCCAGCATCAGCTCGGTGCCCCGCAACTGCACCGGGTACGGCACGGCGATCCGGTCGTTCCCGGCGCTGATGTCCCAGAGCCGGGCCAGGGCGGCGAACTCGGCGGCGGCCCACTGCCCGGCGATCATCTGCCGGCCGAACGCCGTCCGGCTGGCCATGGCCCGGTTCTCCCGGGAGCGGCGCACGCGGCGGCCCTCCAGATAGCCGGCGTCCCGGTGGAACAGGCGGTGCTCAGGCTCGCGGTAGCGCTTGACCGCCAACAGGCAGGACCTGTCGGTGTCGGGTACGGCCCGGCGGACCAGGTGGACGTCCGCCTCCTTGCCGGTCTTCAGCACACCCAACTCGGTGTCCTTGGCGGCCAGCTCGGTGATCAGCCAGCCCGGGTGCGGCTGGGGTCCGTGGACGGCGTCGTCCCAGGACGACCAGCGTTCGCCGGTGTCCGGGTCAGGGGCGCTGTCCGGGTCCGCGGGCGGCTCGGTGTGCCGCCCGCGCTTCAGAAACTGCGGTTCGTCGTCGTCGAAGCGGCTCTTGCCGCGGCTCCGGCGCTCCAGCGCCGGAAGGTCGTGATCGCGCACTGTGGTGAGATTCCCTTGGTCGAGGCTGAAGAAGGCAGCTGACAGCGAAAGGCGACGACGGCCATGGCCGACCTCCTTCTCCCTCGACCGGGCACACGCCCGGGATGCACCATGCGCGGACAATGCTCGCCGCAGCCCGTCGGCGGGTCAATCGAATTACTCCCGGACACCGCCCACGCGCCGCCCGACCGGGATCCGAGGCAGCAACATCGGGGATGTTGCCGCCTCCGCGCGTCCCGAGGCAGCAACATCGGGGATGTTGCGCGAATCTTGGGGCGGGCGCGCGAGGCGGGCGCGCACGGCGGGCGTTCAGCGGGCGAGGATGGTGGCGACCGCGGCGATCAGCCCGTCCGCGGTGCGGCTGGGCGCGAACCGGACGTCCGACCAGGAGCGCCCGCGGTGCAGCCAGACGCTGGGCAGCCCGACCGCGGCGGCGCCACCGATGTCCGCCTCCGGGCTGTCGCCGACCACCCAGGCGCCGCGCAGCGACATCCGGACCCGCTGGGCGGCGAGCGCGAAGATCCGCGGGTTGGGCTTGCTGACCCCGCACTCCTCGGAGATCACCCAGTCCGCGACGTAGCGGTCCAGGCCGGTCCGGCGAATCTTGGCGTCGTCGACACGTACCGTGCCGTTGCAGACCACCACCGGCACCCAGCCGGCGTCGTCGGCGATCCGCAGCGCGCAGGCGGTGAGCGGGTCGAGCCGGGTCTGCGCCACCACCCCGTCGTGCAGCTCCTCCACCAGGTCGATCGAGGGGATGCGCAGCTCGTAGCGGTCCCGGATCGCGTCGGCGAGATCCCAGCGGTCGGTCAACCCGTCGGCGTCGATCGAGACCAGCCATTCGATGTCGCTGGGGGGCGCGCCGATGCCGTCCAGGAAGCGCTCACCCCAGCGGCGGAACGGCCCGGCCCGATCCAGCAGGGTGTTGTCCAGGTCCAGCAGGAGCAGTGGCACTCGGGCACCCTACGGGACCGATGTGTCCGCCAACAGATGCAGCGGGTACCGACCTGACGATGTGCTCAGCCGGACATCGACGACCGGGGGCCGCCCTGGTCCGCGAGCCGGTCGGCGAGCATCGAATGGGCCGACCGGGTGGCCGCGAGCACGGCCGGGTCCAACGTCGCCACCAGCACCGCCGTACCGTCGTCGGCACCCCGGTCCAGCACCCGTCCCTGCGGGTCGTAGATCGCCGCGCCGCCGTTGAACCGCCACGGGTCGACGCCGCCGACCGCGTTGGCGAAGACCACGAACATCGTGTTGTCGAGGGCGCGCGCGGCGTAGTAGAGGTCGCGGCGGTGCTCGGAGCCGGCCAGGTATCCGCTGGGGCACAGGTAGGCGTGCGCGCCGTCGAGGGCGGCGGCCCGACCGTGCTCCGGGAAACAGCCGTCGTAGCAGATGCCGAGGCCGAGCCGCCAGTCGTCGACGAGCAGCGTGGCACCCCGGTCGCCGGCGCTGAACAGGTCGCGTTCGTCGCCCCAGAGTTGCTGCTTGTCGTAGCCGACCCGGATCGCGCCGGTCCGGTCGACCACCAGCGCGGCGATGGTCCGCCGGCCGTCCGGGTGTCGGGCGGCGGCACCGACCAGCACGGTGACGCCGGCCTCGCGGGCCGCGGCGCGCAGCGGGTCGAGGCGGGGATCCGCGACCATTCCGCCCGGGTCGGCCGTGACGTCCGTGCCGGCCGGGTCGGCGGCGAGGGTCGGCGGGTGGTACGCGCAGAGGAACAGCTCCGGCAGGACGGCCACCCGGGCGCCCCGGTCGGCGGCTCGGCGAACCAGGTCGGCGGCGGCGACCGCGTTTCCGGCGACGTCTCCCGGCGCGGGCGTGGCCTGGATGGCGGCCACGGTCAGCGGGGCGGTGGGCACGGGGCGGGGCAGGGTCACCGGGCGATGGTAGACGGGGGCATTCCAAGCCGTACGTACGGTTTGCACGCCCCCGGGGTGACCTGCGACGATCGACGCGTGCCCAGAGTAAGCCAGGACCAGCTCGACGCGCGCCGGCAGGAGATCCTCGCCGCCGCACGGGCGTGTTTCGCCCGGCTCGGCTACGAGGGAGCGACCGTACGCCGCCTCGAGGAGGCCACCGGCCTGTCCCGTGGCGCCATCTTCCACCACTTCCGCGACAAGGACTCACTCTTCCTGGCCGTCGCCGAGGACGACGCCGCCGCCATGGTGGAGACGGTGGCCCGCAACGGGCTGGTGCAGGTGATGCGCGATCTGCTCGCCCGGGCCATGTCGCCGGACACCACCGGCTGGCTGGGCAGCCAACTGGAGGTATCGCGCCGGCTGCGCACCGACCCGGCGTTCGCCAAGCGCTGGGCCGAGCGGTCCGCCGCGATCGCCGAGGCGACCCGGGACCGGTTGACCCGCCAGCGTGACGCCGGGGTGCTGCGCGAGGACGTCCCGATCGACGTGCTGGCCCAGTTCCTGGAGCTGGCCTACGACGGCCTGGTGCTGCACCTGGCGATGGGCCGACCGGCCGGTGACCTGGGGCCGGTGCTCGACCTCGTCGAGGAGGCCGTTCGCCGTCCCTGACCGCGTGGGCACCGGTCCGCCGACCGTGGCGACGCTGCTCCACAATGGGGCCGCCGATCCCTCCGGCGACAGGAGCAGTCAGTGATCGTCAACGCCGCGTCGAGCGACACCTGGGGCATCCCCGGCCCGACCTTCCTCCGGTACTACCTCATGGCAGCCGCCGTGGCGCTGGCGGTCGTGGCCTACCACCGGATCCGCCCGCTGAGCGCCCACGGGCGGACCACCCACGATCCGCTCGGGCCGCAGGAGGTCGCGTACCTCAATGGTGGCCCCCGACTCGCCGTGAACGCCGCGCTGGGCGGGCTGCGCGGCGGCGGTGCGATCGCCGTGCGACCGGACCGTCGGCTGACCACCGTCGGCGCCGCGCCGACCGGGCTCACCCCGCTGGAGCAAGGCATCCACTGGGCCGCCCACCACCACTCGCGGGTCCGGGACCTGCCGCAGCACCGACACGTACGCTCCGCGCTGGACCAGCTCCGCAACGGTCTGGAGCAGCGCGGGTTGCTGACGAGCCACCGGCAGCGGGAAGTTTACGGCTTCTTGATCGCGCTCCTGACCGTCCTGCTGGCCCTCGGTGTGTTCCGGTTGATCTCCGGCCTGGTCAACGGTCACCCGGTCGGTTACCTGCTGCTGACCCTGGTCCCGCAACTCATCATCGTGCTGGTGCTGCGCCGGGCACCCCTGCAGACAAGGGCCGGACGCGCCGCGCTGCGTGACGTCCGTCGTCAGCACACCCACCTCGAACCCGCCTCCGCGCCTGCCTACGCCACCTACGGAGCGGCCGGCGCGGCGATGGGCGTGGCCCTGTACGGCACCGCCTCGCTCTGGGCGCTCGACCCGGGCTTCGCCGAGCAGGCCGAGATCCAGCGCCAGGCCATCTCCAGCAGCGGCGGCTCAACGGGCGGCTCCGACGGCTGGGGCGGCGGAGGCGACAGCTCCGGCGGCTCCGACAGCTCCGGCGGCGGCTCCTGCGGTGGTGGAGGTGGCGGCTGCGGCGGTGGCGGCGGGTGCGGCGGATGACCGGGCCGTCCGGGGTGGGCATCGGCTGGCGTCCGGAGATCGCCGGCTTCGTGGCCGAGCTGCCGGGGCTGCGCTTCGTCGAGGTGGTGGCCGAGGGGATACCCGCCACCGGGCCACTCCCGCCCGGCCTGGCGCAGCTACGGGAACGCGCGGTGACTGTCGTACCGCATGGGGTGCGGCTCTCCCTCGGCGGCGCGGAGCCGGTCGACCCGGCCCGGGTCGCCCACCTGGCCGCGGTGGCGCAGCGTGTCGAGGCGCCGCTGGTCAGCGAGCACATCGCGTTCGTCCGGGCGGGCGGTCTGGAGGCCGGCCACCTGCTGCCGCTGCCGCGCAGCCGGGAAGCCGTCGACGCGGTCTGCGCCAACGTGGCGCGGGCACAGGCCGAGCTTCCGGTGCCGATCGCGTTGGAACCGATCGCCGCGTTGCTCGACTGGCCCGACGACGAGCTGGACGAGGCGGACTTCCTCACCGAGATCCTCGACCGGACCGGGGCGCTGCTGCTGTTGGACGTGGCAAACGTGCACGCCAACGCTCGCAACCGGGGCGCCGACCCGCTGGCGTTGCTGGACCGGCTGCCGCTGGAGCGGGTCGCGTACGTCCACGTGGCCGGCGGCGCGGAGCACGGCGGCTTCTACCACGACACCCACACCGACCCGGTGCCGTCGGCGGTGCTGGAGCTGGTCGAGGCGCTCTGCGCCCGACGGCGACCGCCGGCGCTGCTGCTGGAACGCGACGGCCACTACCCGCCGGCCGCCGAACTCCGCGCCGAACTGGACGCCCTGGCCGCCGCGGCGGGCTTTCCGGCCGTGACATGACGGGCGCACCCGACGGCGACGCCACGCCCCGCGCGGGGCTCGCCGAGCGACAGGCCGAACTGGTCGCGGCGCTGGTCGCCGGGGGTGCGCCACCGGCGGGGTTCGCACCCGGCCCGCTGGCCGCCACCCGCGCGGCCCTGCTGCGCAAGCGGGCCGGCGAGGTGGCCCGGCACTGGCCACTGCTCGCCGCCGGTCTCGGTGCCGGGTGGTCGACCACCTTCGCCGACTGGGCCGCCCGGCGACCCACCGCCGGCTCACTGCGCGACGGTTGGGACCTGGCCCGTGCGTTGCGCGACCAGCGGGTGCTCCCCCCGGTGGCCGCCGAGGAGTTGGCTGTTCGGGAGGCGCGCCTGCGCTACGACGGGCTGCGGACGCCGCGTCCGCGCCGGGTGCCGGCGGTGGGCCGCGCCGGCGGCGCCGTCGCGGTGCAGATCGCCGGCCGGGTACGTCTGCTGCGCCCCGCGCCGCGCCCACCCACCCCTCGCGGCGACGGTGTGCCGGATGCGGCAGGATCGGAGTCATGGACCTCGGACTGACCGACCGCGTGTACGTCCTCACCGGCGCCTCCCGCGGTCTGGGTTACGCGACCGCGCAGAGCCTGGTAGCCGACGGTGCGCGGGTGGTGCTGTCGGCCCGGGACCCGGATGCCGTGGCCGCCGCCGCGCAGCGGCTGGGTGGTCCCGAGCACGCCGTCGGGGTGACCGCTGACCTGACCGACCCGGAGACCCCGGGGCAGCTCGTCGCCGCCGCCCAGGAGCACTTCGGCCGGCTCGACGGCGCACTGATCTCGGTCGGCGGCCCACCGGCGGGGAACGCCGCGGCGATCAGCGACGAGCAGTGGCGGCTCTCCTTCGAAACGGTCTTCCTGGGCACCATCCGCGCGGTCCGCACGATCGCCGCCGCGCTGCCCTCGGGTGGTGCGATCGGGCTGGTGCTCTCCACCTCGGCTCGCGGCCCGGTCCCCGGCCTGGGCATCTCCAACGGTCTCCGGCCCGGCCTGGTCGGTGCGGCCAAGGACATCTCCGACGACTACGGCCCGCGCGGGGTCCGGGTGGTGGGGCTGCTGCCCGGCCGAATTCTGACCGACCGCAACCGGGAGCTCTTCGCCGCGACCGGCGACCCGGAGCAGGCCCGGGCCGCCGCGGAGGCCAGCATCCCGCTGCGCCGCCTCGGCGACCCCGCCGAGTTCGGCCGGGTGGCCGCGTTCGTGCTCTCCCCCGCCGCGAGCTACCTCACCGGGATCACCCTGCCGGTGGACGGCGGCGCGCTGCGCGGGCTGTGACCCCCGACGGGGCCGGCGACGCGCGTGCGGTGACGCCCGGGACGGCCCGGCCGAGCCGCGCGGACCTGGCGGCGGCAGCCGATCGGACGATTCCCGACGTGCTCGCGCCGGGGCTGGCGGTGCTCTTCGTCGGCATCAACCCGGGCCTCTGGTCGGCCGCGACGGGCTGGCACTTCGCCCGGCCCGGCAACCGGTTCTGGCCCGCCCTGCACCGGGGCGGGTTCACCCCCCGGCTGCTGCACCCGAGCGAACAGGCCGAGCTGCCCGCGCTCGGGCTCGGCATCACCAACATGGCGGCCCGGGCCAGCGCCCGCGCGGACGAGCTGAGCACGGAGGAACTTCTCGCCGGCGCGGCGATCCTCACCGAGAAGGTGTCCCGGTACCGGCCGCGCTGGGTGGCGGTGGTGGGGGTGACCGCGTACCGGATCGGTTTTCAACGGCCGAAGGCCACCTTCGGGCCGCAGTCGGAGCTGCTGGCCGGCGCCCGACTGTGGGTGCTACCCAACCCGAGCGGCCTGAACGCGCACTTCACGCCGGTCACCCTGGGCCTGGCCTTCGCCGAGCTGCGGGTGGCGGCGTTCTGACGAGCGGTCCGCGACGAGCTTGTCGGGCGGCACGGGCACACCTACCCTCGGCGCAGACCACGATCCCGCCACAGTGGAGCGACAATGACGGATGTTCCCGCCGGCACGGCCCAGGTCTCGACCCTCGAGACCCCCACCGAGGCGTCCACCGCGCCGATCCGCACGCTTGTCGGCATCCAGCTGTACACCGTGGCGGCCTACCTCGCCGCGGCCGTCGTGCCCTATCTGTGGGCACCCCGGCCGTACCCGCCGACCTGGACCTTCATCGTGCCGGGCTGGCTGCTCGGCGTGCCCGGTTTCTACCTCACCCTGCTCGGGCCGGTGCCCGGCATCCTGCTCGCGGTGGTCGGGGTCGGTGTGCTGGTGGCGACGCGCCGCCGCTGCCCGGCGACCCGGTACCGGTGGTGCGTCGCCTCCACCGCTCTCGTCGCCGCCTACGCTGCGTTCGCCTGCACGCCGCTGGCCAGCACCATCGCGGCCTTCGTGGCGGACTGAGCCGAGCAGTCCCGCAACCGTCAGTTGGCGGCGGCCGGTGGCAGCACCTCGTCGGCGCGGTACGTGCCCAGGGGCATGACCACCGGCTCGGGGCCGGTCGCGTCGACGAACGGGGTGGGCGAGTCGGCGACCGCGAACTGGGTCCGGTACAGCTCGGCGTAGAGCCCGCCGACCGCGACCAACTCGTCGTGCCGCCCGCGCTCGACGATCCGTCCGCCGTCGAGGACCAGGATCTGGTCGGCGTCGCGCACGGTGGAGAGCCGGTGCGCGATCACCAACGCGGTACGTCCGGCCAGCGCCACCGACAGCGCCCGCTGCACCGCCGCCTCGCTCTCCGAATCCAGGTGTGCGGTCGCCTCGTCGAGGATCACGACCGACGGGGCCTTGAGCAGCAGACGGGCGATGGCGATGCGCTGCTTCTCGCCACCGGAGAACCGGTAGCCGCGCTCCCCCACCGTGGTATCCAGACCGTCGGGCAGCGCCCGGACCAGATCAGCCACCTGCGCCCCGGCCAGGGCGGCCCAGATCTCGTCGTCGGTGGCGTCCGGCTTGGCGTACCGCAGGTTCTCGGCGATCGTCTCGTGGAACAGGTGCGAATCCTGGGTGACGACGCCGATCTCGTCACGCAGCGAGGCGAGGGTCGCGTCCCGCACGTCCACGCCACCGACGAGCACCTGCCCGTCGGTGACGTCGTAGATCCGGGAGATGAGCATCGACAGCGTCGACTTGCCGGCGCCGGACGGGCCGACGAGGGCGACCATCTGCCCCGGCTCGACGCTGAACGAGACGCCCTTGAGAACCGGCTCGTTGACGGTGCGGTCGAGCGTGGCGACCTCCTCCAGGGAGGCGAGGGAGATCTCGGCGGCGCTCGGGTAGCGGAACCGGACGTCCCGGAAGGCGACCCGGCCGGCGCCCCGGGGCACCGCCACCGCGTCGGGCTTCTCCACGATGCCCGGCTTGAGGTCGAGCACCTCGAAGACCCGGTCGAACGAGACGAGCGCGCTCATCACGTCCACCCGCACGTTGGAGAGCGCGGTGAGCGGACCGTACAGGCGGGTCAGCAGCAGCGCGAGGGTCACCACGGTGCCTGCGCTGACGCCGCCGGTCACGGCGAGCCAGCCACCGAGGCCGTAGGTGAGCGCCTGCGCCAGTGAGGCGACCAGCAGCATCGCGACGAAGAACGTACGGGAATACATGGCGGACTGGATGCCGATGTCCCGCACCCGCTCGGCCCGGTCGGCGAACCGACGGGCCTCGATCTCGGGCTGGCCGAAGAGCTTCACCAGCAGCGCGCCGGCCACCCCGAACCGCTCGGTCATTGTCGCGTTCATCTTGGCATCGAGGTTGTACGACTCACGGGTGATGTCGGCCAGCCGCCGCCCCACCCGTCGGGCCGGGATGATGAAGATCGGCAGCAGCACCAGCGAGAGCGCGGTGATCTGCCAGGAGAGGGTGAACATCACCGCGGCGGTGAGCACGAGTTGGATGACGTTGCTGACCACGCCGGACAACGTCGACGTAAACGCCCGCTGGGCGCCCAGCACGTCGTTGTTGAGCCTGCTGACCAGGGCGCCGGTCTGGGTACGCGTGAAGAACTGCAGAGGCATCCGCTGCACGTGGTCGTAGACCCGGGTGCGCAGGTTGAAGATGATGCCCTCGCCGATCCGGGCCGAATACCACCGCTGGGCCAGCGAGAGCAGCGCGTCGGCGACCGCCAGCGCGGCGATGAACAGGGCCAGCCGCACCACGAGCCGGCCGGCCTCGGTGCCGCCCCGGTTGATCGCGTTGATGACGTCGCCGGCGAGCACCGGTGTGGCCACGCCGATGACGGCGGCCAGGACCACGGTGACCAGGAAGACGATGATGTCGCGCCGGTAGGGCTGGGCGAAGGCCACGATGCGTCGGGCGACCCCGCGCTTGAGCCGATGGGTGGAGACCTCGTCGCTGTTGCGCATCGACCGGAGCATGCTCCACCCGGCCATGCCACCGCCGGACATCGGGTTGGACATCGCTCACCTCCGGGGTCGTCGGGCGGACTGCACCGTCAGGCCAATTCTCCCGACAGCTGTGACAACCTCGGTCGTAACCTGGATCTTCCCGGCCGGTCCTTACCTATTCTCCCTGGCCAGCCAGATCGCGCAGTCGGCGGGTCTGCGCCTCCCGCTCGGCGCGCTGCTGGTCGGCGTGCGACCGCCCGGCCGCACCCACCAGCAGTGCCTTGATCTCCACCACCGCGTCGCGGGCTCCGGCGAGCAACCCGGCGGTCAGGTCCTGGACCGCGCCATCCACCTCGGCCGGTGGCACCACCAGGGTCGCCAGCCCGATCCGGTCCGCCTCGGCGGCGTCCAACCGGCGGCCGGTCGCGCAGATCTCCAGTGCCCGTGCGTAGCCGACCAGCTCCACGAGACGCTTCGTGCCGGCCAGGTCGGGCACCAGGCCGAGGGTCACCTCAGCCATCGACAGCTTCGCGTCCGTGCTCAGCACGCGCAGATCGCAGGCGAGCGCGAGCTGGAAGCCGGCGCCGATCGCGTGGCCCTGCACAGCGGCGACGGAGATGACGTCCGGCCGGTGCAGCCAGGTGAAGCCAGCCTGGAATTCCGCGATGCGCTCGGCGCATTCCTGCTCGGGCAGCGTGGCCAGCTCCGCGAAGGAGCCGGGGCCGGAAGCGCCAGCCACCGCGAGGTCGAGGCCGGCGGAGAACGCACGCCCCTCGCCCCGGACCACCACCACCCGCACGTCACCGGGCAGCTCACGGGAGAAGTCGCTCATCGCCCGCCACATGGCAGGCGTCTGAGCATTGAGCACGTCGGGCCGGCACAACGTCACCGTGGCGACCGGCCCGTCGCAGGTCAACCGAACCCCGGTCGCCTCGGTGGTCACCGGGCGGTCCGGGGCGTGGCGCTTGTCGACGACGCGGGGAGGCGGGTCACGCCTTCTTGCGGCGCCGGGCACCGCCGCGCTGACGCAGCTGCACCCCTGACTCGGTGAGCACTCGGTGGATGAACCCGTAGGAACGGCCGGTCGAGGCCGCCAACGCGCGGATGCTCTCCCCCGACGTGTACCGCTTTACCAGGTCCTTGGCGAGCGTCTGACGCTCGGCTCCGACGATCCGGCGACCCTTCTCAGTGCTGGTGGCTGTGCCAGTGGCTGCCATGCTGTGTCCTCACGTCCCAGACTGTGCGGTTCGGATACGGTCCCACCTATTAGACCGCCTCGAACGATCATGCGCCAGATATCAACTCTTCGCCAACCGACACGCTATGCAATGTCAGCTTCCCGATAGAGTGATCCTGGCAATCGACGCGGCGTGGTGTCCGGGCGTACCAATGCCGTGTGCCGGCGGCCGCCGGCGACCCGTAGCCTTCGGTCGTGATCGACCTGTTGGGCACCGCGGCCGGAGCGGCAGTGGTCTTCGCCGCCACCGACATCGACGACATCGTCATCCTGACTCTGTTCTTCGTCGCGGCCCGCACCACCGGTCGGCCCCGACCCTGGCAGATTGTCGCCGGCCAATACCTGGGCATCGGCGCGCTCGCGCTGGCCAGCGCGGTGGTCGCGGCGGGCCTGCTGGTGGTGCCGGACCCGTGGACGGGGCTGCTCGGGTTGCTGCCGATCGCGCTGGGCGTACGCGCGCTACGGGGTTCCGACGACGACGAGACCCCCACCGTCGTCACCGGCCTGCTCGGGGTGGCCGGGGTGACGATCGCCAACGGCGCCGACAACGTGGCCGTCTACGTACCCGTCTTCCGTGCCCTCGGCCTGGCCGACAGCGCGATCTTCCTGCTGGTGTTCGTGCTGCTGGTCGCCCTGTGGTGCGCCGTCGGCGCGTGGCTGGGCGGGCACCCCCGCGTGGTCCGGCTGGTCGAACGCGCGGGCCACTGGCTGGTGCCGGCGATCTTCGTCGGCGTCGGGGTGGTGATCCTGGTCAGCTCCGGCGTGCTGGGCCGGCTGGTCGACCTGCTCGGCTGAGAACCTCGCCGCGCCCGGTTGCGGACCTCGACCTGCTCGGCTGCGGCGCGCCCGGAGGCGACGCCGGTCAGGCCAGCTCGACCAGCTCGAGCAGGTCGTCGCTCCAGGCGTCCTCGTCGCCGTCGGGCAGCAGGATCGCGCGGTCCGGCTTGAGCGCGAGCACCGCGCCCGGGTCGTGGGTGACCAGGACGATCGCGCCCGGATAGTTGGCGATGGCGTCGAGCACCTGCTCCCGGCTGACCGGGTCGAGGTTGTTCGTCGGCTCGTCGAGCAGCAGCACGTTGGCACCGGAACAGACCAGGGTGGACAGGGCCAGCCGGGTCTTCTCACCACCGGAGAGCACCCCGGCCGGCTTGTTCACGTCGTCACCGGAGAAGAGGAACGCGCCGAGGATCTTGCGCAGGTCGGTGTCGGACTGCTCGACGGCGGCGGCGCGCATGTTCTCCAGCACGGTCCGCTCCACGTCGAGGGTCTCGTGCTCCTGGGCGTAGTAGCCCAGCCGCAGGCCGTGACCCGCGTGCACCTCGCCGGTGTCCGGGGTGAGCAGCCCGCCGAGCATCCGCAGCAGGGTGGTCTTGCCGGCGCCGTTGAGCCCGAGGATGGCCACCCGGGAGCCCCGGTCCACCGCGACGTTGACGTCGGTGAAGATCTCCAGCGAGCCGTACGACTTGGACAGGCCGGTCGCGGTGAGGGGGGTCTTGCCGCACGGCGCGGGGTTGGGGAACCGCACCTTGGCCACCCGGTCGGCGACCCGCACCTCCTCCAGGCCGGAGATCAGCTTCTCGGCGCGGCGGGCCATGTTCTGCGCGGCCACGGTCTTGGTGGCCTTGGCCCGCATCTTGTCGGCCTGCGCCATCAACGCGCCGGCCTTCTTCTCCGCGTTGGCCCGCTCCCGACGGCGACGCCGCTCGTCGGTCTCGCGCGCCTCCAGGTACGCCTTCCAGCCCAGGTTGTAGACGTCGACCACGGATCGGGTGGCGTCGAGGAACCAGACCTTGTTGACCACCGACTCCAGCAGCGCGCCGTCGTGGGAGATCACGATCAGGCCGCCCTTGTGGTTGGCGAGGAAGCCGCGCAACCAGGTGATCGAGTCGGCGTCGAGGTGGTTCGTCGGCTCGTCGAGCAGCAGGATGCCGCCGCCGTTCTCGCCCGCGTCGCGGAACAGGATCCGGGCCAGCTCGATGCGGCGGCGCTGACCGCCGGAGAGGGTGCCGATGGTCTGCGCGAGCGCCCGGTCGGGCAGCCCGAGGTTGGCGCAGATGCGGGCGGCCTCGGCCTCGGCCGCGTACCCGCCGAGCGCGGCGAACTGGTCCTCCAGCGCGCCGTAACGGCGGACCAGTTTGTCGCTGGCGTCGTCGGCGAGGCGTGCCTCGATCTCCTGCATCTGGGACATCAGGACGTCCAGGCCGCGCGCGGACAGCACCCGGTCGCGGCCGGTGACCTCCAGGTCGCCGGTGCGCGGGTCCTGCGGGAGGTAGCCGATGGCGCTGCGCGCGTCGATCTGGCCGGAGTACGGCTGCCCCTCGCCGGCGAGCACCTTGAGCGTGGTGGTCTTGCCGGCGCCGTTGCGACCGACCAGGCCGATCCGGTCTCCCGGCTGCACGCGCAGGGTGGTGTCGGACAGCAGGATCCGGGAACCGGCACGCAGTTCCAGGCCGGTGGCTGTGATCATGTTTTCGGGCTCGCTCTCGGGGTCTGGAAGGCTGACTCGGGGCACGCGAAACGGCCGGCGGGCTCAAGGGGCCCGACGGCGCGGGGCGGTTCAGCCTTCGCAGCGCAGCACCCGACAAGTGTACCGGGCGCCGCCGGAGGGTCCGCCCGGATTACCGATCAAGATCATCGGGTACCGAAAGCGCTGTCCGGACCCCGTCCGGCACGCAACCGACACAACGACTTTCACACGACATTCAGCGCATACGGCGATCGGGGTCAGTATGGAACTCAACGAGCGGGCCGAACTCGACACCTCCCAGGTCAACGACCGGGGTCGGGGCGGCGGGGGCGGTGGCTTCGGCATCCCGATCCCCGGGGGCGGCGGCCGGGGCGGCATCATCGGCATCGTGGTGGCGGTGCTCGTCGCGCTGCTCGGCGGCGGGTTCGGCCTGAACGCGATGACCAACGGCGACGAGGGCGGGGGGCAGGCCGGCGGCACCGACCTGTCGCAGCTGTGCTCGCGTGACAACCCGCAGCGCTTCGACGACCTCCGCTGCCGCAACCTGGCCTTCGTCAACAGCATCCAGGCCTACTGGCAGACGGCGTACCCGGAGCTGGGCAACGGAAAGTACGAGCCCACCGACACCAACTACTTCCAGGCCGCCGTGAGCACCGGCTGCGGCCAGGCCGACTCGGGCGTCGGCCCGTTCTACTGCCCCGCCGACCGGCAGGTCTACATCGACCTGAGCTTCTACGAGGAGCTGGCCTCCCGGTTCGGCGCGAAGGGCGAGTTCGCCCAGCCCTACGTGCTCGCCCACGAGTACGGACACCACATCCAGAACCTGCTCGGCACCAACGCCAAGGCCGGCCAGGGCGACCAGAGCGGCCCCCGCTCCGCCTCCGTGCGGCTGGAGTTGCAGGCCGACTGCTACGCCGGCTCCTGGGCCAAGCACGCCACCGAGACCAAGGACAAGACCGGCCAGGAACCGCTCTTCACCTCGATCACCCCGGGCGACATCACCGAGGCGCTGAAGGCCGCCGAGACGATCGGCGACGACAGCATCCAGGAACGCTCCGGCGGGAAGGTCAACCCGGACTCGTTCACCCACGGCACCTCTGAGCAGCGGCAACGCTGGTTCCAGCAGGGCTTCGACAGCGGCGACCCGAAGACCTGCGACACCTTCGGCACCGACCAGCTCTGACCCGCGCTCCGGTCGCCGTCCGCGTCGATCAGTCGGTTGTGGTGCCCGGGATGGGGTCCACCACAACTCCCTGATCGGCGCGGGCGGCGCGGGCGTGTCAGTTCAGCTGGGACACCTGGTAGTGACTGATCAGCCAGTCGTCGCCGATCCGGCGCAGCAGCACGCCGAGGTGGACCGTCAGCGGCGGGCGGTCGGTGAAGCCGAACTCGACCTCCAGATAACCGAGGACCAGGTCGTCGGCGAGACGGCGGGTCTCCCGGATCTCGTAGGCGGCGGTCAGGCCGAGCGGCTGGCCGGCGTAGTACGCGGCAACCCCGACACGGCCCACGGCGTACGGACGCAGCCCCTGAAAGATCGCGTCTTCGGTGAAGTACGACGCGACCCGGTCCGGCTCGTGGGCGTCGACCGCGGACTTCCAGCGGTCGAGGACGGTACGCAGGATCTGCGCCTCGGACATGATGATCTCCCTGGGAGTGTTGCGGTCACGGGTTACCGCGTCGATGCGCCCATCCTCGGACCGGCCGCACGGCAGCACACCAGGAACGCCGGTTTCCCCTCGGTCGAGCGCCGAGGTCACTCGGGAGCCGGGTCGCGCAACCGGATCCACACCGCACGGGCCGCACCCACCGCCGCGACAAGCACCGCGTGGCGCGGTTCCGGCACGTCGAGCAACCGCTCGGCCCGCAGCGGCACGAGCGGGGCCAACCGCCGGTCGGTCAGCACCGTGTCCACCGCCTTCCGGTCACCGCCGCAGACCACCGCGGTCAGCGCCGCCACCTCCGGCAACAGCAGCCGTACGGCCAGGTCCGCCGCATCACCCAGCGCCGCCTTCGCCTGGTTGTCGCGCCGCCGGGCGAACCGGTGCTGCGACCATCCCCCCGCCGCGGTGCGCCCCTGCACGTACCGGGTGTCCACCTTGGAGACGACAAGATCGGCACCGTCGGCCACACCGACGGCCACCGCGCCCTTGCGGGCCAGCAACAGACCGATCCGGCGGGGCGCGACGGCGTGGGCCACGAACCCGGGGACGTCGTCGCTGGACGGCGCACCGGGTGGGGCGTACAACTCGGCGGTCGATCCGTCGGGGGCGGTGAGCAGCAGGCCGTACTCCCGCACGGTCGTGTCGGGCGGGCCGTGCCGGCCGGCGAAGCCCTCGACCCAGCGGCCGATTCGGGCCGGGTCGACCTCGACCCACCGACCGCCCCCGGCTGCTGGTCGACTGCTCACCGCCCGACCGTACGGCACGACGGACGCGAGCGGGCCCTCGGGCGGGGCCGCTCAGCGCGGCAACAGCGCGACCACTGCCAGCGCGGCGATCAACGCACTGGAGACCAGTCCGGTGACCAGTCGTCCGCGCGGGCTGCTCAGCGCCCGGCCGACCACGGTGCCGCCGCCGGCGATGACCAGCTGCCAACTCGCCGACGCAAGGAACACACCCGCCACGAAGAGCACCACCGCGCCCGGGTCCGCGTCGGCGGTGTCCCGACGACCGAGCACCAGCGCGGTGAAGTACAGCACCGTCGCCGGGTTCAGCAGGGTCAGCCCGAGCAACGCCGCGTAGGCCCGCCCGGGCGTGCTCAAACCACGCCCGACCGGTGCCGTCGGCGTCTGCCGCGAGCGGTGGGCGGACCAGGTCCGCCACAGACCGTGCCCGGCGAGACCCAGCAGGACGACGGCGGCAACCACCCGCAGCGGCCCGGCGACCGGCCCGATGAATCCGGCCAGGCCGGCGCCACCGAGCGCGGCGACCGCCGCATAGAGCCCGTCGGCCGTCGCCACCGCGAGCGCCGCCGCCGCACCGACCCGAAACGAGGTACGCGCACTCAGGCCCAGGATCAGGATCGCGATCGCGCCGACGGGGATGGCGACGCCGTAGCCGGCCACCAGACCGGCCAGGAACGCCCCGCTCACGATCGTCGGTGCCGGATCGAGGCTCGTCCCCGGATCGGCCGCTGTCGACGCCCGGCAGTGGCCGCATGGACAGGGACCTGCATCGGGTACGCCTCAATCACACGCGCATCCTGCGCGCCGAAGCCACGCCCGCGCCACCGCATTTCCGGCCCCGAGCCGTGCACCCGCGCCGAACGCCCGCACGCCACGCGCCAAGCGCCCGCGCCGAACGCCCGCACGCCCGCACGCCCCCACGGCCCCCGTGCCCCGCGCCGAGCGCCCGCGCCGAACGCCCGCACGCCCCGCGGCCCCCGTGCCCCGCGCCGGCGCCATGCGTCCCCGCGCCATGCACCCCCGTGCCTGCGCCCCCCGCCGTGCCGGCGTCATCCCTCGCCCCTCCCCCGGGGCGGTGACCAAGATCCGTGCAACTTCCGGGATGGTGCTGCCTCAGAGGCGCCAGAGGCAGCACTATCGCTGATGTTGCGCGGATCTTCGGTGGGGCTTGAGGCTCTCTAACGAGAGATCGTGCTTGATCCTGGTTTTAGTGGCCTCACTAACGTGCCGACACCACTACAACCACGATATTGCGCGATCTTGCAGGGTGGGACGGCGCGACGGCGCGACGGCGCGACGCGGGCGCACCGCGCAAGGACACGCAACGCGGGCGCAGGGCGCAAGGACACGCAACGCGGGCGCAGGGCGCAAGGACACGCAACGCGCGCACCGCGCAAGGACACGCAACGCGGGCGCACCGCGCAAGGACACGCAACGCGGGCGCAGGGCGCAAGGACACGCAACGCGGGCGCACCGCGCAAGGACACGCAACGCGGGCGCACCGCGCAAGGACACGCAACGCGGGCGCACCGCGCAAGGACACGCAACGCGGGCGCACCGCGCAAGGACACG
>NZ_JBEZDC010000033.1:0-8452 GCF_040647935.1 Micromonospora sp. NPDC049204 | reverse complement strand
ACGCAACGCGGGCGCAGGGCGCGAGGACGCGGGCGCGCGGCGCGAGGACGCGGGCGCACGGCGCGAGGACGCGGGCGCACGGCGCGAGGACGCGGGCGCAGACACCGCGCAAGGACGCGGGCGCGGGACGCACCCGCGCACGGCGCAGGTGACCCGCGGCCCTGGCGCACTCCCTACGCGCGCGGGGCGGGGGCGTAACGCATCGAGCGCGACACCCCGCGGGGTGTCGCGCTCGACGGGCAGAGCCGACCGGAGTCGGCTCAGACGTTGAAGCCGAGGGATCGGAGCTGGTCCCGACCCTCGTCGGTGATCTTGTCCGGGCCCCACGGCGGGAGCCACACCCAGTTGATCCGGATGTCGTTGACCAGGCCGCCGCCGGGGCCGGTGGTCAGCGCCTGCCGGGTCTGGTCCTCGATCACGTCGGTCAGCGGGCAGGCCGCCGAGGTGAGCGTCATGTCGAGGGTGGCGACGTTCTCGTCGTCGACGTGTACGCCGTACACGAGGCCCAGGTCGACCACGTTGATGCCCAACTCCGGGTCGACGACGTCCTTCATCGCCTCCTCGATGTCGGCGATCATGGCCTTGCTGACGCCGCCCGCCGGGGCGACCGCGTCGCCGGCAGCCGGGGCGACCGCGTCGCCGCCCGTCGAGGCGACCGCGTCGCCGCCCGCCGGGGCCACGGCACCGTCGGTCGTCACGGCGTCGGTCGTCAGGGCGTCGGTCTGCGACGCCGCGACGGCGTCACCGGCCTCCGGCGTCGCCGCGGTAGCGGTGTTCTCGCTGCTCATGCCGTCCCTCCGCATCGCTTCGTGATGCCACCAGGCACCACGGTGTCATTCGCTCGCTGACGCTCGCTCACGCCTTCACCTCCGGGCTCGCGCCCACACCGGCGCGTGCCGCGGCGTCCTTGAACGCCATCCACGGCAGCAGCGCGCACTTGACCCGGGCGGGGTAGCGGGCCACACCCGCGAAAGCAACCCCGTCACCGAGCACGTCCTCGTCCGGCGTGACCTGGCCACGTCCGGACATCAACTCCACGAACGCCTCGTGCACCTCGAAAGCTTCCCCGGTGCCCCGACCGCGCAGCAACTCGTGCAGCACGCTCGCCGACGCCTGGCTGATCGAGCAGCCCATCCCGTCGTACGAGATGTCGTGCAGGACCGTGCCGTCGGTGGCCACCCGGACGGTGACCTCGTCGCCGCAGGTCGGGTTGACGTGGTGCGCCTCCGCGACCTGGTCACCCGGGTCGTCGGCGTCGCGCAGGCCACGCCCGTGCGGGCGCTTGTAGTGGTCCAGGATGATCTCCTGGTAGAGCTGGTCGAGCTGCATCAGTCGAACACCTTCCGCACCTGCTCCAGACCGGCCACCAGAGCGTCGATCTCCTCGGTGGTGGTGTAGAGGTAGAACGAGGCCCGGGTCATCGCCGGGACACCGAACCGGCTGCACACCGGCTTGGCGCAGTGGTGGCCCACCCGCACCTGCACGCCGAGCGAGTCGAGCACCTGACCCACGTCGTGCGGGTGCACGTCACCCAGCGCGAACGAGATGGTGCCGCCCCGGCCGACCGGCACGGTCGGACCGAAGATCCGCAGGTCGGGCACCGCACCGAGGGCGTCCAGCGCGTACGCCGTCAGCTCCTTCTCGTGCCACTGGATCGCCGGCATCCCGATCCCGGTGAGGTAGTCCACCGCCGCGCCGAGCGCGACCGCCTCGGCGATCGGCGGCGTGCCCGCCTCGAACCGGGCCGGTGGCGCGGCGAACGTCGAACGGGCCATGGTGACCGTCTCGATCATCGACCCACCGCCGAACACCGGCGGCATGGCCGCCAGCAGCTCGCCCCGACCCCAGAGCACACCGATGCCGGTCGGGCCGAGCATCTTGTGGCCGGTGAAGACGATGTAGTCGGCGTCCAGGTCGACCACGTCGATCGGCAGGTGTGGCACCGACTGCGAGCAGTCCAGCAGCAGCAGCGCGCCCACCTCACGGACCCGCGCGGTGATGCGGGAGGTGGCGTTGACCGTGCCGAGGATGTTGGACATGTGCACCAACGAGACGATCTTCGTCCGTTCGGTGACCAGGTCCTCCAGACCCGACTCGTCCAGCCGCCCCTGCTCGGTGACCGGGAACCAGCGCAGGGTCGCGCCGGTCCGTTCGCAGAGCAACTGCCACGGGACGATGTTCGAGTGGTGCTCCATCTCGGAGATCACCACCTCGTCGCCCGGCCCAAGCCGGAACCGCGGGTCGGCGTCCGGGCGCAGCGAGGCGTTCGAGAAGGCGTACGCCACGATGTTGATCGCCTCGGTGGAGTTCTTGGTGAACACCACCTCGTCGACGCTTGGCGCGGAGATGAACGCGGCGATCTTCGCCCGCGCCCCCTCGTACGCCTCGGTGGCCTCGGTGCCCAGGGTGTGCACCGACCGCGACACGTTGGCGTTGTGCCGCGCGTAGTGCTCGTCGAGCACGTCGAGCACCTGCTTGGGCTTGTGCGAGGTGTTGGCGCTGTCGAGGTAGACCAGCGGGTGCCCGTTGATCTCCCGGGACAGGATCGGGAAGTCGGCGCGCACCCGGGCCACGTCGAAACGTGGCACGTCGTCGTACTGCGGCATCCCCGCGGGGATCGCGATGCTGGTCATCTCGGCAGCGCCTCTCCCGCTCAGGCCTTGGCCGTGCCGGCCCCGGCGGCGTACCGCTCGTAGCCCTCGGCCTCAAGCTTGTCGGCCAGCTCCGGGCCGCCCTGCTCGACGATCCGGCCGGCCACGAAGACGTGCACGAAGTCCGGCTTGATGTAGCGCAGGATCCGCGTGTAGTGGGTGATCAGCAGCATGCCGGTGTCGCCGTTGTCGCGGACCCGGTTGACGCCCTCGCTGACCACGCGCAGCGCGTCCACGTCGAGGCCCGAGTCGGTCTCGTCGAGGATGGCGATCTTCGGCTTGAGCAGCTCCAGCTGGACGATCTCGTGCCGCTTCTTCTCACCGCCGGAGAAGCCCTCGTTGACGTTGCGCTGGGCGAACGCCGGGTCCATCTGCAGGCGCTCCATCGCGCCGCGCAGCTCGCCACCCCAGGTGCGCAGCTTCGGCGCCTCGCCGTCGATGGCGGTCTTCGCGGTGCGCAGGAAGTTGGCCACCGAGACGCCGGGCACCTCGACCGGGTACTGCATGGCCAGGAAGAGGCCGGCGCGGGCCCGCTCGTCGACGGTCATGGCGAGCACGTCCTCGCCGTCGAGGGTCACCGTGCCGCCGGTGATCTCGTACTTGGGGTGACCGGCGATCGAGTACGCCAGGGTGGACTTGCCGGAACCGTTCGGACCCATGATCGCGTGGGTCTCACCGGACTTCACGGTCAGGTCGACGCCGGCCAGGATCGGCTTGAGCTCACCCTCGGGCAGCTTGACCGACACCTTCAGGTCGCGGATCTCCAGGGTGCTCATTATCGGGTCACTCCATTACTCGGCGTCAGGCTGAGGTAGATGTCGCCGTCGCGGACTTCGACGGGGTAGACGGGGACGGGTTCGGTGGCCGGCAGGCCACTCGGCGCGCCGGTGCGCAGGTCGAAGCGCGAGCCGTGCAGCCAGCACTCCAACGTGCAGCCGTCGACCTCGCCCTCGGAGAGCGCGACGGCGGCGTGCGAGCACTCGTCGTAGGCGGCGTAGAACTCGCCGTCCTCGCCGTGCACCAGCGCGATCGGGGTGCCGTCGACGTCCGCGCTGATCGCGGTGCCCTTCGGCACGTCCTCGGCGGAGCAGATGCGGATCATCAGGCGCCCGCCTTGGTGAGCCGGGCCTCGATCGCGTCGCCCAGGCGCTCGCGCAGCGACTCCACCGGGATCTTGTTGATCAGCTCGGCGAAGAAGCCGCGGACCACCAGGCGGCGGGCCTCGCTCTCCGGGATACCCCGGGCCATCAGGTAGAAGAGCTGCTCGTCGTCGAAGCGGCCGGTCGCGCTGGCGTGGCCGGCGCCGGCGATCTCGCCGGTCTCGATCTCCAGATTGGGTACGGAGTCCGCCCGCGCGCCGTCGGTGAGCAGCAGGTTCCGGTTGATCTCGTACGTGTCGGTGCCGGTCGCCTCGGCCCGGATCAGCACGTCGCCGACCCAGACGGTGTGCGCGTCCTCGCCCTGCAGCGCGCCCCGGTAACCGACGTAGCTGCGGCAGTCCGACACGGAGTGGTCGACCAGCTGCCGGTGCTCCAGGTGCTGCCCGGAGTCGGCGAAGTAGACGCCGTACAGCTCGGCCTCGCCACCCCGATCGGTGTATTCCACGCTCGTGAACTGCCGGACCAGGTCACCACCGAGGGAGACCTGGATGTGGACGACCCGGGCGTCGCGGCCCAGCTTGATGTTGACGTGCTGCGCCTGGACCGCGTCCTCGGCCCAGTCGGCGACCGTGACCAGGGTCAGCTTCGCGCCGTCGGCGACGAACACCTCGACGTTGTCGGCGAGCGTGGTCGAGCCCTCCTGGGAGAAGACGACGGTGGCCTCCGCGAACCGACCCACCTGGACCTGGGTCCGGGCGAAGGCCAACTCCTCGGGGTACGCGCCCAGCAGCCGAACGATCACCGCGTCGGACACGACGGCCTCGGCCGCCACCTCGACAAGCGCGACGCGCGCCGCCCCGCCGTGGGCCAGCGCGCTGACCCGGTCGGTCGGCACCGACGCGGACACGACGCTGGGATCGGTCGGCTCGACGAGCCGCACCGACACCCCGGCCGGCAGGTCCGGGTGCTCGACGGTGACGCCCCGGCCGGTGGCGGCCGAGGTGTCCGCCGTGGCCAGGCCGCGCAGGCGCTTGAGCGGGGTGAAACGCCACTCCTCCTCCAGGCCGGTGAGGGCCGGGAAGTCAGCGACGTCGTACGAGCGCAGCGCCTGCGACTTGGTGCTGGGCGGCGCGGAAGCCTGGGTAGTCATGTCTTCCTTGGTCTGTCTGTTCCGTGACGACGAGGGTGGGGCGGGGTGCGGGCGGGCCGAGGTTCCGGCCCGCCCCGCGGGAGCGGCGGCGTCAGCCGACCGCGCCCTCCATCTGAAGCTCGATCAGGCGGTTGAGCTCCAGGGCGTACTCCATCGGGAGCTCCTTGGCGATCGGCTCGATGAAGCCGCGCACGATCATGGCCATCGCCTCGTCCTCGCTCAGACCCCGGCTCATCAGGTAGAAGAGCTGGTCATCACTGATCTTGGAGACGGTCGCCTCGTGCCCCATCGACACGTCGTCCTCGCGGATGTCGACGTACGGGTAGGTGTCCGAGCGGGAGATGGTGTCGACCAGCAGGGCGTCGCACTTGACCGTGCTCCGGCTGTGGTGCGAACCCTCCAGGACCTGCACCAGACCCCGGTACGAGGTGCGGCCGCCGCCACGGGCGATCGACTTGGAGATGATGGTCGAGGAGGTGTGCGGGGCGGCGTGCACCATCTTGGCGCCGGCGTCCTGGTGCTGACCCTCGCCGGCCATCGCCACCGAGAGCACCTCGCCCTTGGCGTGCTCGCCGGTCATGTAGACCGCCGGGTACTTCATGGTCACCTTGGAGCCGATGTTGCCGTCGACCCACTCCATGGTCGCGCCCTCGTGGCAGACGGCGCGCTTGGTGACCAGGTTGTAGACGTTGTTCGACCAGTTCTGGATGGTCGTGTAGCGGCAGCGCGCGTTCTTCTTCACGATGATCTCCACGACCGCGCTGTGCAGCGAGTCGGAGGAGTAGAGCGGCGCGGTGCAGCCCTCGACGTAGTGCACGTACGCGCCCTCGTCGACGATGATCAGCGTCCGCTCGAACTGGCCCATGTTCTCCGTGTTGATCCGGAAGTAGGCCTGCAACGGGATCTCGACCTGCACACCCTTCGGCACGTAGATGAACGAGCCACCGGACCACACGGAGGTGTTCAGCGCGGCGAACTTGTTGTCGCCGACCGGGATCACCGTGCCGAAGTACTCCTTGAAGACGTCCTCGTGCTCGCGCAGCGCGGTGTCGGTGTCCAGGAAGAGGACGCCCTGCTCCTCAAGGTCCTCACGGATCTTGTGGTAGACGACCTCGGACTCGTACTGCGCCGCGACACCGGCGACCAGCCGCTGCTTCTCCGCCTCCGGGATGCCCAGCCGGTCGTAGGTGTTCTTGATGTCCTCGGGCAGGTCCTCCCAGCTGGTGGCCTGCTTCTCGGTGGACCGCACGAAGTACTTGATGTTGTCGAAGTCGATGCCGGTGAGGTCCGCGCCCCAGGCCGGCATCGGCTTGCGGCCGAACAGCCGCAGACCCTTCAGCCGCAGGTCGAGCATCCACGCCGGCTCGTTCTTCTTGGCCGAGATGTCCCGCACCACCGCCTCGTTGATGCCGCGCTGGGCGACCGCCCCGGCGGCGTCCGGGTCGGACCAGCCGTACTCGTACCGACCCAGGGCGGCAAGCTGCTCTTCCTGGGTCAGGGGCTGGACAATCTGCTCGGTCATCTATCTGTCCTCACAGTGGTGACGGGATTACCGGATTGAGCACGCCCCGGCTGGGTCGGAATGTGCGTGGTGCACACCCCGTCGCCGTGCGCGATGGTGGCAAGGCGCTGTACGTGGGTGCCGACCAGACGGGAGATCACCGCGGTCTCGGCCTCGCACAGCTGAGGGAACTCGGCGGCCACGTGCGCCACCGGGCAATGGTGCTGGCAGAGCTGACCGCCGGAGGCGATCGTGGTCGCGTTGGCAGCGTAACCCTCGGCGGTGAGCGCCGCGGCGAGTGCCTCGGCTCGGGCGAGGGGATCGTCGCCGGCGTCCTCCATGGCCGTCCGGCAGCGCGACTCCAGGGCGGACACCTGCTCGGTGGCGAACGCCTCGACCGCCTCCGATCCGCCGTTGCGGACGATCCACCGCAGCGCCGCGGTGGCCATGTTGTCGTAGTGATGGGTGCCACAGCGGACCCGGCCGGCCTCGGTCAGCATGAACACCTTGGCCGGACGCCCCCGACCGCGACTGCCCCGCACGGCCTGCTCGCGGGCGTACACATCGCCGTCGGCGAGCATCGCGTCGAGGTGCCGGCGGATCGCCGCCGGGCTGAGCCCGAGGGCGACGCCGAGCTGCGCGGCGGTGGTGGCACCCTGCTCCAGCAGCAGTTGGGTGACCCGGTCGCGGGTGGAGATCTCCGCCGCGGTGACCCCGCCGGGCATCCCCGACGTGGCCACGACCGACGCGGACGCGGACGCGCCGACGGCCGGGACAGCCGTCGGCTGGTGCTCGGGGAGCGCCGCCGCGTTTTTCACAACGCCAACGTTACGTAATTACCCGGAGGGTCGCAAACCCGGGCCCCGGTGATCCGAACCACCGAGCCGACGGAGTCGGACGAACCTCGATCACTACAGTGCGTAGGATTTGCGCCGTGAACCGAATCGCCCGTCCGGTCCCCGGCATCCTGCTGCGCCGCCTCGCGCTCGCCTCGATCATCGCGAACGTGGGCATCGTCCTCACCGGCGGGGCCGTCCGGTTGACCGCCTCGGGCCTCGGCTGCCCCACCTGGCCGCGGTGCACCGACGACTCGTACGTCACCACCCCCGAGATGGGTGTGTACGGGGTGATCGAGTTCAGCAACCGGATGCTCACCTTCGCGGTGGGCCTGATCGCGCTGGCCACCCTGCTGGCCGTACTGCTGCACCGGCCCCGTCGACCCGGGCTCCTCGCCCTGGCCGTGGCGGTCTTCCTGGGCATCCCCGCCCAGGCGGTGATCGGTGGCATCACCGTGCTGACCAACCTCAACCCCTGGGTGGTCGGCCTGCACTTCCTCGCGTCGATGGCGGTGATCGCCGCCGCGTACGCCCTCTGGCGGCGCATCGGCGACCCGGACGGCCCGACCGTGGCCGTGGTGCCCACGCCGCTGCGCGCGCTGGCCCGGGTCACCACCGGCGTGGCGGTCGCGGTGCTGGTCATCGGCACCTGGGTCACCGGCAGCGGCCCGCACGCCGGCGACCACGGCGCCGCCCGCAACGGGCTCGACCCGGAGACGATCTCGCAGGTGCACGCGGACGCCGTCTTCCTGCTGATCGGCCTCTCGGTGGCGCTGATCTTCGCGTTCCGCGCAGTCGGCGCGGGACGGGCCACCCGGGCCGCGATCGTCCTGGTAGCCGTCGAGCTGGGTCAGGGCCTGATCGGCTTCGTGCAGTACTTCACCCACGTGCCCGCGATCCTGGTCGGCGCACACATGCTCGGCTCCTGCCTGGTGCTGCTGGCCGCGCTGTCGGCGCAGTGGTCGACCCGCGAACGCCGCCCGGTCACCCCGGCCGCCGCGACCGCTCCGGCGGACACCGCACCTCCGGTCGCAGCCACCGCCTGACCACCCTGCGCGCCCCGGCCCCGCCGGCCACCGCCCGACCGACCGCCTGGCGGGCGTCGGCGCCCCCGCACCCCGCCCCGCGCCGTGCCGCGCCCCGCGCCGTGCCGCGCCCCGTGCCGCGCCCCGTGCCGTGCCGCGCCCCGCCCCGCCCCGCCCCGCCCCGCGGCC
>NZ_JBEZDC010000032.1:0-45448 GCF_040647935.1 Micromonospora sp. NPDC049204 | reverse complement strand
TGGCGCCAGCTCAGGCCGAACCCGTCCCCCGCAGTCACCGTTAACCGGGGTCGGCGTAGATGCGTTTCGGTCGCTGTCTGGATCGGCCGCGGATGTCCTTGATCGGCGGGATCTTGTCGACCAGGGCAGTAGTTGGGTGACGTCGTGACGGTTGCCGCCATCAGGGACACGACGAGTGGGATGCCACCCCCGTCGGTGATGGCGTCAATAAGGAAGTCTGAGCCCGTCACCGGGTCAGGACGCCATGGCGATCTCCGGCTACGAAAATCTTGCCGGAGCCAACTTCATGCAGAGGCAGATACGCCAGATGTGCAGAGGTTCCGCCGGCCAGGCGCTGGGGACGGCACGACGACGGCGGATCGGCCACCCACGTCCGCCAACAATGAGTAACTGGTGGACGTGAGATGGCAGCACCCGGATCGCGGCTACTTGTTTCATTGACCTGCGACCGTGGCCCGGCCAGGCTTCGGTCGAGGCGCCCGGGCTGTCGCTCTCATTGCGGCTGCCCACGCTGGTCGTGTGGCTCTCATTTGGCCTGCGCAGCCCGGGCGTCGCCCCAGGGCGGGGAGAGGCTCAAGAGGGGTTTGCTCGGCTCGAAGTAGCGTTGCCCTCCCGGCTCGACAACTGCTGATCGAGCATCGGAGGACCCGTTGAGTGCCACGTCAGATCGTGTGGTCATTGGGATGGACCCGCACAAGGCCGCGCTACGGCGGTTCTCGGGCGCTGCGGTCGCGCTGATTGTGTCGGATCGGCTTTACCACGACATCGTCCGCCAGTACCAGGATCTTCGGCCTGAGCACTTCCAGCAGGTGACGGCGCGACTACCTGAGAAGCACTTCGAGGCCACGCCTGGATCTACGTTCCGGGCGAGAGTATTTCCACCACCAACGAGCCTCCTGGTCCTCCCGTTTCCGCCTCTGATCAACCGAGCGACGGTGGGAGCGTCGAACGCCGAGACGGCCGGTCTCGCCCTCAGCCGGCCGGTGGTGGGCAGGTGTTCCAGGACATCCGGTCGCGGGGAATTGGCGCGATCGGCAACGGCAATTCGATCTCCGTCTCGGGCGGCCCAGAAGACCTCGACTCGTGGGGTTTACCTCGATGAGCGACACGACCCCTGATGGAGACCCGTCGCCGCCCAGTACATCCTCCGGAGAGGTGGAGATGGGTGGACGGGGGCGTCGCGCAGCGGGTCCGGTCGATTGGCGTAGCTCGGTCCGTAAACAAGCATGGATCGACCTGTCTGACCTGACCGACGCCGAGTGGGAGATCATTGAGGCGATGCTGCCCTCGCCGCAATGGATGGGCAGACCGGAGAAGCATTCGCGCGGGGTCGTCAACGCCATCCCGTACGTGGTGCGCACCGGCCGCACGTGGCGGTACCTGCCCGTTGACTTTGCAGCGGTTTCAGGTCACCGACACCCTCGGGCTCTTGGTCACCGTCTGGGTCCTGACCGCCTCGTGGCAAGACCCAGACGGCGCAAGGGGATCGCTTCCTACCCGGCGACCACCATCCGGCACGCCTTCGCCGACTCCGGCTTCGCCGGCCACCTCGTTGACTCGGCCCGCGACCCCCTCGCACCACCCATGAAGATCGTCCGTAAGCCGGCCGACCAGCAAGGCTTCGTTGTGCACCCGCGCCGCTGGTCGTCGAACGGACCCTGGCCTGGCTTACCGACCACCGCCCCCTGGCCCACGAGACTACGAAGCCCACCGAAAACCTCAGAAGCCATGATCCGGTGGGACGCCCTCGGCGGCATGCTCCGTCGCCTTACACCGAGGCGCACCCGCCACCGGCCACCGGCCACCGGCCACCGGCCACCGGCCACCGGCCACCGGCCACCGAAATCAGACCTGAACACACCCGACTATCGCAGAAGTGCAAGGTCCTGCGGTGCTGTTGCATCTGGGCACATCCAGGCGGTCCCACTTCAGTTGGTGACGACAGCGCCAGGCGGCAGAGGCAACTGGTAGGTCCTCGTGTCCGGTAGCTGCACCCGGACCTTGATCTGCCAGGGCTGCGCCGTTTGGACCATGACGACGGTGCCGTGGGGGTCGCCTGGCGTGGCGGACGTTCGGCCTTCCGCCGTGGTTACCTCGATCTGGCGGCCGGCCGGAACGGCCACAAGGACATAGGTTCCGCGCCCCGGAAGGTGGCGGACCACCACCACCCCCAAGCCTCCGGATCGCTCGGTGCCACAGACGGCGTCCTCGGCAACGCAGGCGAAGTCGTAGGAGATGTAATCCGACTTACGGTTAAAGGCCCCAGAATTGGTGGCTACCCACAGTTCGGCCGACTTGCCGCCGGCTGCCGCCTCCTCCGGCCGTGCGGACCGCTTCACCAGCACCAGGTCTTCATCCCCCGCCCGCCCGGCAGCCAGAACCTGTTGCGCGGTCACCACCGATTCGCTGTCCCGGCTCAGCCGCCGCGCGGTCTCATCCATGTCCTGTCCAGCCGGCGCGACTGGACTCGCGGTGGGCGCGCGCAGGCCGAGATCAGTTTCAGCGACCACTAGCCCTCCGGCTGCCACCGCGAGTAGAGACAGCCCCACCACCGTTCCTTGCCTCCGCCGACGTCGTGCCCGGCTGCCCCTTACGGCCCGGGCCGCCAAGTCGCCGGGCACCTCGTGTGCCTCGACGGCACGGTCCATGAGTGACCGCAAGTCAGAGTCGTTCATGGCGCTACCCCTCCACTAGTTCCGGCGGACACGACACGGGTGTGGACAACATTCCCCGCAGCCGGTCAAGGCCTCGCGACGACTGACTCTTGACCGCTCCAATTGAGCAGCCGAGCGCCTCTGCTGTCTCCTTCTCAGACCAGCCCGCCCAGTGCCGCATGACCACAACTGCACGCATGCGGGGTGGCAGCGAGCGAAGCGCCCGCAGTAGGAGGGCGCGGTCGTCTGCGCGCGCCATCTCGTCCCCCGCTACAGCCTTGTCCGGCACCTCTGCAACGCGCCGACGGACCCAGGGCGATCGCCACCGGCTGATAACACGGTTGACGATCGCGCGGCGTACGTAACGTTCGGGATCGCCGTCGCGCAGCCGACCCCACCGCGGATAGGTCTGCTCCAAGACCGTCTGCAGGACATCTTCGGCGTCCGTCGGATCGCCACACATCAAGATGGCGAACCTGAGGAGACGTTGGCCACTGCAGTGCACGAAGTCCTCGAAGTCCTGGATGCTCAAAGGTGGCTCCATGTCCTGATAACGCTGCAGCTACAGCAAAGGTTGAGTCACTCGAGCGGCTCGGCCGATTCGCCGAGCCGCTCGGAGGCGTACCGGCCATCGCCACAGGAGAAATCTCTGGGGCGATGACCGGCTCACGCGACGAGTGCTGAGACCATGATCCCGACGCAGAACGCTGCTCCAACCCAGCAGAGCAGGTAAATCCGCTTCTTCCGAGCGGAGAAGGCGGTCGCCCAGGAAGAGGCGCTGCCCGACGCCACTGACGACCAGACCATGATCACCCGACCGAACCCAAAGCTCACACCCAGCAGAGGTGCGAGCCACCACGGGGCCGCCAGTACGGCGACTCCGACGAGGACGTATGGCAGGTGACTTGGTACGTAGGTGCGCATACCAGAGCCCATCTCGAAGCCAAACTGCAGCGCACCCGCACCATCCGCTCGAACCAGGATGTCACTTGGAACCTGCCGGCCGTTCTGGGGTAGCCGAAACGGCACAATCTTGGCATCGCAGGCGATACAGAGCAATGTCAGCGCGGCGAGCAACAGCAGCCGTGCCGTCAACGGAAGTACCGTCTGCGCCAGCGCCGCAGGGAGTAGGGCCAACATGCCGGTCCCCGTAGCGCCCAACATTAAACCATAGCTGAAATATCGAACGTTCTTTGTTCCTCGCCAGACCGACGAGGTCAGCAAAGCTGCTGAGTTGTGGCTTCAAATGGAGCCCGACGTGGAAAAGCCAGCGACGACTCCGACCGAACAGGCCGCCAGAATCGCCCCGATAATGGGCGGTAGCCCAGCGCCAACAAAAGCGACGAGGCTACAGCCGACCACGACAGCCCACGTCGCCTCGAACGGTCTACTTAGGCGACCGGCCGCAGAGGCTGATGTACTTCCACCGCGCGGCATCACAAATCAGCCACCCGACCGCTTGCACGAGGTGGTGTACCACCAGTAGTCGCCTGTCGCGGTTTCCACGTCCTTGAACTTCCCGTCCCAGCACGAGACGCGGCCGCTCCCGCCATCCCAATACCACCCCGCGTAGCCCCCACAAGCGGGATCCCAGTAATGGTATCGTCGGGTCGCGCCATCGATTTTCACGGAATCGGTCCGGTGATACCCGTCCGAGGCGCACCACGACGACCCGATGTACTGCCTTCCCCAACATGGAACGTCACCATCGATCTTGACGTTCATGCAATGGTTTGGATGGCGCGATGTCCGCGTGATGGCCGCGTAGGCGGGAATGCGGTCACCTACCCAGCCGAGCATTGTCACGGCTAATGCTCCACCTCCGACGAGCGCCATCCGCAGAAAGCCGCGTCGCTCGTACGTGCTGGGCTGACGCGCGGTTGCGGAAACTTCGGGGTCAGGGCGGTTCGAGGCGAACTGACGAGATGATCCTGATTCGGGCAGGATCACAATTTCCGGAACTCGATCGAGTAGGCCGGGCATATTCCTCTCCTTTGCTCAGTGCTGGCTAGCTGGACACCACAGTATTGCTATTCATGACCTCGTAGCACCTCTTACGCAGAGCCACGGCCGATCCGACCGGTTCAGCGGAGAGTAATTCACCATTCGAATCAATGATGAGAAGGGCTGGCTGGTATGCGAGCAGGAACGGCGAGGTCAGCTCATCAGCGGTCTTCAGCTCAGTTCCTTCGGGTACAAGCCAATCCGTCGAGCCGTCGAGGCTGATCGTGACTGGCCGGTGCCCCATGCCTTTGAGGTCTCGCGCCACGCCACGCCATTCCTCGAAGGCCTCGGCGCAGGTGGGGCATGTTTTCGTGACAGCGAGAGCGACCGTGCTGAGCGATCGCTCCGGCGCAGCTAGCTCAGGATATAGCGTCCGGCTCGGGTGTGTCCCGCGAGACTGCAGCTCACGGATCTGGACGACGAGGCCGCCGTAGCCGAGGGCGAGGAGCGCGATCGCTAGCCAAGCCGTAACGACTGCGGCTGACAAAACAGTGAACATCTAGCCCCCTAACCTCAGTTCGACCACTGAATGTCGAGGGAGTCGAGCAGGTCTTCCAACGCTGCTTCGGTTACCCGCTCGTCACGGCTCCTGTCGTCGGGAATCAGCGCAACCGCGGAGTTATTTACATGCACGAACGTCTCACCGCGCTGAACCCCGTTCACATCAAGCGACTTCTTCCACACATGTCCGGTGCCGACTCGCAGGCCGTTCCCGTCCGGCACCAAGGCGCCAGCTTCCGTCAGTGGATAGAAGGTGACCGGGCCAGCACCCGGAATGTCAGTCGTTCCGGCCATGTTCCACAGCACGACACCGCTTCCAGCCAGCGGGCGGAGGACGAGCCCGGCAGGCGCGTCAGCGATGTCGATCAGGTCGAGAAGGGCGACCACCGCCGTCATGTCCGGCCCACTGTTAGCGCCCCCGAACATCAGGTCGTGATGGCGCCCCTTCCAACCGATAAACCAGCCATCGCGTTCAGCATTTACGGCGCGCAGAAGGGTGGACGATTTGTACGTGATCCGGTCGACGACTTGAAGTTTCTGACTCTCCAAGTTCTTGTCAATATAGCCGGGGCGTCCGATAGTGACACCGACCGAAACTGTCTTGCTTGTCAAGCGCATCTGCCAAAACCAGTCGTCCCGCAGTCCGTTTACCCTGCAGGAGAACGCAACTCGACGCCCATCTGGCGCCACAGTTTTGTAGGTCTTTACCGTCATGAGATCCCTCTCTTTACTGGACGACATACGACTCGCGCCACGTGCACCTGTGGGTAGAAATTCCCCGAGCGCCGACCTAATTGGTCAGTCTGGCCAATCCACCTACAACTCCGATGGAACTGCGGGTTGACCGCTCAGAGGGGACGTCTGATTTCGCGCCGACAGAGCTGCATGTTCGCGACCAGCGGAAAGGAATCCGGCCTGGGCGACCTTCCTCGACCCACAATACTGGGCAGGTCGCGCAACAATCGGCTTCGCATCAAGTAATCCCCCGTGTAAGAGCGCTCAGATCATCACTCCACGATGGATCTTATATTAGTGGGCCCCAATGTCAACCTCGTAGTCCGGCGGCCCGAGTGTGAACTCATGTCCAAGTTAGACACGTTGGGCCACTATTGGGACTTCGAACCGATTATGTCGGTTGTCGATGAACCATTCGGTGCGTGGTACCCGTGCGTCGAGTGGCGCCCTGATTGTCGAGGTACTCCAGCAGCGGCACGGCGACGCGGCGGCTGGTGCCCCAGGCGACGCGGGCCCGGCTGACGGTGAACGGCTGCTCGATACCCTCGAGTCGGCGCATCGCCTCGGCCGGCGCGTCGGGCAGCAGGTAGACGTCGTCGGCGACACGACAGAGCAGGCCCGCCCTGACCGCGCCACCCAGGTGCTGCCGCGACAACCGGTGTCGTACGAGTTCGTCGGCGCTGGGCGCGGCGAACGGGTCCTTACGGAGCCGCGCGCAAATCTCTTCGAGTACACGGCTCACTGGTTCGGGGAAGCAGATTCTGGCCTCCCTGTGATGCACGCCGCCGCTGCCGAGGACGAGCCCCGCCTCGGTGGCGAGCGCTCCGATCAGCCGGAGATCGGTGATGCCTGCCCTGCGTGCCGCCGCCTGCGGCGCGAGACGCGTTCGCCCACCGCTGGGACAGCGGGCTTGGTTCAGCGGCAGCAGCGAAGACGCCTTCAGCTTCGCCTGCGTTGTCTACATGAACCACATCAACTTCCGACGCCACCACAAACTAGGAGCCTGCCGGCAGACCCCTGTGACTTACGACGCAAGCCCTCGGCATCCGATGTGGACCCACCTGGTCCTGCCGCGTTATTGTCCACGGCGATCAATCGAATTCAGGGTTTGCACGGGGGAAGCATGTTGGACCATCGGGCCGCGTTGCAGGCGGTATTGGACGTAGATGTTCGCCCGCACGCGGCGGACATCGATCGATCGGGGCGATACCCTCGCTCCGCGATTGCCGCTCTCGGCAACGCTGGTTTGCTGGGCCTGACGAGTGCTCGCGAAGTGGGCGGCGCCGGTCTGGGGCTGGACGCGGCCGCTGAGGTAGTTGAGGCCCTGGCCGGGGTGTGCGGATCGACCGCGATGGTGACGTTGATGCACTACGCGGCGACCGCCGCCATCGAGCAGAGCGGGCCGGAGGTTGTCCGTCGTTCGATTGCTGCCGGCCGGCACGTTAGTACGCTCGCCTTCTCCGAACAGGGCTCACGCAGCCACTTCTGGGCGCCGCAATCGACCGCAACCAGTAGCGGCGACAAGGTGCTCCTCGACGCTCGCAAGAGCTGGGTGACGTCCGCTGGCGAAGCCGACAGCTACGTTTGGTCGAGCCTGCCACTGGCCGGAGACGGGATGACCCTGTGGCTGGTCCCGTCGGCAACGGCAGGGCTGGAGGTCGCCGGGCCGTTCGATGGTGTCGGCTTGCGGGGTAACGCTTCCCGGCCGATCACCGCGACCGACGCGGTGGTACCCGCCGACGCGCTGCTCGGCACAGACGGCGCTGGCCTCGACATCGCACTGGGAGTGGTGCTGCCGGTGTTCACCGTGCTCAGCGCCGCGTTCTCACTTGGCGTGTCGGAGCGCCTGGCCACGCTGGCAGCCGAACACCTCGACCGCGCCCGCCTCGACCACCTGGGGCAGTCCCTGGCCGAGCAGCCGATCCCTCGGGCCGCGTTCGCTCGGATTCGGACGAGCGTGGACACCACCCGCGCGTTCCTGGCTGCCACTCTGGCCGCGCTGGCCGCCGCAGACCCCGCCGCACAGTTGCGGGTTTTGCAGGTCAAGGCGGTCGCCGGGGAGACAGCCGTGTCGGTCGCCGACGAGGTGATGCGCTTGGCCGGTGGTTCGGCGTTCCGCAAGGAGTTGGGCATCGAACGGCACTTCCGGGACGCGCTGGCTGCCCGGGTGATGGCGCCGACCACCGAGGCGCTGTACGACTTCACGGGCCGGGCGGTCCTCGGTCTGCCGCTGTTCGATGCTCCGGTGTCAGCATGACCGTCTTCACTATGGGCGCGGTTGCCTACGACCCGAAGGTCGTGACCATCTGGGACGGCTTCCGGGCCTGGCTCACCGCTGCCGGGCTGCCGTTCGACTACGTCCTCTACTCCCATTACGAGCGGCAGGTCGAGGATCTGATTGACGGGCGTATCAACGCGGCCTGGAACTCCCCCCTCGCCTGGATCCGTGCCCGCCGGCTCGCCGAGACGCGGGGCCTGCCAATCCGAGCGCTAGTCATGCGGGACACGGACCGCAACCTTGCCACAGCGGTGGTGGTCCGCGTCGACAGCGACATCGCCTCGCTCGACAACCTCCGGGGACGGACGGTCGCGACCGGGGCAATCGACTCACCCCAGGCGACGCTGCTGCCGCTGGAGCACCTTCGCCGTTACGGCTTGCAGCCCGGCACGGACTTCACAGTCCGCCGTTTCGACGTCGGGGTCGGCTTGCATGGCGACCACGTCGGCGGGGAACGTGACGCCGCTCGGGCACTGATCGCCGGCGAGGTCGACGCCGCCTGCGTGCTCGACGGCAACCACCTGCTCTTCACCAAGGAGGGCGTGCTGCCCGCCGGGAGCACCCGGCTGCTCACCACCACTGATCTCTACGACCACTGCAACATGACGGTCACCGGGACCGCCGACCCTTCCCTGTTGGCGCGGTTTGAGGAGCTGCTGCTGTCGATGTCGTACGCCGACCCGGCCATGCGCCCGCTGCTGGATCTGGAGGGACTTACCTCCTGGGAGCCTGGGCGTACCAACGGATACAACCTACTGGAATCGGCGGTCACCGCATCCGGCTTCTACGACGGGACGGGAAGGGTAACCGCCGACGAGTACCGGCCGTGAATTTGGACCTGGCCGGCCTGGCCTTCGACACCGGCGGCCGTCTGCTGGTACAGAAAACTCTGGCCGGTTTGCCGCCGGGTAGCACGATCACGGTCACTGGCCGCGACCCCTTCCTGACCCTGCACCTGCGGGCCTGGTGCCGGACGGCCGGCCACGGCGCGACCACCGACGACGGCCGAGTCCAAGTCGTCAAGGGCCGCCAAGACGCCGATCGCTGGGCGCGCGCCGAACGGGCCGGCGAACCCGGCACGGTAACGCGCCGCCCGCCTGGGCACTGGGGGCTGGCCGCCCGCGGCGCGCTACTCGAAGCAGGTGGGCCTGAGCCGGCCTACGACCTGGCCGACCGGGACGTCGTCTGGGCCGACTTGGCACCCCGGCTCTACGCTCACGCGGCCGCCGCGCAGTGGGACCCGGCGACCGCAGTCCCGTGGGACTCGCCGTTCACCCTGCCGGCGGACATCGAGGCTGCGGTCGTGCAGATCATGACCTACCTGGTGGAAAACGAGCAGGCGGCCCTGGTGATCCCGGCTCGGCTTCTGACCCGCATCCACCCGCACTTCCATGAGGTGGTCGGGCTGCTCGCGGTTCAGGCCGCCGACGAGGCCCGGCACGTCGACGTCTTCACCCGCCGGGCGCTGTACACCGGTGGTCGGATGGGCACCTCCTCGGCCGGCGGCCGGGCGTCCCTGGCTTCACTGTTGGCCGAGCCGGACTTCACCCTGGCCTCGTTCCTGCTGTCGGTACTTGGCGAGGGCACTTTTGTCTACCTGCTCACCTTCCTCGATCGATACGCCCCCGACCCTGTCACCCAGACGGTCACCCGATTGGCCCGCGCCGACGAGGCCCGGCACGTGGCGTTCGGGGTGGCGCACCTCGAACACCAGTCGACATCGGACCCGACAATGCTCGGCCGGCTGCGTGGCGCCATCGAACGGCGCCACGACGTGCTCATCGACACCGCCGGCCTCAATCAGGATGTGTTCGACGCCCTGCTCCTGCTCGCAGCAGGCGATTGGACCCCCGAGGCACTCACTCGCGGCCATCTCGCAGTGCAGCAGTTGCAAGCCGACATGGATACCGGGCGCAGACGCCACCTCTCCCGGCTCGGCTTCCCTGACGACGAAGCCGCCGAACTGTCCGCGCTGCATACCCGCAACTTCATGTGAGGCTCATACTGCGATGGGGTTTCTAAGGGACGTCTCGTAACTTGTCGAAGGCGTTGCCCTGTGCGGGGCTGGTGGTCAGCCTGCGATGATGACGTTGTGGAGGTTGGCGATGCCGGATGCGGCGTCGGCCAATGTCCGGGCGGCGCGACGGTAGCCCCGCAGGATTTTGAAACACTTCATCCTGGCCAGAGCATGTTCGACGCCTGCTCGGACGGTGCGGTGTTCGACGTTGAAGTCTTGCTTCCAGGCGGGCAGTTCGGTGCTGTCGGAGGGCTTGCGGTACGGCATGATCACCTGCGGGTTGCCGCGGTAGCCGCCGTCGGCCATCACCGGACGCCCGTCGAGCTTCTCGGCGATGCCGCTGGTGCGGTAGACGATCGTGTCGTTGCGGTTGCCGGGCTGCGGGTCGCCGACGGCGATGACCAGGCGGGTGCTCCGACGGTTCGCGGCCCGGGCCACCGCGTTCTGGCGCGCCGACATCGGGGTAGCGACGATGACATACGACGGGATGCTGTTCCACGCGGAGTTCGACCGGCTCCGCGGAACACGCGGCCTGTTCGCACATACCGTGGCAACGACCGATCCCACCATCACCGGCCAAGTGTTCCTGCTGCCACACGCCGGGGCACCGGTGACGCTGTCCCCATGGCTCGTCGCCGTACGCGCGCCAAGCTCCGGTGCGTACCACTGCTTCCAGTTCGACGGCTCGGACACACGCCCCAACACCAACTCGCCGCTTCGGTACGCCAACGCGGGCGACCCGTCCGACCCACCCCCGCCTCCCTCCACTGCGACCTGGCGTACGGCCGAACCATGGGTGCAGTAAGTGCCGGATCCTGCCGGCGGCTGGCGCCCGAGTCGACGCGTTGATGACGCCTTCGGGTCCGCCGAAGAGGTCTTCAGCCTGAAGGGCCTGGTCAGGGCGTTACCCGTGGGATCGGTGTCTCGAATGACGGAACTGCGGCGGACTCCAGCAAGCTCACCCGCAACGCTCCACATCGATCTGCAACACGCCTCGGACGTGGCCTTGGGCAAACCGAGACGCCGACCGGCGCCAGCCATCCCGGGAGCAGCAACGCCTGACCACTTCGGCCTCTACTGGGAGGTCACGCCACACCGCTCCACCGCATCGCCACAGGTCAAAGCCCTCGTCTCTATTCGGCGTCGGTGAGCACTTCGGCCGCAGAGACCACTTCGCCAACCTGCACCCACTCTGCTCCCAGTAGCAAGGTCGGGCCAACCAACGGCTCCTTACTGCCTTGACCTGCGCACACTCCCCCGCCAGGCGACATAGATAGTTGCCGACTGCCGCGCAGAACCGGGGAGCACTCCGGTGTGAAACAGGACGCCTCAGCGACTCTGAGCTGCGAAAACGTGGAGCCGCAGGCAGGGGTGGGTGCAGTTGCGGGCCGTCGGGTGCAATTCAATGCAGTTGAAGGCCGTTCAGTGCACCCAGATGCTCCCCACCTGCTCCCCCAGTCCCCGGCTCGTAATCGGGCTGCAGCGGTCGACCGGCGGTGGATAGTCCCGCAGTCGTTCCTCGCCAGATCGCGAACGCTGGCCCGAGGCACGGCCATCGGAGCAGCCCCCGTAGCTACGGGCCCACCGGATGGGGGAGCAGGTACAACCGGCGAGGTATACGAACTTCCCCTCCAGGGCTTGACGCACTAACCTCGCAGGCCGGCCTGCCCAACGTGCGGCGCCGGTACCGCACGTCACTGACCCAGGGATGGCAGCACCGTTCGAGCCGGGCCAGTATCCGGGGAGCCCGCTCATCGTGAGCGGGCTCCCGAAACGGCTCAGCCGAGGCCCAACAGCTCAGCTGCAGGCGCGCGGATCGCGGCAGATCAATGCGTCTCGTCGGCGCCGTTGAGGTGGAGCGGCAGGACTGCGGCGGTCGTCACGGCCAGGTCGCGGTCGAGAAGCTCATCCCGCGGGACGAACACCATCGCGCGGCCCTCGCCGACCACCACATCTTGTTGACGAGCATCGGTCCGGCCGCGGAAAACGTGACAGTCACCGTGTGCGGGAAGCCGGCCTCGTACGGGCGTGGGCCGCTCCACAACGCACGCAACTCACCCGTCCTCAGGCCCGTCTCCTTCAACAACTCCCGGTGCGCTGCCTGTTCAGGCGTCTCACCCGGCTCGACACGACCACCCGGCAGGCTCCACTGGTTCGGAGAAGCCAAAGTTATCGGTGGATTGCGGGTGCAACCCTGATCGGATGAAGGAGTTTCTGTCTGCTCTCGCCGGTGGTGTTTTCGCCTTGCTCGGCTCGTACTTTGCATCTCGCTGGCAAAGCAAGCATCAGCGATCGAACCTACTTCACGAAGCGCGCATCAACCTGTACGTGGACCTGATCGCTGAGTGCCGTCGGCGTGAGGAGTGGCTCGACGCCTTGTGTGACTCATACCAGGTGATGCAGCGGTTAGGAAAGGGCTACGAGCCCGCAGTGCCCTTGAATGCGCGGATCGAGCTGTTGGCCCTCAAGGACACCCGGACCGCTTGGGAGACGCTGGAGCCGGCGCATGAGCGACTTCGGTTGGCGGTCAATGAGAGCGGCTTCCCCACTCACGAGGAAGACTTCTTGTTGCCCCGGATGCCGGAGGTGGTGGCGTTGAGGCAGCGGCTCGCGGGGCTGCGAGACGCGATCCACCAGGACTTGTTGGAGGGGTGAACCTGCCTAATACTCCAGCCGCACTTGTCTGGTCTGGAGTATTAGTACGGCAGCCGCCTTTCGTGAGGTGACCTCGGATCCCCGCGCGGGAACGAGGACGGCCACCGCATGATCGTCCGTGTGTTGTGGACACGGCATCAGACCTTGCGATGGCCGACTGCCACAGCGTAGAGCCTGTCCGGTGGCGATTGGCCGACTGAGTGCGACCAGCCAGTTGGATCTTGATGCGGCGTCGGTACGCCACTCGCCGAAGACCGAGATCCCCAAGATCACGATTGGGAGTTGGGTCCGGCAGGGCCGTTGACCCTCCGGCGCTTCTCCCGAGTGCTGTGCGCGGGCAGCACGCCCGAACCGAGGGAGCACGACAATGGAATCCACGGTGCCGGAACCCGCGCCCGTTAGGCCGTCGGGATCACGCCGACGTCGGGGATGGATTGCGGTCGCGCTGGCCGGGCTGCTGCTCGCCGGGGCCGCCGGAGTGACGGCCTGGCGGACAAGCGCAGCCCGCTCACCGGGTTCCGCCGACGTCCCCGCCCCGGGCTCGGCCCAACGGCGCCTTCGTTTGCGTACGCGCTCAACTCGACCCGAACGAAAGCCATATCGACTGTCGGTGCCTTGTGGATCGGCTCGCTCGAGGTTCCTGGGACCAGGTCAGGGGGAGCTGCGCCATCTGCAGCCCAACCTCGTGCCGCACCCGCCCGCCGACGTTCGGGGGCCATCGCAGATACCCTGGCCCCGATCGGTCGAGATTCCGGGCAGCTGACCAGCCGGGCAGGCGAGTTCCCGAGCTCTCGAACCATCTGCTCACAAGCGGCGAGAGCCCAAAGGGTCCTACTCTGCGAATACCCTGCTGCTTGTGCCAAGAGAAGCCGTCGACTCCACTGTTCTTGCAGAGCTCGACCCTGCCGTCGCAACTCCGCCCGCTGGCTCCGATCAATCCCTTCCGGACAATAGGACCGTGCCGCTGCGGCGCGGTCTGACTCTGCGGGACGGGTATCCGCACCTGGTTGCGATGATTCACGCGGACCTCAATCCCGCACTTGACCTGGCAACCCTGTCAGCCGGCAACGGACGGAAACTGTGGTGGAAGTGCCCCGAAGGACCTGACCACGAGTGGCAGGCCGTCGTTGGGAACATGACAAGGCCGGGTGCAGGGTGCCCGTTCTGCGCCGGACAACGAGTCTCGGTGACGAACTCCCTTGCGGCCCGGTACCCAGCCGTTGCCGCCCAGTGGCATCCCACTCAGAACTGCGACCTGACGCCGGACACCGTCGTGTTCGGCAGCAATCGGACGGCTTGGTGGTGGTGCGACTTGGGGCCTGATCACGAGTGGCAGGCGCAGATCTCTTCGCGTACGACCGGGGGGAATGGCTGCCCCTTTTGTGCCAACAAACGGGTATCCGTTACGAACTCACTCGCGGCCCGCTACCCAGCTGTCGCCGCGCAGTGGCATCCCACGAAGAACGGTGAGCTGACCCCCGACACCGTCGTGTTCGGCAGCGGCACGGTGGTGTGGTGGCTGTGCGACAGGGGCCCGGACCATGAGTGGCGGGTTCGGATTGTGCAGCGCACCACCATGGGCACCAACTGCCCGTGCTGCGCTAACCAGAAGGTGTCGGTCACCAACTCCCTCGCCGTCCTGTTTCCTGACGTCGCGGCGCAGTTGGACCCGGCCCGCAACGAAGGGATTACCGCCGACCAGGTGATTGCCGGCAGCAACAAGCCGCTGTGGTGGATCTGCGGCAAGGGGCCGGACCACACCTGGCGGGTCTCGCCGAACAGCCGTACCTTCGACAAGACCGGTTGCCCCGCATGCGCGAGCAATCAGGTGTCGTCGACTAACTGCCTAGCCACGCTGTTTCCGGCGGTCGCTGCGCAGTGGCACCCCGACCGGAACGGGACGCTTTGTCCTGAGCAGGTGACCGCGCAGAGCAACAAGCTCGTGTGGTGGCAGTGCGCAGTCGACTCACGCCACGACTGGAAAGCTAGCCCCAACTCCCGCACCCGCGCTCGGACCGGTTGCCCGTACTGCGCCAACAAGAAGGTGTCCCCTACCAACTCGCTCGCTGCCCGGTTTCCGGAGATTGCGGCACAGTTCGATCCGGCGTTGAACGGCGGTCTCACCGCCGATCAAATCGTTGCTGGCAGTGCGACCCCAGCCGTCTGGCGGTGCGATGCCGGTCCCGACCATGTGTGGTCGACCCCGGTGTGCGGGCGCACCACCCGAGACGCTGGCTGCCCGGCGTGCGGTGGACGGCAGCTGTCGAAGACGAACTCGCTCGCGACCCGATACCCGGACGTCGCCGCGCAGTGGCATCCCAGTAGGAACGGCACCCGCACTCCGGCCGATGTGATCGGTACAAGCAGCGTGGTACGAGTCTGGTGGCTCTGCCGCGAAGGCCCGGACCATGAGTGGGAGACGATCATCCGAACCCGGACTGTCGCCGGTGCCGGGTGCCCATGCTGCGCGGGGCTACGCCTATCAGTGACGAACTCCCTCCAGGCCCGGCGCCCAGACATTGCCGCCCAGTGGCACCCCACCCGGAACGGTGATCGAACTCCCGATCAAATCGTCGCTGGGAGCGGTGAGGCAGTGTGGTGGAAGTGCCCGGAGGGCCCCGATCATGAGTGGAGGGTGTCGGTAGACAAACGCACGTGTGCCGGGACCGGCTGTCCGGCCTGCGCCGGGTGGCAAGTATCAATCACGAACTCGCTCGCAAGCCTCTTCCCAGGGGTCGCCGCCCAGCTCGACCCCGCCCTCAACGACGGGCTCACCGCGGAGAAAGTCGTCGGCCGCAGCAACCGTACCCTCGTCTGGCGATGCTCAGCTGGGCCGGACCACATTTGGCCCGCCAAGGTGTACTCCCGCACGATCAATGGACAGTGCTGCCCCTGCTGCGCCGGCATGCGCCTGTCGCGCACCAACTCGCTCGCCGCCCGGTTCCCCGAGGTCGCCGCCGAGCTCGACCCAGCCCTCAACGATGGCCGCACCCCTGATCAGATCCTCGCTGGCACCCACAAGCGCTTCACCTGGCGATGCCGCACCGACCCAGCCCACCTCTGGACCACCTCAGTGGCGAATCGGACAGCCGGCACCGGACATGGATGCCCCACGTGCGCCGTCACCGGGTTCCGCCCCACCCTGCCCGCGTACCTGTACCTGCTTCGCCGCACCTACGAAGGACAGCAGCAGCGGAAGATCGGGATCACGAATGTGCCGGCAGCACGGCTGAAGAAGCTACGCCGGTTCGGCTGGAAGCTGATTGAGATCAGCGACGAGATCGACGGCGGACGCGCATACGAACTGGAGCAAGCGTTCCTCCGCGGTCTCCTCAGCCGTGGGCTCCGCCGCACCCGATCATCGCTCGTGGTCCATCGGCAGGACGGGTACACCGAGGCGTGGGAATACAGCGAGCTTCCCATCGACTCGCTCGACGACGCGTTCCGCGAAATCGCGCCGTCACTGCACGAGGACCGGGCATGTGAAGATGCTGGCGCCAGAACTGGTAGCGGTGCGTAGCATCAACCGTCCTTGCGGCCTGCGCCTGCGCCGAGCAGGCAGCGTTAGTAGTACTCACGGATGTAGCCGAGGGCACGCTCGTAAACGTCGTTGTCGCGGATCTTGAACTTGGTCCAGAGCGTCTTGCGGAGGGACTGCTGGACCAGTCGGTCGCCCTCACGGGTGTCCTGCCAGCCCGTGAACCGCACCGCCCGAACGACCTCGTCGACCTCGTCGACCTCGTCGACGATCTTCTCGGCGATGATCGGGGTGCCGTTGCCCTTGAGGGACTGGAACAGCTCGGTAAGCGCCGCCTTGCCTCGGTCCTCGCGGGCACCTCGGCGGCAGCCTTCTCCGCGGCCACGGTGTCCCGCCCGAGGGCGAACAGCTCCTTGAGGAAGTCCAGGCTGGCCTGCTGGGAGTGGGCGTACTTCTCCCGCAGCGCCGTGAGCCGCTTGCCGAGTTCGATGAAGAGGGGATTGCCGAGGTGCTTGGCGATCCGGGCGGTAATCCACTATTAGACCTCGACCGGGTCGACGTCCTTCCGCCGGCCCGTCATGAGGTCTTCGATCACCTGGGCGTCCAGGACGATCATGTCGAGGTCGGTACGGGGCACCCTTAGACATAAGCGGAGCGGTCCGACTAACGACCGGGAGCAAACTGGCTGACTCTTCGGATTCGCCGAAGAGGTCACTGTTCAGGAAGCCCTACTCAAAGGGCTCGCCGGTGGGATCTGGGTCTCAGCTCGCGGGATCCGTACCGACGCCACCGCGACGACAGCCAGAGCCACGCATCGATGCGGGCTGGCCTCGTGATCGGCGCCGGCAGGCCCCAGTTCAACAGCCGGCACCAGCCAGTCGGGAGGCTGGAGGCTTGACCTCTTCGGTTTCCACTGGGAGGTCACACCGCACCGCTCGACCTCCATCACCGCAGGTCATGACCCCTCGTCTCTGTCCGGCGTCGGTGAGCACTTCGGACGCGGAGACCACTTCGCCAACCTGCACCCAATCTGCTCCCAGCTGCAAGGCCGGACCAACCAACGGCTCCTTACCGCCTTGACCTGCGCACACTCCCCTACCAGGCTACATAGAGCGCTATCGACTGACCCGCAGATCCACGGAGCACTGCGCGGTGAAACAGGACGCCGCACAGACTCTGACCTGCTGAAACGTGGAACCGCAGGCAGCGGTGGGTGCAGTTGAGCGCCGTTCGATGCTGTTGGAGGCAGTTCAAGGCCGTTCAGGTCACCCCGCTGCTCCCAATTTGCTCCCCCAAACCGGGCTCGCACCGGGCCGCCGACCGATCGTGAGCTGCCGGGCCCAGTGCTCTGGTTGGGACTAGCACTGGCCCCCGCAGCCGCATCGGTCGATCGGAAAGCACGTCCACGATCACAGGGCGTTATCAGTGTCAGATGAGTTCGCCGCTATGCCGTCGCGTTGAAGACTTGGTACAGGATCCATAGAGACTGGAGGGCATTGTGCCAGTTCGGCTAGTCGACGTCCTGCCAGCCTGACACCTCACGCTGATCAATCATCGTCCTCGTCAGCTTCGGCAAGAAGCTGTTCGGCATGGGTAGCCGCCAACAACTCGGCAGCGATGAGAGCTGCTTTGAGGTCCGGATCTGTCTCAGTGGCCGCTGCCTGCGCGGCGGCCGCGCGAGCCTTGTTGAGCTCGTCGGACACGCCGTTCGAGAAGCCCCACGAGTGGAGCGTCATTGCGCCCGAGATGTCGGCGAGCACGCGCCTTGCCAGGTTACCGTTCAACAGGCGCGCCCTGACGAGTATGTTCCTGGCCAGGTCGGAGTGGCGCAGCGGCCATGTGCCGACGTCTCGGAGCGCCGACACCGTGTCCTCGAGCGCGGCACCGTCGAGCTCATCGACGGCTGCGGCGAGATGTTGGGCCTGAGCGGTCGTCATGCCACTCCCCATGGCGATCGAGACGACTATCGATGCGTTCGCGGCTTCGCCGTGATGAGCGCAGTCGACCATCCAGTGCGCGAGCGCCTCGGCGTTTCGGTCGAAGGCGTCCGCGAAGCCATCGACGTCTGTCGGCAAGCGGCCGCCGTCGCCGTGCAGGTTTTGGAGATGGTCAAGGACCAGGCGTGGGTAAGTGAGTGCTATGCCGGCGGCGATCTGCTGGACGGTGTAGTCGTCCCAGCCTGCGTGGTTGATCAAGTTGAGGATCGCTGAGGCATCTTCGTTGCTCTGGGTCTGGCCCCAGCTGAGCCCGTCGTAGCCGCATGCGCTCTCCAGTGCATTTGTCAGCGCGTGCGGTGAAGCTTGTTCGCTGAGCAGAAGGCGGGCCGTCGCGGCGGGCGCGGTGGCGAGCAACTTGTGGCTGCCCATGATGAAACGGTTGCGTAGTTCGGGCTCGGCTTCCGCTATGCCCTCGCGGTGGATCTGCTCAAAGGGTGCCCCCCGGTCCGTCCAGGCATACGTTGCGAAGGCGTTGCCGATGGCTAGACGCACGTCGATGCGGTAGCTCGAAGCGTCAGCCAGCCAAGCGAGTAGACCGGTCGCGTCGTAGTCGGCCCAGGCATCCAGCAGCTGATGCAGACTTTGGTCGAGGACAGACGCAGGTCCGTCGGCGATCTCCCGAACCACGTAAGGGATGAGATCGGATCTCTGCTTGGCGAACTCCCGCCAGACGCCCCACAGCGTAGGTGGCCTAGGTGCGGCCAGCTCGACCTCTACCGCGGAGGTGCGGAGCGTTCGCACCAGCTCAGGGATGCTGTCGGACGTAAGCCGCGTGACGACCTGCGCGACTGCGCGCTCCTGCATCGCCGTCCGCTCCTCGATCCTGACTCGGCCCTGCTCGCTGTGATCTGCATCGATCTCGTCCTGCGGCATGCCGGCTTCACGGGTGGCTCGCGCTGCTTCCGCTGCCCGTAGCTCATCGAGCGTTGCAACCGTCGCTCCGCGCCGGGTCGCGAAGCCTCGGAACGTGCTCAGAAGGACCTCCGCCAGGTCGTCGTCCCGGTTGTCGAGCGACGTCACGAGACTCAGAGCAGCGTGGCGAACACGTACCGATCGAGCGTGCCCGGCTGTCCAACCGATCTCGTGGCGGATCAGTCGGCGGGTCACGGCGCTGCCGGTGGAAACAGCCGCCGCTTCCAGAGTCGTCAACGTGGCGAGATCGTCCTCTTCCCAACCGAGAACCTCGTCCATGGTCACTTCCCGGTTGGCCGGACCTGCCGGTTGACGGACCGCTGTGCCGAGGAGGCGAACGGCCTCCCCGGCTCGGCGCAGGTCGGTCCCGCTCGCTTGCCGGAGAAGCGTTGATCGGATCGCGTCTCGGATCGGGCGTGCCCATGTCGCCGACACGGCGTACGGGCGGAGTGAAATGCGTCGGCGGGTTTCCGCGACGGTCCGGGTGCCATCCTTCGCGAGCAGGGGACGTAGCGCGAACATCGGCGTCGCGTGCCGCGGGTCGGTCGCCTGGGCGAGCTGCTTGTCGACCCACGCCACGATCCGGGGAGGAAACGACGGGTCCAGCATGTCGCCGATGCTCGCGAGCCGGTCGTCGATGATCCGGACAGCGTGGCCCGGTTGCTGGTTCGGTGGCCGTGAGTCATCGCGGTACAGCGACCACAGCGCGTCGAGGACCGTCTCGAGCGTCTCTGGGGCGCTGGCGGCGCACTGCCCGTACAGCTCGGGCATGAGCCCGAGAACGTCCCTTGAGCTCTCAGCTCGGTAGAAGAACGGGTGCGCGGCTGCAGCATCGTCGACTGTTCGGTCATGTTCCTGCAGTCGGACCCGCAGTTCCTCGAGCACTGTAAGGAACGGACCTGGCAGGGTAGTCGCCAAGCTGCGAAGCCCACGAAGCGCTCGATGCAACTCGACGGGTTCCGCACCGCGTAGCCGGTCCGCCACCGACTCCCAAATCGGCCCGATGACCGATGGCCCGTGCCGTCGAACGAGCCGCCAGTCGAGTTCCGCGAGCGTGGTCACGAGCCGGTCGTCGGAAGGGCTACCGAAGGCCTCCCACAGCTGCTGAGCGAAGCCGGTCGCGTGGCGCCCGACCGCAGCCTCGGTCTCCAAGATCTCGTCCGCGAGCACGTCGGGGACTACGCGGGTCAGCCCGCTGCGCGTCACTAGGACACCGCGTTCTCGCAAGCTCTGACAGAGGCGCAGCAGGTCGCCCATGTTCAAGTCGACGAATCGGGCGATGTCTGTGCGCAGTGCGTCGTCGGTGTCATCAATCGGGCCGAGAGCCGCGAAGATGGCGAGTGCTCGTCGCACTTTGCGGTTCGGTACGCCTTCCAGCTCGCCGGTGGCAACCTCCTGGTACCGGGCGAGAACCTGCTGGCGAAGGGCGTCGTCGGCCTTCAGGGGCGCTGTCAACCGGCCGCTACGGATCAGGTTGACGCCGATGACCGCCACGTGCGGCGAGTCAACGGCTTGGCCGGCGAAGTACTCCTGCGCCGCCAGGGTCAGGTCGAGGCCGTCGGCGATGCTGGTGACCAGCTTGCGTGCGTCCCGCCGGCTCAGCTCCTCGACCGGGATTGTCTCGACCTGAGCCGGCGCAAACCGGGCGTTGATGATCTCGGCCTGCACGGCGGCGACGCCGGACGTCCGGGAGCCGAGGACAACCTGGGTGCCCTCCGTCAGGCGCGCGTAGGTGAGCAGCGCTGCGAGGGCGGCCGGGTCGCGGTGTGCGTCGTCCACCAGCACGACGGCCGGTGTGTGCGGGAGTTCGTCGATTGCTGTTTGGTCAAGGCTGCGTCCGGGCGAAAGGCAAACGACCGAAACTTGAGGGCTGGCCTGCTCGAACTCTGCCAATGCTTCAATGAGCAAGCGCGTCTTGCCGCGGCCTCCGGGGCCGGCAACAACGACGACCGTCGGGAAGTCCGCTGATCGGTCGAGTGCAGTCCCTAGCGCGGCGAGCTCGGCGTCGCGGCCGATGCGGGGTCCACGGTCGTTGAGCGGCGCGTCTTCCTTCATGCGATCTGCGACAAAGGTGTCGAGACTGAGAAATGCGTCGGTTCCGGGAACACCAAGAAGAAACTGACGGGTCGGCCGGTCCCACGTCGCATCAAGGACGTTCCGTCGCTTATGCAAGGGGAGATCGTCCAACAAGCGTCCGAGGGCACGCTGATCAAGTAGCTGCCACTTGGGGTGCTTCTTGATCTCCTTTCTGGCGTCGCGCGATGCCTCGCCGGAGAACACCAGGTAGTACTGGTCAGCCTGGAAGGTGCAGACGCGCACGACTTCCCGGACGTCTGCCGGCGTCAGCTTGTCGTATCGCTTGCACTGCCAAGCGGCGGTCGTTCCGTCGCTGTAGTCACCTTCGAAGTCGACGCCGTCCTGAGAGTCGCCGCGCCGGCCCCAACGCTCCACTCGTTTCACCCGACGAGCCGACCCCGGGCAGAATCTACTCGCACTGAGCAGGCGCTCGGTAAAGTCCTCGAACGCGTACTCCGAGAGGCTGGGTGTCGGGGGCAACCGCGGATTCTTCCCCGGCAGCGGGCCATCCGCGGGCATCGGCGCCCACCTCCACTTTGCGTGCATAATTCTCGGACAAGACCGCTAACTCGGGCCCCAAGCAGGATATCCCTCATCGCCAGCGCTGCGCCGCACTCGGTGGGGGCCAGGTTCTTCCGACAATCGGGCGGTCCTGGCCGCCGGGCTGGGCGGCACGGTGCTTGGCGCGGCGCTGCAATGGGCGCAGGCCGCGGGGCAGGCGCGGCGAGAGCGCAGGCGGGATTAGCAGGGCAGGACACGCGAGGACCGGCGACTCTGGGCCGAGAAGCGCCAGACGATGCACCTGGAGACGATCGACTGCGCGCTTCGGCAGCTTATGTCCCTGAAGAGCGAGACGGCCTACCCCTACTCGAACCTCCTCGGGGCGCTAGCAGACTCGCTGCCAGTCACCTCGCTCATGCGGGCATGCGCGCCCGCCTCGGACAGCCTGGAGTCGCACGCCGGGGATGCGGGCAGACTGGAATCGGCTGCTGGCCGAAGTCGAGTTCCACGGCTCCGACGAGGTTCGCGCTCATCGATCCTCGCGCTGGCCCGATGCCGGCACCCGGAGGCCCTTCGCACCACCCCTAGACCGTCCTAGGAGGATCGGTCCCAAGCTGGGGGCCAGCACTGCACCTGGCATGCCGCCCGCGCTGCTAGGCGGTGTTGCTGCGGTCCATGCGCCACCCTGAACTGATCGCTCCCGCAGTGGCCCTCAGCTCGATCGCTCCACGTCTGTTGTCTCACCCGCGGAGCCGTTCTCGGCCTGGGCCTCCATGAGCATGCCGTAGTAGGGCAGGACCACCAGCCGCAGGCACAGCCACCACGCGTAGACCGCTCCGACACTCCACGACTGGGGGTCGTTGAGCAGCCCGTGCGCCAGGTCGTTACGCAGGTTTGGGCCGAGCTGCTCGCACAGCAGGGCACGCAGTTCTAGTGTGAGATCAGGCCCCAACAGCTGAGACGACTCCGGCATCTCAAGCAGTGTGTTGAGCCCCTTCTCGGTCTCGACGCCGTTCTCGTCCACGAAGAGCGTGAAGATCCCGTGGGCCTTCAGGTAGCCGCGCACCATCTGCTCCACTTGTGGCACGAGCACGGAGATAGCCGATGGGAAGTCACCGGAAAGTCCATGCCACAACCCGCGAGCCCACAGACCGGCATGTCCCGCAGGGACGACCGGCGATTCGTAGCAGATGCCTGTGAGGAATCCGGTGTTGAAGCGGTGTTCGAGCATCAGCACCTCGAGAGCAGGGTAGATGAGTGCCTTGACCTGGAGGTCGATCCTCAACGTGAACGACCGGACCACCTCGGCGAAGACGGCCTCGTCAGGCGGCTGACCCACACCGAGTCCCGCCCGAGCAGCGACCTTGCGTGCGTCCGCGCTGAGCGTCGAGATTCCGAACAGACCGGACAGGCTCCCCTGCATGCGCTTTCGTTCGTCGGCCATCGCCTTCGTGGCATCGATCAGCGGCACGATTCCTGCGAGACTCACGAGCGCTTCGAGTGCCTCTTTCCCGGACACCACCTTGCGCGCGTCCTCCACATACTGGCTGATGTCGATCGGGTCCGACTGGATGAGCATCATCTCCTCCAGCGAAAGCTCTCGGATGTCAGCGAGCCGGTCACGCAGCTGCCGGAGTCGCCCGTCGAGACCTCGCGCCGAGCGGTACTTCCGGGGAAGACCGCGTATGGTCGCGATGGCCTTCTCGATAAATGTGCCGACAACGAGCGCGGGCCTGTCCTGCGCTAGTCGCTCGTCCGCCTCGTCGAGGTACGTCTGGCCGACACGCTCGATGCACTCATTGGCAAGGTCTGTTTCGCCCGCCCGCGAGAACCAGGTACAGGCGTGGCGCTCGTACGCGCGCCTGAGCCGATGGTTCCCCGCGACAGCAGCGGCAAGCGACACGAAGCGGTTGGCCAGATCCCGGGCGCCCGCCTGATCAACGGACCTGGCATCGCGCAGCAGGTCCGAAATCTGAGTCAGCATGAATCCCGCCGAGCCATCCTTGGCGAGCAGAAACTCGGCCAGCTCGGTCGTCATCTCCATGACGGTCTGACGGCCGGCATTGCCCCGACGCAGCGAGAGCTCAATCGCCCGTCGCCAGCCGTCACGACCTGCACGAAGCCAGGCGTCCCGCTCCAGCGGCACGGAACGGTAAGCGTTCACCGCAGCGGACAGCAGGCCCATGTTGCGCCGGTCACCGTAGGCCCATGCGATGTCAGCGACCCTGGCCTTCAGGACCGGCTCCTCGATGAGGGGCACGAGGCGGGCCAGCAGCTCGAGCTCCGGCTCGCTCAAGTCGTCGGGGACGGCCGATCGACGATTCCCGATTTGCATGGCGGGCACGTACGGGTCCGTCCAGTTGTCGGGAACCAGCATGGGGGACGCGGCCTTCGCCAGCACGTCCAGCACGCGTGTCCTGAGGCTGTCCTCTCCTGCATCTACCTGCGCTTCAGCCCTCAGGCGGGCGAGGTCGAGCGAAAGCACCTCGGGGCATTCGGTCCCGCGTGAGACGCCGTTCCCATCTACTAGTGCGGGAGCCCACCACGAGGGGTCAATTGGATCCTCCGCCGCCCCTCTATTCGAGGCTGCACTCGTCACCTGTGTCTCCTCCATGCTCTCGCCTGGGCGGGTCGCTGCGCGGCGTGCCCGAGCACGATCCTCCAGCAGCAGTGGCCATAGCCGCGCGCGACGAACCCGTGGACGGCCCGCGACGGCCCAAGGATTAGTCGACCTTGCTCTCGGGGTCGGCGATGAATGCTAGGAACTCGGTACCGAGCGGAGTGGTTGCCGGCACCCACAGTCCGTTCTCCGTCATCACCGCGGTGAGCGACTGGTTGATCAGGCCAGCGGTGGAGAGTGCCCCGGCGTACCGGTCGATCAGATCGCGACGGCCGGAAAGCTCCGGCATGCCTGCCTCGATGATGCCGATCTTCGGGCCCATGTAGATGTTCGGCCGAGCGATACCGTGGCGGTCGAACCAGCCAGGCGGATCGGAGAGCAGCTGCAGCATTCGCATGTGAGTCGGGGTGAACCGGTCGATCATGCCGAAAAAAAGCTGCTGCGTGTCGACGTCCGGCGCGTCGGGCATCACGGAGTTGACGACTGCATTGCGCAGTTTCTCGAGCTTCTCGGCCCGTGAGGTCCGGTCGGCGATCTGCGCGGCCGTGGTCAGCGCGTCCATGAACGCGTCTTCGCCGGTGAGCCGTGCGAAGTCACCAACCTGCTCCTCGAGCTCGTGCACCTTCGCGGCGAGGTCGTTCAGCCATCGCGTGCGTCGGTCGGCAAGGCGCCGGCCAGCGAGTTCGTTGAAGGCGACCTGGAGGGCGCTGCCCGCGACTGGCACGAACGAAATGGCCATCTCGGCCGACTTCGCAAGCCCTTGCTTTCGGTCGCTGTCCTCGGGGTACGGTTCCACGCTGGACATGGTGCCCCACCGCTGCAACCTTGGGTCGATAGGTGGGCGCGCTCGTTTGCCGGCCCGATGCCAGTGCCGCACGCTGGTCGATGACGCCCCGAGCGGGCGGCGGGTGACCCGCCGCCCGTTTCTGTCGGGGCCTCGCTACCCGACGGGTGAACCCGTGGTCAACGCATCGACGCCGAGAAGCTTCCCGACGATCCGCCGCACCGGCTCGTGGTGCCGACGCGTCGCGTGCACGTAGACGTTCATCGTCGTGGTCACGCTCGCGCGCCCGGCCATCGCAACGCCGCCAGGTCGACGCCTTCGGCCGCCAGCAGTGAATGCCGCAGCCCGTGCATCGTCATCCGGCGCGGCAGGCCCTTCCTCCGAGCCAGGTCGCGGATCTTCACCCACCGGTCCGTGTAGAAGTCCTCGTACCGCCAGTGGTTGCCGCGCGGCGCCACGAACACGAACTGCCGTCCCGGCTTCCGGGTGGCCGGAAGCTCAGCGCAGCAAGCCGCTGTCTCGGGTCTAGAGCAGGCCGGCCAGGACCTTCTCATAGCGTCGCTGATCCTTGTCAGACGTCTGCGCAGCTGCATACTTGAGCACTACCATCCGGCCTGGTGCACCCCGATCGCCGGTGACTCGGAATACTTCTGCGCCGCTGCCGCGTCGGGGAACACCTACACGGAAATCGCGTCGGCAGCGAGCAGCTGAGTGCAGCCGAGCGCTGCGCAGTTCCCGGAATTGTCGCGAGCGTTGAGCACGGGCAAGCTCCGCCTCGCCGAACGCTGCCACCCACCCGATCGGCAGTTGGACCCTCGGACTCAGGCTTCGCAGCTGAGCTCGCCCCAGGAGCAGTCGGAGTGGCCTGCTTTGCAGCAGGCGCCTGGGTAGCGGTTGTGTCGGAGGAGCAGCCGGCCGCGGCGAGCATGACAACGGCGGCCATGGGCAGCACCAGTGAAGATCGGATAGTCACTGCTGGCAGGGTGTACCACGCCTGCCACCAGTAGCGCAGCGGGCGGGACAAGCTGCCACAGATCGGCGTGACCTCTTCGGGCACGCCGGAGAGGTCATCAGCCTGAAGGGCCTGGCGAGGGCGGGACGTTGAAGGCTGCGTTGTTTGGCTCCGTGCGACCGGAGATGCCGGCTGGCTCAGCGCTTGCAGGTCTTCGGGCTCGCGAAGGGTGACCGCGTCTTGCATGCTGTTTGACATGCGGTCACCAGACGACCACCGCTCCCGATCGAGGATCAGACGCGACGAGCGTGGACGAATCATCACCGACTCCTGGACCCACCCTCTCCCTGTGGCGCTCCTGACCGGACTCTGTCTGTGGATTCTGCTTATGCTGGCACGTCTGACTCTCGCCGGACGTGCCGCCTCGGTAGTGACCGGCCTGCTGGCGGTGGTCGTCTACTGGGCCCTGCCCTACGCCTTTCTCGGACGAGAGCATTCCCTTCGTGAGGACAGCCACCTGGTAGGGAAGGTACGGATACATGACGCGTTGAGCGTCGGGGACGTTCCGACCCACCCGTGGTGGTGGAAGGAGAGTGGCGAGCCCGGCCGACGGATGATCCGCCTGGCCGTGCTGGCGACCGTGCCGGTGAGCATCGCATCCGTGGCCTTGCAGGGCTGGGTGATCAGCACGGTCACGATGATCCTTCCGGACCACTATCCGTATCTCCCCGTTGAAGACGGCGACCTGCCCACGCTGCTGTGGGGCGTGGGGTGGCTCGCGTCCTTCGGCGCACTGTTTTGGGCCCGCTCGACGCGGCGCAAAGCCTTCCGGGACGCCGTTGACGCCCTAGTGGAGCGGGAAAACCTCGATCCTCACCTGTCGGAACGAAACCACCTCCACCGGGAGACCACAGAGTTGAACCGCCAACGAACGGAACTCGGCAGCATCCTGGAGAGCCTGCGGGAGGACGACGACGCAGCGCGTTCCGAAGGGGTGCCGCCAGGCCTCAGAATCACCCTGGAACGTCTTGCGCGGCTCACCGAAACGGCCCTTAGCAGCACCGAGGCAATTCTGAAACGAGACCAGGAAACCATCGAACGAGCTGATGCCGAGAGGCGGCAGAGCATCCGCCGCGAGCGGTGGATGCTGGTCCTCGGAGCCCTCGCCGGTCTGCTCCTCGCTATCCTCAGCCACCAACTGGGGCTTACCTAAGGCGCGCGAACCTGCTGTGACGTAGCCGCCGGAGACCCAGAAGTAGATTTCACTGGGGATTGCTATCACTGTCGTGCAAGACCGCGCACTGGCCGAACCAGCTTCTCCGGGCGAGCGGGTTGTGTGCCTCGACGTGCAGCCGGGTCAGCTTGGTGCGCCCACGTGCTCGATCGCGCCGCCGAACAGGGCACGGGCCAGGTTGCGCTCGGATTGGGGCAGCGCGGCCGGCTCGCCGTTCAGGGCGCGCCACATGTCGTTGCACCACAGCAGGGTCCAGTCGGCGGCGAACACCGCGATGGGGAGATCACCCAGCCGCGCCGCTAGTCGGACTGCTCGGCGGTCCGGCACGCCTCGACGTACCGGGCGTGCTCGACGAAGTCCGTCACGTCGGCGGCCGTCACCTCGTGGAGCAGCCAGCACTCGCGGTCCACGGCGACGTGTCCGCCGTCCGGGGTGGGCACATTTGCGGCGATCTCCCGCCCGCACTGGTCGCAGTGGATCCGCAGCCGAAACCGGGGTGCCCGGCCGAAGACGGACACCGGCTTCGCGACGGTCCGCGTCATCGGCCGCGCGGTCATCGCCAACGTCGCCGTATCGATGGTCAGGTCGTGATAGCACCGCAGGCAGGTCCACCGGGCCTGCCGGACGCTGTCGCCGCTGGTGACGTCGAACGGCACACCGCATTGGGGGCACTCCAGCCGGCACTGCCACGGGGCGGACGTCCCGTCCCCCGCGCGGGGAGCCGGCAGGAACGGCAGGGCCGTGCCGACGCCGACGACCGACTCCGGTGGGGTGTCCGGGGTGCCGTCACCGTTGCCGTCGATGAGCCTGCGGCGGACGTTACGCCACCCCGGCTCGTCGACCGGCTGGCCGGCGAGTTGCCGCTCGGCGAGGTCCCGCAACACGGCCCGCCGCTCGTCGTCCGGATACGCGTCCCACAGTCGAACCCACAGCGGTGCGAACGCGTCGGGTGTCTCGTCCGACAGCAACGCCAGGGACACCTGCCAGCCGTGGTCATCCGGGGCGACCGACAGCAGCCTGCGCCACACGATCCGCCACCCCGGGGTGGCGTCGACGGCGGCCAGCAGCCGGCGCATCGGTCCGGCCTCGTCGGGTCGGGTCCGCAGCAGCTCCTCCAGGTCGTCGGCGAAGCCGTACACGCTGTGCAACGGGATCCTGCCGGTCAGGACCGCGCGCAGCGGTTCGAGGTCGGCGGGGTCGGCGGCGACCAGGCTGAGGGTGATCGGGCGCCACGCGGCGGTGCCGCCACCACGGGCCAGCCAGCCGACCGCCACCGCGCGGAACGACGGGTCGCGGACCAGCGCGGCGCACGGCCCCTCCTCGACAGCGACCCGCCACAGCGGACCCGCCGCGAAGGCGGTCGACGCCGCCGTGGCGAACCAGGCGCGGACCACCGTGGTCAGCTGCGCCACGTCGAGCTGGTCGACGGTCGCGAAGAACACCCGGAGCCAGCCCCGGTCGTCGGCCGATCGCAGCAGCCAGGACAGCGCGAGCGCGCTGCTCCGGTCGACGTCGAGCAACGGCCGGGCGGCCGCGTAGGTGCGGGCCCAGCCCGGTCGCGGTGCCGACAGCCACTCCTCGACGCATTCCAGCAGTCGCCGCCGCACGGCCGGAGACGTCTCCGCCGCCAGGCTGGCGGAGAGCACCTGCCCGGCCGCCCCGTCGTCAGGGTGGTCCCATACCCAGGTCACGAAGACGTCGACGACCTCGTCGGCGTCGTCGGGTGGCACCGCACGCAAGATCTGGCCCGCCAGCAGCCACCAGGCCGCAGTCAGGCCCGGCCGGTCCCGCAGCCATCGAAACGTGTCGCGCGCCGCGCCCAGGCGCCCCGGTGCCGCCGTGACCTGGAGCAGCCAGTAGTGGGTGTTAACGCAACTGTGCTCCTCCCCGCACCGAGCCAGGTGGCCCGCGCCGAGCCGGCGCAGCTCGTCGTCCGGCTCGCCGGTGCTGCGGCACAGGTGGGTGTACACCCAGTGCCACGCCGCTGGCGGTCGCTGCCCCCGCAGCCAGGCCAGCGCCGCGGCCCGCACCTGCGGGTCCCGCACCCAGGTCTCGGGCAGCAGCGTGAACAGCCGCGCCCAGCCCCGACCGTCGTGCGACAGCAGGTGGCGCACCTTCCCGGCCAGGCGGGGGTCCACGTCGTCGCACCGCTCCAGGTGGGCGTGCAGCAGGTCACGCCGGCCCTCGTCGTCCAGCCACGACCAGTTCAGCCACTGCGCGAGGGCGACACCCGCGAGGCGTTCGGCCGGGAAGGCCAGGACCCACGCCTCCAGGGCGCGCCGCAGCATCGGCGGCACCGGCCCGGCGAGGACCTCCTCGTAAACCACCCGGTGCTCGGGGCGAGGGTCGGCCGCCAACCAGTCCTGGACCAGCCCCCGGTGGATCGGCGCGGCGAGCGGGCCACGCCCCCGCATCCGGTTGCGGTCGCGCCGGTACAGGGCCGCGACCACCGGGGCCAGCGGCGCGTCGACGGTGAGCTCGCCGGTGACCAGCCGGTGCGCGAGTCGGACGAGGGGGCCGTTGTCGGCGGCGGTCTCCAGCGCGTCCGCGAGCAGCATGGCCGCCGCGGGCTGCCGCGCCAGGGTGGACTCGACAACCGGGGCGAGCAGGTCGACGTCGCGGGAGCGCGCCCTACGCCGGACGAGCGGGCCCGCGACCGTCAGCCAGCCCTCCCACTCCAGGTGCCGTTGCAGGTACGCCCACACCTCGGCGTCGACGCCCGGGTTGTCGAGGTCGACCAGTGCCCGCAGCAACTCGTCCATGCCCCGGTCCAGCGGCCCGGCGAGCCGGGCGATGGCGCACTCCCGGGGACGCCGGTCGGAGCGGGACGGCCACACCTGGTGCTCGATGCGGATCCATTCTGCAAGCACCGGGCTGGCGAGGTCGGTGAGGCCGGGACCGAGCCGGTCGACCACCTCCGCCAGCGCCGACCGCACCGCGGCCTCCCGGGTCCGGACGGCGGCGATCGCGTCGCGCTCCCCCGACCCGCCACCCGCCGCGGCGCGCAGCCGGCGTAGCAGCGGTACGGCGGCCCAGCCCCGGGGTACGGCCGCGATCACCTCGAGCAGCGCGTCTCGCAGGTGCGCGGTCCGCTCCGCGTCGCGACGGCCGGGTGGGAACCACACCTCGTACATCAGGTCGGCGACGTGGGGATGGGCGAACCAGTAGCCGGGCCGGCCGTCCTCGCCGGAGAGCTGGACGTGCATGTCCTCCCGGTAGGCGGCGAACGCCTGCCGGGTCTCCTCCGCCAACGCGTCGACGGCCTCCTGCGGGTAGCCGACGTAGAGCCGATTGACGGCGAGCAGGTGGGCGAAGAAGTCGGAGAGTTCGGCCAGTCCCTGGCCGGTGATGCGGCGCTGGAACCGCTCGGCGTACTCCTCAATGCCCTCCCCGCTGCGCCACTCGAGGAACAGCTGGGCCGGCAGCGGCACACCCCGTGGCGGAGCCGGTGGCGGCGCCATGCCGGTACGGTCGGTGTACCAGCGACGCAGTTGCTCGGTGAACTCCGGCCGGTACGGGTCCAGCGCCATCCCGCCGACGAGCACCTGCCGGCGGTACTCGGCCACGAACTCGCCCCGGTGTTCAGTGGGGGCGCAGCAGACGAAGACCGGGAGTTCCCGCGTGGACCCGGTCTGCCGCCGGTGGGCGAGAGCCTGGAACACCTCGGGCCATGCCGCCCGCCCGTCGTCCTCCGTCCAGGACAGCGGGTCGTCGACTCCGACGACGACGTGCCGCGCCTGACTCAGCTCGCCGGCCCACCGGGTGGCCCGGCTCAGTCGCGTACCGGCGGGTGGGAGCAGCACCGAGACCCCGGCGCGCGTGTTGAGCCGCGCCAGGAGTTGCAGCAGCAGGACACTCTTGCCCGCCCCGGACGGCCCGGTGATCCAAAACATCGGCACGATGGCCCGGCCCGCGCGCGCCGACTCCACGACCGCCTGCTCGTACCACGACCAGTACGCCCGCTCGAACTCGTCGAGGACGTTGGTGGCGGCGAAGTACCCGTGCTCCAGGTGGTACAGGGTCGGTTGCCGGTTGACCAGGTAGCCGTGGTCGTCCCGGGTCACCGTGGCCGGCTGGCGGTGCGCCGCCGTCAGCACGGTCACCTCCGCCGGTGTGCCGCGGGTGAGGATCCGCGCCAGCCCGGCCTCCAGGTCCGCGGCGTCGGCGCCCCGGGTAACGATCTCCCGCACCAGCCGCTCCGCGGTCCTTGCCGGCGCCTCCAAACCGTCGTTGTTGAGCAGGGCGATCAGCTCGCCGGCTGGGTCCCGGTCGAACACCGGCGGGTCGAGGCGATCGCGCATCCCGCGCACGGTCTCCTCGACGTCGTACGGGTGGTCGCCGGCGTCGGCGACCCGCGCCGCCAGCCACCGGTCGATCTCGGCCACCGGATCGGCGAGGAGCGTCCCCGGAGCCTCGATCCGGTACCGCGGGCGCCGGACGTGAGTGGGCAACACGGCCGCCGCCGCGTGTACCCGGGCCAGCCGGTCGAGCATCGACCGGAGCGAGCCGGCGGTGAGTGGAGCGGGTGCGGCCAGCCGGTACAGCGGCTCGTCGGCGGAGCACCGGTGCGTCTGCCGCCGGATCCGGTCGGCCAGCCGCCCCGGGTCGCTCGCGTGGCCGCCAGTGGCCGCGTCGGCTAGCAGGGCGTACGCCTGCACAGCGACCGTCTCCGGCCGGCTCAGCTCGCATGGCAGGTCGGGGTCCTCGGCCAGTTCGTCGAGCAGCCGCCGCAGGTCCTCGCGCCAGCCGGACGGCGCCGGGACCGGACGGTCGAGCCCGAGGTAATCGAGGACGTCTCCGACCGGCACCGCGTAGAGCACGTTGCTCGCCCGCCGGACCCCGGGTGCCGTGGTGCGCTCGCGGACCTGCTCGACCAGCACGGCCACCGCCGCGCCGTCCACCGTGACGGCCGCGCCCGAGTAGCCCTGGTACTCGCCCAGTGCCTCTGCCACCGCCAGTTGCAGCACGCCCAGCTCGTGCCCCCGGGCGTTCCTCACACGGTGGTCGACCGCCGACACGGTGCCGGTCAGCTGGACGGAAGCGGGTTCCGGACGCGCGGTCACCCGCCAGGCGGCGCCGGGTGCCGCGTGCCAGCCGAGGGGCACCGGCGGGTCCGGTGCCGGCTCGGCCAGGATCAGTACGGCCGCGTCGATCTCCGGCGCCGACCGGACGTCCACCACGCCGTACCGGTGGCCGGTCTCCGTGACGAACGCGAGCTCGTCCACCCGCCGGTCCCGGACCACATGCGCGGCGGTGAGGACCATTCGCCCGGTCAGGAGGAAACCGCAGCCCCGCGCCTTCGCGCCGGCGAGGACGCGCCCGTCGCTCATGTCCGGCTGAAGGTGACCGTCACCTCGAAGGTCGCCTCGGCACCGGCCCGCGACAACAGGACTCCTGCGTCGGCAGTAAGCGTGACGCCGAACGTCGCGGAGAGCTCGCTCACCCGCCAGTTGGGTCGTTCGGGCAGCTGGTCGAGGTCGGCGTTTATCACCTGCGCGCCGGCCACGACGGCGGCGCGCAGCTCGTCGAGCCGGTCCCGGAGCCGTTCGGTGACGTTCGCGCCCCAGGCGATTTCCCGCCCAGCGTCGGTCTCGACGACCTGCACGAGCACGTTTTCCGGAACGGCCGACTTCGACAACGCGCGCACCCCTCGGTCACCACTGTGAAGGACTCAGCGTACTGATCACGCGACAGACGGGGACTCCCCCCGGCTGTCGGGTGCCCGACCGATCGGGTGCTTCGCAGCCGTCGGCGAGAGTGGCTCTTCCCTTCCGTGGCGAATCCGTCACGCCTACCCCAAACCACCAAAGGTTCTCGGCATTGAAGATGCTAGATGGGGAAGCGGTGGACCGGCCTGCTCGCCGCAGTGCTGCTGACACTCGGCGTTCTACTGCCGGCAGCGCCTGCGGCGGTATCGCCGGGATCGAGGCCTACCTCGAGGACGTTGACTGGATGCGACCGCGGGTTAGGGACGCAGATGGCGAGGTATCGATGGGTGTAGCGCGAGTGGTTGGCGAAAAAGTCAGCGGCAAAGGAAGCTGCTGAGCTTGTCGGCGACGGTGCTGTAGCCATCCCGCCGCCGGGGCGTATGCCTCCTGTCGGCGAACTTGATTGATGCGTACCGAGGCGAGGCGGCCTGAGCGAAGGTGTCGTGCTGACACGTTCGGCTACTCCGAAGAGGTCTCCAGACTGAAGGGCCTGGTCACGGCGCTGCCCGTGGGATCGGCATCTCAGATGACGGAACCGTGACAGACTCGATCAGGCCCGCCCGCAATGCTCCACATCGACCCACAGCAGACCTACAGGCATGGCATTAGGCAACCTAAGACGCCGGCCGGCGACAGCCATCCTGGAGCAACAGGCTGACCACTTCGACCTCTACTGGAAGGTCACACCGCACCGCTCCACCGCATCACCACAGGTCAAAGACCTCGTCTCCACCCGGCTCTGTGAGCACATCGGGCGCGAAGACCCCTTCGCCAACCTGCACCCAATCTGCTCCCATCTGCAAGGCCAGGCCCACCAACGGCTCCTTACCGCCTTGACCTGCGCACACCACTCCCCCAACAGACGACATAGAGAAGTGTTGACTGCTGGGCAGAACCGCAGAGCACTCTGCGGGAAACAGGCAGGGGTGGGGGCAGTTGAGCGCCGTTCGATGCCGTTGGACGCAGTTCAAGGCCGTTCAGGGCACCCCTCTGCTCCCAACCTGCTCCCCCTAAACCAGGCTTTCACCGCGCCGCCGACCGCCGACCGATCGAGAGCTGCTGGCCCAGTGCATTGGTTGGCACCAGCGCCGGATCGGGCAGCCGCATCGGTCGATTCGGGAGCACGCTCACGATCCCCGCGCCTTGTCACCGGCAGGATGGCAGGCGGATCGTGGTGCAACGACCACGAGTAAGGTACCCGAGTTGGCTGAGGACGCCGGGGGGACGCCGTGAGTTGGGATGTTCTTATCTTCGACGCCCCGGCCGACGCCAGGTCGGTTGACCAGCTTCCGCAGGACTTCAGTCCGCCGCCATTGGGGACCGGGCCGGATGCCAGGCGGTGGTTACGTGAAAGCCTCCGGGACCTCGACCTGTCGGATCCTGAGTGGGGGCGCATGGACGGCCCGACTTGGCACATCGAGCTCAGCATCGGGTCGCACGACCCCGTTGATTCGATCATGTTGTACGTGCGTGGAGGCGGCGACGACGTTCTGGCCGTTATCGCGCGGATCGTCGCCTCGGTTGGTGGTCGCGCTCTCGACATCTCGACCGGCGAGTTCCTGACCGGCGAGCCCACTCGGACCGCTGGCTGGCACGGCTTCCAGCAGTACCGGGACCAGATTTTGCGCGGCAGCTGACGCCCGCAAGTCTGGCTGGCGATGCGCCCGGTCAGATGCTCATGGTCACGACGGCGGTAACGCTTCGTGGCGCCCGGATCGCGGCTAGATCAGCACACGCGAGGGTGGCTCGTCAGCGCTCGGCAAGAGTGCGACAGTGGTGGAATACTTGCTTCCTCATATTGTCGCCCATGTCGACTGAAGCCGCTTCCTGCCATTTTCGCGCACCGTTGACGTTGTCGCCTACACCTTGCAGCCACCCGCACACGAGCGGTCACAATGAAGACCCACCCGAACCGTCAGGCTCCGCCTCCGACACGGCCTGGTCCCGTTCCGGTGCTTCCTCCGCACGACCGGCGGAACCGTAGACGATCTTCACTTTTAGCGAGGCCTCCCCGGACGCGCCCGCCACGATCACGTCGCCCTTCGCCGACACCTTCACCCCGAACTCCACCTCGACCAGTTCCGGACTACCGACCCGCCGCCCGATCCGCCCCACCGTCCGCGCCGTCGATACCGCGATCTCCTCCACCGTCGACAGCGCCCGCTCGAACGCATCTGCCACATAGTCCGTCGCCCGCCCTGCCGCCGACGTCTGCTGCGAACCCGCCACCGACACAACCTCGAGCAGGACCTCAACATCGCCCACCCGAACTGGAACCGTCTGCGTCACCCGAACCCCCTCGCTTAAACCGAACCGGCATCATGGCAGCCTTCAATAAGTCGGAACAAGTGACCAAAAGAATGCTCCATGAGCCCTTTTCATCCTGCGTAGCGGTTGGCTTCGACGTGGTGCAGGACGAGGATGGCCTGCACGATCGCGGTGGCTCGCCGCGGGCAGCATCGCAGCTTGTCCGGTCTCGGGACCTGCGTGACACGTCGGTATCAGGACCTGCGTGACACTCCGCCGAGTGTTGGTGGAGATGAGCGTGATGGAACAGCGGTATCGAGCCGTCCAGGATGTGCTTGCCGGATCCACGGTCACGGACGTCGCCGAGCGATTCGGGGTCTCCCGCCAGGCGGTGCATCGCTGGCTGGCCTGGTATGAGGACGAGGGCTTGGAGGGGCTGGCCGATCGGTCCAGTCGGCCGCGCTCCTCACCGGGGCAGACGTCGCCGGAGGTGGAGGCTCTGATCTGTGAGCTGCGCCGGAACCATCCCCGTTGGGGCGCCCGTCGCCTCGTCTATGAGCTCGACCGGTGCGGCTGTCCCGGCCCGGTGCCGTCGCGGATCACGGTGCATCGGGTGCTAATTCGACACGGCCTGGTCGACCCGACACCCCGTCGTCGACGGCGGGAGGACTATCGGCGGTGGGAGCGGGGCCGGCCTATGGAGTTGTGGCAGCTGGACATCGTCGGTGGCATCCTGCTGGCTGACGGTGGTGAGGCGAAGGTCGTGACCGGCGTTGACGACCATTCCCGGTTCTGCGTCATCGCTGCCGTGGTCCGGCGGGCCACCGGCCGGGCTGTGTGTCTCGCCTTCGCCGAGGCCCTGCAACGGTTCGGGGTGCCCGAGGAGGTGCTCACGGATAATGGCAAGCAGTTCACCGCCCGGTTCGGCCGCGGTGGCGGCGAGGTGATGTTCGACCGGATCTGCCGGGAGAACGGCATAACCCACCGGCTGACCAAGCCCCGCTCACCCACCACCACTGGCAAGGTCGAGCGGTTCCACCAGACCCTGCGACGCGAACTCCTCGACGACGTCGAAGTCTGGGCCGACCCGCAGGAAGCCCAAGCAGCGATCGAAGTCTTCCGCCGCGAATACAACAACGAACGACCCCACCAGTCCCTCGGGATGGCGTTCCCAGCCGATCGGTTCACCGCCCAGCCCGCCCAGGAGCAAATCCCCCTGCGGCTGCCGCCAACGCTGGCCACCACCATCCCCGCACCCCGAAAGCCGCTGCCTGCACCACCGCCGGCGTCTCCGTCAGCCGCCGGCTCGGCCAACGCCGCAGCAGCACCATCGGCGACTGGCGACGACGTCGGCCTGGCCGTGGAGGTCACCCGCCTCGTTCCCGCCTCGGGCAACCTCACCGTCTGCGGGCAACAGTTCTGGCTCAGCCCCACCCGAGCCGGACTGCCGGTCACCCTCTGGGCTGACACCACCGTCGTTCACCTGCTCATCGACGGCGTCCGACTCAAGACCGTCCCGTCCCGGCTCACCCCCACCCACCTGCGCGAAGTCCTCGCCGCCGATGGCCAACCCGCCGGGCCACCACCGATCACCACCGGAGTCGTCCAAGCCGGCGCTCCGATCGAGGTCGAACGGCTCGTCAACGCCACCGGCCTGATCAGCCTCGCCGGCCGGCAACACCCCGTCGGCTACCACTTCGCCGGCAGGCGGGTCACCGTCCGACTCGACCGCGGCCTCCTGCAGATCACCGCCGACGGCGTCCTGCTGCGCAGCCTGCCCAACCCCCTGACACCGGCCGAGGCCGCCGGCATCCGCGACGCCCGCCCCGCTGGACCACCACCCACCCCGGGTTCCGAACCGGTGCGGGTCGAACGGCGCGTCAGCTGCCGAGGAGCCCTGGTCATTGCCGGTCAACGCATCCATGTTGGCATCGCCCACGCTGGCCGAACGCTCACTGTCGAAGCCGCCGACACCACCTTCCGCGTCCATGACGGCGACCAGCTCCTCGCCGAAGTGCCGCGCACACCGTCAAACCGATCGCCCGCTTCAAGGTCCGTAAGCCGGAGCCCTCACGGCACAAAGCGGGCGGTCAGGTCGAGTCGGAGTACGCGAGGTGACTGCCGCAGTGTCGGCAGCGGAAGAGGTAGGCGGTGACCGGGCCGTCCTTGCTCAGCGCTTGGAGATACCAATCCTTGTCATCGGCCGACCAGCCAGACCCGGCCAACTCCAGCCGCAGGTGTTCCAGTGCGTCCGGAAAGTCAGCCAACTCGTTCGCCCCGACCGAGCCATGGAACTCCGCCGCGTCGCGGCAATGGTGCAGCCACTGCTCCTGCTGCCACCCCAGAAAGCCGGGCGTTCGGCGGAGAACCATCTCGGTCACGTCGTCAGGCACGTCGTCCGGAACCCGCCAGCTCGTGTCGGTGAACTGCGCGTCGAACATCGCTGCCGCCTGGCCGTCCGCGATGCACCACGGGCACAGCGCCCTGGCCAACTCTTCCACCGCATAGACCGGGCCGACATACGCGAACGGCCGCCGCCGCCTGCAACACACGCACACCACTTCAGCGGCCACGATCGAACCCGTCCCCACCGGATCCGGGTGATAAGCGAACTGCGGAAGACGTTCCTCGTCAGCCTGCACCCGCCGATCCTAGGGCGTCACGAGCGGCCACCTGAGCCCCAAACAGCTACCCTGAAACGAAGATCGTCTAGCCGGACGTGTCACCCACGTCCCGAGACTGATCTGTCACGGAGGTCCTGAGACCCGACAGGCAGCATCGCAGCTTGGCCAGGATCTTCCAGGCCTTGAGCGTGGCGGTCGCTCGCTCACCCCGGGCGCGGAGCTTCGCGTGCGCTCGGTTGACTGCCATCTGCCGGCGTGACAGCTTCGGCCGGAAACGGCGTCGTTCGAACGGGGTGCGGAGGCTGCCGCGGGCGCCCTGGTAGCCCTTGTCCGGAAGGTCATCACGTTGGCGCTGGCCAGAGCGTCGATGATGCCGTGGGTGCGGGCGGCGGTCAGGTCATGCGTAGAGCCGGGCAGCGCGGCTGAGGCCCAGACGAGACGCCCGGCCACGTCCACGATGACCTGCACGTTCACGCCGTTACGTTTGTGCTTGCCGGAGTAGTACGGCTTCTGGTCGGCGACCCGGTCGATGGGGATCAGCGTGCCGTCCAGGATCGCGTAGGCCAGGAGCTGGATGCGACGCATGGCGGTGGCGAAGCCCTCGGCAGCAGCGTTGAGCAGGGCGATCGCTTCTTGAACATAGCGCCAGGCGGTCGCGACGTTCATTTCGAAAACCGGCGGCAAGGCGGGTGTAGGTGTCGCCGTTGCGCAAGTGGGCCAGAGTGAGTAGTGCCTGGTGGCCGGGGCTCAGTCGCCTCCACCGGGATTTGCGCTGCTGGCGGTGGCGGCGGATGCGGTCGGCGAGGTGGTTCAGGGTCCGACTGGACAGGTGATCGTGGCAGGGTAGGACAGCATGGCGAAGCTCTCGGTCGGGGCATCGGATTTTGGTCGGTTTGCTGTCCTACTTGGAGCCTCTCCCTCATCGGTCACCGGCCCCCAAGCAACCCGGGCTGACCTGCAAGATTAGGTTGGAAAAGGCTCAATGCTTTGGCACATACGACGCTGCCGACCTTTACCTGCCGGCCCTGCCGCTCGCCGTGGCTCAGCTCTGCTTGCAGTGCAACCCCGGCGTGCAAGCCGTCGACCATGAGCTGACCCGCTGGCGGTGGTCGCCGTGGGTTTGCGCCACCCGGGCGCTGCTCTGCGTCGCCATCACCGCCGGCATCCTGAAGTGGCAGTTCAGCGGGCTTGGCGTTCCCATGCCACCGCTGATCGCGTTGCGTGCACTCATCGGCGCGGCGATGACCTTGGCCTACCTGCACGTGTGTAGTCACCTGAAAGCTCCTCCGATGCGCCGCTGTGCAGCATGTCTCCCGGACGTTAGACACGGGCAACCGAGCACCGAAGGTTGAACCGGAACCGCATGATTTTCGACCCTCACCCGTTCGGGGCCCAAGACCATTCGCCTGGGAATGCCGGTGAGCCTTGCACGCCCCGCCCTGCAGCGGCGCCGTACCCTGCTCAAGCTGCGGATCCTTCCGCCGTCGTCCGCGTCGACGACACCCGGGCACGGGTGAGGCTATTCACCCCTGCGCTTCTGTGACATGTTCGTGCCCATGACGGTTCGCCGCGCCGAGAGCTCTACCGGCCGAGTGCTCGATCTGGAAGGCCGGACGCTCGGCACGTGCTTCCAGGTGGCGCCGGGCATCCTGGTCACCGCCCTGCATGTGGTCGCCGGGTCGCCCGGCTCATCGGTCCAGGTGGAAGGGGTCAACGGCCGGTCGGGCCGGGTCGCGGCGCGCGTTCTACGGGTGGACCCGGGGGCCGACCTCGCGGTGCTCGAACGGGCCGAGCCGCTCCCCGAATCGATCCCCGGCTTCGCGGCCGCCGATTCGACCCCGCGAGGGGCCGAGGTGGTGGTGACCGGCGTCAGCGACGAGCGGGACGGGCCAGGGCCGGGATGGGTTGAGGTGTCCGGCATCTGGCCCGCCGGCGCCACGCGAGACGCTCGCGTTCCGCTGGGCCGGCTCACGTCGGACGCGGTCACGCCACTCATGAGCGGGGCGCCCGTGGTGCGGGTCGCCGACGGGCTCGTGGTTGGCCTGGTCACCTCGCGGTACAACTCCTCGGACGGGTGGCTGAAGGATTCTGTCTGGATCTCCCGGACCGAGTCGATCGAGCAGTTGCTCGACGGTATCGTCCCCGCGACGGAGAGGCGGCAGAACACGGTCGAGGTGACGCTGTCCGTCTCCGATGCGGAGGTTCGCGTCGGGGACGCGACCGCCCGGCACGACGGCCCGGACCGCGTGCTGATGCGGCTGCTCGACGATTTCTGGCGGGCCCGCGTCCGCGGGCGTCCAATGGAGGCCGACGGCCGGCTCGGCCGGATCGGCGAGATCATGGCCCGATGCTTCCTGCCGCCGCCGGTTGCTGCGGCGCTCGCCGAGGCGCTGGACGGGGCCGCGGTGCTCCGCGCGCTATCCGACGCCCGCACGTCCGGGTCGGTGCGCTTGGCGGTGGACGCCTCATCCTTGGCGGAACTGCCCTGGGAGGCGATGACCGATCCGGCGAGCGGCCAGCCGCTCGCGCTGCGGCCGGATGTGACGGTGTTCCGGCACGTTGCCGCGCCCCGCCGGGAGCCTGCCGCGGGACCGCTGCGAATCGTGGTGGCGATCGCCTCGCCCGAGGACGACGAGTCCGGTCGCGTGGACTACGAGGCCGAGCTGCGAGAAATCCTTGCCGCCGTGCGCCCTGCCCGCCGGCTCGGCGCCGCCGTGCGCATCCTGCCGTTCGCGACCGTCCGATCGATCCGCGCCGCGATCGAGGACGATGCGCCACACATCCTGCACCTCGTTTGCGGGGGCGCCGGGTCCGAGGTCGTGCTGGAGGACGGCGACGGCCAGGCCGTCCGGTTGTCGCCGGCCGCGGTGATCCGCGGGACCGCCACGCCTCCGTCGTTCGTCCTGTCCGGTCCAGAGCGGGCGGGTGATCTTCTCTTCCGGGAGCTCGTCGAGGCGGGCGCGCCCTGCGTGATCGCCGTCGACGGGTCGGCGAGCAGTCTCTACGCGACGGAGCTGCACACCCGGGTGTACGCCGGCCTCGCCCAGACCCGGATACCCGATGTCCTGCCGATCGTCGCCGAGGCCCGGCGCGTCGTGCACCAGCAGCTGCGCGACTCCTACAACACGCCCGATCAGGACGTCGCCCGTCGCGAGGAGTGGAGCGTGGTGCGGCTCTTCGCGGCCGCGGCGTCCGTGCCGGCCTACGGTCCCGCCCGGCCCGCTCCGCCCCCGAAGCCGCCGATCGTCCCGCCGGTCGGCCTGCCGCCCAGGCCTGCCGCCCGGTTCGTCGGGCGCCGGCACGAGCTGCGTCTGCTCTCGCGCCTGCTTGACCCCGGATCGCCGGTGCCCGGCGTGCTCCTTCACGGTCTCGGCGGGGTCGGCAAGACGACCCTGGCGTCGGAGCTCGTTCGGCGCGCGATCGAGCGGGAGCCGGGCCGACCGGTCTTGTCTGTCGCCGGGTCCACCTCGGCCGACGGCGTGCTCGCTGCGGTGGCCGCCGCGTTGCGGAAGAACGCGACGGGCCCGGCGGCCGAGGCGTTGCGGGCATGCGAGCAGCCCGAGCTGCCGTGGCTCGACCGGTTTGAGCTCCTCAGCAACTTCATCCTCGGCGACCACCCGGTGCTGATCGTGCTCGACAACTTCGAGGACAACCTCGTAGAGGCCGACGGCTGGCAAGTCGCCGACTCCTCGCTCGCCGGCTTGCTCGCCACTTGGCTCGCCCGGCCGGGCCTCAGTCGGTTCGTCGTGACGTCCCGCTTTCCGTTCGCGCTTGACGGCCGGCAGCGCCTGCGTGAGCACCGGGTCGGGCCGCTTTCGCTGGCCGAGACGCTCACCCTAATCTGGTCGCTACCGCACCTCGACCGGCTCGGCGAGCCCGACATCGAGCGGGTCTGGCGCATGGTCGGCGGCCACCCGCGGACTCTGGAGTATCTCGACGCGCTGCTTGCCGGCGGGGTTGGTCAATTCGACGACATCACCGCGCGCCTCGCCCGAATCGTCGACCGCCTCGGCGCGCCCCGGGACGAGTGGATGGGCGCCGACCGTGACGTTGATGCCGCCCTCGCCGACTCGCTCGCGGTGATGGCCGAGGACGTTCTCATCGACGAGCACCTCGCCCGTCTCGCCGCGATCCCCGGCGCGATCCGTCTACTCGTCGGGGCCGGGGTGTACCGGGAGCCCGTCGACCGTGCGGCCTTGCTGTTCCAGGTCGGCGGGGATGACGAGGGCGCCGGCGACGAGTCCGAGCGCCGGGCCCTCGCCGAAGAGACCGGGGCGATCCTGGGCGAGCGGGATATCGGCACCGTCCTCGCGGACGAGCAGCTGCCGCGGCCCGAGCGCGACCGGCTTCTGGAGCTACTCGAGCGGTATCGCCGGCCCCCACGCCCGCCGATCACCACCGACTTCGACATCGAATCCATGCTGAAGGTGCTGCTCGACACGAACCTGGTGCACGTCGAACCCGATTCGCGGGACGTGTTCGTGCACCGGTGGACGGCGGCGGAGATCGAGCGGCGTCTCCCCACACACGAGCTCGCGGACGTCCACCGCCGGGCGGCCCGCTACTGGCTCTGGCGGGTCGCCACGTGGCCGCAGGACAAACAGGCCGACGTCCACGATCTTCTGGAGGCGCGGCACCATCTCACGCAGGCGGGCGATTTCGAGGGGGCCGGCCGTGCAACAGAGGCAATCTGTGCCCGGCTGGACGACTGGGGAGCTTGGGATCGCGAGCGCGATCTGATCCAGGACACCCTCCGGACGCTGCCCGAGGATTCCCCGCGCCGGATGGCGTGGATCCACCAACTGGGCCTGCTCGCCCATCGCCGCGGCGACTACGCCCAGGCCGAGCGCCACTACCGGGAAGCCCTCGCCCTGGCCGAACGGCTGGGCGAAGATCGCTACGGCGCGATCGCCCTTCATCAGCTCGGCATCCTGTCCCAGAGTCGTGGCGACTACGCCGAGGCAGCCCACAGTTACCGGCTCGCCGCGGACCGGAACCTGGAGCTCGGCAATCATTCCGACCTCAGCCGCACCTATCACCAGCTAGGCATACTGGCGCAGTTGCAAGGGGACTACACCGAGGCCGAACGGTGGTACCAGCGGTCCCTCACGACAAAGGAGAAGACGGGTGATCTCGCCGGCCTGGCCCGTAGCCACCACCAGCTCGGTTTGTTGGCCCAGGAGCGAGGCGATTACGGGGAGGCGCTCCGGCGCTTCCACCAGGCGCTGAGCTTCTCGGAAAGCATCGGCGATCAGGCCGCCACGGCCACAACCTACCACCAGCTTGGAACCGTCGCCCAGGTCACAGGGGACTACGATGCCGCGGAGCAGCGCTACCGCCAGGCCCTGGCGATAGGCGATCGGCTCGGCGATGAGGTCGCGCTGGCCCGCGGCTATCACGAGCTCGGCGTGCTGTTCCAACTGCGTGGACGGCTCGACGAGGCCGAGCGCTCGTATCGGCAGAGCCTGGTGATCAGCGAGCGCCTCGGTGACCGATCCGGCATGGCTGCCACGCTCGGCCAACTCGGATCGCTTTCCAGGACGGCCCACCGATTCGACGAAGCGGAGAACTACTACCAGCAGTCCTTGACGATCAGCGAGGAACTCGGCGATCGGTCTGCCGTTGGGCGTCTCCTCAACCAGCTGGGAACCGTGGCCCATATGCGCGGCGACTACCCGGGGGCCGAGACGCTCTACCGGCGGGCCCTGACTGTCGGCGAGGAACTGGGCGACCGGGCATCCATCGCCAGCGCTAACCATCAGTTGGGAGTCCTCGCATGGGACGACGGTCAGGGCGTCCGGGCGGCCGTACCGCCGTTTCTCTCCGCGCTGGTCACCGGCCTCCAGATCGAATCGCCGCAGGCGGTGGCCGGGTCGGCGCGGGAGCTCTCGCGGATCCGCGCGGAGGTCGGCGACGCGGCGTTCCGGGAGGCCGTAGCGGCGGTGCTCGACGACGAGTCGCTCGACAACCTTAACGGGGTGCTCGACTCGCTGAGCGAGGACGACTCATGACCGCGAGACGCCGATGACCGACTTCGAGTGCCCGCCCTTCGTCGGGGCGCTCCTGATCGACGGAGCGCTCATCGGTACGGCCTTCATCTGCGTCTCCCCGCACATCGTGGTGACCTGCGCCCATTCGTTGCAGGACGAGATGCATGAGCTGGTCTGGCGCAGCGCTGACGGCAACGCGGTCGTCCTGGAGAACTGGAAGGTCCTGGTCTGTGATACGGATCTCGACATCGCCGTCATTACCTCCGCCGTGCCGGTCCTAGGGCACGCGCACGTCGCCGACCGGCCGCGGCACGTCGCCCAGCGCGGTGTGAAGGTCTTCTTCAACGCCGTGAGCGAGTACGTCGAGGCCGACGGGGTCGAGTTTCCGTTCAGCTCAGGGGACGGCGAGGTCGTAGGCGAGCACCGGCGCAACGGCTTGGTGCGGGCCAAGCTCAAGAGCAGCGACGTCACCCCCGGCTGCTCCGGCGCGCCGGTGCTGCACTTCGGCGAGCTGGGGCTGACGGTCGTCGGCATGATCTCGGGGCGGTACAACTCCGCCGACGGCTGGAACAAGGACACGGCCTGGATGGTGCTCGCCGACCACCTTCACTCCGCCGTCGCCGAGGCCGAACACAAGCTGATGGTGACTGGCGTCTTCCTGGACCTGATCAACGGAGTCGACGGCCTGGTGGGCGCCGAGGAGATCCGGGCGCGCATGCACCGGATGGCCACCGATCCGCAGGTGCGCGGCCGGGCCAGCCGGTTCGTCGATCTTCCCTTCCAGAACAACGCGACATCCGACGACTTCATCTCGGGTCTTCAGTCGTGGGGACCGAAGCCTGAGGCCTCGATGTTCATGGAGATCCTGCCGGAGGCACCGGATGAGCCGGCTGGGTAGAAAACATTGACACGTTCGCCATTTCACCAAGGTCCGATGCGACCTTGAAGAAGAAATCGCCGAAGAGGTCTCCACCCCGAAGCGTCTGGTCAGGTCGTTGCCCGTGGGATCGGAGCCTCAAATGACGGAACAACGGCCGCCCCCAGAAAGCCCCCCACAACGCTTCACATCGACCTACAGCACACCTCCAGGTGTGACGTTAGGCAACCCGAGACACCGGCCGGCGCCCGCCATCCCAACAGCAGGACGCCTGACCCACTTCGACCTCTACTGGGAGGTCACACCGCACCGCTCCACCGGATTAGCTCACCGAAGAGTTGCGGACTTCCGCGCAGCGGTCGCAGTTGTCGGCACCGACAGTCGGTCCTAGTGGCCCGCACGGCGGGCGCAGGATCCGCCGACCGAAGCGGGGGTTACGGTGGATAATTAACAATCCGACGATGAGGCTGCAAATGATCAATGTCCAGGAGTTCGCGCGACGGCTGAGCACTCTCGGAGCTGATGCGTTCACCAGCGACGACGTCGTGGACCTGGCGACCGCGGCCGATGTTCGCATCAGCGCAGACGTCGAGATCGACGCCAC
>NZ_JBEZDC010000031.1:0-46088 GCF_040647935.1 Micromonospora sp. NPDC049204 | reverse complement strand
CCACATCGCCGCGCGCGGCGTGGTCTGAGGCGGTTTCTTTCACATCCGGCGGGGGCGGGGCCCGCGCTGGGGCTGCTCGGCCACGGCACCGTTCGCGATTCGGTCGATGGCTGGTTTTGGCCAGGTGGGGTGGTTATGCGATGGCGGCGATGTCGCCGTCGTCGAAGTAGATGGCTTGGTGGAGGCGTCCGCCGAGGGCGGCGGCGTAGCGGGCGACGATGTCTTGGCCGGAGATCTTGCCCTGTTCGATTTGGGAGACTCGGCCTTTCGTGACGCTCATGCGGTCGGCGACCTGCTGTTGGGTTAGGCCACGGGCGCGGCGTACCTCGGCAAGGCGGTGTCCGACCACGCTGGCGAGTAGTTCCTGCTTGCCCGTCTCGACGGCCTGTTCGCCGCCGGCGCGCTCGACGTGAGCGGCGCGGATGTCGCTCCAGCGTGGGTAGCTGCTCATGGCTGTCGGCCCTCCTCCTCGGCGCGTTCCTTCAGGTAGATCTCGTAGCGTTGCTCGGCCAGGGGGATCGCTTCCGCGTACCACTGCTGCCATCGTCCGGCCTTGTCTCCGGCGACGAGCAGGATGCTGGAACGCCACGGGTCGAAGGCGAAGAGTATGCGTACGGTGCCGGGGCGCAGCTCTTTGAGGTTGGCGACCGACGAGCCGTGGATCGTGTCGACCAGCGGCCGGCCGAGCCCTGGACCAGCTTCGGCGAGCAGGTCGATGGCTTGCACGACGCGGGCGTGGGTGAGTGGATCGAGGCTGTCGATCCACTCCTGCACTTCGCTGACGAGGTAGATCTCCCACTCGTCCGTAGCCATCCGTGAAGTATAGCGTCTGCTATACCGCGGGGTGTGCGGCTGCACAGGTAGCCGCGCAGCGTGACGGCGGAGGAGATGCGCGACATCGACGCGCTCGGCGAGGTCTGAAGCGGCGATTTCCTTCAGTCAGCAACATGAAGATGAAGGGTATCGACATCGACGTTCGTGACGGTATAACGTGCCCGTCATCACGTTCGTCGATCCATTCGAAACCCGCCGTCGCTGGAGGATCGCCATGTCCCGACCCCCGTCCATCCGCCTGCGCCGCCGCGGGCTGCTCGGCATCCCGGCCCTGGTGGCCGCCGCGCTGACCGTCGTCGCCCGGCCCACTCCGGCGAGCGCCGCGCCGAAGGCCGAGTGCCTCGCCGACCTGCTCCAGGACGCCTGATGGCGACGATCCCCTGGCTGGTGGACGTCCTACGCGCCGCCGGGGTCCAGGTCGTCGTCGAGGGGGACTGGCTCAACCGGATGCGGCCCGGCTCCTTCGACCCGATCGGGGTGCTCTGGCACCACACCGCCTCGACCTCCAGCGCCAGCAACCCGCACCCGGCCCTCGGCATCTGCATCAACGGCCGGTCCGACCTGCCCGGCCCGCTCTGCCAGGCGCTCGTCGACTACAACGGTGTCTTCCACGTCATCTCGGCCGGCCGGTGCAACCACGCCGGGGTCAGCGGCGGCAGCGGGCCGATCCCGGCGGGCGACGGCAACACCCTCATGATCGGGTGGGAGATCGACTACAACGGCGTCAGTCAGGAGATGACCGCCGCGCAGTACAGCGCGTCGCTCGCCGCCACCGCTGCCGTGCTCACCCGCCTGGGCCGGGACAGCAGCTATGCCCGGGGGCACCGGGAGACCAGCACCACCGGCAAGATCGACCCGTCGTTCATCGACCTGAACGTGATGCGGGCCGACGTGGCGGCGAGAATGGCCGGCGGCGGCACGGCCTGGTCGTCCACGGTGGACAACACCACCAGCGGCCGGTTCACCGCCAGCGCCAACTGGGGCGTGTCGTCGTACTCCGGGCAGCGCTACGGCGCCGACTACCGGTACGCGGACCCGGTCGCGGCCAGCGACGTCGCGTGGTACCGGTTCAACGTGCCGGCCACCGCCAGCTACCGGGTCGAGGCCTGGTGGCCGGCGAACTCCGGCTACAACAGCGCCACCCCGTACATCGTCGCCACCAGCACCGGCAACCAGACGGTGCGGGTCGACCAACGGGCCACCGGCGGGCAGTGGCGCGTCCTCGGCACGTTCGCACTCCCGGCGGGCGACGCCAACCGGGTGGGCGTGAGCCGGTGGAGCAACACCAGCGGCCTGGTCATCGCCGACGCGGTACGCCTCACCCGCGTCTGACAGCGGCCTTCCGGCGCTTGATCTCGGCCGTCCGCGCTTGACCGACTCGACTTCCTGAAAGTCGGGGCGTCCCAGGCGCGATGATGCCCCGACTTCAGGTGACCCGAGTGGATCAAACCGGGTGCCGGATGTCGGTGGATTGATTTAAGGTCATCGCTCCACCTCAGCAAGGGAGCACAGTGATCCGTTTCTCCACAGTCCTGGCCGCCGGCATCACTGCCGCCGCCACGATCACGCTGGTCGCCGGCCCGGCGCAGGCCGACACCGTCAACCGGTCCGCGCACGCCCAATTCGACGGCGATGGCAGCATGTCCGTCGACGTGACCCGGCCGGCGGTCGGCGACACAGTTGTCGACGTCGAGTGGCAGAAGAGCGTGTGTGGCGTCACCGACGGAGTGCGCGGCTGCGACAGCGTCTCCCGCCGCGCGTACGACGTGCCGGTCACCCGTTTCTCGTTCTCGTTGACGGGTGCGAAGCTCACCGCGACGGTGCCGTATCAGGAGTCTCAGCAGCACTGCGACTTCGTCGACGGGGACGAGATCTGCGGCGAGTGGCGGGAGAGCACGGGCACCACCACTCTCAAGGTCACCTGGGTGGCTCTCGACGAGCCGCTGCGGCGCGAGCGGTGGACGGGTGCGGACGGCAGCGTGCACATCAGCACGTCCGCGTGGACGACCGTCTCGGGCAGCGGTTTCGGCACCACGTACGACGGGTCGCCGACCAGCTTCGGCCAACTGACCCGGACGCGGACCATCCCGCCGGCCGCCTGAGCGTCCGGCACCGACAGACGCCGCGGGGGCGTGACCTGAACGGTCACGCCCCCGCAGCCTGTTGCGAGCACTCAGCTCCGGGAGCAGGTTGCCCCGTTGAGCGAGAAGCTGGTCGGGGACGAGTACGACCCGCTCAGCGTGCCCTGGTAGCCGAAGCTGGCCGTGCCACCGGGTGCGACCGACCCGTTGTGGCCGACGTTGCGGGCGGTCACCGTCGACCCGCTCTGGCTCACCGTGGCGTTCCAGGCGTTGGTGACCCGCTGCCCGCCGGGCAGGTTGTAGGTGAGCGTCCAACCGTTGATCGCGCTGGACCCGGTGTTGCTGATCTGCACGTCGGCCGTGAAGCCGTTGTTCCACGAGTTCGCCGTGTACTTCACCGCGCAGCTCGCGCCACCGCCCGGCGGCGGGGTCGTCGGCGGCTGGCCGCCACCGTTGACGTTTGCCGAGAACGAGGTCACCGCGAGGCCGACGCCACCCTGCCAGGGCTCGAAGCCGGCCTGGATGCTGGTCAGGTACCAGGAGTTGGTGATCGCGCCCCGGTTGCGGGTGTCGTTGATGAAGTCCAGCACGCTGAAGTTCAGGCTGGAGATCGCCGACGACGCGACGTAGGAGATGACGTTGTTGGAGCCGTTGCTGCCCCGCCAGACCTCCCAGGTGCGGCCGGCCAGGTTCGTCGTGCCGACGACCGAGCCGATGGGCTGGATCGGGCCCTGCCGGTTGAGCCAGATCATGATCTCCATCTGGTTCACCCCGTCCCGCTTGGGCGACGGGTCCAGCCAGATGTCGTACGACGCGTTGTAGGTCGCCCCGCTGACGTAGCGGTAGGAGATGCTGCTGGTGGCGCTGCTGATCTGGCTCACCTGGATCGGCAGGTTCGTGCCGGGGGAGCAGTTGGTGTAGTGACAACCGAAGAAGATCGAGGGGTACGCCGTGGGCGCCCCGTTGGTGGGGCTGCTGCCGTTCAGGGTGGTGATCTCGAAGCCGTTGTTGGTGGCGTTGATGCACTGCTGGGCGGTGGTGCCCCAGCGGTTGTTCTGCACCACGTAGCGGCCCTGGATGACCGTCGAGCCGTACTGTTCGCAGATCTGGGTGTCGGCGGAGGCGGTGCCGCCGAAGGCCACCGCTACCAGCGAGCCGGCGAGCAGCACGCTGGCGGCGGCCAGGGCCCGAAGTTGACGTTTCATGACGCTCCTTGACTCGGCGCATGCCGGGCGCCGCGTGTGGTGGGGTGGTGCGGGAGCGCTCCCACGCTCAACGACACATTTACATGCCTGAAACTGCTGCGCAACCGTACGCGGCAAACTGATGAATCGGGCGGATTGCCGTGCCCCCACCGGACGGCTGTCGACGGGCGACCAGCCAAGCGGCACGGGCACACCGACGAGTGGAACCGGACGGCCGATCGGGCCTGGCGTGCGCCGATCGCTCCGAGTAGCGTGTTGCCTCCAACGCGTTCCGCTCCCCCTCCGGAGGCGTACACCACCATGGGTGGCTCCCCCCTGCGCATCCTCGTCGTCGGCGCGGGCATCGCCGGCCTGGCCGCGGCTCGGGCCCTGCGCCTCGCGGGCTTCCGGCCCGACGTCACCGACAAACTGCCACCGGGGGAGTCCACCGAAGCCGGCCTCTACCTGCCCGGCAACGCCGCCCGCGCGCTGCACCGGCTCGATCTGCACCACCCGGTCCGCCCGCTCGGGCAGGTGATCCACCGGCAGCGGTTCTTCGACGCCACCGGCGCGCGACTCTGCGAGGTCGACCTCGACACCCTCTGGGCCGGCGTCGGCGAATGTCGGGCGTTGCCCCGGGCCGACCTGCACCGGGTGCTGCTCAGCGGCGCCGGCGGCGCCGTCCGGCACGGTGCCGAGGTCCGCACCCTGGAGCTGCTGCCCGGCGCGGTCGGGGTCACCTTCACCGACGGCACCACCACCGAGTACGACCTGGTCATCGGCGCCGACGGGCCACGCTCCTCGGTCCGCGCGCTGGCCGCGCTCGGTGGGCCGCCCCGCCCGGTCGGTCAGGTGGTCTACCGCGCCGTGCTGCGCGACGGCCCACCCGTCACCGAGTGGGCCGCCCTGCTCGGCCAGCGCTCCGGGTTCCTGATGGTGCCGATGGGCGCCGGGCGGCTGCACCTCTACGCCGACGAGGCCGGCACGGAGGCGCCCGCCGACCCGCTGGGCCGGCTGCGCGAGCTCTTCGCCGACTACCGCGGCCCGGTGCCGGAGGTGCTGGCGGCACTCGACAAGGTGCACGTCGGGATCACCGACGAGGTGGAGTTGGGTCGCTGGTACCGGGGACGGGTGCTCCTGGTCGGCGACGCCGCGCACGCCACCGCGCCCACGCTCTCCCAGGGCGCGGCGATGGCACTCGAGGACGCGGTGGTGCTCGCGGAGTCGTTGCGCGCCGCCGGCAGCGTGGAAGCGGCCCTGGTGGCGTACGAGAGTCGTCGTCGACCGCGTACCCGATGGGTGCGGGACCGGACCCGGGACCGCAACCGGACCAGGGACGTGCCGCCGGCGCTGCGCGACCCGCTGCTGCGCGGGCGCGGCGGCCGGATCTTCGGGGAGCACTACCGGCTGCTGCTCGGCCCGCTGTAGGCCCGTAGTAGATCGTGTCACGCCACCCCACGCGGCGCTGCGACCTGCCGGGGACTATCCTCCTTGCGGATGACGGCCCGCCGATAAACAGCGTGTGCCGAGCGGGACAACCGAGAACCGGAGGCCACTCGTGACCACCGTCGCACCCAAGCCGGTCGTGACCCGGCCCTGGCCGGTCCGGGAGCCGGTCAAGGGGTCGGCCATCGCGCGGCTGCTGCGAACCACGGACGCGAAGCAAATCGGGATCATGTACATGGTCACCGCGTTCGCGTTCTTCATGATCGGTGGCCTGATGGCCCTGATCATGCGTGCTGAGCTGGCCCGACCCGGGCTGCAGTTCCTGTCGCCGGAGCAGTACAACCAGCTCTTCACGATGCACGGCACGATCATGTTGCTGTTCTTCGCGACGCCGATCGTGTTCGCCTTCGCGAACTACATCGTGCCGATCCAGATCGGCGCGCCCGACGTCTCCTTCCCCCGCCTGAACAGCTTCGCCTACTGGCTGTACCTGTTCGGCGGCACGATGGCGACCGCCGGTTTCCTCACCCCGGGTGGCGCCGCCGACTTCGGCTGGTTCGCGTACGCGCCGCTGAGCAGCGTCGAGCACTCGCCCGGCGTCGGCGCCAACATGTGGATCATGGGTCTGGCCATCTCCGGTCTGGGCACCATCCTCGGCGCGGTGAACATGATCACCACGGTGCTCACCCTGCGTGCGCCCGGCATGACCATGTTCCGGATGCCGATCTTCACGTGGAACATCCTGGTCACCAGCCTCCTGGTGATCCTGGTCTTCCCGCTGCTGGCCGCCGCGCTCTTCGCGCTCGCCGCGGACCGCATCCTCGGCGCCCACGTGTACGACCCCGCAACCGGTGGGCCGATGCTCTGGCAGCACCTGTTCTGGTTCTTCGGGCACCCCGAGGTCTACATCGTCGCGCTGCCGTTCTTCGGCATCATCAGCGAGGTCATCCCGGTCTTCTCCCGCAAGCCGATCTTCGGTTACAAGGGTCTGGTCGCCGCGACCGTCGCGATCGCCGCGCTCTCCATGAGCGTCTGGGCGCACCACATGTTCGCCACCGGCCAGGTGCTGCTGCCGTTCTTCAGCTTCCTGAGCTACCTGATCGCCGTGCCGACCGGTATGAAGTTCTTCAACTGGATCGGCACCATGTGGCGGGGTCAGGTCAGCTTCGAGACGCCCATGCTCTGGGCGATCGGCTTCCTGGTCACGTTCCTCTTCGGTGGTCTCACCGGCGTGCTGCTGGCCAGCCCGCCGATCGACTTCCACGTGTCGGACTCGTACTTCGTGGTGGCGCACTTCCACTACGTACTCTTCGGCACCATCGTGTTCGCGGTCTTCGCCGGCATCTACTTCTGGTTCCCGAAGATGTTCGGCCGGATGCTCGACGAGCGCCTGGGCAAGGTGCACTTCTGGCTCACCATGATCGGTTTCCACACCACGTTCCTGGTGCAGCACTGGCTCGGCAACGAGGGCATGCCCCGTCGGTACGCCGACTACCTGCCCAGTGACGGCTTCACCACGCTGAACACGATCTCCACGATCGGCGCGTTCGTCACCGGTATCTCCACGCTGCCGTTCATCTACAACTGCTGGAAGTCGTACAAGACCGGCCCGGTGGTCGAGGTCAACGACCCCTGGGGCCACGGCAACTCGCTGGAGTGGGCGACCAGCAGCCCGCCGCCGCTGCGCAACTTCGACCGGATGCCCCGCATCCGCTCCGAGCGGCCGGCGTTCGACGCGAAGTTCCCGGAGCTGGCCGCCGGTCAGACCCTGGCCGGCCCGCCGGAGGGCGGCTCGAAGCCGCTCACGAGCGAGTCGGACGGCGGCGCCAGCTACCGCGAAGACACCGCGAGCGACATCGACCGGCACTGACGCTCAAGCCCAGCAGTACGACGGGCGCCGCCCCCGGACCACCGGGAGCGGCGCCCGTCGCCATGTGCGCCCCCCGGCGCCCCGCGCCCGCGTCCAGATCCGAACAACTTCCCGGACAACTGCTTACCCGGCCGGGCCCTACAAGCCCCGTTGGTCACCAGCGGGTCGACCCGTCGGCCACAGCGCCAACGCAACGGCGTTGGGGCTGGGTGCCTGAAGCGCCTGATGCCTGTGAGTCATCAAGATGACTCACAGGCATCACGCTCTGCACCACGCATGCGCGCCGGGTGCCCGGCGGACGCCGGACTGGTCGACGCCGCGCGGCACGCCCGGGACTGACCGGCCGAAGTCGCTGCGCCTCCGACCTTCACCGCGTCGGCGGGAGAGCGGTCGGGGCGGCAGTCGTCAGTGGGCGGCGGGGGTGAGGTCGGCTTCGACCGGCGGCGGGGTGGCCCCGTCGGCGGTGCGGCGGCGGCGGAGCTCGATCGTGAGTACCACCAGGGTGACCAGTGCGCCGAGGGCGCCGGTGACCGCGAAGCCCCAGGGCGGCGAGGTGGCGTCGATCACCGCGCCGGCGAGTGGCGCGCCGATCGCGATGCCGACGGTGACCGCGGAGCCGTGCAGGCCCATCGCCTCACCGCGTACCTCGGCTGGAACCAGGCGGCTGACCGCGTCGGAGCCGGCCGCGATGGTCGGCGCGCAGAGCGCGCCGGCCGGAATCAGTGCCAGGCAGAGCAGCCACCAGTGCGCTCCGCCCAGCCCGACCGGGATGGTGCACAGGGCGAGGGCGGCGGTCAGGATCAGCGGGGAGAACGAGCGGTGGACGGCTCCGTAGGCGAAGCCACCGATCAGCGAGGCGACCGCCCAGATGGCCAGCACCGCGCCGGTCCAGCCGACCTCGCCGCTGGCCCGCAGGACGGCGACCACCGCCACGTCGGTGCCACCGAGCACCAGGGTCGCGGCGCCGCTGAGCGCCAGCACGGCGAGCAGTCGAGGTGTCAGCCACTCCCGGCGAGGCGTCCGGCGCTGCGGAGCGGTGGCCTCGGCGGCGTCGCGCATCGGTGGGTTGACCAGCCACAGGGCGATCCCGGCGGCGACGATGCCGCCGCCGACCAGGTACATGGTGGTCTGTGCGGAGATCGCGGTGCACAGGGCCACCGCCAACGCCGGGCCGATCATGAAGGACAGTTCCACCGACATCGAGTCCAGTGCGTACGCGGGGCGTCGTCGGTCCTCCGGAACCAGCGCCGCGATCGACTGACGGACCACCGAGAAGATGGGCAGGGCCAGGGAGCCGGCCACGAAGGCGGCCGGCAGCAGCAGGGGGTACGGCAGTCCGGGCGCGGTGGACCAGAAGATCGCCTCCGTGATGCCGGTGAGCACGAGGACCGAGCGCAGTCCACGCCGGTCCACCAGTCGGCCGAGAAGCGGTCCGCCGATCGCCGCACCCACGGTGACGGCCGCGCCCACCAGGCCAGCGGCCCCGTAGCCCCGATCGAGGTCGAGCACCACGTGGAAGGTCAGCGTCACCCCGGTCGCGGTGAGCGGTATGCGGGCAAGGACGGCGACCACCAGGAGCGACCGCAGGCCGGGCAGGGCGAGCGCCTGCCGGTAAGGCTTCATGTTCACGTGGGTCCGTACCTCCGGCGACATCGTCGACCGGCGGCGCCCCGATGGCCAGCCAATTAGGGTCTTATGCGGCCCTGATCACAGGCTGGCCCTGCAGGGTGACCCCGGCGCCGTCCATGGCGCGCAGTGCCACGTCGGTGGTCGCCGGAGCGACGGCGGCGGTCAGTTCGAGCAACACGGTGGTGGCGAACCCCTCCCGGGCGGCGTCCAACGCGGTCGCCCGGACGCAGTGGTCGGTGGCGATGCCGACCACATCCACCCGATCCACGTCGTGCCGGCGCAGCCAGTCGGCCAGGCACTCGCCGTCGTCGGCGTGCCCCTCGAACCCGGAGTACGCCGCCGCGTGCTCGCCCTTGTGGAAGATCGCCTCGACTCGATCGGTGTTCAGCTCGGGGTGGAACTCCGAGCCGCTGGTGCCGACCACGCAGTGCCTCGGCCAGGACTCCACGAAATCCGGCGGATCGCCGAAGTGTGCACCCGGGTCGACGTGGTAGTCCTTGGTGGCGACCACGTGCGACCAGCGGTCCGGCTCGGCGGCGAGCAGCCGGGAGATGCCGGCGGCCACCCCCGCGCCGCCCTCGACGGCCAGCGAGCCACCCTCGCAGAAGTCGTTCTGCACGTCCACGATGATCAGAGCGTTGGCCATTGGAGTTCCTCTCCTCACGGGCTGTCTGCGGCGGCGGTGCGCGATGAGCTCAGTCGGCGGGTACGACGGAGACCGGGACCGCCGGGTCGCCGGCCGAGAGCTTCAGCCCCTCCCACGGGATGGAGATCAGGCATTCGCGCAGGTGCTCCCGCGACTCGTCGAGGGTGGGCAGCCACACCGGCTCACCGGCGACCACGTACGAGTGCTGGAGCATGCGGTCGTTGGGCTGCCGGTCCGGTACGCCCTGCGGCACGATGATCTCCTCGGTGGCGGTGCCGGTCGGCTTGTGCCGGCGGACCGCAACCTTCCGGCCACCGATGGTCGCCTTGTGCTCGGAGCGCTTCACCACCGGGCGTCCCTCGACCTCGACGAGCTTGTAGACCAGCCCGGCGGTCGGCGCCCCGGAGCCGGTGACCACGGCCGTGCCGGCGCCGTACATGTCCACTGGTTCGGCGGCGAGCGCGGCGATCGAGTACTCGTCGAGGTCACCGGAAACGATGATCTTAGTTTCGGTGGCGCCCAGCGAGTCGAGCAGCTCCCGGGACTGCTGGGCGATGACCGCCAGGTCGCCCGAGTCGATCCGTACCGCCCGCAGTTCCGGCCCGGCCACCGCTATCGCGTTGCGGATGCCCTGGCTGATGTCGTACGTGTCGACCAGCAGCGTCGTGTCCTTGCCCAGCGTGGCGACCTGCGAGGCGAACGCCGCCCGCTCGTCGTCGTGCAAGAGGGTGAACGCGTGCGCCGCCGTGCCCGCCGTCGGGATGCCGTAGCGCGCACCGGCGGCGAGGTTGGAGGTGAACCGGAACCCGGCCAGGTACGAGGCCCGCGCCGCGGCCACCGCCGCCTCCTCGTGGGCCCGACGCGACCCCATCTCGATAAGCGCTCGACCCCGCGCCGCGGTCACCATCCGCGCCGCCGCCGCGGCCACCGCGCTGTCGTGGTTGAGCACGGAGAGTGCCAGCGTCTCCAGCACCACGCACTCGGCGAAACCGCCGGAGACGGTGAGGATCGGCGAACCGGGAAAGAACAGCTCACCCTCGGCGTACCCGTCGATGTCGCCGGTGAAGCGGTAGTCGGTGAGCCAGGCCGCGGCCGCGTCGTCGACCACGCCGGTCCGTCGCAGGAAGTCGACCTCGGTGGGGTCGAACCTGAAGTCGCGGATCAGTTCGATCAGGCGGGCCGTGCCGGCGACCACGCCGTAGCGGCGGCCGCTGGGCAGCCGGCGGCTGAACACCTCGAAGACGCACCGGCGGTCGGCGGTGCCGTCCTTCAGTGCCGCGCTGACCATGGTCAGCTCGTAGTGGTCGGTCAGCAGCGCGGGACGGTTGATGCTCACCGCCCCAGCCTAAGGTTCAGTCCGCGTCGCCGTCGTCGTGGCCCGGGATCGACCGTAGCGCGGCCCACAGCTCGGCCCGTCCGGTCACGCCGAGCTTGCTGTAGATCCGCTGGAGGTGGTTTTCGACGGTGCGCGCCGAGAGGTAGAGCCGTTCCGCGATGGCCCTGCTGGACGCTCCGTGCGCGGCGAGGCGGGCGACCTGCCACTCCCGCTCGGTCAACACCGGCGCCCCCGCGTGCAGCGCTGGCGTGCGGATCAGGTCACAGCGCCCGAGCAACCCGGCCAGACGTTCCCGGGCGCCGTTGGCCGCCGTCGAGTGCTGCCGGCGCAGCCGCTGCACGGCCTGGGAGGCGGCCTCGGCGGCGTACACGGTCAGCTCCAGCGCGGCGTAGTCGTCGGCGACCGCGAGCAGATCGTCGGCGGAGTCGGTGACCGCCGCGCGGGCGTGCCGGGCCAGTAACGGCGGCAGCACCCCGTCGACCCGCTCGGAGAGCTCGGCCAGGCGCTGCGCCACCGTGCGTCGACCACCATCGGAGCAGGTGGGCCCGACCGCCATGCCGGCCTGGTCCAGCCGGACGAGATCGTGCAGGACGTGCACCTCGTGGCCGGCGAACCCGTCCGAGCGCAGCCGATCCACCAGGTCGGCGAGGTGCTTGACCGCACCCGGCAGGTCACCCGACGCGGCGAGCGTCGCACCCCGGGCCTGCTCCAGCCACGGGTAGAGCACCGCCATGCCCGGCGCGTGGGTGCGGTCTGCCTCGGCCATCGCCGCGGCTGCCTGGACGGCGTCACCGCGCAGCGCGGCCGACTGGGCTCGCTCGGCCTGGGCCAGACCGGCGTAGACCCGGCTGGTGGCCAACACCGCGCAGGCACCCAGCGAGGCGCGGGTGGCGGCGTCGCTCTGTCCACGCAAGCGGGCCGCGTACGCCTGGAGGATGGCCAGGTAGCCGGTGCCGAGCCGGAAGTCGCCGGCATCGGCGAGGTCGGCGAACTCGTCGGCCACTATCGCGTCGATCCCGGCCAGGTCACCGGTCAGCATGAGTCGGGTGCCCCGGGCCAACTCCAGAGCCAGTTGCAGGTACGGCATGTCGGTGCGCCAGTTGGCGACGGCCGAGTGCACCTGGGCGATCGCCGTACCGCTGCGGGTCAGCTGGCCCTGCGCGGCCTGGACGTACGCGATGGTGCAGCGGGCCAACTCGCGGGCGGCGACGCCTGCCGCCGGCCGGTCCAGCACCTGTTGGCTGAGCCGCACCGCGATGCTCGTGTCCATCCGGTGCAGGCGCATGATCGCCTCGAAGGCGTGCACCCGGGACCGGTCCGCCGAGTCGCTGAGCTGCTCGACGCGGCTCGCGATCTCCTCCACCGTGGACTGCTGGCTCAGCCCCCAGTAGCTGACCATTCCGCGGACGGTCAGCCAGCGGCAGTATCGCCGCTCGTCGCCGGGCTCGGGGGTCACCGCGTCGAGGACCTCGATGGCCTCCTCCGGCCGGTCGGCGAACATCAGGATGGTGGCCAGCAGCTCCGCCGCGTCGGAACCGCCGCCGGCGTGCAACGCGGCCCGCGCCAGGCGGGTCGCCAGCGGCACGTCGTACCGGGTGAACGCCTGGACCGCCGCGTCCACCAGCAGGGCCGGATCCTGTGCGGTGCCCGAGTCGAGGCGCCACACCGCGACCCGCAGCAGGTCGTCGCGGCGGCGCTTGCCGACCTGTTCGAGCAGCTCCGCGAGGTGTGCCTGAAGCCGGCGGGTGCGACTGACCGGGCAGCGGCGGCGCATCACCTCGCCGTACAGCGGATGGGCCAGCCGGACGTTCGTCCGTCGGTCGTTCTGGACCACGCTGATCAGCCCGCGCTCCTCGGCGGTCTCCACGTCCACCTGGTCGGCGGCCTGCCTGAGCAGGTGCAGGCCGAGTGGTTCGCCGAACGCGACAAGCTCGACGACCGCGCGGACGCCGTCGGTGAGTTTGCCGACCCGGGTGTCGATCAGGTCGGTCAGGTTGGGCGCCAGCTCCAGTCGGCCGGTCCACTTCCAGATCCCGTAGGTCTGTTTCAACTCCGAACTGCCGTTGGCGGCGTGCACCAGCTCCCGCAGCAGCAGCGGGTTTCCGGCCGACAGCCGGCCCAGCCGGTCGGCGGAGTTGGCGTCGACCGGGCCGCCCAGGATCGCCGCCAGCAGGCCGGCGGTCTCCGCGTGCGGCATCGGGGTCAGCTCGACGTGCTCGACCAGGTCGTCGGTCCAGAGTGCGCGGATCGGCAGCGGGATCTGCTCGCCGTCGCGCAGGGTGCCGACCACTGTGGCGTTCTCCGAGCGCGCGACCAGGTGCACGAGTGCGGCCGAGGGCGGATCGAGCAGGTGGGCGTCGTCGATGGCGAGCACGATCCGTCGACCAGCAGCCTGCTGTTGCAGCACGTTGAGCGCCCAGCGCAGGATGCCGGCGGGGGAGAGGCCCTGGGGCTGCTCGGTGGGAAGGACCTGCACCAGCCCGCCGAACGGTAGTGCGGCGGTGGTGGCGCTGGCCGCGATGGACCAGATCGCGAAGCGTTCGGTGGGCAACGTGCTCACGCCTTCGCGCAGCAGCCGACTCTTGCCGATCCCGGCGCTGCCGCTGAAGAAGAGCCCGCGACCAGCCTCGCCGGTCACCGCCGCCAGCAGGCGGTTGAGCTCATCGGTCCGGCCGACGAACTTCCATCGACTCATTCGCGCAGCATATCGACCGGAATCCGTCCGCGCCCGCACCGTCACTCAACGAAGTTGAGTAGCCGCACAATTACCGCTGAGTATCCGAGGTGTTCCACCTGGTTGCCGGCCCGCCCGTAGTCTTCCGACATCCGGGTTTTTCGACCGGATTTCCCACCTGGCCGGGGCGTCCGGCCACCTGCCCCCGGGAGGCCACCTGATGAAGCAGGGCCCTCTCCCCTCGGTCGACTCCTCGGATGACGTGGTCGGCCCGTCCGATCTGCCCAGCTGCGGCCCGCTGCCCTCCCAGGTCGGCGTGACCAACCCTGGCCCGGAGGAGCCGCTCGGCGTGGTCGCGGTCGGTCCGGCCGGCGCCGAGCGACGCGCGGTGCTCGCCACGCTGCTCGGGCTGGACCCGGTCATGCTCACCGTGCCGTCGGGCAGTTGGCTGCTGGTGCGCAACGCCAAGGTGCCCACCCGGGCGGCGTACGTGCCCGGTTACCGCCAGCCCCACTCGTACGGGGCCGACCGGAACGCCGCCGGCCCGGCGTTGGCCCGTCCACCCCGGCGGGTCGAGTTGAGTGTGCCCGAGCCGGTGCTGCGGCACTTCACGCTCATCGACGTACCGGACACCGCGACGCTCGGCGTGTCCGGCCGGCAGGTGCTGCTCGACGCGGTGGGCCGGGCCGGCGCGCTGCTCTTCGTGATCGCCGCCGACCAGGCGTTCACGGCCGCCGAGCTGAACCTGCTCGCCGAGGTCGCCCCGACCTCGGTGGAGGTCGTCTTCGCGGTGACCCCCGGCGCGGCAGGGTGGGCCCCGCCGGTCGACGGCGTGGCGACGACGGAGGACGCGGGGGCGTCCGTCTCGCCGGTCGGGGGTCAGGCGACCGAGATGGACGCGGCCGCGGTGACCGTGGCGGCGCACCGCGCGGCGCTGCTGGCCGCGGTACCGGCGCTCGCCGACGCGCGGTGGTTCCCGGTCGACGCCCACTGCACCGACTCCGCCGCCGACCTGCGACGGGCCTTGGTCGGCTGGTCGTCGAAGGAGGGGTTGCGACGGGCCAGCGTCGAACCGCCGGTACTGCCGGGGCAACACGACCGGGTGGCCGTGGTCGCCGATCCGGGCGACTGGTCGGAGCAACTGGACCGGCAGACCCGCACGTGCGCGCAGCGGATCCGTCAGCATCTCGCACTGGAACTGGCGAACATCCACCTGCGGGCAGTCCAGGAGATCGTGTTCGGGGTCGGCTGCGCGGGCCTACCGGACCTCCTGGATCGGGAGATGGCGGCGCTGTCGCTGTTGGCCACCGCGCAGTGCGACCAGGCGGTGCGCGGCATCGTCACCGACGCCGCGGTCCGGGTGCTCGGCGCGCCGCCCGTCGAAGGAGTACGGCGGCGGATCACCACCGCCGTGCAGTACGGCCTGGACGACCGGCCCGGCCATGAGCTGGACAAGGTGCTGCTGATCACCAGCACAGCCGGGGTGGCCGGGTTGACCGGTCCGGAGGCGATCGATGCCCTCGCCAACTATCCGGCGGTGTGCCGCGACGAGGTGCTCCCGCCGATCGCGGTGGCGCTCTCCGGCGGGTGCTGGCAGCAGTGGCGTACGCCCGGCAGCGACGACCACAACGCGGCGCGGGCCTGGTCCCAGCGCGCGGTGCGGGAGGTCGAGCTGGGGTTGTCCCGGGAGATATCCCGACGGTTCGAGGTGATCCGCCTCTCGCTGGGCGCGGTGCTCTCCGATGCAGTCGATCACGGCATCCTGCTCGCCTGACGGTGTGGCCGCCCCCGAGTCCGGGTCCGCGCCGCACCACGGGTCCGAGGGCGCCCGGGGCGGATCAGAGGTGTCCCGGGTGGGCGATCCGCGCCGGGCCGGCGTTCCGGTTCCTCGGTTCCGGGAAACCGGTGGCACGATGGGGGGCATGGCGGCTCCACAGGTTGCACCGGTCGAGACGTCGGACACTGACGAGGTGCCGGCGGCTGACCGGCAATGGGTGACGATCGTGTGGGACGACCCGGTCAATCTGATGACGTACGTGACCTGGGTCTTCCAGAAGCTTTTCGGCTACAGCCGGGAGAGGGCCGAGCAGCTGATGCTGGATGTGCACCACAAGGGCCGGGCCGTGGTCTCCACGGGTGTCCGGGAGCGGATGGAGCACGACGCGTCGCAGCTGCACGCGTATGGGCTGTGGGCGACGGTGGATCGGTCGTGAGCATGTTCCATCGCCAGGCCGGCCGCTACGTCGCCACCTTCGCGGTCGACGAGGTGCGGGTGCTGCGCAAGGTCGCCTCCGAGGTGGTCGGCCTGCTCACCGATGGCTTCGACCACACCGACCCGGTCGTGGGTCGGCTCTTCCCGGCGGTCTACCCGCAGGACGCGCCGGGGACGGCCGAGTTCCGGCGGTACACCGAGGGCGACCTGAAGACCGCGAAGATCGATCAGGCGGGGGCGATCCTGGCCGCGCTGCCCGACGACACCGGTGGTGAGGTACGACTCGACGCCGAGGCGGCCGAGGCGTGGTTGCGGGCGTTGAACGACGCCCGGCTCGCAATGGGTGTCCGCCTGGAGATCAAGGACGGCACGGACCTGGGCGAGGAGTTGGACGACGCGGTCGCCGAGGACCCGGGATCCAGCCGGGTGTTCCAGCTCTCGGTCTACGCCTATCTCGGGTATTTGCAGGAGTCGCTGCTCAACGCCTTGATCGACTAGGCGTGACCGGCACCACTTCGGCCCGCGCTCGTCAGGCGTTAGGCTGGTCCTCGTGCTGAGCATCGACCGGTCGATCATCGACGCGATCGTCGCCCACGCGCGCCGGGATCACCCCGACGAGGCGTGCGGCGTCGTCGCCGGTCCCGTCGGCAGCGACACCCCGACCCGGCACATCCCGATGGACAACGCCGCGCGGTCGATGACCTTCTACGAGTTCGACTCGATGGAGCACCTGCGCGTGTGGCGCGAGATGGACGACCGCGACGAGGAACCGGTGGTCATCTACCACTCGCACACCGCCACCGAGGCGTACCCGTCGCGGACGGATGTCTCCTTCGCCGGTGAGCCGGGCGCGCACTACCTGCTCGTCTCGACCCGCGATCCCGACTCCGAGGAGATCCGCTCGTTCCGGATCGTCGACGGCGTGATCGCCGAGGAGCCGGTCCGGGTCGTGGAGGCCGGGGTCGACCCGCATGCCGTCCAGTCCTACATGTTCGGGCAGAGCCCGGCGACGGTCGACTACGAGTGTTCCGGCCGCTGATCCGTCAGCGTTCGCACTCGTCCCGTCCCGTCACCGTAGGCACACCCGATCGAGGAGTTCGACATCATGGCCATTGAGGTTCGCATCCCCACCATCCTGCGCAGCTACACCGGCGGCGCCAAGGTCGTCGACGGCACCGGCGACACCATCGCCGACCTGCTCACCGACCTGGATTCCCGGCACAGCGGCCTGCGTGGCCGGCTGATCACCGAGGCTGGCACGCTGCACCGCTTCGTCAACGTCTACGTGAACGACGAGGACGTCCGTTTCCTCGGCGCGCTGGACGCCAAGCTCTCCGACGGTGACAGCGTCACCATCCTGCCCGCGGTGGCCGGCGGCGCGTTCGGCTTCGCCGCGGCGGCGGCGATCAGCTCGCACAGCGCCGCGGCGGCGGCGATCAGCTCGCACAGCGCCGCGGCGGCGGTCCGCGGCGCCGTCGCGGCTGGCTGAGGTCGGCCGCCATGGCGCGGTACGACAGCCTGCTCGACGCGTGCGGGGGTACGCCGCTGGTCGGTCTGCCCCGGCTCTCCCCGACGGTGTCCGACGGGGCGCCACCGGTGCGGCTCTGGGCCAAGCTGGAGGACCGGAACCCCACCGGCAGCATCAAGGACCGCGCGGCGCTGTTCATGGTCCGGGCGGCGGAGGAGGCCGGGCGGCTCCGGCCGGGTGACACCATCCTCGAACCGACGAGTGGCAACACCGGTATCTCGTTGGCGATGGTGGCCAAGTTGCGTGGCTACCGGTTGGTCTGCGTGATGCCGGAGAACGTCTCCACCGAGCGGGTCCAGTTGCTCCGGATGTACGGGGCCGAGATCATCTTCTCGCCGGCGGCGGGTGGTTCCAACCAGGCGGTCGCCACCGCCAAGCTGATCGCCGCCGAACACCCGGACTGGGTGATGCTCTACCAGTACGGCAACGAGGCCAACGCGCGGGCGCACTACGAGACGACCGGGCCGGAGTTGCTGCACGACCTGCCCAGCATCACGCACTTCGTGGCCGGGCTCGGCACCACGGGCACGCTGATGGGCACCGGCCGCTACCTGCGGGAAAAGGTCGACGGCATCCAGGTCGTGGCGGCCGAGCCGCGCTACGGCGAGCTGGTCTACGGCCTGCGCAACATCGACGAGGGGTACGTGCCGGAGCTCTACGACGCCTCGGTGCTCTCCCGGCGCTTCTCGGTCGGCACCCGGGACGCGGTGCTGCGTACCCGCCAACTCGTGGAGGTGGAGGGCATCTTCGCCGGCTTCTCCACGGGTGCCATCCTGCATGCCGCGCTCGCGGTGGCGCACGAGGCGGTTCGCGACGGTCGTCGGGCCGACGTGGCCTTCGTGGTCTGCGACGGTGGCTGGAAATACCTGTCCACCGGCGCGTACGGCGGCACGCTCGCCGATGCCGAGGACGCCCTGGAGGGGCAGCTCTGGGCCTGACCGGACCGGTCTTCCCGGTACGGGCCGTCGACGTGGGTCGACGGCCCGTACGCGGTCCGGCGCACCGTGAGCAGGTGTCACGTTCGTGACAACTTCCGCCGGATGATTCTTACCGCCGGGTACCCCAGCGTAGGCTGCGCAGCGTGACGTACGCGTCGGTAGAGATCATGGCTGAGGCGATTGCCCACACGGATGCTACTGACAGTGACAGCGAGACAACTCGATGCGACTGACTGTCCTTGGCAGCGCCGGTAGCTTTCCCGGTCCCGAGTCGCCCTGCTCGGCCTATCTCGTCGAAGCCGACGGCTTCCGTCTCCTTGTCGACTTCGGTTCCGGGTCGATGTCCAGCCTCCAGCGGTACGCGGGGCTGCACGCCCCGGACGCGATCCTGCTGACCCACCTGCACTGCGACCACATGTTCGACGCCGTCCTGTACGTCGTCGTGCGCCGGTACGCACCGGACGGCCCCTATCCACCGCTGCCGGTGTACGCCCCCTCCGGCGCACCGGACCGGCTCAGCGCCGCGTACGGCGACGACGGTTCGGTGGAGGACGTCTACCAGTTCTACGCCCTGCAGCCGGGCACGTTCCCGATCGGCCCGTTCACCGTCACCGTGGACCGGGTCAACCACCCCGTCGAGACGTACGGCGTGCGGCTGGAGCACGACGGCCGGTCACTGTGCTACTCGTCGGACACCGCGCCCTGCGCGGCCCTGCTGCGGCTGGCCCAGGACGTCGACGTCTTCCTCTGCGAGGCCAGCTACCTCGATGGCATGGACAATCCGCCGGATCTGCACCTGACCGGCCGGGAGGCCGGCGAGGCGGCGACCAAGGCCGCGGTGGGCCGGCTCCTGCTGACCCACCTGGTGCCCGCCTGGGGAAGTGAGGCACACACCCTGGACTCGGCCGCCGGCGCGTACGCCGGTCCGATCGACGTGGTCCGACCCGGCGCCAGCTACGACGTCTGACCCACCGAGTCCCGCTTCGCGAGGCCGGGACCGGTGTTGTGCCGCATTGTTCGCCGCCCGGTCAGCGGGCGGTCGTCTGGCGCACCCGTGACACCCGCACGGTGTGGGCATGCGGATCGCCATCGTGACCGAGTCGTTCCCACCGGACGTGAACGGCGTCGCGCACTCCGTGGTGCGCACGGCGGAACACCTGCTCGACCGGGGCCACGAGCCGGTTGTCATCGCGCCCGCCCCACCCGGCGCCGGCCGGCGGGACATCGACCGGCTGCCGTACCCGGTGGTGCGCATCCCCAGCGTGCCGCTGCCCCGCTATCAGGGTTTCCGGTTGGGCGTGCCGACGACCACCCGGTTGACCGGTGCGCTGCTGTCGGCCGAGCCGGACGTGGTGCACCTGGCCAGTCCGTTCGTGCTCGGCGCGCGGGCGGCTACGCTGGCCAGCCGGTACCGGCTGCCCACGGTGGCGATCTACCAGACAGATGTGGCCGCGTACGCGCGGGCGTACCGGGTGAGCTGGGGTGAGGCGGCGGCCTGGCGTCGGATCCGGGAGATCCACAACTCGGCACAGCGCACGCTCGCGCCCTCCACCCGGGCCGCCGCCGACCTGATCGCCAACGGGGTGCAGCGGATCTGGCTGTGGCGCCGGGGTGTGGACGCGGTCCGCTTCGATCCGGCCAAACGGTGTGCGGCCCTGCGGAACCGGCTGGCGCCCAACGGTGAGCTGCTGGTCGGCTACGTCGGCCGGCTCGCCCCGGAGAAGCGGGTGGAACTGCTGGCCGCGACGGCGCGGCTGCCCGGGGTGCGGGTGGTGGTGGCCGGTGACGGCCCGGCCCGCCGCCAGTTGACGCGGGACCTGCCCGGGGTGACCTTCCTGGGCGTGCAGCACGGCGACGACCTGGCCCGGCTCTACGCCAGCCTGGACCTGTTCGTGCACACCGGACCGCACGAGACCTTCGGCCAGACCATCCAGGAGGCGCTGGCCTCCGGGGTGCCGGTCGTGGCGCCGGCCAGCGGCGGCCCGGTCGACCTCGTCGACGACTGTGTGACCGGGCTGCTGGTGGCACCGAACGACGGCGACGCGTTGGCCGCCGCGGTGGCTGACCTGGCCGGGGACGCCGACCGGCGGCGGGCCTACGGCCTGGCCGCCCGGGTCGCGGTCAGCCGGCGTACCTGGGCGGCCGTCGGCGACGAGCTGATCGGGCACTACCACGCGGTACGCGCCGTGGCCGCCACCGTCGGCCTGCCGGCCGCGTCGTGATCTCGACGGTGGGGGGCGGGCTGCGGATCGTGCGGCTCGCCAACTTCGTGACCCCGCGATCCGGTGGTCTGCGGACCGCGCTACGGCACCTCGGGGAGGGCTACCGGGCCGCCGGTCACGATCCGGTGCTGGTGATCCCCGGCCGGCGGGCCGCCGACGAATCTTACCCGTGGGGACGGGTGATCACGCTGCCCGGCCCGGAGGTGCCGGGCAGCGGCGGTTACCGGCTGCTCGCCGGTCGGCGTCGGCTGGCCCGGCTGCTCGCCGGCCTGGCACCCGACCGGTTGGAGGTCTCCGACCGGTCGTCGCTGCGCTGGACGGGCGCATGGGCACGGGCGAACGGTGTGCCGTCGGTGATGGTCTCGCACGAGTCGCTGACCGGGCTGCTCGGCCAGTGGGGTGTGCCTCTCGCGCTGCGCCGGCCGGTCGCCGACCGGCTCAACCGGGCGACCAGTCGGGCGTACGACCGGATCGTCTGCACGACCCGGTGGGCGGCCGAGGAGTTCGACCGGATCGGCGCGGGCAACGTGGACCTGGTGCCCCTCGGGGTGGACCTGGACACCTTCCACCCGGACCGAGCCGACCCGAGGCTGCGCGCCCGGTACGCCGACCCCACCGAGCTGTTGTTGGTGCACTGCGCCCGGCTGTCCCCGGAGAAGCGACCGGAGTTGGCCGTGCAGGCTCTCGCCGAGCTGCGGCGGCAGGGCGTACCGGCGGTGCTGGTGCTGGCCGGTGACGGCCCGCTGCGCGGCGCGCTGGCCCGGCGGGCGGCCGGGCTGCCGGTGACGTTCACCGGTTTCCTGCCGGACCGCCACGCCGTGGCCGCGTTGTTGGCCAGCGCGGACGTGGTGCTGGCGCCCGGCCCCGTGGAGACCTTCGGCCTCGCCGGGCTGGAGGCGTTGGCCTGTGGCACCCCGGTCGTCGTCAACGCGGCAAGTGCCCTGCCCGGGGTGGTCGGAGCTGCCGGCCTGGCCGCGTACGGCTCGGGGGAGTCGATGGCCGCGGCGGTGACCCGCCTGGCGGACCGGCCGACGGCCGAGCGGCGGCGGGTCGCCCGGGCCAGGGCCGAGGAGTTCGGCTGGCCGGCGGCGGTCGCCGGATTCCTCCAGGTGCACGACGCGGATACTGCTCGGGGCACCCCGGCTGAGGTGGATCAGCGCACCGCATAGGGTGCAGGGATGGCGCGACCTGACGGGCGAGGGCCCAATCAACTCCGACCGGTGACCCTGACCCGAGGCTGGAGCACCCATCCGGAGGGCTCGGTGCTCGTCGAGTTCGGCGGCACCCGGGTGCTCTGCACGGCGAGCGTCACCGAGGGGGTGCCCCGCTGGCGCAAGGGCTCCGGGCTCGGCTGGGTGACCGCCGAGTACGCGATGCTGCCCCGGGCCACCAACACCCGCTCCGACCGGGAGAGCGTCAAGGGCCGGGTCGGCGGTCGTACCCACGAGATTTCCCGGCTGGTCGGCCGGAGCCTGCGGGCCAGCATCGACCTGAAGGCGCTCGGCGAGAACTCGATCGTGCTCGACTGCGACGTGCTCCAGGCCGACGGTGGCACCCGGACGGCCGCGATCACCGGCGCGTACGTCGCGTTGCACGACGCGGTGACCTGGCTCGCCGCCCGCAAGGCGTTGGCCGGTAAGCCGGAGAAGGTGATGCACCGCTCGGTGGCCGCGGTCAGCGTGGGGATCATCGCCGGCGAGGCACGACTGGACCTCTGCTACGAGGAGGACGTCGCCGCCGAGGTGGACATGAACGTGGTGTGCACCGGCACGGGTGACTTCGTCGAGGTGCAGGGCACCGGCGAGGCGGGCGTGTTCGCCCGTGACCAGCTCGACGCCCTGCTCGACCTGGCCGTCGCGGGTTGCGCGGATCTGGCCGAAGCCCAGCGGAAGGCACTCGCGTGAGCGCGAGGAGTGAGCTTGCGAGCCCCGCAGTCGCGAACAGAGGTGTTTCAGCGTGAACAAGGTCCTGCTCGCCACCCGTAACCGTAAGAAGCTTGTGGAACTCCAGCGCATCCTGGACGGTGCGCTCGGCGCGCAGCGGATCGCCCTGCTCGGGCTGGACGACGTCGAGCAGTACGAGGAGCTGCCGGAGACCGGCCTGACCTTCGGCGAGAACGCGCTGATCAAGGCGCGGGAGGGGTTCCGGCAGAGCGGGCTGCCGACCATCGCCGACGATTCCGGGCTCGCGGTGGACGCGCTCAACGGGATGCCGGGGGTCTTCAGCGCCCGCTGGTCCGGCCGCCACGGCGACGACCGCGCCAACCTTCAGCTGGTGCTGGACCAGATCGCCGACGTGCCCGACGAGCAGCGGGCCGCCTCGTTCGTCTGCACGGTGGCGTTGGTGCTGCCCGGCGGCAAGGAGCACCTCGTCGACGGTCGGCAGTCCGGTCGGGTGCTGCGGGCTCCGCGCGGTGACGGCGGATTCGGCTACGACCCGATCTTCCTGGGCGACGGACAGGACCGGACCAACGCCGAGCTGACCCCGGCGGAGAAGGACGCGATCAGCCACCGCGGCAAGGCACTGCGCGAGCTGGCGAAGCTGATCGCCAAGGTGCTGCCGCCCGCCGCCTGAGCAGCACCGGGACGCGCCGGCGCGGTCGGTGACCTCCGACGGCTGTCACCAGCTCTTCGTCACGAGGTCGCCGCCCAGCTCGTCGATCCCGACGCGGTCCTCCGTCGCGAGCACGGTGAGCAGTCGTTCGGCTTCGGCCACGGTGGCGATCCGGCCGGTCGAGGTGGCCCGCGCGGTGTCCAGCTCCTCCAACCACAGCCCGTCGCGCTCCCAGGTGGCCTGCACGCAGCCGCCGGAACGGCCGGAGGCGGTCAGGAAGTCCCTGCTCAGCGGTCGCATCGCACGGAGCAGGAGGCGGGCCTCGGCCGCGTCCAGGGGCACCTCCTTCTGGACGTCGTCGCGGTACTGGTAGGTCGCCTCGAGGAAATCTGGCGGGGCCGGCGTGGCGACCGCCCGCACCGACCCATCGGTAAACCGGCCGATCAGCTCCAGGCCGTCGAACCGGCCGACGGTCAGCTCCCGCCCAGCCTGGTCCGGGGATGTCCCCACCAGGGCGTCCCCCTCCCGCCGGACGATGACGGCGGCGCCCTCGCGGGCCAGCCGGACCCGCACGCCGGACGGCAACCACGGCAGGTGCAGACCGGCGAGCCGGGCGGCCGACGAGGGCCCGTCGGTCGGGGCGTACACCCCCGTCCACTGGTCCAGCAGCTCCACGTCGATGTCGACGTCGTCGTCGACAGTGGCGGGCAGCGCGGCCAACCGACCGACCCGGCGCCGCTGCCAGGTCAACGCGACCCGGATCCGGGTGCCGGTGCTGCCGTCCCAGTGCACGCTCAACCCCTCGGCGCGCAGCGCCGCCACCACCTCCGCACCGAGGTCGGCCGTCGTCGGCTGCCCGAACAGGCCGTACGCGACGTGCACCCCCGAGTCGTCGACGCCGTTCTCGGCGTCCTGCTGGTGGTAGAAGGCGTACCCCCGGGCGGTGCGCCCCCTCGGAATCTCGCCGCCGATCTCGGCGGTGCCGCAGGTCTGGCAGCAGCTGAAGTTTTCCCGAGCCACCACCCCGGCGGCCGAGAGCGTCCGGAAGGCCGCGGTGAGCCGATCGTTGTCGGTGATCTCTGGCCACTGGGCCTGGGCGGCGAGGTGAGCGCTCAACTCTTCGGTGACCATCGGCCAGGCTCGGGCCTGGATCTCCGCAGGGTCTGCCTCGTCGGCAAGATATTCCATCGTCCCGGCGACGATCGCGGCGGCCGGCAACTCGGCCAGCGCCACCTGACGACGGACGACGTCCCGGATCTGCTCGGTGAGCTCAGGCTCCTCGATGTCCACGGCGGCGAACCTAGCAGTACCGGCCGACAGGCCGGGCGAGGGTGGGACCGGACCCTGCCGCCCGCCGCCTGACCCGCGGCGGACGACAGCGACCGACGGAGGTCAGCCCAGCGGGCCGACCTCCCGTTCGATGGCGGCGCGCAACTCCGGCCCGCCGACGACCGCTCGGGCCGCCTCCATCACCGGGGCGAGGAACACGTCCGGGCCGGGCTCGCCGGCCGCCGGGCCGAGCGCGGCGACGGCCGCCCGGCCGGCCGGGGACGGCTCCAGCGGGGCGCGCAGTTGCAGACCGCGTACGCCGGCCAGCAGCTCCACCGCGAGCAGGCTGGTCAGGTTGTCCAGCACGGTGCGCAGCTTCTTGGCCGCCGCCCAGCCCATCGACACGTGGTCCTCCTGCATCCCGCTGGTGGGCAGCGAGTCCACCGAGGCGGGGGCGGCCAGCCGACGGTTCTCGGCGACGATCCCCGCCGCCGTGTACTGGGCGATCATCAGCCCGGAGTTGACCCCGGCGTCGGGGGAGAGGAACGCCGGCAGTTCCCGGGAGCGGGTGACGTCGAGCAGCCGGTCCACCCGCCGCTCGGCGATCGCGCCCACCTCGGCGGCGGCGATGGCGAGGAAGTCCGCGGCGAAGCCGAGCGGCGCGCCGTGGAAGTTGCCTGTCGACTCGACCCGCCCGTCCGGCAGCACCACCGGGTTGTCCACCACGGACACCAACTCCCGGCCCGCGACCGTACGGACGAAGTCCAGGGTGTCGCGGGCCGCGCCGGCGACCTGCGGGGCGCAACGCATCGAGTACGCGTCCTGCACGGCATGGGCCAGGTCGTCGCGGTGCGAGTCCATCACCCGGGAGTCCTGCAACAGCCGGTGGATGTTCGCCGCCGACGCCGCCTGACCGGGGTGCGGCCGGATCGCGTGCAGCTCCGGCAGGAACGGCCGCTCCGAGCCGAGCATCGCCTCGATGGCCAGCGCGGCCGTCACGTCGGCCATGGCGAACAGGTGCGCCGCGTCGTGGATGGCCAGCAACAGCATGCCGAGCATGCCGTCGGTGCCGTTGATCAGCGCCAGCCCCTCCTTGGCGGCCAGCTCGATCGGCGTGAGCCCGGCGGCGCTCAGCGCGTCGGCCGCGTCCTGCCGCTCGCCGGCCGGGCCGAGGACCCAGCCCTCACCGAGCAGCACCAGCGCGCAGTGCGCCAGCGGCGCCAGGTCGCCGGAGGCGCCCAGCGAGCCGTGCTCCGGCACCCAGGGGGTGATGTCGTGGTTGAGCAGGTCGACCAGTGCCTCGGCGACCAGCGGCCGGACCCCGGAGCGGCCCAGCGCGAGGGACCGGACCCGCAGCAGCATCATGGCCCGGACCACCTCGCGCGGCATGGGGGCGCCCACCCCGGCGGCGTGCGAGCGGATCAGCGCGTGTTGCAGTTCGGCCCGCCGCTCCGGAGCGATGAAGGTGTTGGCCAGCGCCCCGAACCCGGTGGAGACCCCGTAGACGGGCCGGCCGGACGACTCGATGCCGTCCACGATGGCCCGACTGGTCGCCATGGCCTCGACGGTGGCCGGGGCGAGGACGACCGTGGCGGTGCCGCGGGCCACCGCGAGCACGTCGTCGGCGGTGATCCCGGTGGGCTGGATGGTCACGTTCGTCATAGCGGAACTCCGTTGCGAATTACCTGGCGGATCAGGGGGACACCGGGCCGGTAGGCCAGGTGCAGGTACGACGGCGCGTCCAGGACCACGAGGTCGGCCCGCGCGCCGGGGGTGAGGACACCGATGTCGTCGCGGCGCAGCGCCCGGGCACCACCGGCGGTGGCGGCCCAGACCGCCTCCGCCGGGGTCATCCGCATCTCGCGGACCGCGAGGGCCACGCAGAACGCCATCGACGAGGTGTACGACGAGCCGGGGTTGCAGTCCGTCGCCAGCGCCACTGTCACACCGGCGTCGAGCAGCCGGCGGGCGTCCGGGTAGGGCGAGCGGGTGGAGAACTCCGCGCCGGGGAGCAGGGTCGCGACGGTGGTGCTGTGCGGGCCCTCGTGGCACATGCAGTCGACCAGGGAGGACGCGAGCGCGTCGACGTCGGCGTCGGACAGGTAGGTGCAGTGGTCCACGCTGGCCGCGCCCAGCTCCACGCCGAGCTGCACGCCCGGTCCGGGGCCGAGCTGGTTGGCGTGCACCCGCACACCGAGCCCGACGGCCTGCCCGCAGGCCAGGATGGCCCGGGCGTGGTCCACGTCGAAGGCACCCCGCTCGCAGAACACGTCGATCCACTTGGCGTGCGGCGCGGCGGCGGTCAGCATCGGCCCGCAGACCAGCCCCACGTAGTCGTCCGGGCGGTCGGCGTACTCGGCGGGGACCACGTGCGCGCCGAGATAGGTGGTGTCCTCGGTGAACTCGGCGGCGATCCGCAGTGAGCGGGCCTCGTCGGCGACGGTCAGCCCGTACCCACTCTTGATCTCCATGGTCGTGGTGCCCTGGCGCAGCGCCTCCCCCCGCAGCCGGCGCACGGTGGCTCGCAACTCGTCATCGGTCGCGGCCCGGGTCGCGCGGACCGTGGTGCGGATGCCGCCGCCGGTGTAGGGCTGACCGGCCATCCGGGCGGCGAACTCGTCCGCCCGGTCCCCGGCGAAGACCAGGTGGGCGTGGCTGTCCACGAAGCCGGGCAGGACGGCGGCCCCACCGACGTCGAGTCGCCGGTCGGCGGCCGGCGCGGTCGCGGACGACCCCACCCAGGCCACCCGGCCCTCCTCGATCAGCACGGCCGCGTCGCGGAGGATGCCGAGTGGGCGCGTACCGGGGCCGTTGGTGACCAGCTCCCCGATGGTGTCGACAAGCAGACTGCTCATGTGGGGGTCACCGCCTCGATGGCGGCGGCCAACTCGGCCGGCACGTCCACGCTCAGGTGCTGGCCCTCGGCCACCACCACCCGGCCGTCCACCAGCACCTGCTCCACGTCTCCCGCGGTGGCCGCGAAGAACGCCCCCACCGGTGGCACGCCGGCGGTGCGGGGGCTGTCCAGCCGTACCGTCACCAGGTCGGCGCGGGCGCCGACGGCGATCCGGCCGGCGTCGGCCCAGCCCAGGGCGGCGTGCCCGGTGACGCTGGCCGCCGTCAGCAGGTCGACAGGCGTGAAGTGGCCCCGGCGGCGGGTGCGCAGCCGCTCGTCCAGCTCCACCGCGCGGGCCTCCTCGAACAGGTCGATGACGGCGTGGCTGTCGCTGCCCAGGCTCAACCGGATTCCCGCGTCGGCCATCCGCCGGGCCGGGCCGATCCCGTCGGCGAGGTCCCGTTCGGTGGTCGGGCAGAGGCACACCCCGGTCCGGCTGTCGCCGAGCAGGGTCAGGTCGGCGCTGGTCGGGTGGGTGGCGTGCACGGCGGTGGTGTCCGGCCCGAGAACACCGTGCGCGGCGAGCAACGCGGTGGGCGTACGCCCGTGCACCGCCCGGCACTCGTCGTTCTCGGCGGGCTGCTCGGAGAGGTGCACGTGCAGCGGCGCCCGCCGATCCCGGGCCCAGTCGGCGACCGTGCGGAGCTGGTCCGCCGGAACCGCCCGTACCGAGTGCACGGCCGCGCCGACCCGCACGTGCGAGTCCGCCGGCTGGAACGCCGCCGCCCGCTCCGCCCAGCGGGTCGCGTCGCCGTCACCGAAGCGGCGCTGCGGCCCGGCGAGGGCCTGACCGTCCACGCTGGAGGTCAGGTAGCAGGCGTCCAGCAGGGTGAGCCGGATCCCGGCGTGCGCGGCGGCCTCCACCAGCGCCGCGCCCATCGCGTTCGGGTCGTCGTACGCGCCGCCGTCGGGGCGGTGGTGCAGGTAGTGGAACTCGCCCACGCCGGTGATCCCGGCGAGCGCCATCTCGGCGTAGACGGCACGCGCCAGGGCCAGGTAGGTGTCCGGGTCCAGCCGGTCCGCGACGGCGTACATCCGGTCCCGCCAGGTCCAGAAGTCGCCCCGACCACCGTGGGTACGTCCGCGTAGCGCCCGGTGGAAGGCGTGCGAGTGCACGTTGGCCAGGCCGGGCAGGGTCAGACCGGGCAGCGGCACCGCGTCGGCGTACACGTCGACCCCGGCCGTCGGCCTGCTGCCGGGGGTCAGCGGCGTAACCGCCGTGATCCGGCCGTCCTCGACCTCGATCAGCACGTCGGGTGTGGGTTCGGGGTGCTCGGGCAACCAGGCGTACTCGGCGAGCCAGCGGGTCGGTGTCATCGGCATGTCAGCTCCTCCAGCACCCGGGCCAGCGCGCGGACCCCGGCGGCGCAGTCGTCGTCGGTCGCCGCCTCGCCGGGGGAGTGCGACACCCCGGTCGGGTTGCGGACGAACAACATCGCGGTGGGCAGGTGCGCGGCGAGCACCCCGGCGTCGTGGCCCGCACCGGTGGGCAGCACCGGCGCGTCCAGCAGCGTGGCCAGCCGTCCGGCCAGACCGCCGTCGAACGCGACGAGCGGCGTCGCCGACTCCTCGGTGACCGTCACCACCGTACCGTCGCGGCGGGCGCGCTCGGTGAGCTTGCCCCACACCGCCTCGACCAGCCCGGACAGCGTCTGCGGGTCGGCGGCGCGGGCATCCAGCCACCCGGTCACCTTCGACGGGATCGCGTTCGTGGCGTTCGGCTCGACGGCGACCCGGCCCACGGTGGCGTGCGCGTCGCGCAGCCGGGCCTCCTTGTTGGCCGCCAGCACCGTGAACGCGTAGGTGAGCATCGGGTCGCGCCGGTCGGCCATCCGGGTCGTACCCGCGTGGTTGCCCTCGCCGACGACGTCGAAGCGCCACCGGCCGTGCGGCCAGATCGCGCTCGCCACCGCGACGGGCGCGTCCGTGTCGACGAGCGCGCGGCCCTGCTCGACGTGCAACTCCACGTAGGCGCCGAACCGGCCCAGCAACTCCGGGCGGGCGCCCGCCGGCCGGTCACCCAGCGCCTCGGCGAAGCTCACCCCGGCCGCGTCGCGCAGGCCGGCCGCGCGGTCGGCGGACAGCGCACCGGTGAGCAGCCGAGACCCCAGGCACGGTACGCCGAAGCGCGCACCCTCCTCCTCCACGAACGCGGCCAGCACCAGCGGCCGATCCGGGGTGACGCCGGCGGCGCGAAGCTCGTCCACGGCGAGGAACGCGCTGACGATGCCGAGCGGCCCGTCGTACGCCCCGCCGTGCGGCACCGAATCGAAGTGGCTGCCGGTGAGCACCGCGTCGGACGCCTGCGGGTCACCCCAGTGGGCGAAGAGGTTGCCGTTGCCGTCCTCGGTGACGGGCATTCCGCGCTGCTCGGCCTGGGCTCGGAACCAGGCGCGCAGCTCCCGCTCCGGCTCGGTCAACGCGTACCGCAGATAGCCGCCGCTGTCGGCGTCCCGCCCGACCGGCGCGATCTCGTCCCACAGCGCCCGGAACCGGCCGGACAGGTCCGCGCTCACGCTCTACTCCCGTTGTTCGCGACTGCGGGGCTCCGCTGCGCTGCACTCCTCGCGCTCACGCGGGTCCCTCGGCCATGGGCGTGCGGAGGCCGGTGCGGTCCGCGACGTCGCGGGCGATGTCGTAGCCGGCGTCGACGTGCCGGATCACGCCCATCGCCGGGTCGTTGGTGAGCACCCGCTCGATCTTCTGCCCGGCGAGGGCGGTGCCGTCCGCGACGCACACCTGCCCGGCGTGGATCGACCGGCCGATGCCCACCCCGCCGCCGTGGTGGAGGGACACCCAGGAGGCCCCGCTGGCCGTGTTGACCAGGGCGTTGAGCAGCGGCCAGTCGGCGATGGCGTCGGAGCCGTCGGCCATCGCCTCGGTCTCCCGGTACGGGCTGGCCACACTGCCGGCGTCCAGGTGGTCCCGCCCGATGACGACCGGGGCGGAGAGTTCGCCCGAGGCGACCATCTCGTTGAACCGCACGCCCGCCCGGTCCCGCTCTCCGTAGCCGAGCCAGCAGATCCGGGCCGGCAGGCCCTGGAAGGCGACCCGCTCGCCGGCCAGCCTGATCCACCGGGCCAGCGGCTCGTTCTCCGGGAACAACTCCAGGATCGCCCGGTCGGTGGCCGCGATGTCGGCCGGATCGCCGGAGAGCGCCGCCCACCGGAACGGCCCCCTGCCCTCGGAGAACAGCGGCCGGATGTACGCGGGCACGAAACCGGGGAAGTCGAAGGCCCGCTGGTATCCGGCGAGCTGTGCCTCGCCGCGGATCGAGTTGCCGTAGTCGAAGACCTCGGCGCCGGCATCCAGGAAGCCGACCATGGCCTCGACGTGCGTCGCCATCGACGCGCGGGCCCGGTCGGTGAACTCGGCCGGCTTCGCCTGCGCGTAGTCCCGGGCGTCGGCCAGCTCCACCCCCACCGGCAGGTACGACAGCGGATCGTGGGCGCTGGTCTGGTCGGTCACGACGTCGACCCCGACACCGCGCCTGAGCAACTCGGGGAAGACCTCGGCGGCGTTGCCGACCACGCCCACGGAGAGCGCGCGCCGGTCCCGCTTCGCGGCGAGCACCCGTCGTACCGCGTCGTCCAGCGAGTCGGCGACCTCGTCCAGGTAGCGGTCGTGCACCCGCCGGTCGAGCCGGGTGCGGTCCACGTCGACGATCAGGCAGACGCCGCCGTTCATGGTGACCGCGAGTGGCTGCGCGCCGCCCATCCCACCGCAGCCGGCGGTCAGCGTCAGCGTGCCGGCGAGGTCGCCCCCGAACCTCTTCGCGGCCACCGCCGCGAACGTCTCGTAGGTGCCCTGGAGGATGCCCTGGGTGCCGATGTAGATCCACGAACCGGCGGTCATCTGCCCGTACATGGTCAGGCCGAGCTGCTCCAACCGGCGAAACTCCGGCCAGGTCGCCCAGTCGCCGACCAGGTTGGAGTTGGCCAGCAGCACCCGGGGCGCCCACTCGTGGGTACGCAGCACGCCCACCGGTCGGCCGGATTGCACGAGCATCGTCTCGTCCTCGCGCAGGTCGGTAAGCGTGCGGACCAACGCGTAGTACGACGGCCAGTCCCGGGCCGCCTTGCCGGTGCCGCCGTAGACGACCAGGTCGTCGGGGCGCTCGGCGACCTCCGGGTCGAGGTTGTTCATCAACATCCGCAGGGCGGCCTCCTGCTGCCACCCGCGGGCGGTGAGCTGGTTGCCCCGTGCGGCACGGACGGGCTGGGTCATCTCGGGTCTCCTCCGGTCATCCGCGGAACAACTGACGGCGGGCCGCGGAGGCCTCGAACGCCTCCAGTCGGCGTTGGGTGTCGGCCGGTGCGGCGTCGCAGATCGCCTGTAACAACACCATGGCCAGGGTCATCGGGGCGGTGTGCAGGTCGAAGACGAGCTGCGCGCCGACCGCCGCGGGCAGCACCACGTCGGAGTGCTCGGTGGCGGGGCTGACCGGTGAGTCGGTGATCGCCACCACGGTGAGCCCGGCGTCGCGGGCGTCGCGGAGCGCGTCCAGGGTCTCCCTGGGGTAGCGGGGCAGGACGAAGGCGAGCAGCGCCGACGCCCCGGCCGCGGCCGCCTGCTCCAGGCGGTCGGTGAGCAGGCTGCCGCCGTCGTCGAGCACCCGAACGTCCGGGTGCACCTTCGCCGCGAAGTAGGCGAAGTACGCGGCCAGCGGCGCGGCGGCGCGCAGGCCGAGCACCGGCAGTGGGCGGCTCCGGGCGAGCAACCGCCCGGTCTCGGCGATCCGGTCCCGGTCGGCGAGCTGAACGGCCAGCCGGTCCAGGTTCTCCATCTCCGCGCGTACCGCCTGCTGTAGCTCGTTGCCGGCGTCGTCCGGTTCGGTGCCCTCGGTGGGGCCCGCCTTCCGCAGCCGACGGCGGAGGGCGGGGTAGCCGTCGTATCCGAGCGCCATCGCAAACCGGGTCACCGACGGCTGGCTGACCCCGGCCATCTCGGCGACTTCCGCCGCGGACAGGTAGGCCGCCGCTCCGGCGTGCTGCACCAGGCAGTGCGCGATGCGGCGCTGGGTGGGCGTGAGTCGTACGCCGTGGAAGAGGTCGAGCAGGTGGTCGGTCGACCCCGCACCGCCGTCATTCATGGCGCGACTTTATGCATGAAAAATTTCAACGGCAAGGTCTGCGCTGTCGAATCGGTAGGTCCGGCCTATGCAATACTGCCGATCCGGCGCGGGGGATCAGCGGAGGTAGTGTCGTGACAAGCGTGGAACAGGGCCAGCACATCGCGACCATCCACGACGACACACCACCCCCGGAATCGCCCTCGGCGGTCGACTCCACCCACCGGCCCACGCCGAGAGGCTGGCTGAGTGGGCTGGCCTGGCAACGGTGGTTGGCGGACAACGTCTTCCCCCGCACGCTCACACCGCCGGCGACCGACCGCAGGACCGTCCTCGGCTACGTCGCGGCCTTCCTGCTCGCGGTGACCTACCAGTTGGTGATCCCGCAGGGCCGAACCCACCTGACGCACATGTGGGCGGAGGACGGTCGGATCTTCTTCGACGGGGCGGTGGCCAAGAGCTTCCCGCTGGTGCTCGTCGAGCCGTACGGCGGCTATCTGCACGTGCTGCCACGACTCTCCACCGAGTTGGCCACCCACCTGCCGATCGGCTGGTGGGCCGCGGTGGTGGCGATCGCCGCGGCGGTGGTGCGTGCCGCGGTCGCGTTGCTGGTCTTCACCGCGGCCTCCGGTCATCTGCCGTCCCGCAGGCTGCGAGCGGTGTTGGCCGCCGCGGTCGTCCTGCTCCCGGCGGGAAACAGCGAGGCCCTGAACAACCTTGCCAACCTGCACTGGTTCGTCATCTTCGGCGCCTTCTGGGCACTCCTCTGGCGGCCGACCACCCGCTGGCAGAACGGGCTCAGTGCCGTTGCGCTCCTGCTCGCCGCGTTGACGAGCCCGTTGGGAATGCTGCTCGTTCCGTTGGCCGCCGCACGACTCGCGCTGCCCCGACGACGTGACCGGGTTCCGGCGTTCGCCTTCATCATCGGCTCGGCGATGCAGATCGTGCCGCTGCTGGGGTCGACCTCGGAGCGGGGCGGTGAACCGTTCGACCTGCTGCAGGGAGTGTCCGCAGCCGCGGCCCGCGGGCCCCTGGTGCTGTTCTTCGGGCCGGAGTGGACCGCGGAGCTCTACCCCCATGCGCTCGCGTTCTATTCGGACTTCTACGCCTGGCCGGCGGCGCTCGCCGCGGTCATCGTTCTGGCCATCGTCGGGTACGGCCTGCGCAACGGGACCTCGGGCCGGCGGATCCTGGTGATCACGAGCCTGCTCCTCTCCGCAGCGTTCATCTCCGCGGAGCTCTACATGAACTGGTCCTTCCTGCTTCGCCTCGACGCGCCGAACGTCGTCATTCCCATGCAGCGCTACAGCGCGGCACCCTGTCTGTTCCTGTTCACCGCCGTGCTCGTGAGCCTGGCACGGGCTCCCCGACCTCAGTTGCGGCACCTGCTGACCGTCGTGCGCGTCGGCGTCGCAGCGATAATTCTCGTCGGCATCGGTTACCAGTGGCAGTCCACGACTGGCCTGGTGCGACTCGACGGCCCCACGTGGCAGCAGAGTCTCGCGGTTGCCGAGCAGCAGTGTGCCGCCGGTGCGACGGAGGTCCGCGTCGACATCAATCCAGCCTGGTTCGTGCCTCTCACCTGCGAGTACCTGACCAAGGCGAGGTAGCGCAGGTCAGCAGGCCTCCGCGGGCGACAGCACCCACCGGCGGGATGCGCCGGCCGCTTCTTTCCGGTAGAACAGCCGCAAGTGCGCCGCTGCCGTCCGGACAGTGGCCTCAAGCACACGTTTACGGGGCAGCCCCCGGTCGGTGGTGATCTGTACTATCCGCACGGCGGTACGACGGAGGAGCGCGCATGCAGCCGGACAGTCCCTACAGGTTCACCCGTGCACTCGGCGGGTCGCTGGTGGGAAAGGCATGGGCCGCCGTCGACGAGCGGGGGCGACCCAGGACGGTCATCCTGCTGGAAGGGCCGGCGGCGGCGGACCCGCGCTGGCGAGACGCCTTCGCTCACGCCGTCAGGATGTTGATGCAGGCGCCTGGCAACCAGCACTACGCCGAGGCCGACCTGTCCGCGACGAACCCATGGGTGGCGTACGAGGGCGAGCAGCCTGATGTTCCGGGGCAGCTCTTCCGGCTCCTGCAGCTCGACTACCGTTCCGAAGACCCCGCTGCGCCGGTGAGTGGTCCAGCCGCTCCGGTCAGCGGCATCCCCGTGTCGGCGGGCCCGAGTGGGGACCTGGCGGGTGACGACGTCACCGGCGCGCCGGCGGAGCCGACGCAGCAGGTTGCCCTGTATTCGCAAGCGCCGTGGTCCGCACAGTCGTCCCAACCGATCTCGGCGGCGCCCTCGTCCGCCGCGCCGGCCCCTTTCGACCAACAGTTCGCAGCGCCCGGCCGGCGGATCGCACCGGTCCAGGTCGTCCGGAGAGGCGTGAACTGGATCTGGGTCGTCGTCGGCGGGTTGGCGCTCACCCTCGTCGCCGGTGTCGCGGGGTACGCCCTCGGTGGACGCGGCGACTCGGACGAGCCGCCGCCCGTAACCGCCTCCCTCTCGCCCTATCAGGCGACCCAGCTCTCCATCAACAAGTCGAAGTTCACCGGCGAGCTGGCGCAGATGGGCGAACTCTGGTTGGCCGACGTCAGCGGCTGCGTGGTCTACGGTCGCGGCGGCCCCGCACTGGCAGAGAACGAGGAGGCCCACGTCTTCTGCCCCGACGGCGCACTGCAGGTGCACTTCTCGCTGTTCCGGGAAGGAGCCCTGAAGATCGCGGGGCGCGCGCAGCGTGAAGAACTCGGCCGCACTGCCAACGCGTTCGCCCCTGGAGTCAGGGAGCCGACCCGCACGACGGGCGGCGTGACAGGTGTGCCCGGTAGCTACGTCGAGTACGGCTTCCTGTTCGAGGGCCAGGCATACTGCGGTGTCTGGTGGGACCGGGACGACTCCAACGCCGTCATGGTTCTCGAAACTCCCTGCATGGCCGGCATCGCGGGCAACTGGGACGCTCTGCGCGACATGTGGCGTCGCCACAGCTGAGGCTCTGGCACAACTACTACCCGGCCGGCCCGGGCGTTGCGAACGGCCCAGGCGCGCCGCCGCGCTGACTACGGGGTCTTGCGCCGACGAGGCAGCACGTCTTCCTGCGGCTGACCGCGCAATGCCCTCACTCCTTGAACAGAATGGTACTGATGAACGACATCACTGGTCTCCGTGGCCGGGCCACCCGCGCCGGCGGGAGATTCGTCCGTAGCATCTGGCTCTTCCCGGCTCTGTTGACTGTCGCGTTGCTGGGGCTGACGGCTCTGCAAATCAACGGGTCCTCAATGGGAATGGTCCACAAGACGCTGTACGGCGCGCAGCAGGACCCGGACCTCCTGTTCAACAGCCCGCAGGGGATCCGGTCAGACGAGTGGAACGTCAACACTCAAATGACCGTCGCCCAGGACGCGGCCGGTTACCCCCTGATCAACCCGAACGTGGGGGAGGAAGGCGAGGATGTCTCCCTGGTCAGGGACGTCCCGTACAAGGAGTGGTCGGTCGCCTTCAAGCCGCACAACCTGGCTTTTCTGGTGCTGCCGTTCGACTTTGCCTTCGCCTTCAAATGGTGGCTGATGGGCTATCTGCTCATCCTGAGTTGTTATTTCTTCGTGCTGGCTCTGATGCCCAGGCAACGGTGGTTTGCCGCCGGGCTCTCCCTGGCGCTGTTCTTCAGTCCGTTCGTGCAGTGGTGGTACCAGTACGTGACGTTGTCGTCGATGTACTACGCCCTGTTCGCGGCTACGGTGCTGATTCTTCTGGTGCGTTCGAAACGGCTGCTCGTCACAGTTGCCTGGGGGGCGCTCCTGGCCTACCTGCTCACCTGCTTCGCGCTCGTGCTCTACCCGCCGTTCCAGATCGCCTGCGTCCTGGCGGTGACGCCGTTCGCCATCGGCTACCTGATCGAGCAGGGCCGTGTACTACAGCGCCGACTGCTGCTGCGGCAGCTGAGCATCGTCGCTGCATCGCTTGCGGTTGCGGGTGCCGTGATCGGTGCGTTCATCGCCTCCCGGCTGACCGTCATCGAGACCATGCAGAGCACGGTCTATCCGGGTGAGCGCGTCGTGGAGAGCGGCGGGTTCGATCTGCTGCACCTGTTCTCCGGGCACACCAGCTTCGGGTTGCAGTTCGCCGAGAAGGCCGAGCTCTACCAGGTCATGGACAATCAGAGCGAGAACTCCAACTTCCTGCTCGTATTCCCGTACCTGGTAGTGCCCAGCATGATCCTGCTGTACCTGTTGTACCGCGCCCAGCGGGCCATCGACTGGCCACTGCTGCTCGCCAATCTCACGCTTCTAGGGGCATTGGTCTGGCTGTCCGTCCCCCATCTCGACCTTGTCGGCAAGATCCTGTTCCTCAGCCTGGTGCCGCACACGCGGTTGCTCGTCGGCATCGGTCTGCTCAGTGTCATCGGGGTGGTGCTGGTCGTCCGGCGGCTGCAGGACGAGCGATCGGCCAAGCCGGGTTTCAAGGTCGTCGTCGGATACGCCCTCGTCGTCCTGCTCGTTCAGGTGCTGCTCAGCCTGCACGTGCAGCGGGCATTTCCCGGCTTCATGCAGTCGCGCGGCTTCCTCTTGTCGATCATCCCGGTTCCGCTGGTCGTGTATCTGCTGCTTCGTCAGCGTTTCACCTGGGCCGTATCCGTCCTGCTGGCCTTCTCCGTTGCCATGACGGTGTTCATCCACCCGCTCTACCGCGGCACCGCAGCACTGACCCGCACGCCGCTGGCGGAGTCGATCCGCACCATCAATGCCGAAGACCCCGGCGCCGCCTGGGTGACCGATGTGGGAAGCATTCAGAGCTTCGCCTCCATGAGCGGCGCCCGCTCGTTGTCCGGCGTCTACGCCTACCCCCAGCTGGATCTCTGGCGGACCGCAGACGAGCAGGGCGAGCAGGACGCGGTCTACAACCGTTACGCCCACGTCTGGTTCGTGTTCGACCGGGACCCCGCCCGCGACTCACCGACGACCTTCGACCTGCCGACGCCCGACCATTTCGAGGTCGCCACCGAACCGTGCGGCAGCTTCCTCCAGCAGCATCAGGTCCGGTACCTGGTGACAGCGACGGCGCTCGACGAGCCGTGTCTGGAACTTCGCGAGACAGTCCGCTATCCGGCTGCCACATTCCTCATCTACAAGATCCGTTAGGCCCGCCCGGAGGCGGAGATTCGCCCGGGGTGCACCTCGATCTCTGGACGAATCTCCGCCTTGCCGAACCGCCGCTGGTCTCCACCTCGGCTTGACCGGAAGCCTTTAGCCAAGCCCTGGCGTGCGGTGGCTACTTCGGTGCCGGGGTGGTCACTTCTTGCTGATCAGCAGGACCGGTTCCACACCACCGGTAGCCTGCTCGACCCGGTAGTCGGTGAACACCTTCTGCCAGTCCTCCGTCTCCCACATCACGTGGGTGCGGATCAGCCATACGCGCCCGCCGCCGCGCTGCGCTGCCAATGCCAGCGCCTCATCGATCTTGGCGTGGATGAGTGCGATGTCGTGGTGGGGAATCACGATGAGGTCGGACCGGGTGGGCATTTCGACCTGCCAGCCGACGGTGTTGTCGGCTGGTGCGACAAGCTTGACCTTGTCGGACCGCGAGTAGTACGCAAAGCCGTACCATGCCAGACCGTTCATGACGATGGCATCGTTGGCCGACCGATGGGTGTTCACGTATTCGGTCGCCGAACGGATGTCCGTCGCGCCGATGGCGGTGAAGTAGAACCCCGGGTCGTTGCCGTCGAACCGGTACCAGCGGCCGTTGTTGATGCCGAAGATCGTGAGCAGGACGGCGCAGATCGCCGCGGTCAGGACCGTCGACGGCACGCGAGGAACCCTGCGGGCAACGAGCGCGGCCACCCCGTGGGCCAGTCCGGCGAGACCGAGGCCGGCGACCGCAGCCGTCGTGACGAGCAGGAAGTGCGAGGTACGCAGCTCCAGTAGCGGATAGAACTTGCCGACCCCCAGCGTTGTCACCGCCACCGGCAGCAGAAGCACCGCGATCGCCGACGCGGGGCGGCCCTGCCGGGCGAGGGTGACGGCACCTGCGATGAACAGCCCGCCGACGACCAGAGCGGACGCGCCGAGCATCGGGACCAGGTCGCCGATGTGCCCGCTGAGGTAGCCGGGCAACTCGGTCAGGGTCGGGAAACTACCGACCCAGAATTCCCGCATCGAGTCATTGTTGCCCCGCGCGGAGATACCGAAGTAGACGGCGACGATGACAGTCATTGCGCCGAGCCCCGCCACGACGACGTCCCGGAGTCGCGCCCACTGGCGTTGCAGCGCGGTGACCAGCAACAACCCGCCGAACACGGCGGGGGTGGCGATGGCAGTGACGTGGCTGACGAATATGCCTGTGGCGGCCACGGCCGCGACCACGCCAAGCCGTCTCCGCGACCAGGTCTGCTCGGTCCAAGCGCCCAGAGCGAGCAGGACCACCGTGACGGCGGCATCAGCGGTGTACTGCTTGAGGTCGTGACGGATCTGCTGCGCCGGCAGGAGCAGGACCGCCATGGCACAGACGAAGCCTGCGACAACTCCGAGCCACCGAGTCGGCCACCGCAGCAACCGCCCGAGCCCGTACGCGGCGACGACACCCAGGCAGAGGAAGGCAAGCGGCACCACACGGAGGTAGTCGGCGTCCGGCACCAGCCGCAGCAGGAGGGTCCACCCGATCGGGGTGGACGCGGTCGTCACCGGCAGGTCGCCGAGCGGGAGCCGGACCGAGAGCGCCACCCACGCCTCGTCGAGCCAGTACCCCGCCGTGAGCATCGTCTTGACGTCGTGGACCACCGGGACGAGGGCCAGCAATACGGCAATGGCGACCCAGTCCGCGGAGGTGGGGCGGCGCCTGGTTGTCGGTGCCGCTGGGGCGTCCGACGGGCTCACGTTCTCGAGTACGAGTTGTCCAACCACGCCAATTCCCATCCAGAGTGCGAAACGACCATGCTTCATTCCGACGACATCGTCGATGAGAGCGAATTGCGGTGTCGACCGAGCCCGTCGTGGCGCCGAGGTGGAGCAGGGCGCCGTCAGCTGCCCCCTGCTTGGCGGCCCGGCGTGGGCAGCGACTCACCCGTGCGTCGTTGCATGGGCACCGGGGCACCGATCAGGCGTGCCGCCTGCGGGTTGCGCCGGGAGGCCGACGGCAACCCGATGACGAACTCAGGGAACAGACTGAAGAAGGTCTTGGCGCTCTGCAGTTCCAGAGTGTGCGCGCGCGACCACTGGAACGAGTTCGTCGCACGGGCCCAGTGGTGGGTCCACCGCACGTCGCCGAGCAGCACCACGGGCATGTCGTGCCGCCACGCCCGCAGACCGAGCTCGTGGTCCTCGTAGTAGAGGAAGAACTGTTCGTTCCATCCGCCCATGGCGATGAAGTCGGCGGTGCGGGCGGCGATTGCGGCACCCATGGCCCAGGCGACGTAGACCGCTTCACCGGGGTTCGCCACCACCCGGTAGGTCGCGTGCATCCGGGACAGCGGCCAGATCTTCCGGTTGCCCAGTTTGGCGGTGGCGTAGGGGAAACCGCGCCCGTTGGGCTGGGGAGTGCCGTCCGTCGCGAGCAGCTGAGGAGCTACCAGACCGCCGTGGACGTCGAGGTGCCGCTTGAGCACGTCGAGACCGTCCGGGTCGATCTCAAGATCGGGGTTGGCGAATACCACGTATTCGCTCGCCGCCTGGCGCACGCCGACGTTGTTGGCCTTGGAGAAGCCGACGTTCTCCGGCAGGCGAATGACCCGGGCACCCAACTCCTCCGCCACCGCGACCGAGTCGTCGGAGGAGGCATTGTCGACGACGATCCACTCGTAGGGCTTGGCTCCCCGCCAGCACCTGCGGAGCGTCTCCGCCGAGTTGTAGGTGACCGTCACGACACTCCACTGGTGTCCTGCCATCATGCTCTCCGAACTGTCAGGTAGCTGTAGAGGGACGCGAAGCCGAACCGCTTGCCGTTCCACTGCCGTCGGGCGGCCGGGCTCTCCGCCAGGCCACGTCCGACGCCACGGAGGAACGGCCACAGCAGGCCTTGACGGACACGTCGGGCGGCGAGCGCGAGGTGCGCAAGGGCCAGTACCGGCATGGCGAGGAGCATCAGCGGCCAGGTGAAGACCCGGGCCGCGACCAGAAGTCGGTTTCGGGCCAGCAGGAAGGCACGAAAGCCTTGGAGCTTGTTGTCGCCCTCGACGCTGTGCCCACCCGCGTGGGGGAGCACGAGATCGAGCGCGCGGGTCCGGTATCCCGATGCGTAGAGACGGTAAGCCAGGTCAGCGTCCTCGCCCCAGGCGAACAGGTGCTCGTAGAACCCCCCGAACTGGTGGAACAGTTCGGTCGGGAAGACGGCGGCGCCCCCCGACGGACCCAGTGGTCCCCGCGCCGCGGTGGCGGTCCTGTCGATGAAGAGCGAGACCGGATTGACGTCGATGCCGATGTACTCCCCACCGTGCATGGCCAGACCAACCGCGATCGGTGTGCCGGGGTCCTCGGCGATGGCGGCGCACATGCGCGCAAGCGCGTCATCGGGCAGCCACACGTCGGGGTTGAGCAGCAGCACGTGGTTCGTCCTCGCGGCCGCGACCGCGCGGTTGCAGCCCGCCGCGAACCCCGGATTCGAGGAGTCGGGGAGGTACTCGTACCGCTCTTCGTCGAGCCAACCGGCAACGACCTTCTCGCAGCCGTCCTCGGGCCAGTTGTCGGCGAAGATGAACCGCACCGGAAGTCCCTCGGCGCTGCGCACCCAGGTAGGCAGCGTCTGGGTCAACATGTCGCTCGAACGGTAGAGAACGGTGACGATTGTCAGCGCTTCATCCACTCCGGGATCCACCTCATCGGTTTGCTGAGCAGGTAAAGGGCAACGAGGCCAGGGGCGAGCGCCAGCCAGAAGGGTTGCACCACGGGATAGAACTCGTAGACACCAAAAGTCGCGAAATAGATCACGAACGCCCGGGTCAGTTGGTGGGCAGGGCTTGACGTGTACGTCAGCCGCCGATCGATGACCCCGACGCAGAAGCCCAACAGCGAGAGAAAGAGCACCGCGCCGACCGGCCCATAGTCGAGCAGAGGTATGGCCACGAACGTCGCGGTGTTCATGTAGAACGGTTTGCTCAGGCCCGCGGTGATCTTGTAGATGTCGGCCGAACCGAGCAGGCGATCGCCCAACGAACCCGTGAAGGTCAGGGTGTATCGACCCCAGGTCGGCGGGTGCTGCTCGCGCACCTGCCACAACCGACCGAAGGTCTCGACGGAACTGCTCAGCGACAGATCCAGCGACCCGACACTGGCGTACAACGGGCTGGCGCCGTATTGCGCTCGGAACTGGTCCTCGAACTGCCCGGTGCCGGCCAGCGTCCGTTGGCCGCCGAGGAAGACTGCCGCACCCATTGCGAGAGCTCCGATCACCAGCACCACGAGCGACACCCGCAGCCGGTTCTTCCGGCTGATGGTCGCCGATCGGCGTACCGAGAGAGCGGCGACCAGCGGCGGCACGATCCCCAGCAGAACGGAGTTCTTGCTCGCGCCCAGCGCCGCGCCGAACGCGAAGATGACGACGAAGGCGACGTAGCTCCACCGTCCCTCCGCCTTCCCGGTGAGCGCGCGAAGCAGCGAGATCGCCAATCCGATCCCCCAGAACTCCGAGAACAGCCCGGTGAGGAGGTTGGAGCGCAGTCGTACCGCCTCGCGTGCGGCGTCCGGGTTGTCGGCAAACAGCGGCGGTACCTCACCGCGGAACTTCATCGCCGCACCGATGAGCGCGAGCAGAAGGAGGAAGAGTACGAAGGGCCGGAGCCGACTTTCGGCGGGCCAGCGCAGTTCGGCTCGAGCCGACTCGACGCCCGCTCGGTCCATCGGCGGACGCGTCGTCACGGCCGGCATGACGACGGTGACCGCGGACTCCGTCCGCACGGCCGGCATGACGACGGTGTCCTCGGTCGCCGTCGACTGTTCCGGGCGACGCTTGTTGGCTGCCAGTCGACGACCGAAATACCAGGCGGCGAGGAACCAGGCCGCGTAGATCCCCAAGATCGGCACCGCGGCGCGTCCGGCCGGAGAGTCGTACGGCCCCGGAATGGTGAGGACGGCGAGGAAGACAAAGCCCCAGGCGGCCGTACAGATGGCGAGCCACGTGTGAGCACGGAAGATCAGGGCCGCCATGGCGAGGAAGGCGGCGGCGACGCCGAACTCGGTGTCCCAGAGGAGGACCGCCAGGACGATGACGACCGCCACCACCCAGGGCACCAGGGTCCGGTAGAGGGTGGGGCTGCTGGCCCTGGTTGTTGTGGTCACAGAAGAGACCTGTACAGGCTCTGCCACCGCTCGACACACCGATCGAAGGCGTACTCCTGGGCGTACCACTCGGCCACCCGCTGACCCTCGTCGATGGCGCGGTGGCCGACGGCGTCCCGGATGGCGGCGGCGAGCGCGGCGGGCGCGAGGTCCGCCTGGAACGCCAGGGTGCCCGTGGCGTGGCGGGTGACCTCGGCCAGACCGCCGGCCCCGGTGTGCACCACAGGTACGCCGAGGGACAGCGCCTCCAGGGCGCTGAGCCCGAACGACTCGACCCGGGACGGCACCACCAGGCAGTCGATCTCCTGAAGAAAGTCTGCGGCCGTGACCCGACCGACGAGGTCGAGGTTGGGCCTGGGGTCGATCGCCATGGAACCCGCCCCGGCGACCTTGAAGTCCACCTCCGGAAGGAGGGAGGCGATCTCGGGCAGGAGATCGGCGCCCTTCTCCTTCTCCAGCCGGCCGAGATAGCCGACCACCGGCCGTCGACCCGGCTCCGGCAGGTGCGCGGGCTTCGGGCTCGGCCAGGTGACCGGCAGCGGGTTCGGGATCAGGTGGATGTTCTTGACGCCACCGCGGTCGCGTAGCTCGGAGGCCTCGAACTCGGACACCGCCACCGTCGCGTGTGGACGGGCCCGACGCATGGCCAGGTCCAGCGTGATGTTGGACTGGATGAGCGCCTTCTGCTGGAACGATCCGGCGGTGTCCCGGTACTGCCAGAGGCTGTTGTGCAGGGTGACGACGAGCGGGATCCGCCGGCGTCCCATGCTCAGCGCCGCCCGGGAGTGCATGGCGGCGGACAGCAGGTGGGCGCAGACCACGTCCGGCTGCACCTCGTCGACCAGGCGGCGGATCTCCCGCGCGTACGCGAGGTCGATCCGGCTGGTCGCGCTGAGCCCGACCCACGGCACCCCGGCCTCGCGCAGCGCGTGACCCACCTCGTCGTCCGACGTGGCGGCGATGACGTCCAGGCCCGTTCGGGCGTGCGCCGGAATGATCTCGGTCAGGATGCGCTCGGCGCCACCGAGCTGCCGCCGCCCGGAACCACCCGTGGTGCAGACGAACAACACCTTCACGAGGTACGCAGCCCCTCGACGGCGCCCTTCGCGATGGCGCGGCGAACCGGGTTTCCACCCACCGCGGCGCGCAGCAGCACCCCGCCCACGTACGCCGTCGTGGCGATGCGGCCGCGCGTGCCACCCATGCTCCGGCTCGCCCGGATGAACTCCCTGGTCCGACGCTCGGAGATCTCCTCCTCGGACCAGCGCCGCTTCGCGGTCGCGTCGTCCTCGTGCATGATCACGGCCTCCGGCACATACGCCAGCCGCAGACCCTGCTGACGGACGGCCCAGCAGAGCCGCATGTCCTCGGAGTAGAAGAACGAGGTCTCGTCGACGCCGCCGATGGCGTCGAAGGTGTCGCGGCGCATGGCGACGAAGGGGCCGGTCAGCCAGTCCGCCTTCTCCGGTGGCGCGACGATCCGCAGGTTCGGCAGCACCATGCTCAGCCCGGTGGCGTGGGCGAAGCCCACGCCCAGGCCCAGGAACCGCCCACCCTCGGTCTGCGACACACCCGACGGGGTGACCACGCCCGGGAAGGCCGCGCCCACCTGCGGGTCCTCCAGGGCGGTCAGCAGGCGGCTGACGGCGTCCTCGTGCACGATGATGTCGTTGTTGGAGAGGATCACGTTCGCCCGGCTGGTGTGGCGCACGCCGAGGTTCATCCCCCGCGCGTACCCCAGGTTGGAGCCGGACTGGACGTACCGGACACCCTGCTCGGCGCAGAACGCGCTCAACGACTCCTGAATGTGCATCGAGCTGCCGTTGTCGACGACTACGATCTCCGCCTCCGCCGGCAGCGACAGGACGCAGGCGCGCGTGCGCTCAAAGTCCTCCCAGGCGAGGACAACAATCGAGACATCCATGTCAAACCGTCCCATGATTCGGCGACTGCGCTCGTCGCAGGCTTGCTCTGGAGGCGAAGGCGTGTACGGCGTAGGCGAGCGTCGAGGCGATCGCCGCCCCGACCACACCAGCCCACGGGATGATCGCAAAGTATGCGGGAATCGCGAACCCGAGGGTGATCAGTGCGACCACCGTCGTCGCCCGCTCGCCCCGCCTCTTCAGCAGCAGGGCGCTCCAGCTCTTGCCGGCCGCGGTGGCCAGTGAACCGGGCAGCAGGACAAGGCCGAGGATCCAGGCGTACCGGTACTCGGGCTGGAGGTAGCCCAGCACACCGAGCCCGAGGATGGCGGCCAGGGCGACCGGCAGAGCCGCGGTGACCACGGCCCGGGTGGGGTCGGGGCCGCCGTCGCCGTCCCGGCTGGCCAGGATCCGCTGCGCCCGTACGACGGCACCCGCCTGGGCGAACTCCAGCGCGGCGACCGCCAGCGCGTACACGCCGAGTGGGCCGGCGCCGACGAACCTGGCCACCAGGATCTGGTTGAACCGCAGCGTCATCATCTGGGCGAAGATCCCCAGGTGCAGGTTGCCGACGGCTGCCATGTCGGCGCGGTAGTCCACCGCGGTCGCCTCCGGCCGTGGTGCGGGCCCGATCCGCCGGAGCATCCCCAGCACCAGGGCGCACACGGACAGCGCGCTGACCCACTGGACGACCAGCCACACCATGCTCCACAGGCCGCCGTCCAGGTAGCCGGCGAAGTACAGCGCCACGTAGCCACCGACCAGGACGGCTCCGCTCGCCGCGCGCATCGCGTAGACGACCAGGAAGCTCTTCTGGCGCAGCGCGATCGACGAGACCGTGTTGAAGATCGTCAGACCTGCCGCGGACCCCATGCCGACCAGGTAGCTGCCGAGTCCGGCCACCGTGGTGAGCACCGCGGCGGCAACGACGGAGAGGAGGACCGAGGCCCCCAACATGGCGAGGACCCAGGGGCGTCCCCGGGAAAAGACCCAGCCGCCCGGACGGGACAGCAGGAAGGTGTCCAGGGACAGACCACCGACGGCCGCACCGAGCGTCGCGCTCACCATGTTCGCGGACAGCTCACCGCGCTCCGCCGGCGGCAGGGCCACCGACAGGACCGCCGCCAGCCCGGTCAGGCCGAGAGCGCCGATGTAGAGACGCTCGGGTGCGACGAGCTGCCGCAACAGACCCAGTACGCGGCGGCCGGGCGATGGTTTCGTGCCGGGACTCGGCGATTGCCGAGCAGTCTTGACCAGCGACACGCCGTTCACTCGCCCCCCATAGATGTAATACGTGCGGGCACGACGAGTCGTACTTCGCTGGCACTTTCTACCCGAACCCCGCTACACCTGCAATCGCCCGGGCGGCCCGAACCGATAATGCCGAAACACCTGCCGTCGCCGCCAGTCGGCCGGCGTAGACTCTCGGACCCGTGAGGATCCTCGTCACCGGCGGAGCCGGATTCATCGGGTCGGAGTACGTTCGCCTGCTGCTGGGCAAGCCCCTCGGCAGTGCCGACGGC
>NZ_JBEZDC010000030.1:0-46106 GCF_040647935.1 Micromonospora sp. NPDC049204 | reverse complement strand
GACGGCCTACACCCACATCGTTAACGGCGGGGGTTCCCGTCTGCGTGCCCCCGCCGGCCCACCGGCGGGGAGGTGGCCGGGGGTCCGGGGTGCAGCTGCACCCCGGACCCCTCGCTGACTCGACGTGATGGGAGTGAAGCGAGATATCTTGGCAACCACCGCAGCCTCTACCGGCGCCTCGGCCTCATCACGGCTGCCAGCTACTGCTCGATGGCCACGGAGGAGTTAACCGCTTGAGGTACGACCATCCGGTGTCCCTTCCTACCGACGAGCAGATCCGGGCACTGCACGAGCGGTTCGCGCCGACCAAAGGCGCCTTCGAACTCGTCTACACCCACTGCCAAATCATCTGCGAGGTCGCGGAGCAACTCCTGGGCAGATACCCCGTTCCCCTGGACACCGCGCTCGTGCGTGCGGGCAGTCTCCTGCACGACATCGGCGTCTACCGCCTGTACAACGATGCAGGACAGCTCGATCACGGAACCTACGTCCGGCACGGGATACTCGGCCACACGATGCTGCGCGAGCTCGGGTTCCCCGAACTGGTGAACAGGTTCTGCTCCCATCACACCGGTGTCGGGCTCACCCGCGACGACGTGGTGCGGCAAGGCTTGCCACTTCCGGTACGGGACTACACGGCAGACACCGTGGAGGAGCAACTGGTGATGTACGCGGACAAATTCCACAGCAAAACGACACCCCCGACGTTCCTCACCGCAAGCTCCTTCGCTGCCAGCGTGCGGCGTTTCGGCGATGACAAAGTTGACCGATTCGCGGCGATGGTCAAGACGTTGGGCGAGCCGGACCTAGTATCACTCTCCCACCGCTACCGGCAGCCGCTCGTCTGAGCGTCCCTGCAACCATGCTCGCCGGCGCCGCCGGCGCGACGGCCTTCGCCCAGCGAGTGCCGGGCGTCGTCGTCGGCATTTGCGCTGTACTCGCTGCTATCCTCGCCGGAACCCAGACCGTGGTTCGCCCGGATCAGCGAGCGCGGTTCAACCAGACGCAGACGTTCGCCCTCGCCCGGCTAGCGACATCGCCGGGATCAATCTGCAGCTCTGCGTCTGCCCGGTATCGCCGGAGCACCGGCACACTTAAGGCGTGTTTCAGAAGTCGTGGGTGGCCGGTGAAGGTCACGGCGTGGCGGTGACCTGGCTGACGATCCAGGGCAAACCGGCCGTGATCCGGAGTGGTCATGGTGGTGGTGTCCGAGGCGGAGCCACGTGGTGCATTGACGTGTTGGACCTGAAGGCGGATTCCCCGGCCACGTTGTGGGAATTCACGATTGGCCTGAACAGGCGCCGGCCTACCGTGCCTCAGTGACCAGCCCTCCGGACGCGGCGCGCATGCGCCTCCGCTTACGCGTTCACCACGTGTCCCGTAGCGCCCAGCTACGGCGGGTGATCACGATGGCGGCTCCACTTCGCAACACCCACATCACCAATGTGCTGTGGCAGCACACCGGCGCTCTTATCAGCTCCCGTGCGGATCTACTTCGCCTCGGGGCGCTGTTCCGGCTGGCGGCGGTCAGCCCACACAGCGCGGTGTTTCTGCCGTTGCGGATGAACGAACCCAGCGATACCGCCGCGTCCTGGCGTGACAGCCAGGGATTGGCCGACCTCCTCATCGTGCGCCGCGATGTGCCGCTACGACCGTCGGCCTGGCCGACGATCCGTGCGACGCTACGCCGTGGCCCCGGGGCCCCCGCGACAATGTCGGCACCGGCTCCGCGCCCGCCGGCCGGCCCGACATACAACCCGGCGCTGCAGGCACTGTTCGTCGCCGAACATGCCCACACGCTGGTGATGTCAGGCACCTCCACCGCCCTGCACGAGGCCGGTGACGAGCTGACGTGGTGCGGCAACGAGGTCGCCACCAACGAGGGCATTCACCGATATGGGGGGCCCACCGGGCTCAGCCAGTTCAACGGACCGGACCGCCGCTCCGGACGACGCGACGGTAGCTGGGAATGCATGGTCCTCGCCGAGGACCCAATCTTCCACCGGTCTCGCTGGCTGCGAATCATGTCCGAACCAGCTGCCGCCTAATACTGCAACTAAGGCATTTTTATAAGCCGGTCAGAGCCATTCGCAGATGATGGTGATGGTCAGGACGGCCTGGAACCGGACGGCCAACTTGTCGTAGCGGGTGGCCACGCCGCGGTGGCGGTTGAGCCTGTTGATGCCGTTGTCGACGGCATGTCGCATCCGGTAGAGGTCTGGGTCGAACGTGGGCGGGCGTCCGCCGCGGCTGGTGTAGGCCTTGTCCGCCAGGACGAGGTCGGGGCAGGTGCGGGACCGGCCTACTCCGAGAAGGGTCCCGATTAACGTCGCGCGTGTAGACGGGCGACCGGAGGGCGGGTCATGACGGGGTGGGACGGCGTGCAGTTGTGGGACGGCGGCGACGAGGACGAGGTGCGGGCTCGTCTGGCGGCGGGAGCCGATCCCTGCATGCCACTCGGGCATGACTCGGCCCTGCACGTCGCCGCGGAGCACTGGTCGCCAGCAGTCGTGGCGGCGATGGCCGCGGCGGCGAGCGATGTCGACTGCCTGTCCGACGGCCGGTCCCCGCTGTGGCTGGCGGTTCACGCGCGGCGGCACGACAACGCCCGGGTGCTGGCGGCCGCTGGTGCGGACCCGTGGCAGCCGATGATGGCCGGTTGGTCACCCGGTCGGCTGAGCCTCGCCGGCCCCGAACCCGACCTGTTCGGCACCGCGCCGGCCGGGGTCGAGCTGAGCCCGGCCGAGCGGGAAGCCGTCGCGTTGGCCGGTGAACTGGGCGACCGTTTGCAGGTCGACCACTACGACGGGACCGGGCTTCTCTGCGTCGCGGAGATCGACGCGACCGAGGCGATCCGCCGGCTCGACGGCACCCCGATGACCGAGGACGAGCTTCTCGCCCACTACGACATCGACGTCGACGAGGATCCCGATCCAGGCGACGAGCACGACTGGGTCTGGCTTTCGGAGATGAACGATCTGCTGCTCGTCGGCGTCACCGACGTACCCGGCGGCTGCGTGATCACCCAGCCGTGGGGATACCAGCCGCAGACACCCCTGGTCGGTCGGCTGCTGTCCGTCGGCACGATCGCCTACGGCCTGTACGCGAACCCGAAGAGCGGCAACCAGGGCAGCATTCACCGCGACGGGGAGACGATCGGCTGGGACCTGCATCCCGGCGGTGCCCCGTGGAGCGCAGACACCAGCCAGATGATCCTGCTCAGCTACCTCTACAGGTCGCAGGCCCCCGCATACTCGTGCGCGTTCGTCGGCCTCCGTCCCGTCGACGCCCGATGCATCACCGGCCCCGCCGACCACTGGGTTCTGCTGCCCGAGCGGGACTACTGGGCGAGCAATACAGTGTGACGACATCCGGAATGATGAGGCACTGCCGTGCCAGGTCGGCAAGCCGGCCGGCGCGGGCAGGACGCGCTGTGTCCGTGCCTGCCTGAGCACCGGCCAACCGCTACAGCGCCCGCTGGCCTTGCTGGCCCCGACGTGCAGCCGGGGCCAGCAAGGCGTCGGTCAACTCGCAGGTGAGGGCATGCGCCGAGGTCAGCCCTTGATTCGGTACGCAGCGAAGTCCACGGCCCGTCTTACCGCTGGGCGACGCTTGCGATCAGCCACCCGTTCACCGCAGATCAGCCAATTCGCGGTGGCCCAGCGCCGGTCGGTCCTGGCCACGGTCGCGTGGTGCGGCCAGCAGCGCGGCCGCAACGATGATCTGTACCGCCAGGACGAGCGCCTGGGCGGCGGGTGCCTTGAGGGTGAGCAGCGCGATGGTGGTGTTCACGCCGAAGTGGACCGCGATCGATGCCGCGACCCCGGCGAGCTCGTAGGCGTAGCCGGTGAGCAGTGCCATCGGGAAGACGCTGAGCGTGAACAACAGGCCACTCCAGCTGACCAGGCCGAACTCGGACTGAAGAGTCCCGTCGATGAAGAACAGCGGCAGGTGCCACACCGCCCAGGCGGTGCCCAGCAGCAGACCGGCGCGCAGGCGGCTCATCGACGCGCGCAGGCGTGGGTAGGCCGTGCCACGCCAACCGGGCTCCTCGGCCAACGGACCACCCACCAGCATGCTGATCAGGAACGGTACGGTTCCGCCCGCCGTCGCGATCAACTCGCGCCCTTCGGTCAGGCTCACTGCGGGGCCTCCCAGGAACTCCGCGAGCAGTGCGGCTGCCAGTACGGTCCCCGATGCCAGGGCCAGCATGGGCAGCGCCCAGAACAGCCGTGGGCGCAGCCGAAGTCGCACCGTGTGGGCGGGGATCGGTTGACGACGGCGATGGCGCCGTATCCAGACGGCGATCGCGCCGATCGCCGGGCCGAATCCGCCGAGAAGGTACGGAACGACGGTGGGGGACGTCATCGCCGGTCCATCGAGTGTGACCGCGAAAAGCCAGAAGGCGAAGGTCCAGGCGAACGTGACGATCCAGAAGGTGGTGAGGCCGTCGTGTCGGCGAGCAGAGGTTGCGGTGGTCACGCCAGTTCCCTTCGCGGGGTTAGGAGCAGGGGTTGTTGGGGTTGGCTCTGGGTGGGGGTGAGCCATCGGTCACCCGGCACGAACCGTGTCGGGCGTCTCGTGTAGTCGGTGGGCGAGCCAGCCGACCACCTGCGCGAGCAGGTCGGGGTCGACCGGCTGGCGGAGCAGTCGCCGGTAGGAGCGCACCGACGGACGGCCGAAGTCGCGACGCAGCACGTGGGTGAGGTCGGGAATCCGGTGCACCGTGACGTCGCCGGGCACCAGCCGGCGGATCTCGTCCAGGTCGGCCGGGTCGACCTGGACGTCCTTGCCGCCGGTGATGGCCAGGACGGGAGCCTTGATGTTCGCCAGGTCGGAGCGCGGGTCGTGGTCGAGCAGCTCCCGCAGCCACCGGGCGTTGGTTGGCCTCCCGAGGACGCGCACCACGTCCGTGCTGGACGTCTTGATTCGGGCGAGTTGGCGGTTGGCCAGGGATCGCAGGATCGGTAGCAGCGGTCGTACGGGAGCGGGGAGGTCGCGGGCGATCATTGCGGCCTGCCAGCGCAGGGCGTCCTCCCCTCGGCGGGCGAACCCGGCCAGCAGCACCACCGCCGCGACCTCCGGGCGTGCCCCAAGCGACATGGCGTGAACGGCACCCTCGCTGTGCCCGAGCACGCCAACGGCGTCCGCCCGGATATCGGGTCGCGCGACGAGGGCGCGTAGCGCGGCGGCGGCGTCGTGCCGACCGGCGGCGAATCCGGTCGCGCGCCAGTCGCCGCCCGTGGCGCCGACACCGCGCCGGTCGTACCGCAACGTGGCGATCCCGGCCTCTGCCAGCCTGCTGGCCACTGGTGGCCCGAGCTCCATCCGGAGGCGCGCGGTGTTGGAGTCGCGATCCAGCCGTCCGGAGCCGTGCAGGAGCAGGACGGCCGGGTGCGGTCCGGGACCGACGGGCAGGGTCAGCGTGCCGACCAGGGCAAGTCCATCGTCTGCGACAGCCGTCATGTCGACATCCGTCATGCGCCACCTCCTATTATTCTCAGCGTCGCGAACATTATCAACCGTGGGAACATTATCGTATGTGGGAAGATGGGTCCATGGCAACCGCAGACCTTCTCCTGCACCCCGTCCGGATGCGCATCCTGCAAACGCTGTTCGACACCGACCCGCTGACCACCACACAGCTCCGCGAGCGCCTACCCGACATCCCCCCAGCGACGATGTACCGGCACATCGCCGTGTTGGTCGAGGCGGGCGTGCTGGAGGTGGTCGACGAGCGGCGAGTACGCGGCACGGTGGAGCGCAGCTACCGCGTACGCCAGGAACAGGGCACGGTCAGCCCCGCCGCCCGGGCCACGATGACCCTCGACGATCACCGACGCGCCTACACCACGTTCGCGGCGTCACTGCTTGGCGACTTCGACCGCTACCTCGCCCATGAACACGCCGACCCCCACCGCGACGGCGTGGTCTACCGACAGGCCGCCGTCTGGCTCACCGACGAAGAGTTCGCCACGATGGTCGCCGAGATCGAACACGCCGTCGTCAGTCGGACCGGCAACACCCGCGACGGCCGGACCCGCCGCGTCGTCAGCCTCGTCGTCGTACCGGACACGCCATCGACGCCACCTGAATCGGCCACAACCACCCGGCCCCCGACCGAGTAACGCGCTCGCCGACGCCGCCCTCAGCGGACAGCCCCTCGCCTGGCTCACTCCCCCGCCGCAGGAGTAAGCCTTCGAGAGGATCCCGCCGCCTCAGCTCAGCGCGCCTCGACTGGTTTGCGGTAACGGGGTCGCCAGGCCGTCACCCGGTATCCCGCCTTCTCGTACAACCGAACGCTGTTGTTCGGGTTCTCCGCGACCGTGCCGAGTCGGGCCGTCGACGCTCCCGCCTCCGCCAACATACGCAGCGTGCGCCTCATCACCGCGAGACCGACGCCCCGCCGACGCCACGCGGTGCCCACGGCAACCCACGGCGTCAACGCGGTGCCGTCGGCCTGCAACTCGTTCACCACGACCGCGGCGATGTCGTCCCCCGCCCAAACGACGCACCAGATGTCGATGTCCTGGACGTCGCGGAGGTACTCCTCGTAGGTCCTGGGCCGGTGGCCGTTACGTGATCCCGCGAAGCACTCCTCGATCACCTGGTGGATCTGGGGATGGTGGGCAGCCTCGACCGGACGCTGGACGAGCCCTTCGGGCAGCCGAATGTCGCCGTCCGGTAAGCCGCTGAGGTCGTGGGCCATGTCAACGACCGTGAACGCGACCCGGTAACCGTGAGCTGTCAGCAGTGCCAGCTTGCCCGGCTGGTGCTCGCCCACGTTCGCGCCGAAGACGCTCCGACCGCCGACCGGCCTGCTGCCGTCGAACTCGATGGCCTGTGCCTCCTGCCACCGCAGCATGGCGCTGCCGATGCCCCGTCTGCGCCACGCTGGGCTCACACAGCCACTCAGCAGGTAGACCCGGGTATCGGCCGCTTCGGACCACCAGTCCATCCAGGTGAAGCCCACGATTCGCCCCGAATCGCCTTGGGCGATCAGACAGAACGGGTGTACGCCGTTGGGGTCATCGCTGGTATCGGGACCGGGCAGCCAGAGATCGCCGTCGACCCGGTGCACCTTGGCACGGACGGCCTGGACGCCGGCAATGTCACTGGCACCCACACAGAGCCGCATCGTGACGCCGGACTCCGCCAATGAACCGAACCGCTCAACCGCCACTGTCCCGCCTCCTCCCTGCCATTTCCTCGGAGGGCTGCACGCCCGGTCATCGCGACGGCCGCCGCACCCGCGCTACGGACCGCTGCTCGCAATGCTAAGACGTACGCGCGGACAGCCGATTGTCGATCGACCGGGCAACGGGCTCGTGACTTGCACAATCGGAAGGTGGGCGATGCTGGTATCGGGCAGGCGTTGGAGGCGGACCTTGGAGCGCTCGTTCCTGAGGTGGCCGCGCTTGTGCTGTCGACCTGCTCGTCCCAGACCAGTCGCGGCAGGAACTAACCTCTATCGTCTACCGCCTGCGGGCGGACGCACTCACCGGCACAGGGACGGGCAGATGACCGACGACCACGACGCCGCCGGAGCAATGAGCTTCATCTTCGAGGCCGGCGTCCTCAAGCGCGCCGCCCGCACCGGCTGGTGGTTCGCTGGCGTCAAGCACCCCGAATCCATCGCCGAGCACTCGTTCCGGACCTCGCTCATCGGAATGATGCTCGCCGCCATGGAGGGCGCGGACCCGGCCCGCGTGTCGATGCTTTGCGTTCTGCACGACACCCAGGAAACCCGGATCACCGACATCCCACACATCGCCAGGCGCTATCTCACCGCCGTACCCAACACCGCCGTCACCGCCGACCAGGTTGCGGCCTGCCCACCGGCCGTCGCCGACGTCATCACCGCTGCCGTCGCCGAGTACGAAGCCGGCGAGACGCTGGAAGCCGTCGTCGCTCGCGACGCCGACAAGCTGGAATGCCTCGTCCAAGCCGTCGAGTACCGCCATCAGGGCATCGACAATGTCCAGCGCTGGATTGACAGCTCGCGAGTGGCACTGAAGACCGCCAGCGCCCACCGCCTCGCCGACGCCGCCCTCAGCGGACAACCCCTTGCCTGGCTCACTCCCCCGCCGCAGGAGTAAGCCGGTCTTCACCTGTTGAACCGTCCACGAAGGTCCCTGCTCGTCCGCTGACATCCGTCCCGATCATCACCCGATTAGTCACCCAGCCGCGTCACTCCCACAGGTCGGCACCGTCGTTGCCGGATGGGTCCGTCTCCCCCAGAGATTCCTGGAGCCCGCCGATCTCGCGGCCCGTCGGATTGCACTCCGCGTCCGTCTCGGACAAGTGCCAGCCGGGATCGCTCTCGCGCGCGTGCGGGTCGCCACCCTCGTCGAGGATGCACACCGTGGCAACGACCGCCTCGTACGCTCCAGCTCGCGCGACCAGCAGCACGTCGTGAGGATCCGCGCCTGCCTCAACCAACCGCCGCGCGGCCGCCACGTCGTACAGAGCACTGGCATCCATCCACGGAGATATCGCATCCCGCCACAAGGCGCGCAAAACCATGAACCGAGCCAGCTGCGGAATGTTCTCGCTGATCTCCGACCTTGCCCACCCCTCCGGGTCTTGGGCTCCAAGCTCCTTGAACCTCGCCGCCAGCGATAACGCAGAATCGCGGACATCTGGCGGTAGAGTCGCCAACCACTCATCCCACGTCGGCCAGGAGATCACCGCCTGATCATGCCCTTGCCTCGTCCGCTGGCCAACCCAGCGCTTGATGTCCCTGAATGGCGCGCTGCTCGGCTAGGTTCGGCTGGCCCGGTTGCTCTACTTCGCTGCTGCACAGCTGGCGTCAGACGAGGCGTTGGATGCGAACCTTCGGACGCTCGTTCCTGAGGTGGCCGTGCTTGTGCTGGCGCACCTGCTCGTCCCAGACCTCCTGGTCGTAGTCCGGATCCGGTGGGATCCACCTGTGCGAGCCGTCGCTGTAGTGGAACTTCTCGTCACCGGGCCGCAGGATGCTCATCGGGTCCAGCCGAGGAATCGGTAGTGCAGGAGTCCGGCGGGAACGTGGGCCAGGTCCTGCGTCGCGTCGACGAACTGACCCGCCAGGTAGAGGGCCAGTGAGACCGGGGCTCGGTCGTACTCCGCTCGCAACTCTTGACGCCGGGTCTGGCATGGCCACTCCCAAGCACAGCCACCGCACGTCCAGGCCGGCCTGATCGGGTGGTGAGTGGTCACTGCGGGCCGTCCTGGCTGGGCCAGTGGCCGCGGTTGATCGGGATGCGATGCCGGCTTCGGCATGGCAGCGCGCCTCCGCAGCGGCAGATGCGCCGCCAGTGTCGCCAGGACCAGACGGGCCGGTGACGGCGAGCGAGCGTCAGCGTCAGCGCCAGCACGTACTCGTCGTACGAAACTCGCTTCACCGGCTCGCCTCGCCTGCTCGCGCCAGGATCTGCCCTGCCCTTGTCGAAGGGAGCACTGCCGTCTCCTTAAACCGGAGCGATCTGGAGGCGTGGATGCCCGAGCGCGGGGGACGCGCCGGACATCCACGCCGGCGAGGACGGCCCACAGCGCCAACCGAGGGAATCGACCTCCTCGGCAACCTCCCACAGGTACCGTTGGGTAGTCAAGGGCTGACGTAGGTGGTCTACTCGTGTTGCCAACCGAGGAGAGCCACGTGCCACCGCGTTACCGCTACGAACAGATCGCCGACGACCTCGCCGAACGCATCAAGGCCGGCGAGTTCCAGCCCGGCTCCAAGCTGCCGAGTCGGCGAGAGCTGATTGAGCACTACGGGGTTACCGAGCCGGTGATCGACCGCGCAATGCAGGTACTACGGATCAAAGGAATGACCGAAACACTTCCCGGTGTTGGCGTCTTCGTCGCCGAGTGAATCTCTCCCTAGGTGCCTGTAACCTCGGGCAATGTTCCGCCTTTCTCCGGCTGAGCCCCTCCCCGTCTGACCCGGTTGCTGTCGACAGCAACCGGGCTCGCATTTTGCATAAACGGGGGGCCGGTTAACCTCCGAGGGTGCGACACCTCAGCAGGTCGTTCCTCCTCGGCGCGCTGCACCGCAAGAAGGGGGCCGAGCAGTTCCTCGGACCCGTCGTGATTGCGGGCGTCGAAGGCATCCGCTGGGTGTCCATCTGGCCCTGGAAAGAGGGCTACAACGTGTCCATCCAGAACGTGCAGGACCTGGACGACGAGAGCCGCCGGGACCTGTCGGTGTTCCCGTCGCTGGACCCAGACGGCGAGGACGACCCAGGGCCTGGCCGCTTGATCGGTCACGTTGAAGACCCGGCCGAAGCGCTGGAATTAGCACAGCGAGCGACCGGGGCGTCGCCGGATCGCTGGGTCAACCACGGGGTTGCCGGGGAGGACTACGCGGACTTCGTACGAGCCAGGAACTCCTGAGTCAGACGTTGAAGCGGAACTCAGACGAGCGGTTGCGTGACCTGCGGCGTTCCTCACGGTGAGGTTGCCTCCTGACGGCGGTCCTTGTGCTGACCCACCGCCGTGGTGGGTCACAGGCCGGTTCGCCCGTCGATGCACTCGCGTAGGAGGTCGGCGTGGCCAGCGTGCCGCGCGTACTCCTCGATCACGTGGACAAGCACGTCGCGCGTGGCGTGGCTGCCACCGTCGACCAGCACCTCGCGGCCCAGGTCGGCCTCGTCGAGGGCGTCGAGCCATTCGTCCGCCCTGGCGATCTCGGCCTTCCAGGTGGCAAAGGCGTCCTTCACCACCGCTGGGTCGGGGACCGCGCCCCCGAAGTCCCAATCCGGGTCGTCCTCGTGCTGGTAAAGGCACGGTGCGTCGGTACGCCCCTGCAGCACACGCTGGAACCACTGGTTCTCCATCTGCGCCAGATGGCGGACCAGGCCGAGCAAGCTCAGGGTGCTGGGCGGTACCGAGCGTCGGCCGAGCTGCTCGGCGTCCAGTCCGTCGCACTTCATCTCTATGGTCAGGCGGTAGTTGCCGAGGTACTCCCGGTAGGTCGCCTTCTCGCCGACGGGCTGACCGAAGGTCCTGGGGTCTTTCTCGGGGGCGGTCCACAGTTTGCTCACGGCGCCACCAAATCGCGGGCGGATCGCACCAGTCAAGTGAGTTGCGGTGCACCAACTTCGACGGCGCATCGCTGGCGAAGCTTGACACCTTCGTTCCGCAGGAAGCACCGATTGAGCTGCCTCAAAGTCCACCGGAGTTCATGGACGTCCGGACAGAGTCGTCCTGGTCGTCACTCAGACGAACGCCGGATCTTGCGCATGAGCATGGCCCAGACGCCGTACCCGGAGCCGACATTCCCCGTGATTGCGCCGGCAGCAGAGCCCATGAAGAGGGCGTTGGCGCAGTCAGGGCAGACCTTGCGGCCGGTGATTGTCTCTTGAAACGGCTCTTTGACCCGTCGTCTGCAGTCCGGACACTCACGGCTTGACAGGCCCATTGGCTCTCCCCGGTCGGTTATCGAGCAGGGTATCCGGCTGCCACCACCGAATCCGTCGTCACGAGCGCCTTGACGCCTACGAGACGCCAGGGCGCGGCAGCAATGCGACGCAGAAGCTCCAGGGTCAAAGGGCGGCCCGCAGCGGCGCGACGCGCCCTGCAGATCGGAGGGACGGTCCCCGCATCTCAACCGGCGACGTCCACGACAACCTTGCCGTTCGCGGTGCCGCTGGCGACCAGGCGGTGGGCGTCCGTGACCGTGTCGAGCGTGAACGTGCGTGGATCCAGTCGCGGGCGCAACATGCCGGCGTCGGCCAGCGCCGCGACCTCGCGCAGAATGTCGCCCTGGTGTTCGCGGCCCTGCCCGGTCAGCAGCGGCAGCAGAGTGAACACCCCGGAATAGGTCGCTCCCCGGAACGACAGCGGGGCGAGCGAGTGCGACCCCCAGCCCAACGCGCTGACCACGTGGCCGTGATAGGTGCGCACCGCCGCGAACGACGCGTCGAGGGTCGCGCCGCCCACGTTGTCGGCGATGATGTCGAACCCGGCACCGTCGGTGTACCTCTGCACGTACTCCTCGACGCTTGTCGAGGTGTAGTCGATCGCTACCGCGCCCAGGCTCTCGATCAGAGACATGCTCGCCGGCCCGCCCGTGGCGTACGCCGCGGCGCCGCGCGCCTGGGCGAGTTGGACGCTCACGTAACCGACGCCACCGGCGCCGCCGTGCACCAGCACCTTCTGGCCGGCCCGGACCCCGGCCCGGTCGACAAGCCCCTCCCAGGAGGTGATCGCCGCCAGGGGTAACGCGGCGGCCTCCCGCATGGAGAGGGTGTTCGGCTTGCGGGCCAGGAGTCGGGTGTCCACGGCGGCGTACTCGGCAAGCGAACCCTGGAGGTCGCCCACGCCCCCGCACAGCCCGTACACCTCGTCTCCCGGCGCGAGGTCGGTCACCTCCGCACCGACCGCCGCGACGACGCCGGCGAGGTCCAGGCCGAGCACCGCGGGGAGCTGGATGCGTGCGTGCGCGGCCTTTCCCGCCTGGATCTTCGTGTCGAGCGGGTTGACCCCGCTGGCGACGATCCGCACCAGCGCCTGCCCGCGCTCGGGGCTGGGTTGGTCGATCTCCTCGATCGTCAGCGGAACGTCGAACTCCCGCAGCACCGCAGCGCGCATCGCCATCCACACTCTCCGTGATCGGGGCCTCTCGTGGACGCTATCCGACCGGATCGGCGGTGGGGCGGGTTCTCGGACCGGCCACCGTCACAACGGGCGCGTCAGGCGTCGTCGGCGCCGTCGAGCAACGCGCGTCGCAGCGCCAGCCGGTGCTCCCGGCGGATCTCCGCCTCCCGGTACCGTCGCCGGTCCCCGTCGGTCTCCGGCAGCAGCGGCGGCACCGTACGAGGCTGACCGTCGTCGTCGATGGCGACCATGACCAGGTGGGCGGTGGCCACGTCGGTGGGCGGCACCGCCCGGTCCCACCGGTCGGCGGTCACCTTGACGGCGACCTCCATCGAGCTGCGGCCGGCCCAGGTGATCCGGGCATCGACGTGTACGACGTCACCGACCCGCACCGCGCGGAGGAACGCCGTCTCGTCGATGGCAGCGGTCACCGCCGGCCCGTCGGAGTGCCGGGCGGCGACCACACCGGCGACGGAGTCGATGAGGTTGAGGATCCGGCCGCCGCGCACCGTACCCATCAGGTTGGTGTGGTGCTGGTCCATGATCTGCGACAGGGTCAGGTGCGACGCCGACGGCGCTCGGCCGGCGATCGTGGTGGTGTCGTGCACAGCGGTAGTCCGTCCCTCGGGAAACCACACCGCCGGGTCGCGGACACGCGCTGACGAGGACCTGGCCGTGCGCCACACGCACGGCCCGTCACCCGCTCAGCCCACCCGCGAGGCCGACGGCAGCGCACACGGTTGTGTACGCGGCGCCGGCAGGTCTTCGGACTCGCGGGCCTGACCGGTCGCGCCGGTCCCCTACTGGCCGTCGCTTCCCAGGCCGTTGGCCCAGTGCTGATGACGGCGGTCGTTCCCACTCACCGCTGCGGGGCAGCCCCGGATTTCCACCGGGTTCCCTCTTGCGACGCCCAGCCGGTCACGACGGGGCGAACCAGCGCCGTCGGCAGCATAGCTGGCCAGGGAATGTGTCCACCCGGGGCGTCCCGCTGCGACGGCCCGCGACCTCGTCGTCAACTTTTGTCGTCGGAGGAAGAAGATCGCCACCTCTTGAAAAAAGTCTCGCGAGGGTGAGGATATCCAGATGCGTCGTCTCCCCCAGACTTGCGGGCGGGTGGTCTCGGGCCTCCTCGCGTTCCTCCTCGCCTCGGCGGTCGCCCTGCTCGCGTCCGCCCAACCCGCCGCGGCTCACGGGACCCTCGCCGAGTCCACACCGGCGGGCGGCTCCACCGTGCGCGAGCCGTTCACGGCGGTGCGGCTCTACTTCACCGAGAAGGCCGCCGCCAACGCGTTCTTCACGGTCACCGCCCCGGACGGCACCCGGGTCGACGACGGCTGGTCGCAGGGGGAGCCGAAGCCGCTGGAGAAGCCGGTACGGGAGTACTTCCTGGTCAACGGGCAGTTCGAGCCACGGGAGTACACGACGGGGTTCCCCGCGGTGGTGACCGTCGCCCACCTGCCCGCCAAGGGCCAGTATTCGGTGAGCTACCTGTCGGTCGCCTCGGACGGCGACACCGTGCGGGGCACCCTGACCTTCCGCTACGACGGGCGGGTGGCCGCGGCGCCGAAGGGGTGGAGCCCGCCGTCGACCCAACCGGACCCGGCGCTGGTGGCCGCCACCGAGCAGCACAACACGTCCGGGCAGGCCTCGGCGGTGCCGACCACCGCGGACGATCCGTCCAACCCGCCGGCTGCGGCGGCTCCGTCGACCGGGTCCACCGAGGAGAGCGGCTTCGGAACGGTGGCCTTGGCCGGCTGGGCGGTGGTGGTCGCGGCGGCCGGGGCGGTGGCCGCGTACATCTTCTGGCGTCGCCGATCGGCTTCCACCCGCAGACCCACCGGCCGGGGCCGCACCTCGCCGGCGACCTCCGGTCGACGCGGCGGTGGTGCCCGTCCCACGAACAAGGCCGGCACTGGCCCGGCCACCGGCGGCAAGACCATCGGCGGTGGCAAGGCCGACGGTCGCAGGCCCGTCGTCGCGCCGGCTCCGGGCGACAAGCGGCGGCCCACCACCGTGCCGGCGGCACGCAAGGGCAACGCGGTCGTCACGGCCCGCACGGGCGTCGCGGTCGATCCGACGCCGACCGATCAAACCGTCGCCGGTACGGACGGCGAGCCCACGGTCGAGCCCGGAGCACGGCCCGACACGGATCTCGCCGCCGCAGCGCCCGGATCCCGGCTGAGCAACACCCACCTTGCCCTGCTCGTCGGCGGGCTGGTGATCGCTCTGCTGGCCGGGTTCGGTCTGGCCCGCATCGGGACCGGCGACGGGAACCCGGCGGACCGCAGCGCCCGGCAGCCCGCGGGCGGTCCGCCCGCCCCGGGCCAGGAGGGCGCCGCGAACGACGGGCACCAACACCCGGCGGGCACCGGGCCGCACACGCATCGCGGTGACGGCGCGACGGGCGAGACGCTGGCGACCGGGACGACGGTCAGCGCCGGCGGCTACACCCTGCAACCACTGGAGCGGTCCCAACCGCCCGGGGTACGCGCGGACTACCGGTTCCGCATCGTCGGGACCGACCGGCAACCGGCGACCCGCTTCGCGGTCGTCCACGACAAGCCGTTGCACCTGATCGTGGTCGGCCGCGACCTGTCCGGCTATCAGCACCTGCACCCGACGATGGCGGCCGACGGCACCTGGAGCGTCCCCCTGACACTGGCCCGGCCCGGCGGCTACCGCGTCTACGCCGACTTCTCCGTCACCGCGACCAACGACACGCAGATTCCGCTCGTGTTGGGCGTCGACCACACCGTGCCCGGCGCGCACACCCCGACCGCGTTGCCGCCAGTGCAGGCCCAGGCGAAGGCCGGGCCGTACGCGGTGTCGATGACCGGAACCCCGACGGTGGGGGTGACGGCGCCGATGCACTTCAAGGTCAGCGCCGACCCGACCGTGCCCGTGCAGTTGGAGCCGTACCTGGGCGCGTACGGGCACCTGGTCGTCGTCCGCGAGGGCGACCTCGGGTACGTGCACGTCCACCCCGAGCCGGAGCTGGTCGACGGGTCGGTCAAGTTCTGGCTGACCGCCCCGAGTTCGGGCCGGTACCGGGCGTTCTTCGACTTCCAGGTCGCCGGCAAGGTGCACACCGCCGAGTTCACGATCAACGTGCCCTGAGCCGGAACTTTCTCCCCGCTGCGGCCGACCATCCAGCCAGCAGCGATCATCGGAGGAAGAACACATGCGCAGCACCAACCCGTTCGGTTCACGCCACTTGGCCACCGTCCTCGCCGCCGCCATCCTGGCGGTGGGCGCCGCGGGTTGCGGCTCGTCCGACTCTCCGTCGGCAGCGCAGCCCGCGCCGTCCGCGTCGGTCTCGGCCAACCCGGACGCCGGTGTGCTCGGCATTCGTGACCCGTGGGTCAAGGCGGCCGACAAGGGGATGACGGCGGCCTTCGGGACCCTGGTCAACGACGGTGACAGCGATGTCACGCTGACCAGCGCCACGACCGAGGTGTCGCCCATGGAGCTGCACGAGATGGCCATGAAGGACGGCAAGATGGTCATGCGGCAGAAGCAGGGCGGCATCGTGATCAAGTCCAAGGGCACGCACGCGTTGGAGCCCGGTGGCGATCACCTGATGCTGATGGACCTCACCAAGCCGGTCCAGGCCGGAGACGAGCTGACAGTCACCCTGACCTTCGCCGACGGCCGGACCCAGCAGTTCCGCGCGGTGGCCAAGCCGTTCACCGGCGCGCAGGAGAGCTACGCCCCCGGGCACGGCGAGCCCATGCCCGGCACGAGCGCTACGCCGGGGATGAGCATGAGCCCGGCGTCGTGACCGAGACGTCACCCGTCCGGCCGGTGAGCAGGCGTGGCCTGCTCACCGGCGGGGCTCTCGCCGTCGGCGGTGCCGTGGCCGGCGGGACCGCGATCGCCGTGACCCGTGCCGGGCAGACCGGACCACCGCCGGCGACCATCGCCGACACGACGCTGGCGGCGAGCGTGGGCGGCCTGGTCGAGCCGTTTCACGGCGCCCGGCAGGCCGGGGTCGCCACCGAACCGCAGGCGCACGCGGCATTCGTCGCGTTCACCCTGCGACCCGGCACCGACCGGGCCGCGCTGGGGCGGATGCTGCGGCTGCTCACCGACGACGCCGCCCGGCTCACCCAGGGCCAACCCGCGCTTGCCGACACCGAGGCCGAACTCGGGCTTCTGCCGGCGCGGCTGACGGTGACGTTCGGCTTCGGGCCCGACCTGTACCGGGCCGCCGGTGTCGACGACCGGCGACCGGCCTCGGTCACCGACCTGCCCTCGTTCCGCGTCGATCGACTCCAGCCGGCCTGGTCCGGCGGCGACCTGCTGGTGCAGATCTGCGCGGACGACGCGGTCACCGTCGCCCACGCCCAACGAGTCCTGATCAAGGACAGCCGGCCCTTCGCCGTCGTCCGCTGGGTCCAGCAGGGCTTCCGGCGCAGCCCCGGCGTCGAACCGGGCGGCCACACGCAGCGCAACCTGTTCGGCCAGCTCGACGGCACAGCCAACCCCCGGCCGGGCACCCCGCTGGACACCGCACTGTGGGTGCCGGACGGCCCGGCGTGGCTTCGCGACAGCACCACCCTTGTGGTACGGCGCATCAGCATGAACATGGAGACCTGGGACCTGCTCGGCCGCACCGACCGCGAACTCGCCATCGGGCGGCGGCTCGACACCGGCGCGCCCCTCACCGGCACCGACGAGCACGACGAGCCCGACTTCGCCGCCACCGGCCCCGACGGGCTCACCGTCATCCCCGACTTCTCCCACCTCACCCGGGCCCGAGAAACCGACGACCGGCTGAAGATCCTGCGCCGGCCCTACAACTACGACGGTGTGCCGACCGCCGAGGGCCACGCCGACAGCGGGTTGATCTTCACCTCGTACCAGGCCGACATCGCCCGGCAGTACCTGCCCATCCAACGCCGACTGGCCGACCGGGACCTGCTCAACGAATGGACCACCCCGATCGGCTCCGCCGTCTTCGCCATCCCACCCGGGTGTACGCCGGACGGCTGGATCGGCGAGCAGGTGCTCGGATGACCCCGCCAACCGGAGACGTCACCAGGACCGTGCCGCCACCCCGCCCCACCGCCGTCCGGCTCGGCGCGGCGGCGCTCGCCGTCCTCGTGGCGCTGCTCATTCCGGCCAGCCCGGCCTGGGCGCACAACTCGCTCAAGTCGTCGACGCCGGCTCGGGACACGACCCTGTCGCGCGCGCCGACCGAGGTCGCCCTCGAATTCATGCAGCGGCTCGACCCCACGTTCACCACGATCGTGCTCACCGACGCCGCCAAGCGGAAGCTCACCACCGGCGCGCCGGTGGTCACCGGGGCGACGAGCACGGTCCAGATCACCGGCGCACTGCCCAACGGCAGGTACACGGTCGCCTACCGGGTCGTCTCCGCCGACGGGCACCCCGTCCAGGGGTCGTACCCGTTCACGGTTGCCGACCCCGCGTCCAGCGCCGCGCCGGTCGCCGACGCCGGTACGTCAGCCGCCACCGCGTCCGCCGCCGCCACCGCGAAGGACACCGCCGGCGGCCCGGGTGCCGCAGTGCTCGTCGCGGGTGCCGTGCTGGCCGTCCTCGTCGTGGTGGCGGCCGGGCTGCTGTGGCGGCGGGCCGCCCGTCGCTGACCGACCCCTTGCGATCTTGGAAGGAAACCGCCCCTCAAGGGGCACCTTTCTTCCAAGATCTCGATCGATCGAGCGGCCCTTCCGGTCGGCGAATCGGCCTCCACGTCGCCGGGAACCGGCGCCGCCGGCCAGCCGACTACCAGACAGAGCCGACGCGACACACCACCGGGCGACCAGACCAGTACGGGAGACGCCTTCGGGTGCCTCCCGACTCTTCCGATCGGATCACCATGTCTCTTACCGAGTTGTCCGGCACGCCGACGCCAGAGCCCTCCGCACCCGAGAAACCCGCCCGGCCGGCTCGGCGTCCGTCGCCATTCGGCGCGCTGCTGCTGCGGTTGCACTTCTACGCCGGCATCCTCGTCGCCCCGTTCCTGGTGGTCGCCGCGTTGACCGGGCTCGCCTACACCACGACCCCGCAACTCGACTCGTTCCTCTACGGCGACCAGTTGACCGCCGCCCCGGTGGGTGACCGGCAGCTCCCGTTGGCCGAGCAGGTCGGGGCCGCGCGAAACGCGCACCCCACCGGCAGCATCACCGCCGTGCAGCCCGGCGACGGCGACCGGACCACAACTGTGGTCTTCTCCCTGCCGGAGCTCGGCGAGAAGCAGCACACCGTCTACATCAACCCGTACACCGGCGAGTCCCAGGGGCAGCTCACCACCTGGTTCGGCTCGACGCCGGCCGCGACGTGGCTGGACGACCTGCACCGCCACCTGCACCTGGGCACGGTGGGCGAGAACTACTCCGAGCTGGCCGCGAGCTGGCTGTGGGTGATGGCGCTCGGCGGGGTCATCCTCTGGTGGCGTCGACGCAGCGCAGCCCGAGCCAGCGCCCGACACCTGCTCGTGCCGGACCTGTCCACGGGCCGGGGTGTTCGCCGCACCCGGAGTTGGCACGCCACCACGGGCATCTGGCTCACCGTCGGACTGCTCTTCCTCTCGGCCACCGGCCTGACCTGGTCCCGCTACGCCGGCGCGAACTTCGCCTCCGGCCTCGACGCGCTCAATGCCCGTACGCCGGAGATCTCCACCAGCCTCAGTGCGGTCCCCGCCGAGCCGGGCGGCGGCCATCACCACGGTGCCGCCGGGGAGGGCGCGACGGTCGAGTCGGCGGCCTTCGACCGGGTGCTGACGGTCGCCCGCGACGCGCGGCTCTCCGGGCCGGTCGAGATCATCCCGGCGGCGGAGCCGGGCTCCGCCTGGACCGTCACGCAGATCGACAACACCTGGCCGGTCGCCAAGGACCGCATCGCCGTCGACCCGGCCACCAGCACGGTCACCGCGCGCAGCGACTTCGCCGACTGGCCCCTGCTGGCCCAACTGAGCGGGCTCGGCATCCAGGCCCACATGGGCCTGCTCTTCGGCCTGGTCAACCAGATCCTGCTGGCCGCGCTCGCCCTCGGGCTGCTCTGCGTCATCGTCTGGGGCTACCGCATGTGGTGGCAACGTCGACCCACCCGCACCGACCGACGCGCCCTCGCCGGCACCCCGCCGGCCCGTGGCGGCGTACGCGGACTGCCGCTCTGGGCCCTGCTGATCGGCGTACCGGTGGTCGTCGCGGTCGGCTGGGCGCTGCCCCTGTTCGGGCTCACCCTGCTCGCGTTCCTCGTCGTCGACGTCGTCGCCGGCGCGGTGTCCCGACGCCGACGACCTGCCCAGGCGCCCACCTCGCCGGCACCCGCCGGGAGCTGATCAGCGAGGGCCGGCCACCGTGGTCAGATCACCACCTGTTTGGTGGTCGGCAAGGCGTCGACCATCGACTTCTGCACGTTTATCGTGTCCGCGATGATCTCGTGGGGCGTGTTGGCCATCCACTGCATCACCGAGATGTCCTCGAAGCGCGGATGCCGGAACATCTCCAGGAACACCAGCGGTTCGTCACCGGTGTTCTCGATGTAGTGCCCGTAGGCGAACGGCACGTAGCCCACGTCGCCGGCCTGGAAGTCGAACGTCCGGGCGGCGGCCTGGGACGCGAAGACGCCCATCCGACCGGTGCCGGAGATGTAGTACTGCCACTCGTCGGTGGTGGGATGCCAGTGCAGCTCGCGCATTCCCCCGGGCTCGACCTCGACGAGAGCCGCGGCGGTGGTCACGGACGCGGCGAAGTTGGTCGAGTCGGTGACCCGCACCGTCCCGCCGCGGAAGCGGTGCGGGGTCTGCGCGGTCATCCGGTGTTTGAAGCTGCGCGGGATGTCGCCGGTGGGGCTGACCACCCGGTCCTGTTGCAGGGGCGGCGGGACGTCGCCCTGGAAGATGTACTTCTCCCGCTCGGGCAGGTTCTCCATCTGTTCCATCGTCCAGCCGAAGTTCTTGGCCAGGACGTGCCGGGGAGTGTGGGCGAAGAAGTCGCTGAGCAGGAAGGTGTTGTTCTCCGAGAAGGCCCCGTCGTTGAAGACGAGCAGGAACTGGGCGCCGTCGTCCAGCGCCTGGATGTTGTGCGGTACGCCCTGCGGAAAGAACCACAGGTCGCCCTCCTTCACGTCCTCGATGAAGTTGCGTCCCTCGTGGTCGACGGCGCTGATCCGGCAGCTGCCGCTGAGCATGTAGGCCCATTCGGACTGCTGGTGCCAGTGGATCTCGCGGTAGCCGCCCGGCTCCAATCCGAACTGGACGCCGGCCAACTGGGTGGCGATCGGCAGGTCCCGGCTGGTGACCTCTCGGGTCCAGCCACCCTTCTCCACTCGGGTGTGCGCCTGGGAGAACGAGAACTTGAGGTTGGGCACCAGTCGACTGTCGGTCGTCGGCGGCACCACCAGATCGGGGTTCTGCCGCTCCAGTTCGATGTTGCGGCCCGCGAGGGGCGGTGCCCCCTGGTCGCCGCGGCGCGGCTGAGGATCGCTGTTCGCCATGATCGCTGTCTCCTTATGTCGGTTGGGCCGGCTCGGGCGCGGACATGGATCCGCCTCGCCGGCGTGGCCGGGACGGCAGCCCCAGCAGGGTGCGTACTGCGGGCCATCCGTACTGGACCGCGATCGCGGCGGGTACGGCCACCGCGGTCGCCACCACCACCAGGCGGGTCCACGGCGGAGCGTGGCCGCCCGCCCCGGTGCTGGCGAACACGACGAGAGCCAGCAGGACGACCCGGAGCCGGTTCGCGCCGGGCAGGCTGGTCCGATCCGGGTGCTCGCCCCGGTCGTCGGCTGTCGAGGAGCAGTCGGGCCGACCCGCCGCGTTGTTCGGCAGCCAACGATCAAGGGGCGACGACGTCGTGTGGGCCATGCTTCGATGATCGGGGCCAAGTCGGTGCCGTCACATCACGTGATCGCGCTATTACGTTCCGTCATTTCGGGACGTCGTGGGCCTTACGCCGCAATCCCGCCGCTTCGTCGATCTGGTCGCCCGCCTCTCCCGCCGTGGATAGGCTCGGTCGCAGGACGGCCTTTCGACGCGCCGGGTAACCACCGGGGAGAACGCCATTGTCCGAATCATCCTTCAACGCCACGGCGATCCCGGCTGACGACATCGCCACCGACACCGAGCAACGACAACGGTGGCTGTTCGCCGCGGCTGATCAGCTCCGGCTCGCCGGGCGCGGCGAGGCGGCCCTGCGCGTCCTGGCCGTCGAGATCGCCGCGAATGGCCGCGGTACGCGACACCGTGCCCTGCTGCTGAGCCGCCTGGCACAGATCGCGACGCTGGAACCACCGTCGGTCGCCCTCGCGGGCCTCCGGGAGTCGCTCAACCAGCGACTGGACGCCCCGAGCCGAGCCACGCTGCTCGCCGTCATCGCCACCATCGCCGCCCGCACCGGACATCCGGACGCCGACGCACTGCTGCGCGACGCGGGCACCGCGCACGCCACCTCGGGTGACCGGTCATCCGCCCGCCACCTCGCCCTCGGCCGGGCCGCCCGCGCGCTGTCGCACGGAGATCTACCCGGCGCGCACGCCGTCCTGACGGCACTGGACCCCGACGCCAGGGCGGCCCGACGGGACGCCACCTCGGTCCGCACCGAAGCGATCCTGGTGCAGCTCGGTCTGGGCCGGCACCAGGACGCCCGGACGGCGACCAGGCAGGCCTTCGACGACACGACCTCGACCGGTACGCCGCTGAGCGGCACCCTGACCGCCCTGGACTGCCTGCGCATGGTCGCGGTGGGCGAGCTGCCCGAGGCCGCCGCCCTCGCGGCCGCCAGGCTCGGATCCGACTCGGTGGACACCAGCCAGGAGACACGTGCCCTACTGGTCACGGTCCTCGCGGAGGTGCACTACCGCCGGGGCGAGCACCACGCGGCGCGCGCCGCTCTGCGCGCCTGTCTCACCCGGAGACGGTGGCCGGACAGTACGGTGTGGACGCCCGCCCTCTGCGTCGCCGTCCGCGATCCCGCCCTCAGCGAGCCGGTGAACCTCCTCGGCAGCATCGTCGCCGACCTGCACCGGTCGGTGCGGTCGCTCCTGCCGGTGCCGCAGTTCGGCCCCCGTCTGGTCCGCGCGGCGGTGGCCGCCGGCGACACGCAGGCCGCCCGCCGGGTCACCGAACTTGTCGCACTGGTGGCCACCCGGACTCCGGTCCCGCTGTGGCAGGCACTGGCGGACCAGACCAGGGGGCTGCTCGATCGCGACCCCGGCGCACTGCGGTCCGCGGTCGACGGGCTGCGCACCACCACCGCGTGGCCGGCTCTGGCCGACGCGTTGCTCGACCTCGCCAACAGCCCCCTACTGCGCCCGGCACAGGCGTGGGATGCCGCGCACGAGGCGGCGGCCCTCTACGCCCGCATCGGCGCGCCCGGCGATCAGGCGACCGCCGACCGACGGTGCGCCGAACTCACGGCCACCCCGCGCCGTCGGTCGTCGATCGATGAGCCGCCGCGCACGGGCATCGAGGCGCTCACACCGGCGGAGGAGCGGGTGGCCGAGATGCTCGCCGCCGGCGCCACCAAGAAGGAGGCGGCCGGGCATCTCTTCGTCTCCTTCCACACGGTGGACACCCAACTCCGGTCCATCTACCACAAGCTGGGTATCCACAACCGGATGCAGCTCGTGCGGGCCTGGGACCGGCACAAGTCGATGATCAGCTGATGATCGAACCAGCCGACCTGATGCCGCTCGCCGAAGGCGTGGAGTGCGAATTCATGTACTCCTACGAGTCACGGGCACCTGAGCCCGCGTACACCGATCTGGGGATCGCGACCACGCGCATCGGCGGCGGTGTCGCCCTCGCGATGCGCAACGACCCCTCCGGCGGGTACTGGAGCAAGGCCCTCGGCTTCGGCATCACCGAGCCGTTCACCGCGCGAACCCTGGATGGCGTCCTCGACTTCTACCGGGAGCAGGGCGTCGCTCAGGCCGTCCTCCAGCTCGTCCCGTCGGTGCTGCCCGCGGGCTTCGACGACATCGCCGCGGCGCGCGGGCTCGAAGCGGGGAGCACCTGGGTCAAACTCGCCGCTCGGCCCGGTGACGTCGCCGCGACCCCGACCCGCCTGCGCGTCGGCCCGGTGCCGACGGCCGAGGCGGAGCGCTGGGCGAACGTGCTGCTCGCCGGCTTCGGCATGCCGGCCGGTGGGCTCACCGACATGCTGGCGGCGACCGTGGGCGAACCGGCCTGGAGACCGTACGCCGCGTGGGACGACGCGGAGCTCGTGGCGGGCGGCAACCTGTTCCTGCACGACGGGGCCGCCTCGCTCAACGCCGCCGCGACGGCACCCGCTCACCGCGGTCTCGGCGCGCAGTCGGCGTTGATCGCCGCCCGCGCCGTGGCCGCGGCCGAGGCCGGATGCCGGTGGCTGTTCGCCGAGACCGGGAAGCCCGCATCCGGTACGCAGAACCCGTCGCTGAACAACCTGCGCCGGGCTGGGCTGGTGCCGCTCTACGAGCGGCGCAACTGGGTCTGGCGGTCCACTCCCTGACGTGGCCGTCACTTCTCGCTGTCGAGCAGGTCCATCATCGGGGCCGCGTACCGCTGACCGGAGGCGGCACCGGCCGGCACGGCGCGCTCGATCTCGTCCAGTGCCTCCCGGTCCAACACCAGGTCGGCCGCGGCCAGCGACTCGGTCAGCCGGTCCCGCCGCCGCGCGCCGACAAGCGGCACGATCTGCTCGCCCTGCGCCGCCACCCAGGCGATCGCCACCTGGCTCGTGGTGGCCCCCAGCCGCTGCGCGACCCGGCTCAGCGCGTCTACGAGCCGCAGGTTGGCGGCCAGGTGCTCACCCTGGAACCGAGGGCTGTTCGCCCGGAAGTCCGTGCCGGTCAGCTCACGGTCCGCCGACCAGTGCCCGCTCAGCAGACCACGGGACAGCACCCCGTAGGCGGTCAAGCCGATGCCCAACTCGCGCAGGGCCGGCAGGATCGCGGCCTCGGGGCCACGGGACAGCAGCGAGTACTCGATCTGGACGTCGCTGATCGGCGCGACGGCCGCCGCCCGGCGGATGGTGTCCGCGCCCACCTCGGAGAGCCCGATGTGCCGGATGTAGCCGGCCTGCTGCATCTCCAGCAGCGCGCCCACGGTCTCCTCGACCGGCACCTGCGGGTTCAGCCGGGAGGGCCGGTAGATGTCGATGTGGTCGGTGCCCAACCGGCGCAGCGAGTACGCCAACCGGTCCTTCACCGCCGCCGCCGACACGTCGTACGGTGCCGCCTGGAACGCGCCGTCCGGTGTGCGGCGCGCACCGAACTTCACGCTGAGCACGACCTCGTCCCGACGGCGCTCACGCAACACCCGACCGATCAGCATCTCGTTGTGGCCGGAGCCGTAGAAGTCCCCGGTGTCGACCAGGTTCACGCCGGCGTCGATGGCCGCGTGCAGCGTCGCCACGCTCTCCGCCTCGTCGGACGGGCCGTACAGGTCCGACATGCCCATCGCGCCCAGCCCGATGATCGACACCTCCGGTCCGGAGGCACCCAGCCGTCGTCGTGGTAGAGCCGTCATGGTCCTCGTCTCCTTCGGTCGGGTCGCGGCGCGTTCCGAGATCGGGCACCGCTGTGTACGCTGTGTCCATATAACCACCCCGTAGACACGCTGTCCATATAACCGGGAGGACCCGTGGCCCAGCTCACGCCGGACGCCCACACCCCGCCGCGCCGTGGTCGCGGCCGTCGCCCCGCCGATCAGGTACGCGCGGAGATCCTCACGGCAGCCGGCGCCCTCCTGCTGGCCGAGGGCATGGCCGGCTTCACCATCGAGAAGGTCGCGGCCCAGGCGGGGGCCAGCCGCATGACGATCTACAAGTGGTGGCCGTCCCGGGGGGCGCTCGCCCTGGACGGCTACTTCACCGTCGTCGCCCCCACGTTGGCCTTCCCCGACACCGCCGACATCGTCGCCGACCTGACCAACCAGCTCGTCGCCTTCGTCCACCTCGTCCGGGACACCTCTGCCGGGCGGGTCATCAGCCAACTCATCGGCCAGGCGCAGACCGACCCGGAACTGGCCGCCGCCTACCGGGAGCGCTACTCCGGCCCCCGTCGCGCGCTCGCCGTGGAGACCCTCACCAGAGCCATGGCCCGCGGGCAGCTCCGCGCCGACATCGACCCGGAATCCGTCGTCGACCAGCTCTGGGGCGCCTGCTACCACCGGCTGCTGATCCCCGACCTGCCGCTGACCGAGGACTTTGCCCGCACCCTCGTCGACAACCTCGTACGCGGGCTGCGCTGACGGCGCGGCTCACTCGGGCGGCTCGGCCCCCGACTGCTCGCTCACCAGGTACGCCGCGTACCAGTCGGGCCAGTTGTCGTCATGCTCGCCCGTCCGCTTCTCGTGCTCACCGTGCGCGGCGGCCGCACGCCGGAGCGCGCTCGCCAGGTCGCTCGTGGAGCCGAACGACGTGCGGCCTCCCTCGATGCGTCCGGGAAGCCTGGTCGTGATCTCTTGCAGCAGCCAGGTGTTGCCGTCCGGGTCGCGCAGCGTGGCGCGCGAGAAGTAGCTGCGCCGCTGCGGGTCCGGCCCGTCGACCGGACCGTCCGGGCTGACGTGGAAGACGTCGCCGACCTCGACACCGGCCGCGACGAGGGCGTCGTGGGCCGCCTCGATGTCGGACACGATCAGGTACGCCATGGCCGAGCCGGGGGCCGCCGACGTGAGCCCGGGCCCGAACTGCACCGAGCAGTCGGAGCCGTGCGGCGTGAGCTGGACGATGCCGGGCGGTGTCTGGTCGAGGCGCCATCCCAGCCGCAGGTAGAACGCCTTCGCCCGGTCGACGTCCGACACCGGGATGACAATCACCTCCAGCTTCACGTCGACGCTCTCGATGCTCGACCTGCCGCTCGCATCACCCTGGGCGCTCTTCGGGCTCATCACCGCCCCCTCTCGATCCGCCGATCGCCGAAACCGCGTGCCGGATGCCGCCTTCCCGGCATCGGCCGGACGACACCCTGGCGGCCCGGCGCACCCCGAGGAGCGCGGGGTCCGGGTGTTCGCGCCGCCGGCTCAGCCCTCGGTGTCGTGGCCGGTCGCCGGCAGGCTCGCCACGGCGTGGCCCAGCGCGTCTCGGAAGTCCCGGTACCGGTCGGGACCGAGCGTGTCGGCGAGTTTCTGCTCGATCAGTTGCACGAAACCGTCGGAGATCTCCATCAACCGGCGACCCCGGTCCGTCGGCACGATCAGCTTTGCCCGGCGGTCCGCCGGGTCGGGCGTACGCCGGACGTAGCCCAGCCGCTCCAACTCGTCGAGGATCGCGCCCATCGTCTGCTTGTTGCGGCCGGCCAGCCGGGCCAGTTCGCCGGGGCGGGTGCCCTCGGCGTCCAGGTACGCGAGGACCGCGCCGTGGCGGGGGCGGACGTCGTCGAACCCGTGCTCCGCCGAGTGTCGGAAGATCTCCCGCTGCACCCGTGCGGAGAGCTGCACGGCCAGGATCCCGAGGTCGGGGTCCTGCTCCTTCAGTGTGCTGCGTTTCATAACGTAGTCCAATCATTGGACGGTACAAGTTTTGGACTATATCGTCGCTGGCGGCGACCGATGGCCCGACCACGGTTTCGCCCCCACCGAGAGGACGACCATGACCATTCTGATAACCGGGGCAAACGGCACCGTGTCGAGGGAGGTGCTGCGCGAACTCGCCGGCCGCCAGCCGGTACGCGCCCTCGTCCGGGACGTCTCGCGCGCACCCCGCCTCGACGGTGTCGAGTACGTCGTCGGCGACCTGGACCGCCCCACCACACTGACCCCGGCGTTCGAGGGGGTCACGACGCTGTGGCTGCTGACGCCGATGGGTCCGCTGGCCCCGAGCCAGAGCATGAACGCGGTGTGGGCCGCCCGCCAGGCCGGCGTGCGGCACATCGTCCGACTCTCCGCGATCGGTGCCGCGCACGATGCGCCCACCCGCAACGGTCGGCTGCACGCGCTCTCCGACGCGGAGGTGCAGGACTCCGGGATCCCCTGGACGATCCTGCGACCGAGCTACTTCATGCAGAACCTGCTCGGCGCCAAGGCCGGTGAGCACCTCTACGGGCTCTTCGGCGACGCGCGGGTCGGGGTGATCGACGCCCGGGACATCGCCGCCGCGGGGGCAGCGATCCTCGCCGCCCCGCAGCGGCACGAGGGCATGATCTACACGCCGACCGGGCCGGAGAGCATCACCCTGGACCAGGCCGCCGAGGACATCACTCGTACCCTCGGGCAGCCCGTCACGTACGTACCGCAGAACCCGGAACAGACGCGCGACAGTCTGCTCCAGGCGGGCCTCGACACGTGGTCGGCCGAGGTTCTCACCGAGTACCGGGTCGCCTACGGCTCCGGGTGGGGCGACTTCACCAACGACCACGTCGCCCGGATCGTCGGCCGGCAGCCGCGGACCTTCGCCGAGTTCGCCCACGACCACCGCGCGCACTTCGCCAACGCCTGACCGGCGAGCGGTGCCCTTCGGTGCGGTCTCGCCGAAGGGCACCGCGCGGGGCTTCCGCCAGTCGACGCCCTACAGGTCGGGGTGACCGAAGAGTCCCGGCAGTCCCCCGGTGTGCAGGAAGACGACCTTGTCGCCGTGCGGGAAGCTGCCGGCCAGCAGCCCCGCCATCGCCCGGCCGGTGTACGTCGGGTCCAGGAAGACGCCCTCCTCGCGCGCGGTCGTCTCCAGCGCCGCCCGGGCGCCGTCGGTCAGCGTGCGGTACCCGGCGCCCACCTGGGAGCCGTCGATCCGCAGCGCGTCCGGCTCGACCTCGCCGTCGAGCAGCCCGGCGACTGTCGTACGAGGGTCCGGCAGGGCACCGACATCCACGCCGATCACCCGCGCGGCACCCAGCTCCCGCACCAGCCCGGCCATCGTGCCACCGGAGCCGAGCGCCACCACCACGTCGGTCCCGTCGACGTCCGGCACCTGTGCCCGCAACTCCCGGCCGCCGTTCACGTAACCCTGGACCGACGCGGGCGAGGTGCCGCCGAACGGGATCACCCAGGCGGATCGCCTCTCCGCCTCGGCCGCCACCACCTCGGCGAGCGGGCCGTCCCCGCCCCAGACGACCTCCGCACCGGCGAGCCCGTCGAGGAGCAGATTGCCACGCCGCTTCGCCGCAGGCGGGCCGGCGAGCACCAGCACACAGGCGAGACCGAGCCGCGCGGCGGCGGCCGCGGTGAGCCGGGCGTGGTTGCTCTGCGGCGCGCCCGAGGTGATGACCGTGGTGGCGCCGGCGGCGATCGCCTGGGCGCAGGTGTACTCCAACTTGCGGATCTTGTTGCCGCCTCCGCCGAGGCCGTTGAGGTCGTCACGCTTGAACCAGAGCTCGGCCAGCCCCAGCCGCGCCGCGAGCCGAGGCGCAGGCTCCAACGGTGTCGGCCACGTGCCGAGGGAAACGGGAGTGATCACCCCTGCAGCTAAGCACGCCACTGCTCGCTACATGAGGAGCTTCGCCTCCATGGGGGCAGCGACGTGTCGATCTTCTGCACCGCATCGACCTCGCCAGTCTCGGGCCGCGCCCTGAGGACAATCCACACGCGAGCCAGCCCGGACCGCCGCGATCGAGGCGGCCGGCGATGGACCGCCGTCAGGCCGTACGGTGGGGTGATGGCCCGCGGTCACGGGGGAGGTCAGCCATGCGGTACCACCTGCTCGGGCCGGTCGAGGTTCGCTCCTCCGCCGGGGATCTGCTGACGCTCGGCACGCCGATGCAGGTACGCCTGCTGGCCGTCCTGATGTCGCAGCCGGGCAGCGCGTGGACCATCGACCAGCTCGTCGACGAGCTGTGGCAGGGACGCCCGCCGAAGACGGCAGCAGGCAACGTGAAGACCTACGTCTGGGCGCTACGCCGGGCGCTGCGGTCCCCCGGCGCGCCGGAGCCCACCATCCTCGCCGGAGCCACCGGTTATCGTCTCGTCCTCGATGGGCAGACGGTGGACAGTCTGACCTTCGACGACCTGGCGCAGCGCGGCTATCACGCGTTGCGCCAGGACCGCTGCGCGGATGCCCTGCGGGCGTTCGAGGCGGCGCTGGCGCTGTGGCGGGGCGAGCCGTTCGCGGGACTGCCTGGCGCGGGGGTGTTGCTCTCGGTCCGGACCAGGCTCCAGGAACAGCGGTCGAGTCTGCTGGAGGAGGTCGCGGACCTCCATCTCCGCGCCGGGCGGCACAACGAGCTGATCGAGCCGCTCCGGACCCGGATCGACGGGGATCCACTGCGCGAGCGTCCCTGGGGGCAGCTCATGGTGGCCCTGGCCCAGGCCGGACGGCGGGCGGACGCGCTGGCGACGTACCGGCAGGTGCGTCGGGTCCTGGCCGAGGAGGTGGGGGTCGAGCCCGGCGCCGACCTGCAACGGTTGCACACCAGCATCCTGCGGGCCGACCGGGAGGTGTCGACATCCGGGGCACGGCCGCCGGAGGGGCAGCCAGCACGGATGGTTCCCCGGCAGTTGCCCGCCCCACCGACGTTGTTCACCGGCCGGACCAGCGAGCTGGCCCGACTCACGACGCTGCTGCTCGACGACACCGAATCGGCCGGCACCGTCGTCGTCACCGGCACCGGCGGCGTCGGAAAGACCTGGCTGGCGTTGCGCTGGGCACACGACAGCCTGCACCACTATCCGGACGGGCAGCTCCACGTCGACCTGGGCGGTTTCGGCACGGCGACACGGGAGGCGGCACCGTCCGCCGTCGTCGTGCGATCGCTGTTGCCCGCTCTGGGCGTCAAACCCCTGGAGATACCCGCCGAACCGGCGGCCCAGTTCGCCCTGTACCGGAGCCTGACCGCGGACCGACGGCTGCTCGTGCTGCTCGACAACGCGCGCGACGCCGAACAGGTCCGGCCGCTGCTGCCCGGGTCCCGCCGATGTGGCGTGATCGTGACGAGTCGCCACACGCTGCCGGGCCTGGTCGCCGCCGAGGGCGCCCACACCGTCGCACTGGATCTGCCCAGCGCCGCCGAAGCACGCCAGTTGCTCGTGCGCCGGCTCGGTGCGCGGGCCACCGCCCAGCCGGCCGCGGTGGACGAGTTGGTCAGCCGTACCGCGCGGTTGCCCCTCGCGTTGTCCATCGTGGCGGCGCGGGCCGCCGCCCGACCCGCGTTCCCCCTCCAGGCCATCGCGGACGATCTGGCCGCACCCAGGGGCGGTCTCGCGGCCCTGGCCACCGACGACGCCGCCACCGACCTGCGGACGGTGCTCTCCTGGTCGTACCGTCTGCTCAGTCCGGACGCGGCCCGACTGTTCCGGCAGATCAGCCTGCACCCGACGGCCGACCTCGGCGCGGCGGCGGCGGCCAGCCTCGCCGGGGCACCGCCACACCAGATCCGGCCGGCCCTCGACGAGTTGACCCGGGCCAACCTGCTGACCGAGCAGTCCCCCAGCCGCTTCCGCTGTCACGACCTGCTCCGGGCCTACGGAGAGGAACTGACGGAGAGCCACGACTCCGCGGCCGCCCGGAGAGCCGCCCGCAAGCGCGTGTTCGACCACTATCTGCGGGCCGTCCGTGCCGCGGCGAGGCTCGTCGACGCCGGCCACCAGCCGACCGATCCGCTGCCCCCGCCCACCGACGCGGCACCGCCGACGTTCGCCGACCACCGGGCCGCACTGGCCTGGTTCACCATCGAACAGGGGGTGCTGCTGGCCGCCGTCGACGACGCGGTCGCCCACCGCTTCGACGCCCACGCCGGGCAGCTCGCCCAGGCCCTCACTCCCCTGCTCAGCCGGTTGTCGCGGTGGCACGACCTGAGCGCCGTGCAGGCCGTCGCGGTCGCGGCCGCCCGACGCCGCGGTGAGCCGGGGGCCGAGGCGGTGGCACACCGGGACCTCGCGCTGGCACACCTCCAGCTCCGCCGGTACGGTGCCGCCCGCCGGCACCTGCGCAGCGCGATGACGCGGTACGAGACGGTCGGTGACCGGCCGGGCCAGGCGAGCATCCACCTGCACCTCGCCTGGGTGTACGACATCGAGGGCAACCCGCGCGACGCGCTGCCGCACGCCGAGGCGGCGCTGGCGCTGTTCCGCGGCAGCGACGACGCGCGCGGCGCGGCGGACGCGCTCAACGCGATCGGGTGGGGTCACGCCCGCCTGGACGAGCACGTCCGGGCCATCGCCTACTGTGAGCAGGCACTGGCACTCCATGCCGAGGTCCACAACCGGGTGGGCGAGGCCCAGACCTGGGACAGCCTTGGCTTCGCCCATCAGGGTCTCGGGGCGCACCCGACGGCGGTGGACTGCTATCGACGCGCCCTCGCGCTGTATTCCGACGCTCAGGACCAGTGCGGACGGGCCGAGACACTCGTCCGGCTCGGGGACAGCCACCGGGCGGTGGGCGAGCACGACACGTCGAAGGACCTCTGGGGACAGGCGTTGGCGATCTTCGACCGGATCGGTCATCCACTGGCCGGTGAGTTGTCCGAGCGGTTGGCGACCACGCGCTGAGCGTGCCCCGTACGCCGCGTCCGGACCGACATGGATCCGGCATGGACCGGTCGTCGGCAGGCTGGGCGCATGCTGACCATGAAGAGACCCACTCTCGGGCGCCGCGGCGGGGCCGACCGGCGACGCCTGCCGCTCGTCCTTCGCCTTCCGGCCGCCGTCGCCGTCCTCGTCGCCCTGTCACTGAACGCCCCACCGGCGCTCGCGGTCACCCCGCCGGCGTCGTCCGCCGGCACCGGGCCGGCCACCGGTTCGGTCGTCGGGAACACCACCGGCGGATGGAACGGCCGCATCGACTGGCGGGCGTGCGCGGACCAGGCCGACGATCCGGGTACACGGTGCGGCACCCTGCGCCTGCCTGTCGACTGGGCCCGGCCGAGCGGGGAGACCTTCGAGCTGGCCCTGGCCCGACGTCCCGCCGCCGACCCGGCCGCCCGTATCGGTGTCCTGGTCTTCAACCCCGGCGGCCCCGGCCTGTCCGGGGTGGACGTGGCGCTGACGGCCGCCAGCCAGCTCGGACCGGACGTGCTGCGCCGCTTCGACATCGTCGGCTTCGACCCCCGGGGTACGGTGCGTAGCGCACCGGTGCGCTGCTCATCAGCGTTGCTGGCCCAACACCCCGCCCTGACACCCACCACCGCGGCGGAGTTCGAACGCCTCCGCGCCTACAACCGCCAGTTGCGCGCAGACTGCCGCGCGCAGAGCGGCCCCCTGTTCGACCACCTCGACAGTGTGAGCGTCGCGCGTGACACGGATGCGATCCGGGCGGCACTCGGCGAGCGGCAGCTCAGCTTCTACGAGTGGTCCTACGGCACCCTGATCGGGCAGGCCTACGCCGAGCTGTTCCCCGATCGCGTCCGCGCACTGGCCATGGACAGCGTGATGGACCACAGCCAGGGGGTCCGGGGATACTTCCGCAGTGGGGCGGCCAGTAACGAGGCCCTGTTCCACGAGTTCGTGAGCTGGTGCCAGCGGACCCCGAGCTGTGCGCTGCACGGACGCGACGTGCCGGCGCTGTACGACAGCCTGACGCGCCGCGCCGATGCCGGCACGCTTGTCGACGCGGGCACCGGCGAAACGCTCACCTGGTTCGAGCTGGGGTTCGCGACATTCGTCAACTTCTTCGACGCGACCTGGGCCGACCTCGCGAACATGCTCCTCGCGTTGGAGCGGGGTGAGCCCGCCTCACTCGCGTCCCCGATGGTCCCGGTCGACAGCGGCGTGAACCTGACCGAGTACGCGCTACCCGCGTTCTGTCAGGACTGGTCGCTGCCGGTCGACGACTTCGCCGAGTGGAACCGGTATCTGAAGCTGTCCCGCGACGCGGCGCCGCACCTGCGGGCCTCCCCGCTGGCCATCCGCTTCGCCGCGATCTGCCTGGGCTGGACGGCGGTCAACCCGCAACATCAGCTGCGGGTGCGGACGAGCACCCCGATCCTGCTGCTCAACGGTCGCTACGATCCGGCCACCCCGTACGACGGGGCGCAGGGGGTGGCGCGCCAACTCGGCACAAATGGTCGCCTTCTCACCTACGAGGGGTCGGGCCACGCCAGCTATCCACGCACGGAGTGCACCCGCGGGAACGTCGACAGGTACCTCATCTATCGCGCCCTGCCGCCGGTCGGCGCGAGCTGTCCGGCCGCCCCGGCCTGACCTGTCGTGTCATCTGGGCGAGTGCCGACACTGTGACACCGGGTTCGGCGCCGAGGCTGACGGCCTCGGCGCCGACCCGGTGTTCGTCGGGGCGGGTCGGTGGCGCGGACCTCAGGTGCAGCGCCACACCAGTGGCCGGCGCTTCTGGTTCTCGTAGACGGCACCGACCACGGTCCGGCCGTCGTCGCTGATCCCGTTGGCCGAGTACGTGCCCGCCTCGGTCGACCGGACCTCCGGCAGACCCGGCAACCGACGGGACGTGCCGTCCACTGCGACGATCAACGGCGCGCCGTCGTCGACCAGCAGGTCGCCGTTTCCGGCGATCCCGCTCGCGGACGGGTACGGCAGCAAGATCGCCGCCCCGGTCGTCAGGTTCCATCGCACCGGCAGCATCTGCACGGTCCCGCCCCGCGCGGCACCGGGGACCATGCCGATCGCCCAGTTGCCGTGTGCCGAGTCGACCGAGGCGTGCGGGTAGCCGTCCGGCACCGCCAACTTGGCTCCGGTGCCCTGGGGCGTCCACCGGTAGGGCAGGTCGCCCATCGTGCCGAGGACAGTGCCGTCCTCGGTGATCCCGGTCGCTGCGGACCCCGTTCGGCCGAGGAAACGGTACTGCTGCGGGCGGTCCACAGACCACAGCACGGCACGGGGTGTGTCGTCGGCTTTGCGGGCGGTGCCGGCGATGTCGCCCCGACCGTTGACCGCGTACACCAGGACCGCGTCGTAGCCGGGCGGGGTGGTCAGGAATCGCAGGGTCCCACCCCGGTAGACCCAGCCGGTGCCGTCGCCGTTGGTGCCGACCACGTACCCGCCGGCGTTGACCGCGGCCCCGTGCCGGGCGGCGGCCGGCAGGACCGTTCCCCGGCCGTCGGTCCACAGCACGACCCGCCCGTCCTCGTTCCCGGTGCCGATGTCACCGACGATGTGCCGCCCGGTGGGGTCGACACCGGTCGCCACCGCGACCGAACCACGAGTCGGCTGCGGCAGCAGGGCCACCGCACAGGTGAGCGATCTGGCCGGCGCGGTCGACACGGACGCGGTCGGCGACGCCGCGATGGCCGGTGGGACCGGGGCGGGCTCGTCGGCGATCCCGCCGACCTGGACGGCGCCCACCGCGCCGAGCCCGGCCAGCATCGTCACCGTGGCGATTCCGCCGACCCGGCGGCGCCGGCGGCGACGCCGGCCGTCGCGGATCGCGCGGTCCAGGTCGACGCGCGGCTCGGGGACCGGCGCCGATCGCAGCAGTGCGGCGATCCGCTGGTCGTCCACCATGGTCATGTCGAGTTCCTTCCGGCCATCTCGGCGACGTCGAGCACCTGGCGGATCGCCGCCAGCGCCCGAGCCGTCTGCGACTTCACGTTGCCTTCGGAGCAGCCCATCGCGGCGGCGGTGTCGGCGAGCGACAGGTCGCACAGGAAGCGCAGGACCAGCACGGTGCGCTGGCCGCGGGGCAGGTGGGCGAGCGCGGCTACCAGGCCGTGCCGCTCGGCGATCTCGTCGTGCGGCAGGACCGGGCGCTCCGGCTCGGGCGTCGACCCCGACAACCGGACCTTCGACCAGCCCAACCGCTTCTCGTCGACGAGCTTGTGGACGAGCATCCGGTGCACGTACGCGTCGACGTTGTTGGCCCGGCTGACCTTGCGCCAGTGCACGTACAGCGCCGTGATCGTCTGCTGCACCACGTCGTCCGCCAAATGGGCGTCGCCGCACATCAGGAACGCGGTCCGATGCAGGCTCGGCAGTCGCGCGGAGACGTACTCCACGAACTCCCGCTCGGCATCCATCATTGAGGCTCCCTCCTCTGCCCACTCGACGGGTCCGGACGACCGTCGGGTTGCGTCCGGGCCGAGGTTCGGCGGAATGCCAGGTCAGCGCCGGTGACCGTAGCAGCGCGTGCGGCCGTCGGCGTCCGGCGCAGCTCCCTCCGGCGAGGGAGCACCCCTCCCCTGTCGGCGGGGTCCGCCCGAGCCGGGGCAGCGGGAGGATCGGACGCATGGCGACATCTATCACCCGCAGGGCGGGCCACGGTCTGACGTACGCGGTGCTCGGCTGGGCCGTGGCATACGGGGGCGTGCGTCTGGCGTGGACCGTCGGCGAGGCCCCGGAGTTCCGGCAGTTCGGATCGGACCTGGTGGGGTTCACCGGTTGGTGGTCGGTGGCGCTGTGTCTGGCCGCGGCTGTGCTGGCCGTTGCGCTGGACCGGGTGTCGACGTGGCGGCCGGTGCTCGCGGGGGTCGCCTGGGCGGTCACCGGGGCGCTGGTCGCGGCCGCCGCGATCCTGCTGCCGGAGCTTGTGGGCTTCCTGCTGTTCGTGGTCAGCCCGCACTTCGACCCGACGGCGTTCGTCAGCCGGCTGGGTTGTGTGACCGGAGCGGCCCTGCTCGGCCTGGCCACCGCCCGCTATCAGCGGCGCACCCGGGGCGACTGCCCGGAGTGCTGCCGGACCGGGCGACCCGGTCACCGCCGCGCGGTCCCCGCGCGCTGGGCACGCTGGGCCGCGTACGTCGCGGTGGCCGGCCTCGTGACGCGCTTCGCGGCACAGGGCGTGGTGGGGTTCGACAGCCTCATCCAGGACCCCTCCGTGATCGGGCTGGAGGTCGGCCTGCTGCTGGCGGGAGCGCTGTTGCCGTTGGCGCTCGTCCACCACTGGGGTGAGGTCTGGCCGGGGTGGGTGCCGCTGCTCGCCGGCCGCCCGATCCCTCGCCTGCTGTTGCTGGTGCCCGGCTTCGGGCTCGGGGCGGGCATCGTGGCGTACTTCGGCATGGGGCTCGTGCAGTTGGTGTCCGGATCGGTCAGCGAGTTCTCCGACACGTTCCTCTGGGTGGCGATGTCGGCGTACTGGGTCCTGGGGCTCGGGCTCCTCGCGGCGTCAAGCGACTACCACCTGCGTACCCGCCGGGCGTGCGGGGCCTGCGGGCGCTGACGGGAGCCCCAGCCGTGCGCTGGGGCTCCCGCCCGGTGCCCGGTTCGTGGTGGGCGCACGGTCAGTGCGAGTGCCGGGGTACGGCGCTGCCGCTGCCGCCGACCAGGAAGTCGAGGTCCGCTCCCTGGTCGGCCTGGAGAACGTGCTCGCTGTACAGGCGTGTCCATCCCCGGTCGGCCGTCCGCGGTGGCGGCTGCCAGGCGGCGCGGCGTTGGGTGAGTGCCGCGTCGTCGACCAGCAGGTCCAGACGCCGCGTCGGGACGTCGACGCGGACCAGGTCGCCGGTGCGCACCAGCGCGAGCGGGCCCCCCACGGCGGCCTCCGGGGCCACGTGCAGGACACAGGTGCCGTACCCGGTGCCGCTCATCCGGGCGTCGGAGATCCGCACCATGTCGGTGATGCCGGCGGCGAGCAGCCGTCGTGGCATGGGCACGTTGCCCACCTCCGGGAAGCCGGGATAGCCCCGGGGGCCGGCGTTGCGCACCACGATCACCGTGTCCGGGGTGACGTCGAGGTCCGGATCGTCGGCGGCGACGACGTAGTCCTCGATCCGGTCGAAGACGAGCGCCGGCCCGGTGTGTCGCAGGAGGTGCGCGGAGGCGGCGGAGACCTTCAGCACGGCCCCGGACGGCGCGAGTGACCCGCGGAGCACCACGGTGCCCGAGCCGGCGGGTTGGAACGGCTCGGCAAGGGTGCCGATGACCTGCCGGTTCCAGCACTGCACGCCGCTGATGTTGTCGGCGACGCTCTTGCCGCTGACGGTGACGTGCTCCATGTTGAGCAGGGCGGCGATCTCGTTCATCACCGCCGGCACGCCGCCCGCGTAGGCGAAGTCCTCCATCAGGTACGCCCCGGACGGCATCAGGTTGACGAGCATGGGCACCTCGGCGGTGAGGGTGTCGAAGTCCTCCAGGGACAGCGGGACGCCCAGGCGTCCGGCGATCGCCAGCAGGTGGACGACGGCGTTCGTGGACCCGCCGATCGCGGCGTTGACCCGGATGGCGTTCTCGAACGCCTCCCGGGTCAGCACCGTGGACAGCCGCTGGTCCTGCGCGACCATGGCGACGATCCGGCGGCCGGCGGCCTGCGCGAGCGCGTACCGGCGCGAGTCGACAGCCGGCACGGCGGCCGCTCCCGGCAGTTGCACGCCCAGTGCCTCGGTCACGCAGGCCATCGTGGAGGCGGTGCCCATGGTCATGCAGTGGCCCCGGCTGCGGGACATGCCGACCTCGGCCTCCGCGCAGTCGGCCGCGGTCATCCGGCCGGCGCGCTGCTCCTCGGTGAAGCGCCAGACGACGGTGCCCGACCCGATGTCCTGGCCCCGGAACTTGCCGTTCAGCATCGGTCCGCCGGTGATCATCAAGGTGGGGAGGTCGACGCTCGCCGCGCCCATCAGCAGGCCGGGGGTGGTCTTGTCACAGCCGGAGAGCAGCACCACCCCGTCGAGGGGGTTGGCGCGGACCGACTCCTCCAACTCCATGGCCAGCAGGTTGCGGTAGAGCATGGTCGTGGGTCGCATCAGGGGCTCGCCCAGGCTCATGGCGGGGAACTCCAGTGGCAGGCCGCCGCTCTCCCACACCCCCCGCTTCACCGATTCGGCCAGGTCCCGCAGGTGGGCGTTGCAGGGTGTCAGCTCCGACCAGGTGGTGGCGATGCCGATCACCGGACGACCGTCGAAGACGTCGTCCGCGAAACCCTGGTTGCGCATCCAGGAACGGTGGATGAACCCGTTGCGGCCCTCCGCGCCGAACCACTGCCCGCTGCGCAGCGGACGATCCGTCGTCGACATCAGCACACCTCTCTGTCATCCGGCGATCAAGGGGGTGGCACCTACCGGAGGCCGCCGACGGACAGCCCGCCGCGCCAGTGCCGTTGCAGGCTGAAGAACGCGATGACCAGTGGGATCACCGACACGAGCGAGCCCAGGATGATGAGGCTCCACAGCGAGGTGCCTCCCGAGTTGTTCGCCGAGGCGATGCCCTGCCAGAGGCCGAGGCCGACGGTCACCGGAAAGAGCCGGTTGTCGGAGAGCATGGCCAGCGGCAGGAAGTAGTTGTTCCAGGACGCCACGGCGGACAGCAGGAGCACGGTGACCACCGCGGGGCGCATCAGCGGGAGGGCGATCTGGAGGAAGGTACGCACCTCGCCCGCGCCGTCGACACGTGCCGCGTCCAGCAGCTCGTCGGGCACGGCGTCGCGCGCGTAGACGTGCATCAGGTAGACGCCGAACGGATTGAGCAGCGACGGGAGGATCACCGCCCAGACCGTGTTGGTCAGGCCGAGCCGGGAGAACATGATGAAGGTCGGGATGACCAGGGCGGTGGCGGGCACCATCAACGCGCCGAGCACGACGGCGAAGCTGAAGCGCCGGGCGGCGAACCGGTACTTGGCGAAGCCGTAGCCGGCCATCACCGACAGGACCGTGGCGCCGATTCCGCCGGCTATCGCGTACAACGTGGAGTTGAGGATCCACCGCAGGTAGATGCCCCCGTCGTAGGTGAACAGCTGCCGGAGGTTGCCGACGTAGTCGATCTGGTCGGAGAACCACAGGGTGTTGCCCCCGCCGAACAGCCCCGGTGCGTCCTTGGAGCTGTTGACGATCACCCACCAGAACGGTACGAGGAAGTAGATCACCATGAAGCCGAGGAGGATCTGCAGCGGCAGATAGCGTTGCGGTCGACGGGGACCCGCGCTGACGCTCGTGCGATTGGCCATCAGAGGAAGCTCCTCCGCTTGCGGGTGAAGAACAGGAATGCGTACACGCAGATGAACACGATGCCGCCGAGGGCGAACGAGATCGCCGATCCGTAGTTGAAGTTGGCGAGGGCGAACGCCTGCTGGTACGCGTACATGTTGGGGGTGAAGTCCGTCCCGATCGTGCCGGCGGCGAGATACCGCAGGATCTGCGGTTCGTTGAAGAACTGCAGGGTGCCGATGAGTGCGAAGACCAGGATGAGGATCAGCGCGGGCGCGATCAGTGGGATCTTGATCCGTAGCGCGACCTGCCACCGTCCGGCGCCGTCCATCCGGGCGGCCTCGTAGAGCGTGGGGTCGACGCCCTGCAACGCCGCGTACAGGATGATCATGTAGTAGCCGACCCACTGCCAGGTGACGACGTTCAGCAGGCCGTAGAAGATCAGGTTGCTGCTCAGGAAGTCGGGTGCCGTCGCCCCGAACAACCCGAAGATGTCGGTGAGCGGGCCGAAGCCCTTGCTGTAGAGGAACCCCCACATCACCGCCCCGATCACCGTGGGGATCGCGTACGGCAGGAAGATCATGAGGCGGGAGAAGCGCGCGAACAGGGACGTCACCGCGTCCAGGATGAGCGCCATCGCCAACGCGATGGCGATCTGCACCGGGATGGCGACGAGGGAGAACCGGAGAACGAACCACGCCCCGGACAGGAAGCTCGGGTCGGTGAACGCCTTCACGTAGTTGTCGAAGAGGACGAAGCTGGTGCCGCCGATCAGCTTCTTCTGGAAGAGACTGAGGTACAACGCGTAGCCCAGCGGCGCGATGAGGAACGCCAGGAAGACGACCGCGAACGGCCCGACGAAGAGCCACCCCATCAGGTGCTCGCGGAGGTGCACCTTGCCACGGGTCTTGCGCTTCTCGGTGCGGGTACGCGGTGTGCGCTGCTCGGTCAGGAGTGTCATCTGTGGTCTCCGGGACGTGGACGCTGCGGGATCGTGGGTGGGCCGGCCGTCGAGCGGCGGCACGGCCCACCCATCCGGTCACTGGACGGTGAAGCCCTGCTCCTTGGCGTACTTCGCCACGTCCTCCTGGATCCTGTCGGCGGCCTGCGCACCGGTGGCGGAGCCCTTGATGATCTCGCTGATCTGCTTGGTCATCGCGTCGAGGTAGAACTGGCCGAACGGGGCGTAGGCGACGCCCTTGTAGGCGTTGGCGGCGGGGACGTAGACCTCCTTGTTCGCCTGCTGGCCGTCGAAGAACGCCACCTTCAGGTCGATGAACGCGGGATCGTTGAGCGCCGTCAGGTTGAGCGGGAAAATGATCTGGTTGGTCCAGCCGTCGGTCAGCGACTCCTTGTCGGCGTAGAGCCCGTAGGCGACCTTCGCCGCCAGCTCCGGCTTCTTCGCCTGCTTGGTCACCGAGAAGGCCGACCCACCCCAGTTGACCTGCACCGGGTTGTTCGCATCCCACTGCGGCAGCGGCGCCACCGCGAACTTGCCGGTGTCCTGGCCCTTACCGACACCCGCGCCGGTGAGATAACCGGGTGCCCAGGCCGCCGAGATGTACGTCGCGTAGTTGCCGTTGATCACGCCGGAGATGTACTCCGGGGTGAACTGGTCCTGCGTCCCGACCAGGCCCTTCTTGGCGAGGCCGCCCCAGTAGTCGAGCACGTCCTTGGACGGCTGGTCGTTGAGTTTCACGCCGATGGACTTCGGCTGCGCCGGATCGAAGGTGAACGGGGACGCGCCCTTCTGGATCTGGAGCGCCATCATGACCGCCGGGACGTTCGCGCCGAGGTCCCCGAACAGCGGGCCACCCGCGTCCTTGACCTTCTGCGCGGCCTGCTCGTACTCGGCCCAGGTCTTCGGCGGGGTGATCTTGTACTTGTCGAAGATGTCCTTGCGGTAGATCATGCCCATCGGGCCACCGTCGACCGGGACCCCGTAGACCGCGTCGCCGACCGACACGTCCTTCCAGGCGCCGTCGCTGTAGTTGGCCTTGACCGCGTCGTAGCCGTACTTCTTGATGTCGATGAGCGCGCCCTGGATCTGGAAGGTCGGGATCCGGTCCGCCTCGACCATGATCACGTCGGGCGCGCCGGTGCCCGCCGAGATGGCCGTCTGGAACTTGTCGTACTCGTCGCCGCCCTGCCCGACGTTGGTCCAGCAGACCTGCACGTCGTCGTGCTGCTTGTTGAAGTTGTCGACGACGAGTTGGGTGTTGGGGTACCAGCCCCACATCGTCACGACCGGCACGTCCTTCTTGGTGATGGTGTTCGTGCAGTTGCTCGCGTCGCTTCCCCCCTCGTCGGAGGAACAGCCGACGAGCCCGGCCCCGGCCGCGAGCATGGTCACCGTGGCGAGTATTCGTATCGTCTTCATTGACGGTCTTCCCTTCGGGGATCGCGGTGCGACAGTTTCCTGCTCGGCGGGCGCCACCAGGGCAGGAAGGCCTGCCCCGGTGTCGCCGCCGTGGACGTGCTCCTAGCGCTTGAACAGGCGCGGCGCCAGGTCGACGAGGTTCTTCTGCCACACGTCCCAGCCATGCGGCCCGGGGGTCACCCCGTCGAACTCGTAGCGGATACCGAGGTTGTCCAGCGTGGTCAGCGATGCCATGAAGCTCGGGTACACGAAGTCGGTCCGGTCGCCGACGTACAGGCGCAGCATCTTCGTCCCGCTGTTGATCGCCTCGACGTCGACACCGGTGCCGCTGCCGAACCCGGCCGAGAGCGCCGCGACGTAGGCGAACTCACCCGGGTACGCCCGCAACACCCCCAGTGCCTGCCCGCCGCCCATCGACAGGCCGGCGATTGCCTGCTGGGACGACTCGCCGGAGATGTGGTAGCGGGCGCGGGCCGTCGGCACGATGTTCTCCAACAACTCCCGGTTGAAGTTCGACGAGTTGCCGTTGCCCATCACGACGACCATGGGCGTGAGGTCACCGTCGAGGAACTGGTGGTCGAGGATCTGCTTGGCGCGTCCCATCTCGACCCAGTCGGTGTGGTTCTGGCCACCGCCGTGCTGGAGGTAGAGGACGGGGTACGGCTGTGCCCGGCCCGGGTCGTACCCGGGTGGCGTCCACACCAGAGCCGTGCGGTCCTGGCCGGCCACGGTGCTGGGATAGGTCATGCTCTCGACGGTCCCGCCCCGCCCGGCGGGGACGTCCGTCAGCAGGCGGGCACCCGGCCCGGGGATGAGGAAGGTGCTCCACGTCGGTTCCGTGGTCACCGTCGTCGGGTTCGAGGTGTCCTTGACCGCGACCCGGTCCACGATCAGCCGGTAGTAGTAGAACCAGGGCTTCAGCGGACCCACGGTCGCCCGCCACCGGTCACCGTCGCGGGTCAGCGGCACGCGCAACCAACTGCCGCCCGGCGCGATGTTCGCCCATACCGTGACGTGCTGTGCGTCCGTGAAGTTCGTGGTCGTCTCGAACGTGACGAACCCGTCCTCGGTGACGAACGGCGTCGGGGTGGTGCCGGCCGGCGGCGGAACGAACTCCCCCCGCAGCGGCCGGTGACCGGGGCTCGGCCCGTGGTCCGACACGTGCTGGAACAGTCGCGGCGCGAAGTCGACGAGGTTCTCCTGCCAGGTGGTCCAGTTCGCGCCGCCGTCCGGGTTGACCCCGTCGACCTCGAACCTGACCTCGGCCCGGTCCAACGCCTTCATCAATCGGTAGGTGGGGTTGTACGCGGGATCCGTCTGGTTTCCCGTGTAGAGGCGCAACACCTTCACGGTGCGGTTGACCGTCCTGGCGTCCTTCCGGTCGACCTGCGGGACCGACCGACCCGAGAACCAGCCCACGTAGCCGAACTGACCCGGCTTGGCCAACGCGGCCTGGACCGCCGCCGTCGCGCCGCCGGACACACCCGCGATCGCCTGGTGCGCCGGATCACGAAGGACCCGGTAGCTGTCGGTGACCGCCTTCCGGAGGTCCTTCAGCTCCCTGCCGTCCGCGCCGTTGGCATCGTTGATCACGACCACCATCGGCCTGATGGCGCCGGCGGCCGAGAGGTTGTCGAGGATCTGCTTGGATCGGCCGAGGTCGAGCCAGTCGCTGGCCTTCGCGGCATCGCCCGACTGCAGGTAGAGCACCGGGTAGCCCTTCGGTCCCTTGGCCGCGTACCCCGGTGGCGTCCACACCAGGGCCGACCGCTGCCCGCTCCGGGTGCGGTAGTTCAGGGTCTCGACCGTGCCGCCGGTGCCCGTCGGTGCGTCTGCCAACCACCGCGCCGAGTCACCGGGGACGAGGAAGGTGCTCAGGAGCGGATTGGACGCCACAGTCGTGCTGTTCGTCGGATCCTTGAGGCTCTTGGTGTCGTCGGCGGTGACCTGGTAGTGGTAGAGCCCCGGCGTGAGCGGGCCGAGGATGCCCGACCACACGTCGCCGCGCCGGGTCAGCCCGAACTCCGCCCAGGCCGCGGAGGGGCCGAGGTTGCCCTCGACGACGACCTGCGAGACCGAGCCCAGGTGCTCCTGGACGTACGCGGCCGGCACGGTGAACGAGGCGTAGCGATCCGGGGAGACATCCAGCCACGGTGTCTCCGCCGCCGCGGCCGGTTGCGGCGCGAACAGGACGGCCGCGGCCGCCATGACTCCGGCGGTGAACACCGCCGAGAGTCGACGCACGCCCGATCGGCGTACGGGCCAGTGGTTCGTTGCGGTTGTCACGCTCCACTCCTTTCCTGCGCCGGCAGCGGACGCGACCCGCCGGGCCGGCTCAACTCATCGGCGAAGCTCGCCGTGGGTCTGCGCGTGCACACCTCCTTCGCGGCTCTGCCCCGGGCGGACCTGACGGGGTCGCCCGCTGCGGCGGACATGGGTCACGGTCGTGCCGCGCTTCGTGGTGGCGCGCTCGACCCACGGACGACGAGGTCTGTCGGCAGCACGACCTGGCGTGGCCCCTCCCACTCGCCGGTCACCAGCGCCTTCAACATGCGCGCGGCCTCGTAGCCGAGTTGGTACATCGACTGGTCCACAGTGGTCAGACCCGGCCGGGTCAACGCCGACTCCGGGATGTTGTCGAACCCGACGACGGACAGGTCCCCGGGGACCGCGAGCCCCAGCTCCGCGGCGACCTCCAGCACCTTCAGGGCCATCCCGTCGCTCGCCGCGAAGATCGCCGTCGGCGGGTCCGCACGTTGCAACAGCGCGCGTGCCAACGGCGTCGCCGACTCGGGGTTGAAGTCTCCTTCGCCGATCAGCGTCGGGTCGACCGGGAGGCCTGCGTCGGTGAGCGCCGCCCGGTAGCCCTCCTCCCGCGACCACGCCGCGGCCAGGCTGGCGCGGCCCGCGATGAACCCGATGCGCCGGTGGCCCAGGCCCAGCAGGTGCTCGACCGCCGTGGTGGCGCCCGCGAGGTTGTCGGCCGTCACCGAATGCGCCGTCGAGCCGCGCACCGGGTCGATGGCCACGATCGGTGTCCGGCTCTGGACCTCACCCCAGGGTGTGACGACGATGCAGCCGTCGGTGAGGGTGCCCGACAGGCGGGCGACGTGCCGCTTCTCCCAGCCCTCCGAATACGACCCGTAGAGGTCGCTGTTGGCGTAGATGATCAGATCGAAGCCCGAGCGGCTCAGCGCCTTCATCGCTCCCTTGAGCACCTCGGCCGTGTACGACTGGAAGCTGTGCGTCACGAGGCCCAGGACGTTGGTGCGGCTGCGCCGGAGGCTGGTGGCCACCAGACTCGACTCGTAGCCGAGCTGGTCGATGGCCGAGCGGACCTGAGCAATGGTGCGGGCACTGACGCCGTAGTGCCCGTTGACCACGCGCGAGACGGTGGCGGTGGAAACACCGGCGACCCGCGCGACATCACTCATTGTGGCCGGCGCATTGACCTCAATCATGCCGCTCCCTCTGGACTGCAATCGTTATCGGTTACGTTTCCAGGGTGTTGCCAACGTAACCGACCGGGGTTACGAGCACAAGACCTCCGCGTCTCCCGCGACGCCTGGTAGAACGTCCTACCAGGACAGTCGGGCAGCCTCGGTGAGTCAGTGGGACGGCCACGGAATTGTGAACGGAGGCGGCTCTCGGCGCGGACGGGATGTGCGAGTTTCTGCGGTTGCGCAGACCGAAAGAACGGGGCGCAAGGCCACCGACATTGCATTCCCCACCGCAGCAGGGAATTGCGGTCCCCGATAACGGGTCCGGTGCGCCGCACCCGCGCGCCACGTTCGGCCACGCGTCACCGGCCGGGCGGCGTCCGCCCGGATCGCCCACATTGACCGCGGGCAACTGTTCCCTACCGTAAACGTAATCGGTAACGTTTACATAGATCAAGAACGTAGTCCACCGCCCCCGCGGTGTCCAGACCGCACACGGACCCCACCACCCCTCGGTCCCGCGCGCCGGCAGCGCTCTCGGCGTCGGGACCTCGCACGAAGGGAGCCCGTCCTGAACCCCCACCTCGACAAGGCGCCGATGCACCTGACCGGCGCCGGATGCCCACTCCCCCACCGCTACCGGATGCCCGCCCGGCCCCGGCCGGACCGGCTGGCCGGGATCGGGCCGGCGGTCACCGGGGAGGCGTCGTGAACACCGCCCGCCTGAGCCTGGACCCGCGTCGGCGCGTGGCGCCGGTGTCGCGCCGGCTCTTCGGCTCGTTCGTGGAACACCTGGGTCGCTGTGTCTACACCGGCATCTACGAGCCGGGGCACCCGACGGCCGACGCCGACGGCTTCCGGCGCGACGTGCTGGCGCTCGTCCGGGAGCTGGGCGTGACCACGGTCCGCTACCCGGGTGGCAACTTCGTCTCCTCCTACCGGTGGGAGGACGGGGTCGGGGGGGGGGGGGGGGGGGGGGCCGCCGGCGCCGCCGCCCCCCCCCGCGCCGGGGGCGCCGCCCGGACGGGGAGCGGGGTGTGGTGGGGGGGAGAGGGGCGCGCGCCCACCGA
>NZ_JBEZDC010000029.1:0-50777 GCF_040647935.1 Micromonospora sp. NPDC049204 | reverse complement strand
CCGAACCCGTACGCTAAGCCCTCCAGCGCCGATGGTACTGCACTCGTGAGGGTGTGGGAGAGTAGGACGCCGCCGGACAATCTTCCAGTCGAGGGCCGCCCCATCCGGGTCGGCCCTCGACTGCGTAGCGCCATTGGTGGCGCAATCAGGAAGGATGTACCTGTGAGTTCAGGACCGCAGGGCGGAGACCGTCCCCGTCGCTACGAAGACCGTACTGACGGTGCGGGCGGACGCGACCGCGGCCCGCGCCGCGATGACCAAGGCCGGCCCCCGTACCGGGGAGACCGCGACAGCGCTGGCGGCGCCCGCGGCGGCTACGCCGGCGGCCGTGACTCTGGTTCCCGTGGCGGTGACCGGGACAGTTCGCGTTCCAGCGCCCCCCGTGAGGGTGGTTTCCGCGGCGGTGACCGTCGCGAAGGTGGTTTCCGCGGCGGTGACCGGGACGGTTCGCGCTCGGGCGCCCCGCGTGAGGGTGGCTTCCGGGGAGGCGACCGCGACGGTTCGCGTTCCAGCGCCCCGCGTGAGGGTGGTTTCCGGGGCGGTGACCGTCGCGAAGGCGGTTTCCGCGGCGGTGACCGGGACGGTTCGCGCTCGGGCGCCCCGCGTGAGGGTGGCTTCCGCGGCGGCGACCGCGACGGTGGTTTCCGGGGCGGTGACCGTCGCGAAGGTGGTTTCCGCGGCGGTGACCGGGACGGTTCGCGTTCCAGCGCCCCCCGTGAGGGTGGCTTCCGGGGCGGTGACCGCGACGGTGGTTTCCGCGGGGGTGACCGTCGCGAAGGCGGCTACCAGGGTGGCGGCGATCGCACCCGTTCCGGCCCCTCTCGTGAGGGTGGTTTCCGGGGCGGCGACCGCGACGGTTCGCGCTCGAGCGCCCCGCGTGAGGGCGGCTTCCGCGGCGGTGACCGTCGCGAAGGCGGTTTCCGTGGTGGCGACCGGGACGGTTCCCGTTCCAGCGCTCCGCGTGAGGGTGGTTTCCGCGGCGGTGACCGCGACGGTGGCTTCCGCGGGGGTGACCGTCGCGAAGGCGGTTTCCGTGGTGGCGACCGGGACGGTTCCCGTTCCAGCGCTCCGCGTGAGGGTGGTTTCCGCAGCGGTGACCGCGACGGTGGCTTCCGCGGGGGTGACCGTCGTGAGGGCGGCTTCCGTGGTGGTGACCGCGACGGTGGCTTCCGTGGCGGTGACCGTCGTGAGGGCGGCTATCAGGGTGGCGATCGCACCCGTTCCGGTCCCCCCCGCGAGGGCGGCTTCCGCGGCGGTGACCGTGAGGGTGGCTTCCGCGGCGGTGACCGTCGTGAGGGCGGCTTCCGTGGCGGCGACCGTGACGGTTCCCGGCCGAGTGGACCGCGTGACGGCGGCGCGCCTCGTGAGGGCGGCTTCCGCGGCGGCGACCGCGAGGGTGGCTTCCGTGGCGGTGACCGTCGTGAGGGCGGCTTCCGTGGCGGCGACCGCGATGGTTCCCGGCCGAGTGGACCGCGTGACGGCGGCGCGCCTCGTGAGGGCGGCTTCCGCGGCGGCGACCGCGAGGGTGGCTTCCGCGGCGGTGACCGTCGTGAGGGCGGCTTCCGTGGCGGCGACCGCGATGGGTCGCGTTCCAGCGCTCCGCGTGAGGGTGGCTTCCGGGGTGGCGACCGTGAGGGTGGCTTCCGGGGCGGCGACCGTCGTGAGGGCGGCTTCCGCGATGGTTCGCGCTCCAGCGCTCCGCGTGAGGGCGGCTTCCGCGGTGGTGACCGCGAGGGCGGCTTCCGCGGCGGTGACCGTCGCGAAGGCGGCGCGTCTCGCGAAGGCGGTTACCGCGGTGCTCCCCGCGAGGGCGGTTTCCGAGGTGGTGACCGGGACAGCTCTCGGCCGAGTGGGCCGCGTGACGGCGGTGGTTACCGGGGTGGCGACCGTGAGGGTGGCTACCGGGGCGGCGAGCGGGCGGGTGCTCCCCGGGCCGACGATCGGCCGCGTCGTGAGGGCGAGTTCCGCCGTGACGACCGTGCTGGCGGCTCCGACTCGTACGACGGTGGGCGTAGCGCGGCCCCGGCCCTGCCGGACGACATCGTCGCGACCGACCTCGACAAGGACGTTCGCGCTGAGCTGCTCTCGCTGAACAAGCCGGTCGCCGAGACCGTGGCGCGGCACCTGGTGGCGACGGGTCAGCTCATCGACGAGGACCCGGCCGAGGCGTTGGCGCACGCGCTGGCCGCCCGGCGGCTCGCGTCGCGCATCTCCGCGGTCCGTGAGGCGGTCGGTCTGGCCGCGTACCACGCGGGGGAGTGGCAGTCGGCGATCGCCGAGCTGCGCACGTACCACCGGATGAGTGGTCTGCAGAGCCACCTGGCCGTGCTCGCGGACTGTGAGCGGGCGCTCGGCCGGCCGGAGCGGGCCATCGACCTGTTCCGTGGTGCCGACCGGGAGAAGCTGGACCAGGCCGTCGCGATCGAACTGCTCATCGTGGCCGCGGGTGCCCGCGGTGACCTCGGGCAGAAGGACGCCGCGGTCGCGATGCTCCAGGTCCCGGACCTCACCAGCGAGGCGACGGTGCCGTGGACGGCTCGGCTGCGCTACGCGTACGCCGACGCGCTGCTCGCGGTGGGTCGGCGTGAGGAAGCCCGCGAGTGGTTCTCCCGTGCTGCTGACGTGGACACCGAGGGTGAGACGGACGCCGCCGAGCGGCTGCTGGAACTCGACGGCGTGGTCATCGAGGGCGACGACGAGGACGAGGCCGCCGAGGAGATCGCCGCGGGCCCGGGCGCTCCGGGAGCGGTTCCGGCGGAACCGGACGCCGACCTGACCGGCGCGAACGACGACGACCGCGACGACGACCGCGACGACGACGAAGAGGACTTCGACGACGACGACGACGAAGACGACGAAGACGAAGAAGACGACGAAGACGAAGACGACGACGACGACGAGGACTTCGACGACGACGAGCGGGACGGTGCGGTCGGCCGTCCTGGCGACGACGAGGACTCCGTCGACGAGGACGAGGACCGTCACCCGGACGACGCCGGCAACGCCGAGGTGGACACCGCCGCCGACGGCAGTGTGACGTCCGGCGACACGGTGAACGCCGACGAGACCGCCCCCACCCGGGGCGACGAGTCGGAGCCGACGCAGCGGTGAACGGGGGCGCGGGGGAGCGGCTGGTCGACGGGTACAGCCTTGTCGTTTTCGACCTGGACGGGGTGATCTACCTGATCGACCGGCCGATCCCCGGCGCCGTCGAGGCGGTGGCCCGGCTGCACGACGAGGGACGGGCGGTGGCGTACGCCACCAACAACGCGTCCCGCCGGTCCAGCGAGGTCGCCGACCTGCTGACGGGGATGGGTGTGCCGGCCCGGCCGGAGGAGGTGCTCACCTCCGCGGCGGCGTCGGCCGAGTTGCTGCGGGATCGGCTGCCCGCCGGCGCGCCGGTGCTGGTGGTCGGGGCGGAAGCGCTGCGTGCGGAGCTGCGCGCCGTCGGCCTGACCCCGGTCAGCAAGGCCGACGAGAATCCGGCCGCGGTGGTGCAGGGGTACGGGCCGCAGGTCGGCTGGGCCGAACTGGCCGAGGCGTCGATCGCGGTGCGCTCCGGAGCGCTCTGGATCGCCACCAACACCGACCGGACGCTGCCCAGTGGACGAGGTCCGCTGCCCGGCAACGGGTCGCTGGTGGCGGTGCTGCGGACGGCGCTGGAACGGGACCCGGACGTGGTGGTCGGCAAGCCGGAGTCGGCGCTGTTCGAGACCGCCGCTCGGCGCGCGGGAGGTGGCCGAAGCCTCGTGGTGGGTGACCGATTGGACACCGACATCGAGGGTGCCCGCCGTGCCGGGCTGGACAGCCTGCTCGTGCTCACCGGCGTCCACGGCGTACCGGATCTGCTGGCCGCCCCTCCGCAGCGCCGTCCCACGTACGTGGCGAATGACCTGGCGGGGCTCTTCGACCCGGCGGCTGCCGTGCGGGTCCCGGGCGCGGCGGACGCCGCTGGCTGGTCCGTGACCGACCGCGACGGCACCCTGGAGCTGGCCGGCTCAGGTCGGCCGCTGGACGCGGTGGCGGCGCTCTGCGCGGTGGCCTGGTCGGCGTCGGAGCCGGCGCTGCCGAAGATCCGCCCGATCGGCCCGGACGCGACGCACGCGGTGGAGAGCTTCGGTGTGACCGCCGCTGCCTGACCGGGCTTGTCAGAGCAGCCTGACGGGGCTCGTCAGAGCAGTTTGCGCAGCTTCAGCAGATCGAACGGGTTGGCCTTGATCGACACCCGGCGGGAGGTCACCGCGCTGGTGACGTCCAGGTCGCCGCGGACCAGGGCGAGCAGGTCATCGCTGGACGTACTCAGCGCGATCTTGGCCTTGGGATCGTCGCCGTCGGTCAACTCGACAAGTCGACCGCCGGTGATCCGGCCGTGGAACGCGGTGTCCAGATCGGTGATCCGGCAGGCCAGTGTCCGGTCCAGGTCGATCCGTTCGCGCACCGTCTCGGCGTTGCGATCCAGCCGGGCGGCCAGCTCCTGCAAAGCCTGCCGGCACTCGTCCACGCTGGCCACATCTCCCCCTCGTTGATCGCCACGCCGTCCTCGGCACCGTACCGCACGGGTTGGTCCGGGGTGCCCGGTAGCGTGACACCTGCACACCCCGCCCCGTGGAAGGACTCAGGCATGCAGGACGCGTGGCGCGCCTACCTCGAGCTGGCCATGGGCCTCGCGGAGGCGCCCCGGAAGAAGGCCCAGGACGTGGCCCGTCGTCTCGTCGGCTCCGGCGGCGCGACCGCCGCCCAGCTCCAGGCCCTCGGCGAGGAGCTGGTCACCACCGGCGCCGCCAACCGGGAGGCGCTGACCAAGCTGGTCCGATTCGAGGTCGACCGGGCGCTCGGCGCGGTCGGGCTGGCCACCGCCGACGAGGTGGCCGAGCTGACCCGACGGGTGCACGACCTGGAACGGCAGCTCCGCGAGGCACGCGCCGCCGAGCCGACCACCGCACCGCTCGCCGCGCCGACCGCCGCTGCCACTCCGACCACCGCTGCCACTCCGACCACCGCTGAGCCGACCACCGCCGCGCCGAGCACCGCCGATCCGGCCACCGGCGGCAGCACGGCGCAACCCGACCCCGCGCTGGCCGCGCGGCCCGTCAGCGGTCTCGTGCCCTCCGACGCCTCGGCCGGTGCCCCGGTGGCCAAGAAGGCCGTCGCGAAGAAGGCCGTGGCGAAGAAGGCCCTCGCGAAGAAGGCCATCGCCAAGAAGCCGCCAGCGCCGCTCGGCGACGCCGACGAGGCTCCCACTCCCGCGGTCATGCCGGCCAAGAAGGCCGTCCGCAAACAGCCTCCGGACGACGCCGAATGAGCCAGCCAGGCGCACCGGCCGGCGGGTCGTTCCCGGCCCGCCCCGGCCCTCCACCGAACGCGGCGTTCCCAGCCCGCCCCGGCCCACCGGCCGGCGGTGCGGCCCGGCCCAGCCCGCCGGTGGGCGTCCGGCCCGGCCCGCTGCCCGACGTCGGAGACGACGAGGCGCGGCACCCGGCGGTGGACGCCGCGGTGCGGGCCATGGCCAACGCGGCGACGTTGGCCCCGGCCGACCAGATCGCCCAGTACGAGGCGGCCTACGAGACGTTGCGCGAGACCCTCGCCACCATCGACCAGACCTGAGTGGGACGACCAGGCCTGAGCAGACCGGAGAACCACCCATGGCACGTCGCAACCGGCTGGACGCCGAACTCGTCCGCCGTGGTCTGGCCCGCTCCCGGGAGCAGGCCGCCGCGTTGGTCGAGGCCGGCCGCGTCCAACTGCGCGGGGTCGTCGCGCGCAAGGCCGCCGCGATGGTCGACCCCGCCGATCCGCTGCTGGTGACCGGCGAGGACCCGACCGAGGAGTACGTCTCCCGGGGCGGGCACAAGCTCGCGGGCGCGCTGGCCGCGTTCGGGGCCGGTGGGCTGCGCGTCGCCGGCCGGCGCTGCCTGGACGCCGGCGCGTCGACGGGTGGCTTCACCGACGTGCTGCTGCGCGCCGACGCCGCCGAGGTGGTGGCCGTGGACGTCGGCTACGGGCAGCTCGCCTGGTCACTGCGTACGGATGAGCGGGTCCGGGTGCTGGAGCGCACCAATGTCCGTACCCTCGAGCCGGACGTGATCGGCGGGCCGGTCGAGCTCACGGTGGCCGACCTGTCGTTCATCTCACTGCGGCTGGTGCTGCCGGCGTTGGCCGGCTGCACCCGGGACGACGGTGACCTGGCGTTGATGGTGAAGCCGCAGTTCGAGGTGGGCAAGGACCGGGTCGGCGCCGGTGGTGTGGTGCGCGATCCGCAACTGCGCGCCGAAGCGGTGCTGGACGTGGCGGCGGCGGCCGCGCGGCTCGGTCTCGGCCTGGCCGACGTGGCGGCCAGTCCGCTGCCCGGGCCGAGCGGCAACGTGGAGTTCTTCGTATGGTTGCGCCGGGGCGCGCCACCGGCCGACCCGGAGCGGGTACGGGCGGTGGTGGCGGCCGGGCCGGAGGGCCCGACGGCCGGCGATGTGCCGGACGTGGCGGCGGAGGAGGTCGCAGGGTGAACGCGCGCAGCGAGGGCGCCGCGACGGTCCGCGGGAGGACACGCGGCCGGGTCGGAGCGACGGTGACGGTGGCGCGGCACGGTTCGGGCCGGGTCGGGCGGGTGGCCCGATGAGCCGGACCGCGCTGCTGGTGACCCACACCGGCCGACGGCGCAGCACCGAGCACGCCCGGTCGGTCGCCGCCGACCTGATCTCCGCGGGTTTCGAGGTACGGGTGGTCGCCGACGAAGCCGACGACCTCGACCTGCCCGGTGTGGTGCCGGTCGCCGGTCCACAGGCCGCCGAGGGCGCCGAGATCGTCTTCGCGCTCGGTGGGGACGGCACCTTCCTGCGCGCCGCCGAGCTGGCCCGGCCGGCGAAGGCGCCGCTGCTCGGCATCAACCTCGGCAAGGTGGGTTTCCTCGCCGAGGCGGAGATCGACGACCTGGACAGCGCGGTGCGCGACGTCGTCGATCGCAACTACACGGTTCACGAGCGGCTCACGCTGGACGTGACCGCCGAGTTCGACGGTGGGCCGACCATCGAGTCCTGGGGGCTCAACGAGATCAGCATCGAGAAGGGCGAGCGGGCGCAGATGCTCGAACTGCTCGTCGACGTGGACGGGCGGCCGCTGTCGCGCTACGGCTGCGACGGTGTCGTCTGCGCCACCCCCACCGGCTCCACCGCGTACGCGTTCTCCGGTGGCGGGCCGGTGGTCTGGCCGGAGGTGGAGGCGTTGCTGCTGGTGCCGATCAGCGCGCACGCGTTGTTCAGCCGCCCGTTGGTCACCGCCCCGACGTCCACCTTCGTGATCACCGTCGACCCGTTCACCACCCTCGCCGTGTTGTCCTGCGACGGGCGGCGCGTCTACGACCTGCCACCGGGTGCCCGGGTGACGGTGCGTCGGGGCGCCCTGCCGGTGCGCATCGTGCGGTTGCGGGCCCGTCCGTTCACCGACCGGTTGGTCGCCAAGTTCGGCCTTCCCGTGCACGGGTGGCGCGGCAGCCGCCGGTGATCGCTGCACGGCTGGCGCGGCAGCCGCCGGTGATCGCGGCGTGCACCGTGGGTGGACGGCGGTTGTCCACCTGACGACATGTCGCCGCTGCGGCGGCTGGTGACTAGTGACCTGGTGACAGGCTCCGTCGCAGACTCCGATCGGCCCTCATCCACGGATGGTGGGCCTGGAGGAGTAGAGGAGCACATCGCATGCACTGGTCCCCCCGCTGGCTCGCCGTCGGCGCGGTCGGCGCGTTGGTGGTCGGCCTCGCCGCACCGGCGTCCGCCGACCCGCCCGTCCGGCCCACCGGCCCGAACTCGGGCACGCCCACCCCGCTCGCGGCACCCGTCCGCGTCACCCTGATCACCGGCGACCAGGTCGAGCTCGCGCCGGCGGCGCCGGGCCGGGTCGCCGCCACCGTCCGCCCGGGACCCGGGCGTGAGCGGGTCATCTTCCAGACTCTGGAGGTCGACGGCCGGCTGCGGGTCCTGCCCAGCGACGTCCTGCCCTACGTCTCCAGCGGGGTTCTCGACGCGAACCTCTTCGAGGTGCAGGAGTTGGCGGCCGACGGTTACGGCGACGCCGAGCAGGGCGCGTTGCCGCTGATCGTGCGCTACCAGGAGCAGGCCGCGGGGAGGGTCAGGCCGCTCGCCGGTGCCACCGACGCCCGGCCGTTGGAGAGCATCAACGGCGCGGCGTTGCGGGTGGGCAAGGGCGACCTCGGTGGCCTGTGGACCACGCTCGCCGGTACGCCCGGGCAGCGTGTCGCCGGGGGGACGCCGGCCACGCTCGGCGCCGGCATCGCGCGGATCTGGCTGGACGGGAAGGTCCGCCCGACGCTGGAGCACAGCGTGCCGCAGATCGGCGCCCCGGCGGCCTGGGCAGCGGGCCGCGACGGTGCCGGCGTGAAGGTGGCGGTGCTCGACACCGGTGTCGACGCCACCCACCCCGACCTGGCCGATCGGATCGCCGAGGCGCGGGACTTCTCCAACAGCGGCAGCCCTCGCGACGGGCACGGCCACGGCACCCATGTGGCGTCCACCATCGCCGGCAGCGGCGCGGCGTCCGCCGGGCTGCGCAAGGGCGTGGCCCCCGGCGCGAAGCTGCTGATCGGCAAGGTGCTCGACGACGGTGGCTCCGGCTACGACTCGTCCATCATCGCCGGCATGGAGTGGGCCGCCCACTCCGGCGCGAAGGTCGTCAGCATGAGCCTCGGCGGCGACCCGACCGACGGCACCGACCCGATGAGTCAGGCCGTCAACGACCTGACCGCCGAGACCGGCGCGCTGTTCGTGGTCGCCGCGGGCAACGCGGGTGCGGCGCGTACCGTCGGCTCGCCGGGCGCGGCCGCCTCGGCGCTCACCGTCGGCGCGGTGGACCGCGACGACAATCTGGCCGAGTTCTCCAGCCGCGGTCCGCGGCTCGGCGACAACGGCCTGAAGCCGGACATCACCGCCCCGGGCGTCGGGATCGTCGCCGCGCGGGCCGCCGGCACCACCATGGGTACGCCGGTGGGCGACGCGTACACGACCGCGAACGGCACCTCGATGGCCACCCCGCACGTGTCCGGGGCGGCCGCGATCCTCGCTCAGGAACACCCGGACTGGAACGCCGGCAGGCTCAAGGACGCGCTGGTGAGCACCACGAAGGCCAACCCGGCGCTGACCGTCTTCGAGCAGGGTGGTGGTCGCGTCGACGTGGCCCGGGCGCTCACGCAGCAGGTGGTCGCCTCGGCCACCGCGGACTTCGGCCGGATCTCCACCGGCGGTGCGGCGGTCGAGCGGACCGTGACGTACACCAACGGCGCGAAGGAGGCGCGGACCCTGCGGCTGGCCGTGGACCTGCGCAACCTGGACAGCGGTGCGGCCGAGACCGACGGCGTCGCCGTGGGCTCCGGCGAGGTGACCGTGCCGGCGGGCGGCAGCGTGGCCGTGCCGCTGCGCGCCGACCCGGCGAAGCTGGCCCGGGGTCCGCACGGCGGCTGGCTGGTGGCGACCGGTACCGACGGCGTGGTCGTGCGGACCCCGGTCGGGCTGACCGTCAGCGGTCCGATGCACCAGGTGACCGTGAAGGTGTTGGACCGGCAGGGTCGGCTGACCGTGTCGCCGGGGTTGACTCTCTTCGGTGAGCAGCCCGAGTCGGACTACTGGGGCTGGTGGCCGGGCGAGGGCACCCTGCAGGTCGAGGAGGGCGCGTACCTGCTGACCGCGATGGTCGAGCACGGCGCCCCGTTGGACGAGCAACTGACCGAGGTCGTCGAGCCGGAGCTGACCGTCGACCGGGACCTGACCGTGGTGCTCGACGCCCGCAAGGGCACGCCGGTGCGGATCGAGACGCCGAAGCCCAGCGAGCAGCAGGCGACGCTCAGCTACTACGTGCACCGGGTGATGGGCAACGGCCGGCAGGTCGACCACGGGGTGATGTCGTACAGCACTGTTCAGCAGGTCAACGTGACGCCGACGCGCCAGGTGCGCCGGGGTGAGTTCGAGTTCGCCTCGCGCTGGCAGCTCGTCGCCCCGATGGTGGATGCGAAGGTCAGCGGCGTGTCCGGTCCGCTGGACATCAACCTGATGGGTTCGTCACCGGCGCCGGCCGGCCGGCGGAAGCTGGCGCTGGTCTGGGCCGGTACGGGGACTCCCGCTGAGCTGACCCGGGTGCGGGGCGCCGCCGCGCTGCTCGCCACCGACCCGAACCGCTCCGAGGACGAGCAGATCGCCGCCGCGGCGGCCGCCGGTGCGGCGGCGGTGCTCGTCGTTCGGTCGCCGGACTTCTCCGCGTGGACGGTGTGGCGCCCCCTCGGGGACCGCCTGCCGATCCCGTCGATGGCGGTCGCCTACGACGACGGGCAGCGGCTCATCGCGGCGGCCGGGAAGGGCCGGGCGACGTTGGACCTGACGCTGACCGTGGACAGCCCGTACCTGTACGACGTGTGGCAGGTGTCGAAGGGTCGGGTGCCGGAGCGGATCGTGCACACCGTGACCGCGAAGAACACCGCCGAGGTGAGCGCGAGCTACGGCGACACGGGTGCGGGTTGGGCCAGTGAGCAGCGCTTCGGTTGGCGTCCGTGGCAGGAGTACTCCTGGAACGACGACCAGCGGATGGTCCGCAACGGCACCACCCGGCAGGAGTTCGTCAGCGCCGGGGACAACTGGTGGCAGCACCGGGTGCAGCACAAGCTCATGTACCTGCAGTGGGGGCAGTTGGCCGGCGGCCTGAACCAGGAGCCCCGGCGCTACGGCGCGGACGATCGGGAGACCGAAGCCTGGCACGCCCCGGTGGTCCGCCCGGCCGTGCCGGCCAGCGGGGTGCCGGTTCCCACGCGGACCGGTGACACCCTGGCTCTGCGGGTGCCCGAGTTCGTCGACGCCGACGGGCACTACAGCGTGGCCGGCGGCAGTGAGGAGTCGGACACCGTCGAGGCCCGGGTCAGCCGGGACGGGCAGCAGATCGCCGACCTGTCCGGTGGGTGGGTCCCGGTGCCCACCACGGCGGGTCGGGCCCGCTACCGGCTGGACATGACCACGAAGCGGTCCTCGGACGAGTGGCGCTACGCCACCCGGACCGACACGGCCTGGGAGTTCACCTCGGCGCGACCGACGGGCGACGCCGCCACGCCGTTGTCGCTGTTGCAGGTGGACTACCGGGTGCCGGCCGACCTGCTCGGCACGGTCCGCGGCGACCGGCCGCACCAGCTGGCGCTGACCCTGCGCCAGCCCGCCGGGGTGCCCGCGCCGACCGGCGCCAGCGTCCGCGTGCAGGTCTCCTTCGACGGGGGCGTCACCTGGCGCACCGCGCCGACCAGGGGGTCGGGCACCCGGTACACCGCGACCGTGCCGGCCGGGCGTGGAACGGTGTCGCTGCGGGTGCGCGCCGCCGACCGGGCCGGGAACACCGTCGAGCAGACGGTGCTTTCGGCGTACGGGCTGCGCTGACGCGCGCCGGGCGGGGCGGCGGGGGCCGTCCCGCCCGGGTGGGGTCCGCCGTCACTCGACGGCGGACCCCGCCGCGTCAGAGCCAGCCGCGTCGGGCCACCTGGAACGCCAGCCCGGGCCGGGTGTCCACCCCGGCGGCGGCCATCAGGTCGGCGACGCGCCGCTGCACGGTCCGCCGGCTCACCCCGAGCTGGGAGGCGATGGACTTGTCCGGTACGCCCGCCACGAACAGCGACAGCAGCCGCGCCTCGTCGGCGTCGGGCTGGTAACCGTCGCCCGGTTGGTCCGCGGGCCCCGGCCGTCGAGCCTCGGGGGCCGCGACGGCCAGGGGATCGTCGAGCCGCAACCGGGTGGCCACCCGCCAGTGGCTCTCGAAGAGGGCGAGCAGCGCGTCCAGCAGTTGACTGCGGCCGATCACGGCGGCGCTCGGCTCGCCGCCGTCGCGGTCGGGCACCAACGGGCAGATGGCGATGCGGGCATCCACGATGGCCAGTCGGACCGGCAGCCGGTCCAGGACCCGGGCCTGCTCCCCGGCGGCGACGCCCTTGGCCAGGTCGGTCAACGCGCCCGGTTCCAGCAGCAGGTCACGCTCGTAGATGGCCCGGTAGCTCACCCCGCGGGCCAACGCGTCGAACTCCTCGACATTCTCCGGGCCGGCCATCGCCAGGGGGTTGGCGCGGCAGAACCAGAGGACCTCGGTGCGTGCCGCATTCTGCAGATCGCGCAGACGGTCGCGGAGCACCCGGGCGCCGGCGATCACCTCGACGAGGTGGTCGACGTGCTGCCGGCGCAGCCCGGAGCGGTACTCCTCGGCCAGTTGGGTGACCCGTCGGCGGGCCGCCTCCAGGTCCTCCTGGCGGCGCAGGAGCGTCCCGCCGAGGGCGACGTCCGGGGCGGTCGGGCGCAGCGACGCGTCCGGGTCGTTGTCGGTGGGCTGCACCAGGCCCTTGGCGCGCAGCGCCTCGACCTGGGCGACGACCTCGTCGCGGGGTCGGTTCAGTCGGCGCACCAACTCGTCGATGCGGGCCGTGGTGAGCTGGAGCAGGCAGCGGTAGAGCTCCTCCTCAGCCGTGGTCAGGCCGATCACATCCAACACGGGGCAGAACTGTACGGCGGCCGGGTGTCGGCCGCACCCGGGCCCGTCGGCTGGTCAACTGTCGGGCCCCGCGTCTACTGTCGGTGGCTGTGCTGGAAGAGCTGCGCATCACCGGACTGGGCGTCATCGAGGACACCACGCTGCCGTTGACCGGCGGCATGAACGTCATCACCGGCGAGACCGGTGCGGGCAAGACGATGGTGGTGACCGGCCTCGGCCTGCTCTTCGGAGGTCGGGCCGACGCCGGGCGGGTCCGCGCCCAACCCGGCCGGGCGGTGGTCGAGGGGCGGTTGCGCCTGAGCGGTCGGGTCGCCGACGCCGTGCACGCGCGGATCACCGAGGCCGGTGGCGAGCCCGACGAGGACGGCTCGGTGCTGTTGAGCCGCACGGTCACGGTGGAGGGGCGCTCGCGCGCCCACGTCGGCGGCCGGAGCATGCCGGTGTCGATGCTCGGTGAGGTCGGCGAGCAGGCCGTGGCCGTGCACGGCCAGTCCGACCAGCTGCGGCTGCTGCGCCCCGCCGAGCAGCGCGCCGCACTGGACCGCTTCGCCGGCCCCGCGCACGAGAAGCTGCTCGACGCGCTGCGCGAGGCGTACACCGGGTGGCGGCGGGTGGTCGACGACCTGGCCGACCGGCGGCGCAACGCCCGCGAGCGCAACCAGGAGGCCGACCTGCTGCGGCTGGGTCTCGACGAGATCACCCGGGTCGATCCGCAGCCCGGTGAGGACGACGAGCTGAAGACCGAGGCGCAGCGGCTGGAGCACGCCGAGGGGCTGCGGACCGCCGCGCAGATCGCCCAGCAGTGCGTGGCGGGCGGTGCGGAGGCCGCCGACGAGGCACCGGACGCGACGGTGCTGCTCGGCACCGCCCGACGGACGTTGGAGGCGCAGTCCGGCACCGACCCGGCGTTGGGTGAGCTGGCGGCCCGCCTGGAGGAGGCGGCCACGCTCGTCACCGACGTGTCGGCGGAGCTGTCGGCGTACCTGGCGACGCTCGACGCGGACCCGGCCCGGTTGCAGCACGTCTACGAGCGGCGGGCGGCGCTGCGGGCGCTGACCCGTAAGTACGCCGACGACGTCGACGGGGTGATCGCCTGGGCCGACCGGGCGCGCACCCGACTGTCCGACCTGGACACGTCCGACGACCTGCTTGACGAGCTGGAGCGCGACGGTCAGCGGCTCGCCGTGGAGGTGGCCGACCTGGCCGGGCGGGTGTCGGCGTCCCGGCAGGAGGCGGCGGTCCGGTTCGCCGACCAGGTCACCGTCGAGCTGGCCGGGTTGGCCATGCCGCACGCGCGGATCGAGGTGGCGGTGCTGCCCCGCCCGGCTGGTCGCGCCGAGCCGACGCTGTCGGTCAACGGCGTGGAGGTGGGTGTCGCGCCGGACGGTGGCGACGAGGTGGAGTTGCGGTTGCTGGCCCACCCGGGCGCGCCGTCGTTGCCGTTGCAGCGGGGCGCCTCCGGCGGTGAGCTGTCCCGGGTGATGCTCGCCATCGAGGTGGTCTTCGCCGGCTCGGGTGGCCCGCCCACGTTGGTCTTCGACGAGGTCGACGCGGGCGTCGGCGGTCAGGCGGCGGTGGAGATCGGTCGGCGGCTGGCCCGGCTGGCCCGCAGCCACCAGGTGCTCGTCGTCACACACCTGCCGCAGGTGGCCGCGTTCGCCGACCGGCATCTCGTGGTGGCGAAGGACACCGGCGGCGCGGTGACGACCAGCGGGGTGCGGGTCGTGGAGGACACCGAGCGGGCCCGGGAGTTGGCCCGGATGCTTGCGGGTTTGCCCGATTCCGATCTGGGTATCGCTCACGCCGAGGAGCTCTTGGCCGTGGCCGCCAAGGAAAGGCGGCTGTGACGCCGCGTATTGTGAGCGCAAGCACACCGGCTTGTGCCGTCGTGTGCTTCCCTGGGTAGGCGGCCCTGCTCAGGCATGTCGCGACAGAAAAGCCTGCCTCACATGCCAGGATGGTCACGATGCGTCTACCCACGTTGCGCCGGAATCGGAACTCCGAACCGGGCAGAGTCCTCGGCACCGCGCGCCTTGATCGGCGGACCAAACGCCTGGTCGGTCGGCTGCGCCCTGGTGACATCGCGATCATCGACCACGTCGACCTGGATCGGGTGGCGGCCGACTCGTTGGTCGCGGTCGGGGTCGGCGGCGTGCTCAACGCCAAGCCGTCGGTCTCCGGCCGTTACCCGAACCTCGGCCCGGAGGTGCTGATCGCCGCCGGCATTCCGCTCCTCGACGACCTCGGGGAGGGCGTCTTCGAGCAGATCCGCGAGGGCGACCAGGTCCGCATCGAGGGCAACACGGTCTTCTCCGGCGACGAGCCGGTGGCCCACGGCAGCCTGCAGGACGCCGAGTCGGTCGCCAAGGCGATGGCCGATGCCCGGGAGGGCCTGTCGGTGCAGTTGGAGGCGTTCGCCGCCAACACGATGGACTACCTCCGTCAGGAGCGCGATCTGCTGCTCGACGGTGTGGGTGTGCCGGACATCGAGACGCAGATGCAGGGGCGGCACTGCCTCATCGTGGTGCGCGGCTACGACTACAAGGCCGACCTGGACGTGCTGCGCCCGTACATCCGGGAGTTCAAGCCGGTGCTCATCGGCGTCGACGGCGGGGCCGACGCGCTGGTCGAGGCCGGGTACACCCCGGACATGATCATCGGGGACATGGATTCGGTCACCGACGACGTGCTGCGCTGCGGCGCCGAGGTGATCGTGCACGCGTACCCGGACGGGCGGGCGCCCGGTCTGCCCCGGGTCAACGGTCTCGGCGTGCCGGCGATCACCTTCCCGGCGGCGGCGACCAGCGAGGATCTGGCCATGCTGCTGGCCGACGAGAAGGGCGCCTCGCTGTTGGTCGCGGTCGGCACCCACGCCACGCTCGTCGAGTTCCTCGACAAGGGTCGCGGCGGGATGGCCTCGACCTTCCTGACCCGGCTGAAGGTCGGTGGCAAGCTGGTCGACGCCAAGGGTGTGAGCCGGCTCTACCGGCAGAGCATCTCCGGGTCCTCGTTGCTGTTGCTGGTGTTGTCGGCGATCGCGGCGATGGCGTCCGCGGTGGCTGTCTCGACCGTCGGGAAGGCGTACCTGGGCGTGGTCGCCGAGTGGTGGGACAATTTCGTGTTCCAGCTGTACCGGCTCTTCTAGTTCCCGACCGATCAAGAGGCTGCAAGCGTGATCAACTTCCGCTACCACGTGGTGTCGCTCACCGCGGTTTTCCTGGCTCTGGCGATCGGCCTGGTGGTCGGCACGGCCGCCCTCAACGGTCCGGTCGCCGATTCGCTCGAGGGGCAGGTCACCGGACTGCGCAAGGACAACCAGTACTGGCGCCAGCAGGTCAACAACATGGAGAAGCAGCTCGGGTTGGAGGAGGAGTTCGCCGACAAGATGTCCCAGGTCGTCCTCCCCAGCACCCTGACCGGGCGGCGCGTGCTGCTGCTCACCCTGCCCAACGGGCGCGACCACACCGATGGTGTGCTCAAGAAACTTCAGCTCGCCGGGGCCACCATCACCGGCCGGGTCGATCTGCAGGACAAGCTCGTCAACCCGGACAACAACTCCAACCTGCTGGAGTTGGCCGTGACCGCCGCCCGCCCGACCGCGCAGACCACCGGCCTGCCGGGCAACGGGCACGGTGTGGAGACCTCCAGCGCGCTGCTGGCCAGTGTCCTGCTGGACCGGGCCCAGGGCACCGCGCCGGTCAGCGACGCCGACCGGCGGGCGGTGCTCGCCGCGTACAACAACGCCGGCTACCTGACCACCGACAACAACAAGGTCACCGGCTCGGCCGAGGCGGTCGTCGTGGTCAGCGGGCAGCCGTACGTCGACAAGGACTCCGACAAACGGGACGAGTCGGTCGTCAAGATCGCTGAGCAGTTCGACCGGACCGGTTCGATCGTGGTGGCCGGCAACGGCTCCGCCGGCGGCAACCTGGTGTCCGTGGTCCGCGGTGACCCGGTGCTCTCCCAGACCATCTCCACCGTCGACAACGCCAACACCGTGCAGGGCCAACTGGTCACCGCCCTCGCCCTGGTGCAGCAGCTCACCGAGAAGAAGGCCGGCCAGTACGGCGTCGGCGACAACGCCGCCTCCGGCCTGGTGCCTACACTGCCCCAGTGAGCGAACGACGTACCCCCGTGTCCGTAACCGACGCTTCTGCGAGCCTGCGGCCCCGCGGGGCGGCGGCGTGAGCGCGCTGGGCCGGCTGCTGATCGCCGGCGCCGGTGCCGCGGCGGCCCGGTACGCGCTGCGCGAGGTGCGCACCTCCCCGGCCGGACCGGCGCTGGAGCGCACCAACTTCCGCGGCCGCACGCTGACCCTGGCCGCCGGCCCGGCGCTCGCCGCCGGGGCGAGCGCCGCCGGCGCGTTCGGTGCCACCAGCGGCGCCTCCGGTGCCGCCGCCCTGGTCGCCGGCTTCGGTGCCGGTGGCGTCGGCCTCTACGACGACGTGGTCGGCGCGCGGCCGGAGCAGAAGGCGGCCAAGGGCTTCGCCGGTCACCTCGCCGCATTGCGCGCGGGTCGGATCACCGCGGGCCTGGTCAAGGTCGTCGGCGTGGGTGCCGCCGGGCTGGGTGCCGCCGCGCTGCTCGCCGCCGACCCCCGCGTCGCCGCGCACCCCCGCCGGCAGCGTCACGGCGCGTTCGGCCGCAGCGTCGACGTGCTGCTCGGCGCCGGCGTGATCGCCGGCACGGCCAACCTGCTCAACCTGCTCGACCTGCGGCCGGGTCGCGCCCTCAAGTCCGGGCTGCTGCTCGCCGCGCCGCTGACCGGCGGCCCGCACGGCGGGATCACCGCCGGCGTGGCCGGCGCCGCCGCCGGCCTGCTCCGCGACGACCTGGCCGAGGACGTGATGCTCGGCGACAGCGGCGCGAACGCGCTCGGGGCGCTGCTCGGGGTCGCGCTCGCCGCCCGCAGCGGCCCGCTCGGCCGCGCCGGTCTGCTCGCGCTGCTCGCCGGTCTCACCGCCACCAGCGAGAAGGTCAGCTTCACCGCGGTGATCCAGCGGACCCCGGGGCTGCGGGAGCTCGACGCTCTGGGCCGGCGCGCCGACTGACGTGAGCAGACCGGCACCCCTCGCCGGCGCCGGCCGGTTGGCCGGGGCAGCCGCGCTCATCGCCGTCCTCACCGTGGCCAGCCGCCTCGCCGGCTTCGGCCGCACCGCCGTGTTCACCTGGGTGGTCGAGCAGAGCGACCTCGGCGGCATGTACGTCATCGCCAACACGGTGCCGAACATCGTCTTCGAGATCGTCGCGGGCGGGGCGTTGGCCAGCCTGGTCGTGCCACTGCTCGCCGGGGCGGTCGCGGCGGACGACCGGCGGACGGTGGCGGCGACCACCGGCGCCCTGCTCACCTGGACGGTGAGCCTGCTGGTTCCCCTCGCCGTGCTCGTCGTCCTGTTCGCCGACCCGATCATCTCGCTGATCAGTGAGGGACGATCGGCGGCCGAACTCGCCGCCGGCGCGCGGATGCTGCGCGTGTTCGCCCCGCAGTTGCCGCTCTACGGGATCGGCATCGTGCTCACCGGCGTCCTGCAGGCACACCGACGCTTCGCCTGGCCCGTCATCGCGCCGCTGCTGTCCAGCCTCACCGTGGTCGTCGTCTACGTGGCCTTCGGCGCCGCTCAGGGGCGGGGCGTGTCCGTGGCCCAGGTCGGCCGCAGCGGCGAACTGCTCCTCTCCGGCGGCACCACCCTGGGCGTGGTCGTGCTGTCGCTCTCGCTGCTGATCCCGCTGCGGCGGCTGCGGGTGCGGCCCCGCTTCGGGTACGCCTTCACCCCTGACGCGCGGGAGCGGGTCGGCGGGCTCGCCACGGCCGGTGCGGTGACGGTGGCCGCACAGCAGATCGCGCTCCTGGTGGTGCTGAACCGGGTCTCCGGGGGACCCACCGGTTCCCCGCAGGTGTTCAACCTGGCCCAGGCGATCTACCTGCTGCCGTGGGCGGTCCTCGCCGTGCCGTTGGCGGTGGCCTCCTATCCCACCCTGGCCACCGCCAGCGCCGCCGGGGACGAGGACGGTTATCGACGGACCCTCTCCGGCGCGGTGCGGGGCGTGCTGCTCTTCAGTTGCCTGGGCGTCGCGGCGTTGGTCGGCACCGCGCAGCCGATCGCCGCCCTCTTCTACCCGGACAACCCGGCGTCCACCGCGGCGGCCATCAGCGGGTTCGCGCCGGGGCTGCTCGGCTACGGGTTGTTCGCGGTGCTGTCCCGCGCGCTGTACGCCCGCGGCGACACCCGCTCGGCGACGGTGGCGATCACCCTCGGCTGGCTGGTCGTTCCGGCCGTGGCGCTGCCGTTGACGGCGCTGCTCCCCACCGCCGACCGGGTGCTCGCGGTGACGTCCGCGAACTCGGTGGGGATGCTGGTCCTCGGTGCGCTGCTGCTCCTGGCGGTGGGGCGCAGCGCCGGCCGTCCGGCGCTGGCCGGCGCGGCCCGTGCCGGGGCGGCCGGTGGCCTCGCCGGGGTGCTCGCCGCGCTCGCCGGGCTGGGCCTCACCCGCTGTCTCGACACACCGGGCGGCGGCACCCCGACGACGGCGGCGGCACTCGGTCAGGGCATGCTGTCCGGGGTTCTGGTCGGGGCGGTGTTCCTCGCTGTGGTCTGGTTCGTCGACCGGCGAGACGTGCAGCCGCTGCTCGCCGGGGTGCTGCGGCGTCTGGGTCGGCGGGGGCCACGGGGCGGTGGGCCGACGCCGGTCTCCCCGCAGCGGGGCGACGGGAAGGAGACGGCAGCGCGATGACTGAGCCACCTCAGCCTGCCGGTTGGTCGGGCACCGTCGCGTTGGTGCTCGCGTCCAGCACCGGCGGGGTCGGCCAGCACGTCCGTTCGGCGGCCCGCGGTCTCGTCGCCGGCGGCGCGACCGTTCTGGTCTGCGGGCCGGCCGCCACCCAGGAACAGTTCGACTTCACCGGTGTGGGTGCGCGGTTCGAGCCGGTGGAGATCCCGGCCAGCCCGACTCCGGCCGACGCCCGTGCGGTGCTGGCCCTGCGGCGGGTGCTCTCCGCCGCCGGCGTCGACGTGGTCCACGCGCACGGACTGCGGGCCGGGCTGGTCGCCGTGCTGGCCCGTCCCGCCGCTCCGCTGATCGTGACCTGGCACAACGCGGTGCTCTCCGGCGGACTGCGGGGTGGGATGTCCCGCCTCGCGGAACGGGTGGTGGCCCGCAGCGCACGGGTGGCGTTGGGCGCCTCCACGGATCTGGTGCGCCGGGCCGCCGCGCTGGGCGCCACCGATGCCCGACTCGCCCCGGTCGCCGCCCCGACGCTTCCCCCGCCGCGCCGACGCCCGGCGGCGGTCCGCGCCGAGTTCGGCGTACGGCCGGACCAGCCGTTGATCGTCTCGGTGGGCCGGTTGCACCCGCAGAAGCGCTACGACGTGCTGATCGACGCGGCTGCCCGCTGGCGCACGCGTACCCCACCGCCGGTCGTGGTGATCGCGGGCAGTGGGCCGGCGTATCTGCCGCTGGCCGCGCGGACCTCCGCGGCCCGCGCACCGGTGACCCTGCTGGGGCACCGCACCGACGTGGCCGACCTGCTCGCCGGCGCCGACCTCGCGGTGGTGACCAGCGACTGGGAGGCCCGGCAGTTGTTCGCCCAGGAGGCGCTGCGCGCCGGCGTACCGCTGGTGGCCACCGCGGTCGGCGGTCTGCCGGAGTTGGTCGGCGACGCCGCCACGCTGGTTCCCGCCGGCGACGTGGACGCGGTCGACGCGGCGGTGCGTGCGCTGCTGGACGACCCGGCCGCGCGGGCCGAGCTGGGCCGGCGGGGCGCCGGGCGGGCGGCGACGTGGCCGACCGAGACGGACACTGTCGCCACGCTGGCCGCCCTGTACGCCGAGCTGACCGGGCAATCCACCGGTCCGGCGGCCACCCCCGACTCCGACGCCCCGAGAACGGGACACCGGTGATGCTGCGCCGAATCGCCCCTGCCCTGTTGACCGTGCTCGTGGTGGCGCTCGGCGTCACCGCGCTGGCCGCCCGCCCACCGCGGAGCGCCCCGCAACGCACCGCCGACTTCGTGGTGCTCGCCGGGATCGCCGGGCTGCGCTGGGAGGACGTCGATCCGCAGAGCACCCCGACGTTGTGGCGGATGGCCCAGGACGGGTCGATCGGATCGCTGTCGGTGCGTTCCGCGCACCGACCCACCTGCCCCGTGGACGGCTGGCTGACCCTGGGCGCGGGCAGCTTCGCCGCGTGGAACGGCAGCCGGCCGCCCGACGGCTGCCCGCCGGCCGGGGTGGCCGTGGACCAACCCGACGGCATCGGCGCGAACCTGCCCGACCAGGAGAGCGTGGTGCAGTACAACCAGCAGCGCCTGTCCTGGGGTGCCATGCCCGGTTCGCTGTCGGAGTCGGTCCGCTGTTCCGTCGCCGTGGGTCCGGGCGCGGCCGTGGCGGCCGCCCGACCGTTCGGCCGCGTCGACAGGTACGCCTCGGCGTTGCCGGCCGATCCGCGGGTGCTGCTCGGCTCGTGCGTGCTGAGCATCGTCGACCTCGGCACGGTCGAGGGGACCGACCCGGCGTCGCGCGCCGGGCAGGCCCGAGCGGCGGACGCCCAGTTGGCCCGGGTGCTGGCGGCGCGCCCACCACGGTCGTTGGTGCTGGTCGCGGGGATCTCCGACACCGCCCAGCCGTCGCGGCTGCACGTGGCGGTCGCCGACGGTCCGGGCTGGGAGCGGGGGTGGCTCACCTCGGCCAGCACCGGCCGCGACGGCTACCTGCAACTTGTCGACCTCGCGCCGACCGCCCTCGCCGCGTTGGGCCGGCCGATGCCGGAACGGCTCTTCCTCGGCCGGCCGGCGGTCAGCACCGGTGGTCGTCCGGCCGACCTCGCTGACGCGATCAGCGCCCCGGCGAACGCCGATCGGGAGGCGGCCGCCCAGCGGACCGTCTCCGGTCGGTTCTTCACGCTGCTCGCCGGTGTGCAGGTGCTGCTGGCGCTGGCGGTCCTGCCGCTGCTGCGCCGTGCCCGCCCGCACGCCGGGCCGGCCGGCCCGACCGCGGTCTCCGGGCGGGTCGTGGCCGTGGCGGAGTTGCTGCTGGTCGCGGTGGCGTTGACGGTGCCGGCGGCGCTGCTGGCCGACGCGGTGCCCTGGTGGCGGGGTGATCACCCCGGCTGGTTGTTCGCCGGGATCACCGGGCTGCTGGTGGCCGCCGGCACTACGGCGGTCCGGTTCGTCCCCGGGTACGCGAGCACCCTCGGCCCCCTCGGTGCGGTGGCCGGCCTCACCACACTCGTCGTCGGGCTGGACGTGCTCACCGGGGCCCGACTGCAGCTCAACGGCGTGGTCGGCTACTCCGCGTTGCAGGGTGGCCGGTACGCCGGGCTGAGCACCGTGGGGCTGGGCGTCTTCCTCGCCGGGGCGTTGCTCACCGGAGGCTGGTTCGCCCAGCGGCTGCACCGGGGTTGGCGGCCCGCGGTGATGGTGACCGTGGGTGGCCTGGCCGTGGTGGTGGTGGGCAGCCCGTTCCTGGGCGCCGACCCGGTCGGCGCGATCGCCCTCACCGCCGGGGTGAGCGTCGCCGCCGTGATCAGCGCCGGTGGCTGGTTGACGGTCAGCCGGTTGGCCTGGGCGGCGATGGCCGCCCTGGCGGTCGGTATCGGGTTCGCGGTGGTGGACCTGCGGCGTTCGGCGGCCGAGCGGGGCAGCCTGGGCAGGTTCCTCTCCGCGCTCGGCGACGGCACCGGCGGGTTCACCGTGCACCGGTCCAGCACGGAGAATTTCGAGACGTTGGTCAACAGCCCGCTGACCGTGCTGGCGTTGGTGGGTGGGTTGCTGGTGTGGTTCGCCCTGTTGCAGCCGTGGGGTGGGCTGATGCGGTTGTTCGGCATCTACCCGGCGGTCCGGGCCGCGATGGCCGGCACCGTGGTCGCCGCCGTGCTCGGTGGTGTGCTCGACGGCGCGGCACTCGACGTGCTGGGTGCTGCCGCCGCGCTGGTGGTGCCGATGGCGGCCCTGGCGTCGTTGCGGGTCCTCGGACATGCCGCCGACCGGACCCGCCCGCTGCCGGGTCGCTCCCGCGCGGACGGCGCCGACGACCCGGGGTCCGGCGGGGTCGGTCCGGTCGGTGACGGTGACGGCCCGACCGGGGGTGGCGGCCCGCTGGGCGCGGTCCATCCCCGTCCGATCAGCGGTGCGCCCGCGGGCGCACCGCAGGCGGTCGCGCCGCCGGCGACACCGGACGGCCCTCCGACCGACGCCGACGAGCCCTCGGCCGACTCCGCGGACCCCTCGGCCGACGCCGACGACTCCTCCGTCGACTCCGACGAGCCGGCGGGGCCGACCCGGGGCGGGACGACTCCGGAGACCGCCTCGACGGTGCCCGTGCCGCCCCGACAGGTCAACCGGTCATCGACCGAGGTTGCCGCGTCCTGAGCGCCCGCACGACCCGGTGGTGTCGCAGCCGGGGTGCGGCCTGCGGGTACCCGCCCGGGAGGTGTTACCGTCGAATCCCGTGGATCGCGTGATCACTTTTGCTGATCAAGCACGGCGGTCTGCCATGACCGCGACAGACGACACGGGAGCAGGCCTTGGCCCCATCAGCACGGACGACCAGGCACATTTTCGTCACCGGGGGCGTCGCCTCCTCGCTGGGTAAGGGCCTCACCGCCTCCAGCCTCGGCAACCTGCTGACCGCGCGCGGGTTGCGGGTGGTGATGCAGAAGCTCGACCCCTACCTGAACGTCGACCCCGGGACGATGAACCCGTTCCAGCACGGTGAGGTCTTCGTCACCGAGGACGGCGCGGAGACCGACCTCGACGTCGGGCACTACGAGCGCTTCCTGGACCGGGCGTTGTCCGGCAAGGCGAACGTCACCACCGGCCAGATCTACTCCGACGTGATCGCCAAGGAGCGGCGCGGGGAATACCTGGGCGACACCGTCCAGGTCATCCCGCACATCACCAACGAGATCAAGTCGCGGATCCTGGCGATGGCCGACCCGGACGAGGACGGCCAGCTTCCCGACGTGGTGATCACCGAGGTCGGCGGCACCGTCGGCGACATCGAGTCGCTGCCGTTTCTGGAGGCGATCCGTCAGGTCCGCCACGACCTGGGCCGGGACAACTGCTTCTACCTGCACGTCTCGCTGGTGCCCTACCTGGCCCCGTCGGGTGAGTTGAAGACCAAGCCGACCCAGCACTCGGTGGCGCAGCTGCGCAACATCGGCATCCAGCCGGACGCGATCGTGCTGCGCTGCGACCGGGAGATCCCGGTGAAGCTCAAAGAGAAGCTGTCGCTGTACTGCGACGTGGACACCGAGGCGGTCGTCGCCGCCCCGGACGCCCCGAGCATCTACGACATCCCGAAGGTGCTGCACCGCGAGGGGCTCGACGCGTACGTGGTGCGCCGGCTCGGGCTCTCGTTCCGAGACGTGGACTGGGCCAGCTGGGACGACCTGCTGGAGCGGGTGCACCGCCCCCGGCACACGGTCACCGTCGCGGTGGTCGGCAAGTACGTCGACCTGCCCGACGCGTACCTGTCGGTCAGCGAGGCGATCCGCGCGGCCGGGTTCGGTCACCGGGCCCGGGTGCAGCTGCGCTGGGTGCCCAGCGACGAGTGCGTCACCCCGGCCGGCGCCGCCGCGGCGTTGGCCGGCGTGGACGGCATCCTCATCCCCGGCGGCTTCGGCGTGCGCGGCATCGAGGGCAAGATCGGCACCGCCCGGTACGCCCGCGAGACCGGCATCCCGCTGCTCGGCCTCTGCCTCGGCCTGCAGTGCATGACCATCGAGGTGGCCCGGCACCTGGCCGGCCTGGACGGCGCCAACTCGTTGGAGTTCGACGAGCAGGCCGCGCACCCGGTCATCGCCACCATGGCCGACCAGGAGGACATCGTCGCCGGCAAGGGTGACCTGGGCGGCACCATGCGCCTCGGGGCGTACCCGGCGACGTTGACCGAGGGCTCGATCGTCGCCGAGGCGTACGGCAGCACCGAGATCAGCGAGCGGCACCGGCACCGCTACGAGGTGAACAACGCCTACCGGGACGCGCTGACCAAGGCGGGCCTGCACATCTCCGGCACGTCGCCGGACGGTCGGCTGGTCGAGTTCGTCGAGCTGGACCGCAGCCTGCACCCGTTCTTCGTGGCCACCCAGGCGCACCCGGAGCTGAAGAGCCGACCCACCCGCCCGCACCCGCTGTTCGCCTCGTTCGTCAAGGCCGCGGTGACGTACTCGCAGGCCGACCAACTGCCGGTCGACCTGGACGCGGCGGCGGAGGCCCCGACGACGCGCAAGGCCGCCCGGAACGGCGCCGCGACGAAGGCGGCGTCGTCCTCGTGAGCGAGCGCAGCGAGCGAACCAGCGGGGCGACGGCGTGAGCGGGGTCGAGCACCGCTACGAGGTGCGCTCGCGCCAGGAGCGGTACCGGGGGCGGATCTTCGACGTGGTCACCGAGGAGGTGACCATGCCCGGCGGCGGGACGGGGGTGCGTGACCTCGTCCGGCACGTCGGGGCGGTGGCCGTGGTGGCGCTCGACGACGTCGGTCAGGTGGTGCTGATCCGGCAGTACCGGCATCCGGTCGGCCGGCACCTGTGGGAGCTGCCGGCCGGGTTGATGGACGTCTCCGGCGAGGAGTTGGCGGCCGCCGCGTTGCGGGAGTTGGCCGAGGAGGCCGACCTCACCGCCGGGCAGGTCGACGTGCTCGTCGACCTGCACAGCTCACCCGGGTTCACCAACGAGTTGGTGCGGGTCTTCCTGGCCCGGGATCTCGCCGAGGTGCCGGCCGACGAGCGGCACGAGCGCCGCGACGAGGAGGCCGACCTCCAGGTCGTCCGGATCGATCTGGACGAGGCGGTGGCCATGGTCCTGGCCGGTGAGATCACCAACGCGTCCGCGGTGGCCGGGCTGCTGGCCGCGGCCCGCGCCCGGGACACCGGCTGGGCGGCGCTGCGCCGGGCGGACGCGCCGCTGCCCCGCTGAGCGACGCCGCCGGTCCACCCCGGCGAGGGAGTACGCGCGAAGGGGCCCCGCGGTCAACCGCGGGGCCCCTTGCCGGCTGTCCTCAGCGGCATGCGGCAGATGGGGCGATAATGGTCGAACCCCGTCCCGGCGGCGGAGGCGACCGCGCACCGGCGAATCCGCCCGCGTGCCCTGACACTCCGTCAGGACACCCGGGCACCGGATGCCACTGTGCTGGCTCACGGCGGCACCGGGCGCGCCTAGACTGCCGCCGGCGGGACCGGTGGACCGTGGTGGCAAAGGGGCGACCGCGGCACCGAGCAGTCGGGGGAGAGCAGCCCCGAAGAGAGGTGTCTGCATCGTGAAGGTCGGAATCCCACGCGAGGTCAAGAACCACGAGTACCGCGTGGCGATCACGCCAGCGGGCGTCAACGAGTTCACCCGCAGTGGTCACCAGGTCTTCGTCGAGGCCGGTGCGGGGGTCGGCTCCAGCATCACCGACGAGGAGTTCACCGCCGCCGGCGCGACGATCCTCGCCACCGCCGACGAGGTGTGGGAGACCGCCGAGCTGGTGCTCAAGGTCAAGGAGCCGATCGCCGAGGAGTACCACCGGATGCGCGAGGGGCAGGTGCTCTTCACCTACCTGCACCTGGCCGCCTCCAAGGAGTGCACCGACGCGCTGATCGACCGCAAGGTGACCGGCATCGCGTACGAGACGGTCGAGCTGCCGGACCGGTCGCTGCCGCTGCTCGCCCCGATGTCCGAGGTCGCCGGCCGGCTCGCCCCGCAGATGGGCGCCTTCTACATGATGCGCACCGGCGGTGGGCGCGGTGTGCTGCCCGGCGGTGTCTCCGGCGTGTACGCGGCCAAGACCGTCGTCATCGGCGCCGGCGTGTCCGGCATGAACGCCGCCGCGATCGCGCTGGGCCTGCAGTCCGAGGTGCTGCTGCTGGACAAGAACGTCGCCCGGCTGCGCTCGGCCGACGCCATCTACCGGGGCCACCTGCAGACCATCGCGTCCAACGCCTACGAGGTCGAGCGGGCCGTGCTCGACGCCGACCTGGTCATCGGCGCGGTGCTGGTGCCCGGCACCAAGGCGCCGACGCTGGTCTCCAACGAGCTGGTCTCCCGGATGAAGCCGGGCAGCGTGCTCGTCGACATCGCCATCGACCAGGGCGGCTGCTTCGAGGACTCACGCCCCACGACCCACGCCGACCCGGTCTACAAGGTGCACGAGTCGATCTTCTACTGCGTCGCGAACATGCCCGGCGCGGTGCCGAACACCAGCACGTACGCGCTGACCAACGTCACCCTGCCGTACGCCCTGGAGTTGGCCAACCACGGCTGGCAGGAGGCGCTGCGCCGCGACCCGGCGCTGGCGCTGGGCCTGAACACCCACGCCGGCCAGGTCACCTACGGCCCGGTCGCCGAGGCGCACGGCATGGACGTGCTCCCGCTGACCGACGCGCTCGCCTGAGCGGTGGCGGGCTGACCGGCGGCACGGAACCGGCCGGTGTGGGCGCCCAGCCCACGCCGGCCCTGCGCCGTGCCGTACGCGGCTACCTCGACCACCTCACCGTCGAACGTGGACTGTCGGCGAACACGCTCACCTCGTACCGCCGGGATCTGGACCGCTATCTGACGACGCTGGCCGACGCCGGTGTCACCGACCTCGCGTCGGTCGGCGCCGGTCTCGTCGAGACGCACCTGGCCCGGCTGCGCGCGGGCGACGACGCGCACCCGCCCCTCGCCGTCTCCTCCGCGGCCCGCGCGGCCAGCGCGGTCCGCGGCCTGCACCGCTTCGCGCTGCGCGAGGGGCTGGCCGGCGCCGACCCCAGCCGCGACGTGCGCCCGCCCACCCCACCGCGCCGGCTGCCCCGGGCACTACCGGTCGACGACGTGGTCCGGCTGCTGGAGACCGCCGGCCCGATCACCGCGGCCGGCGACGACGCGCCGCTCGCGCTGCGCGACCGGGCGCTGCTGGAGTTCCTGTACGGCACCGGCGCGCGGATCTCCGAAGCGGTCGGCGCCGCCGTGGACGACCTCGACACCGACGAGGGCACCGTGCTGCTGCGCGGCAAGGGCGGCCGGGTGCGGCTGGTGCCGATCGGCGGGTACGCCGTCGACGCCGTGCGCGCCTACCTGGTCCGGTCCCGTCCCGGCCTGGCCGCCACCGGTCGGGGCACCCCGACGGTCTTCCTCAACGCCCGCGGTGGCGCGCTGACCCGCCAGGGCGCCTGGGGCATCCTGCGCGCCGCCGCCGGCCGGGCCGGGCTGCCGGTCGACGGGCCCGCAGCCGTCTCCCCGCACACCCTGCGCCACTCGTACGCGACGCACCTGCTCGACGGCGGCGCCGACGTCCGGGTGGTCCAGGAGTTGCTCGGCCACGCGTCGGTGACCACCACCCAGGTCTACACACTTGTCACCGTGGAGCGGCTGCGCGAGGTGTACGCCACCGCCCATCCGCGCGCCCGGGACTGAACCCGGTCGCGGTCGGCGCCGACACGCCGGGCCGGTGCCCAACCCCCTGCTGGTCGGTGGCGTACAGTCGGCATCGGCGCGGACCTCCTGGAGCGACACGACCGGGGTGCGCAGCGGCGCCGCGAAGGACGTCGGACGGCTCCGACGCCGGGTGGGGTCGTCGGGAGGGGGCAACGAGCACATGGCTGGCAACGGTGACCGTGCCGAGACCTGGACGTCGGAGCTCCGCGAGCAGCAGGCCACGCTCGGCGCGGACCTCGGTCCGGCGGATCCGGCTGCCTACACGATGCGCAAGCCCATCCCGGAGCCGATGCCCACCGACCGGCACGGGCCGGCGCGCATCATCGCGATGGCCAACCAGAAGGGTGGCGTGGGGAAGACCACCACCACCATCAACCTGGGCGCGGCGCTCGCCGAGTACGGCCGCAAGGTGCTGCTGGTCGACTTCGACCCGCAGGGCGCGCTCTCGGTGGGGTTGGGCGTCAACCCGCACAACCTCGACCTGTCCATCTACAACCTGCTCATGCAGGACGACATCATCGCCGAGGACGTGGTCATCAAGACCGACGTCGCGGGGCTGCACCTGCTGCCGGCCAACATCGACCTCTCCGCCGCCGAGATCCAGCTCGTCAACGAGGTGGCCCGGGAGATGGCCCTGGCGCGGGTGCTGCGCACGGTCCGCAAGGAGTACGACTACATCCTGATCGACTGCCAGCCGTCGCTCGGCCTGCTGGCGATCAACGCGTTGACCGTGGCGCACGGGGTGCTCATCCCGCTGGAGTGCGAGTTCTTCAGCCTGCGCGGGGTGGCACTGCTGCTGGACACCATCGACAAGGTGCGCGAGCGGCTCAACTTCGACCTGGAACTCGAGGGCATCCTCGCCACCATGTACGACAGCCGCACCACGCACTGCCGTCAGGTGTTGCAGCGGGTGGTGGAGGCGTTCGGCGACAAGGTCTACCAGACGGTCATCACCAAGACGGTGAAGTTCCCCGAGTCCACCGTGGCCGGTGCCCCCATCACGACGATGGACCCGGCCTCCTCCGGGGCACGCAACTACCGTCAGCTGGCCCGCGAGGTGATCGCCGCCCAGTCGGAGCGGTAGCCGGACCGCCCGGTGCCCGCCTCGTGGACTACGGTCGTGCGGTGACCGCGCCACCCCTCGACCCACCCGACACCGCTGCTCCGGGCGAGGTCGACGGTGTGCCGCTCGCCGAACCGGGTGCCGACCTGCCCGCCGCGGCGGCCACCGGCTTCACGGTGCGGCTGGCCAACTTCACCGGCCCGTTCGACCTGCTGCTGCAACTGATCGGCAAGCACAAGCTCGACGTCACCGAGGTGGCCCTGCACACGGTCACCGACGAGTTCATCGCCTACATCCGGGCCATGGGCGACGACTGGGACCTGGACGAGGCCAGCGAGTTCCTGCTGATCGCCGCGACGCTGCTCGACCTGAAGGCGGCCCGGCTGCTGCCCTCCGCCGAGGTGGAGGACGAGGCGGACCTCGCCCTGCTGGAGGCCCGGGACCTGCTGTTCGCCCGGCTGCTGCAGTACAAGGCGTACAAGGAGGCGGCGGCGTACATCGCCGAGTTGGAGTCGGTCGGTGGCCGCCGGTACCCGCGGGCGGTCAGCCTGGAGGCCCGCTACGCCGACGCGCTGCCCGACCTGGTCCTCGGCATCGGCCCGCAGCGGCTGCTGAAGCTGGCCGTGAAGGCGATGACCCCGAAACCGGTGCCGGAGGTGTCCATCGCCCACGTGCACATGGTCCGGGTCAGTGTCCGGGAACACGCGGCGATCCTCGCCGCCCGGCTGCGGCGGGCCGGCACGGCCACGTTCTCCCTGCTCTGCGCCGACTGCGAGGCCACCCTGGAGGTGGTGGCGCGGTTCCTGGCGCTGCTGGAGCTGTACCGGGAGGGCCTGGTCGCCTTCGTGCAGGAACAGGCCCTGGAGGAGTTGACCGTGCGCTGGACCGGCCCGGTCGACGGCGACACCGAGCTGCACGTCGACGAGTACGCCGGCACCCCGGCCGACCCCGGCTCACCGGGCGCCGCCCCCGAGCCGGTGGGGGTTGGGCCGGTGGGGGTTGGGCCTGCCCTGGCGGAGGGTGAGCCTGAGTTGGCGGTGGCTGAGCTTGAGTCGGCGGGGGAGAGCGGCGGGCCGGACGGGACGGGAATGACGGAGGGTGCGCGGGATGAGTGACGAGCAACGCCGGGACTCACTGGCCGACCAGGCCGCCGCCTGGGTCCCCCCGTGGGATCGCCCGCGCCCGCCCGCCGCCGACGGCACCCCCGACAACCCCGAGGCCCCGCCGAACGAGTCGACCGAGCAGCCAGACGAGTTCGCCGCGGCGCCACCATCGAACCACGAAGATCTTGGAGAGAAAGTGCCCCTCCAGGGGCCGGAACCTTCCAAGATCTCCGACGAGCCGGGCGCGAACGCCTCGGGCTCGGCGGCGGGGGAGTCGGGGGGCGCTGGGGACGTACCCCGGCGGCAGCTGGCGGGGCGGCGGCGGGTGACCGTCGCGCCGGAGCCTGCGCCCGACATGTCCGACAGTGAGCTGCGCGGCGCCCTGGAAGCGATCCTGCTGGTGGTCGACGAGCCGGTCAGCGAGCTGGTCCTGGCGCAGGTGCTGGAGCAGCCCGCCGAACGGGTCGGGCCGATGCTCGACGAGATCGCCGCCGGCTACACCGCCGCCGGGTACGGGTTCGAGCTGCGCCGGGCGGCCGGCGGGTGGCGGCTGTACACCCGGCCGGAATACGCTACGTACGTTGAGCGGTTCGTGTTGGACGGGCAGTCCGTACGGCTGACCCAGGCGGCGTTGGAGACGCTCGCCGTGGTCGCCTACAAGCAGCCGGTGACCCGTTCGCGAATCTCAGCCATCCGGGGTGTGAACGTCGACGGGGTCATCCGTACGCTGGTCACCCGCGGCCTCGTCGAGGAGTGTGGCACCGAAACGGACAGCGGGGCGTTCCTCTACCGGACCACCACGTTGTTCCTGGAGAAGCTCGGGTTGAACACCGTTGCCGAGCTGCCGCCCCTCGCACCTTTCCTGCCCGACGACGTAGAAGAGCTTGCTGATGCGACCCGATAACCGTTCCCCCAAACCCGACGCCCCTGTCTTCGAGGGGGCTGAGCGCCTGCAGAAGGTGCTCGCCGCCGCCGGCGTGGGTTCCCGGCGTGCCTGCGAGGACCTGATCTTCCGCCGCCGGGTCACCGTGGACGGGCGGGTCGCCAAGCTCGGCGACAAGGTCGACCCGGCCATCGCCGTGATCCACGTGGACGGCGAGCGCCTCCAGGTCGACGTCCGCCTGGTCTACGTGGCGATGAACAAGCCGCGCGGGGTGGTCACCACCATGGCGGACGAAAAGGGACGCAACGAGCTGTCCGACTTCATCGGCGCCCGGCTGGAGCAGCGGGTCTACCACGTCGGGCGGCTCGACGCGGACAGCGAGGGCCTGCTGCTGCTCACCAATGACGGCACGCTCGCGCACAAGCTCATGCACCCCTCGTACCAGGTGCTGAAGACCTACCTCGCGGAGGTGGTCGGGCCGATCCCGCGCAACCTGAGCAAGCGGTTGCTGGCCGGGGTCGAGCTGGAGGACGGGCCGGTCAAGGTCGACTCGTTCAAGGTGGTGGACACGCTGGGCAAATCCGCCCAGGTGGAGCTGAGCCTGCACGAGGGGCGCAAGCACATCGTCCGGCGGCTGATGGAGGAGGTCGGCCACCCGGTCACCCGGCTGGTGCGTACCTCGATCGGGCCGATCCGGCTCGGTGACCTGCGGACCGGGCGGATCCGGCGGTTGACGAACGCCGAGGTCGCCGCCCTGTTCACCGCGGTGGGTGACTGACCCCCGGGTTCGGGGTACGGCTGCCGGTAGGCTCCACAACGGCCGGGACGCGGCCGCCGGGGTGGCGTGGGTCGCCTCCGGCGGCGTCGCGCGCGGGTCCGCCACGGACCGCGGGCATGATTGATGACGATTGACCAACCGCTTGCGGCGCCAGATCACCGGGCGATCCGTGAGGTACGGGCTGAGGAGGACACGGTGGAGGAAAACGTACGGGCCAGGCGATGTGTGGTCGCTGTGGACGGGCCGTCCGGTTCGGGTAAGTCCACCGTGTCGCGGCGGCTCGCCGTCGCGATCGGTGCGCGCTACCTGGACACCGGAGCGATGTACCGGGCGATCACGTTGGCCGTGCTGCGCTCCGGCGTGGACCTCACCGACGCCGCGTCGGTGGCCAAGGTCGCCGGCGACGTCAAGCTGCACATCGGCACCCACCCGCAGGGGTACGCCGTGACCGTCGACGGCGTGGGCGTGGACGCCGACATCCGCGGCCCGGAGGTGACCGGCGCGGTTTCGGCCGTCGCCGCCGTGCCGGCTGTCCGTGAGCTGCTCGTCACCCGGCAGCGCGAGATGATCGCCAACGTTGGCCGGATCGTCGTCGAGGGTCGGGACATCGGCTCGGTCGTCGCGCCGGACGCGGACCTGAAGGTGTTCCTGACCGCCTCCGAGGCGGCCCGTGCCGCCCGGCGCAGCGCCGAGGACGCCGCTGACCTGGCGGCCACCGCGGCCGACCTGGCCCGTCGGGATCGGCTCGACTCGACCCGCAAGGTCAATCCGCTGGCGCAGGCACCCGACGCGGTGGTGCTGGACACCACCGAGCTGGGCATCGACGAGGTCGTGGCGCGGTTGCGCGAGCTGCTCACGGAGCGAGGCGTGGCATGAGCGAGCGTAGTGAGCGAATCATCGGGCTCAGCGCGATTGGGTCTCAGGTCGGTCCGGAGCGCAGCGGAGGAGCGGCGTGAGCGAGGGTGCGGGATGGGTCGAGCTGCGTGAGCCCGACGTCGCCGTCGAGGAACCGAGCGGCCCGCAGCCGGTGGTGGCCGTGGTCGGCCGCCCCAACGTGGGCAAGTCGACACTTGTCAACCGGATCATCGGCCGCCGGCAGGCGGTCGTCGAGGACGTCCCGGGCGTGACCCGCGACCGGGTGCCGTACGACGCGCAGTGGAACGGCCGGGCGTTCACCGTGGTGGACACCGGCGGCTGGGAGCCGGACGCGAAGGACCGCGCCGCGGCCATCGCGGCGCAGGCCGAGACCGCCGTCGTCACCGCCGACGTGGTGCTCTTCGTGGTCGACGCGATGGTGGGCTCCACCGACGTGGACGAGGCCGCGGTGAAGATGCTGCGGCGCAGCGCCAAGCCGGTGATCCTGATCGCGAACAAGGCCGACAACACCGCCATCGAGATGGAGGCCACGTCGCTGTGGTCACTCGGCCTCGGTGAGCCGTTCCCGATCTCCGCGCTGCACGGGCGCGGCTCCGGCGACCTGCTGGACGCCATCCTCGCCGCGCTGCCGGAAGCCCCGGCGATCGTGGAGAACCGGCCGCGTGGACCCCGCCGGGTGGCACTTGTCGGGCGGCCGAACGTGGGCAAGTCGAGCCTGCTCAACCGGTTCTCCGGCGAGGACCGGGCGGTCGTCGACTCGGTGGCGGGCACCACTGTGGACCCGGTGGACAGCCTGGTCGAGATCGGCGGTCAGACCTGGCAACTGGTCGACACGGCCGGGCTGCGCAAGCGGGTCGGTAAGGCCAGCGGCACCGAGTACTACGCCAGCCTGCGCACCGCCGGCGCGATCGAGGCCGCCGAGGTGGCCGTGGTGTTGCTGGACTCCAGCGAGCCGATCAGTGAGCAGGACCAACGGATCCTGTCGATGGTCACCGAAGCCGGTCGGGCGATGGTCATCGCGTTCAACAAGTGGGACCTGGTCGACGCCGACCGCCGGTACTACCTGGACAAGGAGATCGACCGGGAACTGCGTCGCATCCCCTGGGCGATCCGCCTGAACCTGTCCGCGATGACCGGCCGTGCCGTGGACAAGCTGGCCCCGGCCCTGAACAAGGCGCTGGCCAGCTGGGAAACCCGGGTGCCGACCGCGCAGCTCAACCAGTGGTTGACCGCGCTGGTGCAGGCCACCCCGCACCCGGTGCGCGGCGGTCGCGCGCCGCGGATCCTGTTCGCGACGCAGGCCGGCGTGGCGCCGCCGCGGTTCGTGCTCTTCACCACCGGCCCGCTCGACGCCGGCTACCAGCGCTTCGTCGAGCGCAAGCTCCGCGAGGAGTTCGGGTACGAGGGCAGCCCCATCGAGATCTCGGTCCGCCCGCGCAAGAAGCTCGGCCCCGGCGGCCGAGGCAAGGCACACGGCTGACCCGTTCTTGTTCTCCCGAAATGCCGGATGGGCGTGCTCGCCCGTCCGGCATTCCTTTCACCCCACCCTCCTAGGACGCTGTAGGGGTTGTGCGGTGGTTCGGTCACCTCGCAACGCGGGCGGGGCCTGTGCGGAGGACCCGGGGCAGCTGCGCTAAGCTGTACCGGCTGCCGCGGGGGAAACCACGCGGGGGCGGGACGTAGCGCAGCTTGGTAGCGCACTTGACTGGGGGTCAAGGGGTCGTCGGTTCGAATCCGGCCGTCCCGACAGACAAAAAGCCCTGACCAGCGGAAACGTTGGTCAGGGCTTTAAGTTTGTCTATGGGGTTTTGAACCGTCCCCGAAAACTCCCCATTTACCGGGGTCGGCAACCAGGTTCGTCATCCCTGCGCGTCGGCAGTGCGGGTGTGGGACGCCGTTCGCGGTCGGTGCCGAGTCGCTCGAGGATGTCGGAGACGTCTGGGGCTTGGGCGGGCTTGGCGATGTAGTACGTGGCGGTGACCTCCTCGCTGGAGTGTCCAAGCTGTGCTGCGGCGCTTTTCGTGTCGGTCTCTTCCTTGATGAGGGTGGCGACGGTCTTGCGGAAGGTGTGGGGGGTGACCCGGGCGAGGTCGGTGTCGGCGCGTGCCTCACGCCACTGACGGCGGACGTTGTTGGGGGATAGCCAGGTGCCGCGTCGGGAGGTGAAGATCGCGTCGTGGGGGTTGTCGGCGGCGACGAGTTTGCGGGCCATGATCATTCCGACGGCGAAGCTGGGCAGGACGACCATCCGCCAGCCGGCGTCGCTCTTGGTCCAGGGTTGGCGGAAGAAGCCCTGGCCTTTGATGAAGACGAGCGTGCCGCAGATGGTGAGGGTGGGGCGTTCGGCGGCGAGGTCGAGGTCCTCCCATCGCAGGGCAAGGATCTCGCCGATGCGGGCGCCGGCGGCGAGCATCAGGTCGACGATGTCCGCCAGATCGCCGCTGTGCCGTGGTCCAGGCTTTCCGGGGATCGGTCGCTGCCAGTCGCGGATGGCCGTGCGGACGGCCTGGAGGTTCTCGTCGGTGAGGGCGACGACCGTGCGGCGGGGTTTGCGGAGCCGGCTGGTGTCGCGTACGGGGTTGGTGGGGATCGCGCCGTGGCGAACGGCCAGGGCGAACATCTGGCTCAGGACGACTTTCGCGCCTTTGGCTGCCGAGGGATGGTCCTTGGCGATGTCGCGCAGGAACCGATCCAGGCGCCCGACGCTGACTTCTCTAATTCGGAGGTTTCCCAGGGCGGGCAGGATCGCGTTCCGAATGCTGGTCTGGTATCGCTGGATGGTCTGTGGTGCGATCCGCTCCTCGGCGGTGATCTCTTCGATCCACAGGTCGGTGAGTTTGTTGATGTGGGTCTCGCGGGTGATCTCGTCGTCGTTGGGGGTGGCACGGTCACGTAGCTTGACCTTCAGCGCTCGTTCGGCGGCCGGGTCGGTGGTGCCGGTGGCCTCGATGTCGCGGGTCTTGCCGTCGTAGTCGCGGAACCGTGCTCGTGCGCGGAACCGATTGGGTCCGAGTTTCTGGGTGCGGATCTTGCCCCAGGTGCCGAGGGGCAATTCAGGTCGGGCCATGGGGTCAGCGCTCCGCGTCGGTGTGGTCGTCGAGCCAGCGTTCGACTTCGCTGCGCCGGTAGCGCAGGGTGTTGCCGACGCGGATGGCGCGGGGTCCCTTGCCTCGGCTGTGCCAGGCGTAGAGGGTGTTCTTCGGCTTGCCCAACCAGGTCGCGACGTCATCGATGGTCAGGAGAGGGTCGGGTCGCCACTCGGCTGCCGTCGGGGTGTTCATTGCCGGCCCGGAGCAGTAGGTGAACCGAGTGGTGGGCGTGGCCCGTCGGGGTCGCTTGACCGCCGGTGGGCGGTGGGGTCGGGCCGTACGTCCCCTGGCGTGGGGTGCGGATAGGGCGGGCACGGATCGGATGTCCTTTCACCATCCCGGTCCGGGTGGGACCGGGGATCGATGGCGCTGCCGCCAGGACTGGCGTTTCCGGGGGGCATCACTTGTGCACGTCGATCCACGCGGTGCGGGGCGAAGTCATCAAGCCGGTCAGCGTGCGCCGTGGTGCGCGCTGACCTGCTCTCGGCGTCGTGTGGGACGGAGATCGCCGGGGCTCTCAGGACCAGCACGTCCTCGTGCTGGACGAGCCATTGCGGGTCACCGCTGGCGATGGCGTCGCGGACGTTCTTCTGCTGAAAGAACGAGGCCCGAGGGATGATCACGCCTTCGCGGACGCCGCATATGAGGGCGATGCACTCCTCGACCAGTTCGAGGCCGGCGTTGATGCCGGCGGCGGCGACCAGGCCGGGGATGTCGATGAGTTCGCCGTGGCGGCGGTAGGGCCGGGCGGTGACGACGACATGCCCGCCGCGCCGTAGCAGAGCCCGGCAGCCGGCAAGGATCGCGGTGAATCCGTCGGCGAGTTGGCCGTGGCTGCGGTAGGCGAGGTTGTCGACGCCGCCGTACTTGTGGTTGATCTTGCGGACCTTGCCGCGTCTCGCGCCAGGGGTGCGGACGTGACCGTGGGTGGACGACCCGTAGGGCGGCGAGGTGATCACGAGGGAGACCTGGCCGTGCAGGCTGGCCGGCAGCAGTGCCGGAAGCGCGGTCGCGTCCCCGTGGTAGATCTCGCCCCGGCCCGGCGCCCCGGCCTGAAGGGTGTGGCGGATGTTGTCGGCGGCCTTGGCGACCCATTCGGCTTCGTACTCGACGCCGACGCCGTGGCGGCCGAGGTGCATGGCTTCGATGATGGTGGTGCCGATGCCGGCCATGGGGTCGAGGACCACGTCACCGGGGTTGGTGTAGGTGCGGATGGCGTAGCGGGCAATGGTCGGCAGCATCTTGCCGGGGTGCGTCAACGACTCCGGGGTGTATCGGCCGCGCCGCAGGTCCCGCGACGCGGTTTGACCGGTGAGCCAGACCGAACCGAGGTAGCCCTCGGCGAGCAGTGCTGCCAGGTGGGACGCGCTGGGGTGCGGCGTTTCGGAGTCGTGGGGGTCGCCGATGTGGGACGGCGGACGGGACTCAGGCATGGGCGCTCTCCTCGCCGGTGGCGGTGGTCCCGAGCACGACCAGATCCCGGAACGTCGGAAGGTGGCGGCCAGCGAGCAGGCGGCGGCCGTTGTCGGCCTCGTCGGGGTGTTCCGGGGCGGTGCGTGGCTCGTGCTCGGGCAGTGGGACGACAACAGTGGGAATGTGCTGTTGGTAGAAGAAACCGACGCCGCGGGCTGCGGCGATGACCGTGGCGCGGCGGCTGAACTCACCCCGCTGAGGCTGCGAGGCGGTGAGTCCGACAAGCAGGAACCCGCCGGGGCGTAGCAGAGGCCGCCAGGATCAGGTCGGCACGTGGGCCGGGGCGCCGCATGGCGTGGCGGGTCCGGTGTTCGGGGGTGTGCGGCAGGAGCCGCACGTGCAGGCCATGGCGACCGGTGACCAGCCGGGCCGATATCCGGTCCAGGTAGGCGGTCGCAGCGATGGCGGCGGGGTGCGCGTCGAGGTCGAGCACCACGTCGCCGGCTTGGGTGTAGCGGCGGATGAGGTAGGCGAGGTGGCTCGGGGATAGCCCGTGCCAGTCTGGCACTCCCGCATGGGGCGTGCTCGGGAGGCGGGTTCGGGGAAGGAGCAGCCCGGCCGGTGCCGGCTGAGGCCGGTCACCGGGGGCGGTGGAGTTGGGCTTCGGCATGGGCGTGTGGGCCACGTCCGCCGACAAGCGCTGACACTAGGGGGATTACAAATCCGAGCCTCGGATTGGAAACCGCGCTCGCCGCCGAGCCGGGCGCTCCGCTCGACGCCGCCCAGTTGAACAAGATCTTCAACGAGTTGAACGCGCAGGTCAGACCCGTCGAGACGCCGACTGTCGACGACATCCGTCGGCGTACGGGCCAACGTGCCCAACTGGGTACGGCCTAACGTGCACAGGTCCGCCATCCTGCCGTCGATCTGGCATCAGCTTCGGCGACGCTCGGCTGTCCGAGCCGAGCCAAGATCGTGATAACTGAGGGTGACTGTTCGGCGCATGAGCCGCAGCGCGCATCGCGGCATGAGAGTGCGCTTTCGGGCCAGCCCTGTGGGCGCCGATCGCGTACCTTGCAGGCATGCCAGTGGCATCCGCCGACGCACTGCAAGCTGCGGTCGCTACCCCGCCAAATCGTCGCCTCGCAACGATTGCGTTCTCCCTAGCGCTGGTCGCCGTAGGGCTGGTCGGCGGCTTCGGGGCGGCCAAGCTTGCCGACGATCCGCACACCGCCAAGCCGGAGCTGCTCGTTGGGACGGTCACCTGGTCGAACGACCAGATCAGGTCCATCGCCTTTGAGGAAGACGAGACCTTACGGGGCCCTCTCGATGGCGACACGATCTACTCAGTAATCGCCGAAAGCTGGCAGGACGTGAGCGGGACACTGCACAACGACGGTACCTATCCAACCTGCCTGGCCGGCGAGAAGGACGACCCCGTCTCAGAGGACCGGCACCGGGTCAAGCTTGAGGTCCTACACCGAGACACAGGCGGTCAGCCACAGCACATCGTCGTCCACGTCCACTGCCTCGATTGATGGCATGAGCCCGGGCCTGCGCTTCTGGCTCTACCTCGGCCACGAGACCGACCGGGCGCCGGCTTGATCCGGTTGTCGTGACACTGCGTAGCGCGCGATCGGCGGCATGTGGGTGCGTCTCAGGACCAAGCCGTCTACGGGACCGGCACGTCTTTCGCCTGGCGGACGTGGAGGCGCGAGGCCATCGCGAGGTACTGCAACGTCGTGGTTGACGACCGTGTGCCCAGCTCGATCTGGAACGCGTCCTCGTATCCCTGCTGATTGCGAAGCACCCACCGCCAGGCGCAGGCCATGCCGAGCAGGTCGGCGTAATGCTGATCCATTCGGGTGGGCACCGCATCCGACACCCAGTGACGAAGCTGCGGCCGTTGCTGCGGATCGAAGGAAATCTCGACCGAGTCGTCGTCCGGATCAACTTCCACCTGGAGGTATCCCTCGTGGAAGCGGAATTGGACCCCCACGAGCCAGGCAGGGTCGTCCATGTGCGCCATATGGACGACCTCAGCCAGATCGGTCAACACGGAAGGCCCGCAAGGAAACACGTCATGCGCCACAGGGCGATCATGACATCGACGGCGCCGGCCGAGGTATCCGCAATTCGGCATGAGTGTGTGCATCGACGTGCTGATCAGCCCGGCGGAAAGTTCCACCGCACGGGTAGGCGGCCGTCGCACAGGGCGCAGGTGAAGTCGTCGTCCCGCACGATGTTCCGCTCGCCGCAGGCGGGGCATCGACGGAAGATGACCTGGTCGGTGAAGGTGCCGGGATGCGGTACGTCCAGGCGGTCGAGTGCCCTGGCCACTGCGGGCCAGGAGTCCGGGTCGGGGCAGTAGCCAGTCGACTGATTTGTCACCTCGGCGACGCGCCAGCCGGTCTCTGCGGGAGCGAACCTTGTCTCCCCGGCGGCGAGGACATCCTGACCCTCGGCAAGGGCGACGTGTTCGCTTCGACGAGGCGCCAGCCTGAGCATGCCGTCGAGAGCAACGACGAACGTGAAGGGCTCGATGACGTCTTCGCGATCCCGCTGGGCGAGCCAGCCGTCGAGCGAGGCAGTTGTGTCGACGGCAACGGCGTCCACGGCCGCGGTCCCCTGGCCATTCAGCTCCGCCGGACCAACGTAGCGGTACCGTCCGATCTGCCCCACCACCGGACGGTCCCACACGACGCCGGGCGGCTCCACACGTTTTGATTGCACCGCGTCGTCACGGTGGGAGGCGGGCTTCATCGCTCTCACAGATAGTCGAAGAATCGAGTCGACCAGGTCGCGTCGTCCGTCGAGACGAAGACCCATCCGTTGGGCCCGTCATACGGCGTGGCGAGGATGTGCTCGGGCACGATGAGGTAGCCGAGCCCGGTGAGCGCCGGCTCGATCCGCTGCCGGTCGTCGGGGTGCAGGTGAGGCTTCTGACCGTGCGGGCTGGAAGACCCGTAGGTGGCGAGGTCACCGAACTTGCTCACACTCACGGTCGCGGACAGCGGGATCCGTGTGCGCTTCGTGCGGCTGCGGCTGGCCTCGGCGGGAATCCAGATGCTGCCGAAACAGGCGGAGTCCTGGGCCAGCCCCGAATCGCACGGGCAACCGTAGGCCTCGCTCAACCGCTCGGCGAGCCGGTCGAACCGGGCCTGGGCCGCAGCGTGGTCGAAGTGCCGTGGCACCTCGATGCCATCACCTTCACCTCGCGCCACCCGCTCGTCCAACGCCACCCGCATCGGCTCCGGCATGGCCCCCTCCACCAAGGCCCGCAGGATCGACTCCGGCCCGATGAGGGCCGTCACCGGCGCAACCGGCTCGTCCAGCGCCCGGAGCTTCGACCACCAATCCGCGTCGGTCAGTGTCACGCGTGCACATTAAGCCGGCAGGCTGCGGGGTAACCAGCTGTTTGTGCCGGAGCGGCTGGACGCCAAGAACTCGTCGTCATGCACGCCGGAATCACGTACCTGTGCGAGTACGTGTCAGCTGGGCTGTGCCTGGTCGACCAGCGCCTGCCCGAGTCCTTCGAGGAGTTTCTTACTGAAGGCACTCTCAAGGTCGGGCGTGACGGCCGTGACGAGGGAAAGCCCGGCAGCGACCAACGTGGCCGGATACGGGCGGAAGCCGAACTCGCCGCCGTAGGGATCGCCTTTGAGCTGGATCTCGACCACGGGTCGAGCGGCGGGCCGATACAGGATCGCGAATGGTCCCTCTTCGTGCTCCATGAGGCGGTAGCCGACCTCGTCCCATCGCTCTTCCATCCGGGTGTCGCGAGCGACGAGGATCTCACCCATGCCGATCGGCACGTTCGTGCGCACCGCCGGCCAGGGCAGGAAACGCTCCCCGTCCGCCCCAGTCATAGCCACCACCATGTCGGGCCAGCGGCGATGAAGATCGTCCAGCATCATCCGGACGGCGGCCGCCACTGGTGCGCCGGTGACGAACACAGTGTCGGAACCCGTGATCATCGCTCTCCGTTGACAGTGGATGGAATCGCCGAGGCTGCCCACTCACTCGGGCATGGTGGTGCTTTCCTGCGGACAAAGCGCGGTCAGCAGACTGTCGAGTTGACCCCAGGCCCGCGCACTGGAGATGTGGTCGATGTAGTCACGGGACTCGATGATGAGCCCGTCGCGGATACGCAGCACGAAGACACACGGCACTCGGAACGTCTCGCCTGTCTCGTCGACCCGCCCCTGATAGGCGAACTCGGCGACGATCACCTCTGGGTCGGCGGTCTCATGAATCGTCACGTCGACCGGCTGACGCTTCAGCGTCCGGGCGACCGGAGGCGGCGCGGTGAAGTGCTCGTGCAGCTCACTGCGGCTGAGCAGCGCAGGCGGGTCGAGCGGGTGGAACGGATGCGTGACATGGGTTTCTTCGGCGTACAGGTCAGCCAAGTCTTCGTACGGACCGTCGCAGACACCGTTCACCAGCCGGAGGAAGGTTTCGCGTGGGCTGCTCATGCCGGGCTTCCTTCGAATCGGTGGATGTCACCTGTGGCATGCCGAGGACTCCATCGGGGAATGGCCGGCATCCCATCGCCGGCACCCTACCGACCGCAGCCCCGATCTGACTGCCCCGAAGCGCTCCGTCGGCCGTATCGAGTGCGTTGGCATCGGCCATGAGCGTGTGCAGCGACGTGCCAGCAGGCCCCGCCGGCGGGGCGGCACCGGCGGGGCCTGGGCGACGTGTCCTGGCCCCAGGTGCGGCGGCGACGATGAGCGGTCGGCACGAACTGTGATTGCTCGATGTACCGTCCGTAGCAGTGGGTTTCGGATTCGGCGTGAGCTGTGTCTGGGTGGTGGATTGGGGCGTCGCCGTGTCGCATGTTGATCCGCGCTTCGGTGTGCAACTGCGTGCGCTTCGGGCCGAACGTGGGCTGTCGTTGCGGGCGCTGGGCCGACTTGCTCACCGAGGCAAGAGCCATCTGCACGATCTGGAGACCGGTGCGAAGGCCCCCACCCCGAAACGGCAAGCCACCTCGACGACCTGCTGCGAGCCGGCGGGGCACTCGCCCGTCTGGTGGACGAGCCCGTCGACCACGACACCGAGGCCGGGGAGTTGCTGGCTCGGGTGCGGGGCAGCGATGTCAGTGCCGAGACGCTCGCTCGGATCGAGGCGGGGGTGGATGACCTGGCAAGCACGTACGCAACGATGCTGCCGGATGATCTGCTGCCGCTCGTGCGTCGCCAGCTGGCCTATGTGGGGCGGCTGCTCGACGGTCGCGGGACACTGGCGCAGCGCCGACGGCTCGTCGTCGCCGGTGGTTGGCTGACGGTGCTGCGGGCGACGGTGCACATTGATCTGCTGCAACAGCCCGCCGCAGGCGCTCATCTGTGTACGGCAATGGCTCTTGCCGAGCATGCTGAGCATCAGGAGATCCAGGCGTGGTGTCTGGAGACGCAGGCGTGGGACTCGCTCACCCGGGGCGACTACCGGCGAGTGCTGGACCTGTCGCGGCAGGCGCAGCGGGTGGCTCCTCGGGGTGGTTCGGCGTACATCCAGGCGACCGCCCAGGAGGCGCGGGTGTGGGCGCGGTTGGCTGACGTGCGGCGGACACGTGCGGCGCTGGATCGTCTGGAGCGGTTGACGGCGAACCTGCCGGTGCCGGAGCGGGCCGAGCACCATTACCGGTACGACCCGACGAAGGCATTGGCGTACACGGCCACCACGCTGGCATGGGCGGGGGACCCCGGCTGCCGAGCAGATGGCCCGGAGTGCCTTGGCGGATCTGGATCCGCGCGGCGATGGCGGTGAGCGGCCACGGCGCTCTGCTTCCGCCCGTCTGGATCTCGCGATGGCCCTGTCGGCCGCCGACCAGCCGGACGAGGCCAGCGTCGCCGCCGCCGCCGACGCCGTTCGGTCGGGGCGGGTGGTGTCCTCGAACTGGTGGCGGGCGCGGGAGGTGCTCCGGCGGGTCGAGCACACCGGGACGGCGGAGGTCGCGGCGTTCCGCGAGGTGTACGAGGCGTACCGACCCGTGACTCGATAGCGGACGGCACGCCCGACCAGCGGACACCCGCCTGCTTGTTCAGCGCGCATTGCGGCCATGTGAGTGCACTTCTGGCGGGGTCCCAGTCGTCGCGGGTGCAGGCCCTTGCGTCGATGGCCGCGAAGGCAGACACGTGGATAGCTAGCTGTACTGACCCGTGAGGTTGGGGACGCGGCTTGCGGGTGGTAGGCCGTTGAGTGCGGTGTGTCCGCGGTGGTGATTGTAGGAGTGGATCCAGCCGGGGAGGGCTTGTCGGCGTTCGGTCTCGCTGGTGTAGGGCTGTGCGTAGGCCCATTCGTCGAGCAGGGTGCGGTTGAACCGTTCGACTTTGCCGTTGGTCTGGGGTCGGTAGGGCCGTGTGCGCTTGTGGGTAATCCTGGCGTGGGCGAGGGTGTCGCGCCAGAGATGGGAGCGGTAGCAGGCGCCGTTGTCGGTGAGTACGCGTTTGACGGTGATGCCGGCGTTGGTGAAGAACGCGTGCGCGCGTTGCCAGAACGCCGCGGCGCTCTCGCGGGTCCCGTCGGGCAGGATTTCGGTGTAGGCGAGCCGGGAGTGGTCGTCCACGGCGTTGTGCAGGTATTGGTAGCCGAGGTTTGGTCGGTTGGTCAGTTTGCGGGGGCGGGTCGGATCGCGGTGGGCTGAACGGTTGCGGCTGCCGTCGGCGCGGCCGTGGACGCGATGGCCGCCGCCGTCAGGGATGTTGCCGAGTTTCTTAATGTCGACGTGGACCAGGTCGCCGGGGGCGTCGTGCTCGTAGCGGCGCACGTTGCGGCCGGTGGCCCGGTCCAGATGTGTCAGACGGGCCAGCCGGTAACGGGTCAGGACTCGGTGCACGGTGGCCGGGTTCAGCCCGAGCAGATAAGCAATGCGCGCTGGTCCCCATCGGCGCAGAATCCGCACTTTGATGATGCGTCGTTCGGTGCGCGTCGGGGTCTGTGTCGGGCTGTGGTGCGGGCGTGAGGGTCGGTCAGCCATCCCTGCCACGCCCTCGACGCGATAACGGTCGGCCCACCGTTTCGCGGTGGTAGGGCTGACCTGGAACCGTTCCGCAGCCCGGCGCAGCGGCCAGTCGTCGTCAACGACACAGCGAGCCAGCCGCAGCCGGCCGGTCTCGGACAAGGGTGCATTACGGTGGGGCATGAGGGCCTCCGCTGGTTCGGGGTAGGACGTCGCAATCCACACCGAACCCGAAGGCCCTCACCTATTTCAAGATCTCCCCGTCACCAACGTCCGTGGTCAGTACAGCTAGCGGTCAACGTGGGGGCGGCCATGTTGGACTGTCATGGCTATGTTGGTCTCGTGGATGTACCCGCAGTCGCCAGCGCGATCGGCCAGGTGGCCGGCGCAGTCCTAGCGATTCCCACTGCATTCGTCGCGTACTTCGCATACAGGACCGCGAAGAGTTCAGCTGATGCGACATCGACGCTAACCAAGATCGAGGAGACTCGCTTACACGCGGAACTCCGGCCGCAATTTCAAGCGACGGCGAGGCTAGTGAAAATTCCTCCGGCTCGCTCCAACATGGTTTTCGTCAGTTTGGAATTGGTCGGACCGCTTGCCCTTCATTGTCTCGATGAAGTGGTCGTCCGCCTTTGGCCGCGTTTTGGCGTTGAGGATCCGGGCGAGCCGTACCGCCTACTTCATGGGGATACCTGGCAGCAAATCGGGCGGAATTGGTTCCACTCTGAGCGGCGCGGGTTGGGGGTCGAGATGTCGGACACATGGGTCACGGCCAAGCCGCATCATCGGCCGCCAATCAAGTTAGTCCTGGAATGCCGGTTCGGCACCCACGAGCCCTGGATTGTTCCAGTCGAGGTCAAAGAGATCGATGTGCCCACCCAGCCGATCCGCTTCCCTCCACCGGTTGATGGTCGAATCGCGTAATAGGGGCTCTTCGAAGTTAAGCGGGGTTGAGGTGTCCGAGGTGGCGTCGGGTGGCCGCGGTGCGGGTCCGTAGCCGCTGATTCAACGCGTTGCGTGGAATGGCTCAGTGTCCGCCGTGGGTCTCAGCCCGGCGACGTACCTTGCGGAGCAGGCGCGCCACCACGATACGATGGGCGCCTGAACCTATGACCAATTGCTGATAGACCCATCCGTGGACTCCTGGAAATCTCGCGTACGTTCGAGCGCTGAGCATCATTCCTTCAGGCTGTGGATCCAGGGTCAAAACCAAGGCGTACCGCGAGAATCGATGACGCCCGGTGAGCCGCACGAGACGCGCGCGTGGCTTGTGAGACCTCGAATCCGGGCCAGGTCGCGCCTTCGTCGAGAGGCGTCCCAGCGGCTTGGCGCGGCGCTGCGCCTAGCAGACAGGCGAAGATTCCCGTGCTCAGGCCTGAAGGACCTGGGAGCACTGTGGCGAGAGAACGCCATACCGCAAGCGCGGGGGCTGACACGAGCAGGCGATGTTCGTCGATGAACGGAAGGTCGTTGTCCATCACTGTCCAGTTCTGGGCGCACGAGGGGCAGGTCTCCTCCTCGTTTTGGCCACATTGAATGATCAGGAGCAAAGCTCGCCGAGGGCGAGGTGGCCTGCGACATATCGCGCCCAATGACGGTAACCGAAGGCCGAGAGGTGGAAACGGTCTTCAGCGAAGTAGTCCGGTCCTGCAGGCGGGAAATCCGGGCCTTCAGGGGGGAAATCCGCCGAGCTGATCCACGTTGCCCGCGGCCGCTCCGCACAGATCTGCTGAGAGGCCTCATCGATTGCGGCCCCGCGCTGGGCGAGGTAACGACCCAGGGTGGTCGGTAGCGACGGGAAAGCCTCGAAGGGTGGGACCCCGGTCACGACAACGTGCTCCGCGCGCTCTGTTAGATCGTCAACGATGGCAGCGAGATCATCGCCCCACTGTTCGGGGGCGCGTCGGGCGAGGACGTCGTTAGTGCCCGCGATGAGCACAGCAAGAGTCAGGTCATCGCCGAGCTGTGGTAGGAGTCGGTAGCGGATGCGGCGGGCGGTCGCAGCGTCCTGCCCGACCACTTCCCACTGGACCGGCCGGCCTGTGCGTGCGACGAGTTCACGCGCGAAGCAGCCTGGGAACCCGTTGTCATGTGTGTCAACTCCGCAGCCAGCTGCGGGCGACTCGCCCAGGACACCGATGCGCACCAGCGGTCCCGAGGCGTCCCCCACAGTTCCCGTGGTTGGGCCGGCAGCTGGGGGTGCCCCTCTGGTCACAAGGCGTACCCACAACGCCTCAGCGGCGACGACGGGCAGTAGAAGCGGGTTCACAATATCGTCTCCTCGGAGGGCGGCGAATCGCGGAACTTCGAAGTTGAGCGGGGTTCGCGGCTGACGGCGACCCGGATATAGGAGCTCGCAGCCCATCGGTGATCATCTGAGTGTCTAGATCGGACAGTCACAAGTGAAGAGCTGCGAGCATGGTCAACGATACGACCCGGCTGCTGGGCCTGGACGGCCTGGTCGCCGAGCGGGTCGAGCTGGACGCCGCGGGCGTTCCCGTGGTGGACCTGTCCACCGGTTGTGAACAGGCACGATGCTGCCCGCAGTGCGGTCAGCGGGCGGTACGCGTGAAGCAGTGGACCACGACCCGCCCGCGTGACCTGACGGTCGCCGGCAGGGCGGTGCGGCTGCGCTGGCGTAAACGCCGCTGGTACTGCGCGACACTCGCCTGCCCTCGCAAGTCGTTCACCGAGCAGGTGGCCCAGGTCCCAGCCCGCTCGCGGCTGACCGCCCGGTTGCGGCAGGCGGCCGGGGCGGCGGTCGCCGACCGCGGCCGCACGATCGTGCAAGCCGCCCGCGATCACGGCGTCTCCTGGTCGATCGTCGCCGCCGCGTTCACCGCCCATGCCGCCGCGGTGTTGCCGACCGAGCCGGAGCCGGTCGCGGTCCTCGGCATCGACGAGGTCCGCCGCGGCAAGCCGCATTGGATCTGGGACGAGCGGGCCGGATCGTGGACGGTCACCGCTGATCGGTGGCATGTCGGCTTCTGCGACCTGTCCGGTGGTCAAGGTTTGCTGGCCCAGGTCGAAGGCCGCACCACCGCTACGGTCACCGGCTGGCTCGCCGCACGTTCACCGGCCTGGCGCGAGCAGGTCACCGCGGTCGCGATCGACATGTGCACCGTGTTCAAGGCCGCGATCCGCCAGGTGTTGCCGCACGCGCTGCTGGTCGTCGACCACTTCCACGTCGTGCAACTGGCCAATCGGGCCGTCACCGAGGTCTGCCGCCGGGTCACCCTCACCCAGCGCGGACGTCGTGGCCGCAGCACCGATTCCGAATGGCGCATCCGTAACCGGCTGACTCGCTCGGCGGCCCGGATGAGCGGCAAACACGTCGACCGTCTCGCCGACATCCTCGACAACTTACCGGCCAAGATCGGCGCTCCGATCCTGACCGCGTGGAACGCGAAAGAAGACCTGCTCGACCTGCTCGCGACCGCCCGCACCCGGCCCGACCGAGAACTCGTCCACGGACTGTTGCGCCGCTTCTACAACCGCTGCGCCGCCTCTGACCTGCCCGAACTGCACCGGCTCGCCACCACGATCGAGACCTGGTGGCCGCAAATCAACGCGTTCCTGACCACCGGGATCACCAACGCCGGCTCCGAAGGAACCAACCGCGTCATCAAAACCGTCGCCCGCGACGCCTACGGCTTCCGGAATCCGGAGAATCAGCGGCTACGGACCCGTACCGCGACCACCCGACGCCACCGCGGACACCTCAACCCCGCTTAACTTCGAAGAGCCACGATAGTGCGGCGTGACGTAGCCATCGTCGATCGACGGGAAGCGCAAACCCTCCACGTACCGCAGGGTGTCGGCGGTGATCGGGGGCCGACGCAGAACGGCCAGGTTCGCCTGGTGCAACAGGACCGACTGTCCGGCCGGGCCCGGGCCGGGCTCGGGCGGCATCAGCAGGGCGGTGAGTCGCGCCAGCCCGGACGACTGCTCACCGGCCTGACGGGCGAGGTCGGCGCGCAGCGAGTCCTGCCCGGCCAGGATTGCCCAGATCAGGAACTCCCTGACGTCTGCCGCGAGCTGGAGATACAGCGTGCGGTACCGGTCGAGCGCGTCTACCACCACTTCGTCAGCCAGTTCCGGGGCAGCCAGCCAGGTGCGCCGCTCGCCGACGGCCAGCCCGGCGAAGAATGAGTGACCGGCGGCGACTGCGCGGCTCAGGTACGGCTTCAGTTCGGACCGACCCGCGAACCCGGTCGGCATTGGAATCTCCGACCGGGCCAGCACCTGCACCAGGTCTTCGCCGTCCCGATCGGTCAGCAGCCGGATCCGCTCTTCACGGGTGACCTCCAGCTCTGCCCACACCGGACCTAACCGCGCTTGCCATGCCTCGAACAGCGCTGCCCCCACGATCGCCGTGTGCGCTGCCTGCAACAGCTCGAACCTGTCGCGACCGGTCGCCCCCGACAGCCGCCCGGCGCCGGCCGCAACCAGTCCGCGTAGTAGCCGAACCGCCTCGTTCTTCTGACAGAAACACCGCGGCCTGCGCCCCGCCGAACACTGCCGGCCCTGCCGCTAGGATCACGCCGCCGAGCAGACTGTCCAGAAGGGTCAGCGCCTTCGAATCGTGCCGGCCTAGAAGACGCAGCGCGCCCTGGTAAGTGAGAGCGGGAACCATCCCCGAACTCTAAGCGCCTGCAATGATCTTGTACCCGCCCAACGTGCTTGAGAAGACCGTTCGAGGTTGGTCCGGGCCGGTCGGCCGGCGGTCCGCTGCGCAGCGCCAGGATGGTGGCAACCGTGCCGACCGCAGCCAGCAACGCACTGACGATTCCAGCGATCCACCTGGCCCCAAGCCCCGAGGCAGCAAGTTCCCGGCCAGTGGGGCGTCGACCGGGTTGGATGCGACGGCCGCACCCGGTGGCGCGACGAATGGACGGGCATTAATGTAAACAGGTATGACGTGTGACGTCGGTCTGCGTCGGTAGACGAGGCTCGAACCACCGCCGCCCACGGCACCAACCGTATCGAACTGGATCGGTCCGGCAACACAGGCTCAACCCGCCACCACCACGCTCCACCTCACCGCCGAGAGGACCCGATGAATGTGAAGAGACGCTTGCGTCGCCTGATGGCCGCCGCGGGGACCGTGCTGGTTCTCGCCCTCGGCGCCAGCATCTACGTGGTCTCGGACGCGCCGGGAGTCGCCCGCGCCGCCGGCACCGGACCGTGCGACATCTACGCCTCGGGTGGCACCCCGTGCGTGGCCGCGCACAGCACCACCCGTGCGCTGTACGGCGCGTACAACGGCCCGCTCTACCAGGTCCGGCGCTCCTCGGACAACACCACCCGCGACATCGGCGTGCTGAGCGCGGGCGGCTACGCCGACGCCGCCACGCAGGACACGTTCTGCGCCAACACGAACTGCGTCATCACGATCATCTACGACCAGTCCGGCCGCAACAACCGCCTCACCCAGGCCATGGGTGGCGGCGTGCCGGGCCCCGGCCCTGGCGGGTCGGACAACCTTGCCGACGCGAAGGCGGCGCCGATCACGATCGGCGGCCAGAAGGCGTACGGGGTCTACATCGCTCCCGGCACCGGCTACCGCAACAACAACACCAACGGCATCGCGACCGGCGACCAGCCCGAGGGCATGTACGCCGTCCTCGACGGCACGCACTACAACAACGGGTGCTGCTTCGACTACGGCAACGCGCAGACGAACGCCATGGCCGACGACATCGGCATCATGGAGACCATCTACTTCGGCAACAACAAGGTGTGGGGCTACGGCGACGGCAACGGCCCCTGGATCATGATGGACATGGAATGGGGACTCTTCTCCGGAGTGAACCCGCGATACAACCCCATGGCGCCCATCAACCACCGCTTCGTGACCGCCATCGTCAAGGGCGAACCGAACCACTGGGCCATCCGGGGCGGCAACGCCCAGGCCGGCGGCCTGACGACCTACTTCGACGGACGCCGCCCCAACGGCTACCACCCGATGAAGAAGGAAGGCGCCATCCTGCTCGGCATCGGCGGCGACAACAGCAACACCGCCCGAGGCACCTTCTACGAGGGCGTGATGACCTCCGGCTACCCGACCGCGGCGACCGAGGACGCGGTGCAGGCCAACATCGCCGCCGCCGCGTACGCGCCGTCCGGTGGCGGTAACCCGACACAGAGCGTCCAACTCGTCGGTGCCCAGTCCAACCGCTGCGTCGACGTGCCGAACGGCACCACCACCAACGGCACCCAGGTCCAACTCTGGGACTGCGTCGGCAACACCGCCCAACGCTGGACCCACACGGCCGGCAAACAACTGCAGGTGTTGGGCAACAAGTGCCTCGACGCCAGCGGCCAGGGCACCACCAACGGCACCCAGGCCATCATCTGGGACTGCCACGGTGGCACCAACCAACAATGGAACATCAACTCCAACGGCACCATCACCGGCGTCCAGTCCGGGCTCTGCCTCGACGCCAGCGGCGCTGGGACCGCGAACGGCACCAAGCTCCTCCTCTGGGCCTGCAACGGGCAACAGAACCAGCGGTGGTCCACCCGCAGCTGATCCGTAGCACCACCCGATCGGCGGTGCCGCCTCCGCGAGTCTCACGGAGGCGGCACCGCCGGCGGGGGCGGCACCGGGTAGCGCGCGGTGCATACCGGGCAGCGCGGGCGCGTTGTTGGTGGCGACGGCCGTGACCTCGGGCTGGGTCACGAGCCGCAGTTGCACGCACGCCGCG
>NZ_JBEZDC010000028.1:0-60738 GCF_040647935.1 Micromonospora sp. NPDC049204 | reverse complement strand
ACCCGCTACGACAAGACCGCGACCTCGTTCCAGGCCACAGTCACCATCGCCGCGCTACTCCAATGGTTGTGAGCCTTTGAAGACACGCCCTAGGCTGGGTCGGTGATTGTCGTCGCGTGTGTGCTGCTTGTGGATCCCGCCGGGCGGCTGCTGCTGCAACTGCGTGACGCCGGCGCGATGCACCACCCGGACGTGTGGGGGCTGCCCGGCGGCCACGCGGAGGCGGGGGAGACGCCGGAGCAGGCCGCCGAGCGGGAGCTGTGGGAGGAGACCGGCCTGCGCGCCGACGGGCCGCTGCGCCTGATCGCCGTGCAGTCGCGACCCGAGCTGAACCGGGAGATGCACTACTTTCTCGGCCGTACCCGGGCCGGGCAGGAGGACGTGGTGCTCGGTGAGGGCGCGGCGATGGTCTTCGTGCCCGGCGACGAGGTGCTCAACGGTCGTCCCTGGACGCCGGGCACCGTCGAGGTGCTGACCCCGTTCCTCGCCGCGCCCGAGTACACCGCCGCGTTCACCGGCCCGGGCCCCGCGGAGTCGGCCTAACCGGCGGGCGGTCGCCAGTCGGCGTACCGGGCCGCGCTGCGCAGGGCGACCCGGGCCGGGATGAGGCGCAGCGCGGTGCTGCGTACCGCGAAGGCGATCGGGTTGTGCAACTGCTGCCCGAACCGCCCGGCGACGTGGGAGGCCCGGGCGACGGACTGACTGCGCGGTCGACGCTGCTGGTCGTACGCGGCCAGGGCGGCCGGCACCCCCTCGGCGCCGCCGGCGCAGACCGCGCCGAGCACCACGGCGTCCTCGATCGCCTGCCCGGCGCCCTGCCCCAGGTTGGGCGTCATCGGGTGGGCGGCGTCGCCGAGCAGCGCCACCCGTCCCCGCACGTACGAGGGCAGCGGGACGGCCAGGTGGTGGATGTCGTTGCGCAGGACGACGTCGGGTGGGGTCGCCGCGAGAAGCGCCGGGATGGGGTCGTGCCAGTCGCCGAAGTGTTCCCGCAGGACCGCCAGCTCGTCGGGGGCGTGGCCGCCGGGCGGGGCGTTGAGTGCGCCGTACCAGTAGAGCTGGCCGTCGCCGATCGGCACCATGCCGAACTCGGCTCCCGGTCCCCAGGTGATCGCTGCCGGGATCGGGTCCGGGAACGCGATGGCCGCCCGCCACGTCGTCGATCCGGCGTACACCGGGCCGGGGTGGTGCGGCCAGAGCTGGGCGCGGACCCGGCTGCGCAGGCCGTCGGCGGCGACCACCAGGTCGGCGTCGAGGGTGTGTGGGCCGTCGGGTCCCTGGTAGCGAACCTCGGCGTGGTCCGGGCCGGACTCGACGTGGTCCACCGTCGCGTTGGTGCGCAGGGAGGAGGCCGGCAGCGCCTCGCGCAGGGTGCGGTGCAGCGTGGCCCGGTGCACACCGAGCGCCGTGGTGCCGAGCTGCCGGATCATCTCCGCGGCGTCCATCCGGGACAGCCACCGCCCGTGCCGGTCGCGGACACCGCCGGGTGCCTCGCCGTGGCCACCCCGGCGCAGGGCCGGGCCGAGGCCGAGGGCGTCCAGCCCGCGTACCGCGTTGGCCATCAGGCTCAGGCCGGCGCCGACCTCGCGCAGCTCGGCGGCGCGCTCCAGCACGGTGACCCGCCACCCGTGCCGGTGCAGGGCGAGAGCCGCGCTCAACCCGCCGATCCCGCCGCCCACCACGACCGCGTGTGCGTCGTCCATGTCGAACCTCCTTCTACATCTGTAGAAGAGTGATACTACCTGCGGACCCCGAGAAGAAGGAGTGCCATGACGGCGCGGGCGAACCGGATCGCGACGCTCACCGATGCGGCCATCGAGTTGATCGCCGAGGGCGGCATGCGAGCGCTGACCCACCGGGCGGTCGACGGCCGCGCCGCGATGCCGCCCGGCACCACCTCCGCGTACCTGCGCACCCGGCAGGCGCTGATCGAGGCCGTGGTGGGACGGCTCGCCGAACGGGACCGGGCCGACCTGGCGCACCACGACCTGCCGACCGGTCCGCCCCCGACCGTCGCCCCCCGGCTCGACGGAAACGATCTCGACGGCCTCGCCGTCGGCGTCGCCGAGGTGCTCGACCGCTGGTTGAGCACCGGGCGCAGCCGGACCCTGGCCCGATACGCCTGCCTGCTGGAGGCGGTGCACCGGCCCGAGCTGCGCGGCATCCTGCAACACGGCACCGGCCTGCGGGCGCAGGCCCGGGACCTGTTGACCCGGGCCGGGGCCACCGACCCCGATCGGCAGGGCGACCAGTTCGTCGCGTTCGTGGACGGGCTGCTCTTCGACCGGCTGGTCGGCGCGGGTGCGCTCAGTGCCCCGCAGCCCGGAAGCCCGGCCAGCCGTGCCGACCTGAGCGCCGCGATCCGTACGCTGCTGCGCGCCCTCACCGGGCAGTAGTCCACCGCCCCGGTCCGCGACCGCACCCCGGAGCAGCCCGGTGAGCAGGTCCGTCGCATGATGGGAGACGATCACCTCGGGTGTCGTGGGCCGGCGGCGCGAGGAGGGTGGCGATGGTGCGGTTCAGTGGCCTGCGGACGGCCGGCGGGCGGCTGCGGCACGGCTGGCGGCCGGTGCTGGAGGCGACCGTCGCGGCAACCGTGGCGTGGCTGCTGGCCACCCGGTTGCTCGGGCACCCGCAGCCCTTCTTCGCGCCGGCCGCGGCGCTGATCGTTCTCGGTCAGGCGCGCGGTCAACGTATTCGCCGAGCCGTCGAGGTCGTGCTCGGGGTCGCCGCCGGGGTGCTCGTCGCGGACCTGGTGGTGCAGGCACTCGGCCCGGGCAGCACCTGGACGGTCGGCACCGTCATCCTGCTCACCGTTCTCCTCGCGGTGGCCTTCGGCGCGACCGGTGTGACGCTGGTGCAGGCCGCGGTCTCCGCGCTCTACCTGGTGGTGGTCGCACCGCCGGACGGGTCGTTGGTGCCGTTCCGGTTCGTCGACGCGCTGATCGGCGGCGCGGTCGCGCTCGCGGCCAGCCTGCTGGTCGACGCCCGGCACCCCCTCGCGCCGCTGGTCGCCGAGGTGCGGCGGACCTTCGACGAGCTCGCCGGGCTGCTGGGCGAGATCGCCGACGCGCTGGACCGCGGCGACGAGGCCGCCGCGTTCGCGGCGCTGACCCAGGCCCGGGGAATGGACGCCCGGGTGGACGGGCTGCGCGACGGGGTGCTGGCCGCCGGTGAGGCGCTGCGGCTCAACGTCCGTCGGCGCCGGCACATCGGTCGGCTGAGGTCCGTGGACGAGTCGATCCGGCAGATCGACTACGCGGTGCGCAACGTCCGGGTGCTGGCCCGCGCGGGCGTGACACTGAGCCGGCTGCACACCCCGGCGCCACCCGAGCTGGGCGCCGCCCTGCGATCCCTGGCCGAGGCCGTCCGCCAGGCCGGTGCCGCCCTCGCCGCCGACCTCGACGGCCAGGACGAGACCGCCGACCGGCACGGCGGCCGGGCCGACGAGTCCGCGTTGGCCGCCGTGCACACCGCCGGGCAGCTCTTCGGCGCCACGCCGACCCTGCCCCTAGCGATGATCATCGGTCAGGTCCGGGCCACGGCCATCGACCTGCTGCGCGGGGTCAACCCGGAGGACGACGCCGCCGTCCTCGCCCGCGTCGACGAAGCCCTCGGCCTCCCCGCCGTCTGACGTCCCCACACGCGTTCCGGGGTCGTGGTCGACTCGCGGACCGGGGATCTCGTCGCCGTCAGGCGCTGGAGCGGGCCACCAGGGTGGACGGGAAGAGCGTCACCCGGGCGGCCGGACGCCCGTCCAACAGGGCGCTGGCCGCGGCGACGGCGATCCGCCCGACCGGATGGCTCGCCGTGGTCAGCGCCGGGGCGGTCATCCCGGCCAGCGGAATGTCGTCGAAGCCGGCCACCGCGACGTCGCTGGGCACCCGCACACCGGCGTCGCGCAGGCCCGCGATCACTCCGAGCGCGGTGTCGTCGCTGATCGCGTAGATCGCGTCGACGTCCGCCCAGCGGCGCAGCGCCTCGCCGGCCGCCGCCCGGCCGCGCGCCGCCGTGAAGTCCCCGGTGATCTCCCACTCCGGCAGGCCGGCCTGGCGCATCAGTCGGCGGTACGTCTGCACGGGGCGTTGCGCGCAGGGCAGCCACCGGGGGCCGGTCACCATGGCGATCCGGCGGCGGCCCGAGGCATACAGGTGGCGCAGCACGGCGTCCGAGCCGGCGGCGTTGTCGACGTCGAACGACGGCACGGTCGCCGAGCCGACTCCGATCGAGACCACCCGGCCGCTCAGCGACCCGGGCACCGCCGCCAGCAGGTCCTCGGTGGTGTTGACCAGGATCACCCCGCACACGGTGCGGTCCCCGGCGAGCTGGTGCAGGCCGCGCGGGTCGCCGAGCGGCAGCCAGTGCAGCGCCACCCCGACACCGGCGGGTGTGCACACCCGGGCGGCCGAGCCGACCACCTGGTGCACGTACGGGTCGTCCAGCACCGCCGGGCTGGCCCCCTGGGCGGCCACGACCAGCCGGAGGCCGCCGCCGCGGACCAGCGCCCGGGCGGCCGGGTTCGGCACGTAACCGAGGTGGTCGACGGCTGCCGTGACCTGTTCCCGAGCTGCGGGCGAGGCGAACCCCGTGCCGGCGATCACCCGCGACGCGGTGGACCGCGACACCCCGGCCACCCGGGCGACGTCCTCGAGAGTGGCCGGTCGCTGTGCCGCTGCCGTCATCGTCGCCTCCCCGCGGCGGCCCGTCCGGTCGGACAAACGCCTGTTCACATCATGCCCTGGCCGGTCCGTCGGCGGTAAGGGGCGGTTGCCGGTTGTGGTGGTAGCGCTCTCAGGTGTGCGATCGTGCCAGGAGATCACCCCGAGAAAGAGGACAAGACCCCGTGAGCGCCCCCACCAGCAGAGCCGTAACCCCGGACACCGCACCGCCCGCACGGGCGGTGCTGCTCGCCCGCAACGGCGTCGCTGTCACCTTCACCCTCAACGGGCTGGCCGTCGGCAGCTGGTTCTCCCGCGTGCCGGCGGTCCGTGAGGCGTTGGACCTCTCCGCCGGTCGCCTCGGGTTGCTCCTGCTGGCGATGAGCGTCGGCGCGCTGCTCGCCATGCCCACCTCCGGCCTGCTCGCGCAGCGACTCGGCGCGGCCCGCACCGTGACCCTGGCCACCGTGCTTGTCGCGCTCGGTCTGACCGTGGCGGGGCTGGGCGCCACGATGACCGGGTCGTTCGCCGTCGTGGCCCTGGGACTTGTCGCCTTCGGCTACGGCTCCGGCGCCTGCGACGTGGCGATGAACGTCGAGGGCGCCGCTGTGGAACGGCGCCTGAATCGTACGATCATGCCCCGTTTCCACGCGGGGTGGAGCCTCGGTTCGGTGGCCGGAGCGGCGCTCGGCGCCGGTGCGGCCCGGTTCGACGTGGCGGTCGGCGCGCACCTCGTCGCGGTGGCGGTGGTCGTGTTGGCCGGCACCGTGCTCGCCTCCCGGACGTTCCTGCCCGTCGCGGGCGATCACACCGGCGACCCGGCGGACGCCACCCCGGCGGCCCGCCGCCGTGCGCAGCTCGCCGCCTGGCGGGAGCCGCGGACCCTGCTGATCGGGCTGTTCGTGCTGGTGGCGGCGTTCACCGAGGGTGCCGCCAACGACTGGCTGGCCGTCGCGTTCATCGACGGACGGGACCTGAGCGAGGCAGCCGGCGCGGCGGTCTTCGGGGTCTTCGTCGTCGGCATGACCGCCGGGCGCACCGCGGGCACGGTCGCGCTGGACCGGTGGGGGCGGGTGCCGGTGCTCTCCGGCACCATCGGGCTCGCCGTGCTCGGCGCCGGCCTGGCCGTGCTGGCCGGTTCGGGGCCGCTGGCGATCGTCGGCGTCGCGCTGTGGGGCCTCGGTGCGTCGCTGGGCTTCCCGGTGGGGATGAGCGCGGCCGCCGACGAGGAGGCACACGCGCCGGTACGGGTGAGCGTGGTCGCGGTGATCGGCTACACCGCGTTCCTGGGTGGGCCGCCGCTGCTGGGGCTGCTCGGCGACCAGGTCGGCACGCTGCGTGCCCTGCTGGTGGTGCCGCTGCTGCTGCTGCCGACCCTGCTGCTGGTGCCGGTGCTGCGCCCGCCGCACACCGCCGAGCCGCACACCGCCGAGTCGACGCCGGCCGCACACTAAAACTAACCCGCGGCGCCGTCGAGCGGTATCGGGTGCGCGGCCGACTGCGCCGCGTACCCGCGCTGGCTAGGGTCGCCGAATGCCAACCGACGAGATCACCGCCGACGCGGCGGGCACCTGGACCCTGGGCGACCGCACCGTCCGCCGGATGGGCTTCGGCTCCATGCGGATCACCGCGAACCCGGACCCGGACCGGGCGGTCGCCCTGCTGCGCCGCGCCGTCGAGCTGGGGGTCAACCACATCGACACGGCCGCGTTCTACGTCTCGCCCGGCGGGGCACTGCGGGTCGGCACCGGCCCGGCCCGCTACGCCACGGAGCTGATCCGCGCGGCGCTCGCCCCGTACCCGGAGGACCTGGTCATCGCCACCAAGGTCGGCTTCGGGTACGACCCGGAGGTGGGCTTCACCGAGGCGCTCACCCCGGCGCAGTTGCGCGCCCAGGTCGAGGAGAACCTGCGTCGGCTCGGCCGCGACCAGCTCGACGTGGTGAACCTGCGCCTCGGCCGGGGCGTCGGCACGGTGCCGTTGGCCGACCGGTTCGGCGCGCTCGCCGAACTGCGGGCCGCCGGGGTGATCCGGCACCTGGGGCTCTCCGGTGTCCGGCCCGAGCAGCTGGACGAGGTGGCCGACATCGCGCCGGTGGTCTGTGTGCAGAACAACTACGGGGTGGACGCCTACCGGAACCAGGACGAGCTCGTCCAGCTCTGCGGTCGGCGGGGGATCGCCTTCGTGCCGTTCTTCGCGTTGGCCGGCACCGGTCGGGAGGCGGGCGCGAGCGCCACGCAGAACGAGGCCGTCGAGGCCGTCGCCCGCGCCCACGGCGTCACACCGCAGCAGGTACGCCTGGCCTGGACCCTGCACCAGGGGTCCCACGTGCTCGCCATCCCCGGCACCGCGGACCCGGAGCACCTGGCGCAGAACGTGGCCGCCGGAGCCCTTCGCCTGACCCCGGAGGATCTGACCCGTCTGCGGTGATCGTCCGCCCCGGCAGCGTTCAGGCCCGCAGGACGTGCACCAGGATCTCCTGACCGTCGCCCACCGTGCCGGCGAAGCCCTCCGACAACGCGTCCACCACGGTCAGCGTGCGCGCGAGGGTCTCGTGCGCGATGAGCAACTGATGCGTGGAGATCGCCGCCGCGACCTGCGCGGGCGCGGCGATCGACACCGTGATCCGGTCGGCGACCTCCAGGTCGGCGTCGCGGCGGGCCTGCTGGACGGTACGGACGACGTCGCGGGCGACGCCCTCGGCCGCCAGTTCGGGGGTGATCTCGGTGTCCAGGGCGATCGTCACTCCGCGCTGGGACTCCACGACCCAGCCCGTTCGTGGCACCTCCGTGATCAGGATGTCGTCCAGGCCCACCTCGACCTGCTCGCCGTCGACCACCAGCGGGAACGTCCCGTTCGCCCGGACACCGTCGACCAGCTCCCGCGCGGCCACGGCGGCGACGGCCTTCGCGACGTGCTGTGTGCGGTTGCCGAACCGGCGGCCCAGGGTCCGGAAGTTCGCCTTGACCCGCACGTCGATGACCCCGCTCTGGGAGTCGAGCGGCCGGAGGACCTTGACGTTCAACTCGTCGCCGATGTCGTCGAGCAACGCCTGCGGAAGCACCGTGCCGGCCGGTAGTCCCACCAGCGCCCGGCTCAACGGCTGGCGGATCCGCAGGCTGCTCGCCTTACGCGCGGACCGGCCCGCCTCGGCCAACGCCCGCGCCGTGGCCACCTGGGCCGACAACTCCGCGCTGATCACCGTGGTGTCGGGCGTCGGCCAGGTCGCCAGGTGCACCGACTCCGGGGCCGACCCGGCGCCCCGCCGGATGACCTGCTGCCACACCTGCTCCGTGAGGAAGGGGATGAACGGCGCGAGGAGCCGGGTGAGGATGTCGAGGCACTCGTACAGGGTGGTGAGGGCGTCCGGGTCGCCCTCCCAGAAGCGCTGCCGCGAGCGCCGTACGTACCAGTTCGACAGGTCGTCGACGAAGTCGGCGAGCAGTCGGCCGGCACGGGCCGTGTCGTAGTTCTGCAGTCGGTCGTCCACGGCGGCGGCGAGGGCGTGGACCGCACCGACGATCCACCGGTCCAGCACCGGTCGTTGGGCGACCGGCTGCGCCAGCTCCGGTGCCCACGTCGAGTTCGCGGCGTAGAGGGAGAAGAACGCCGCCGTGTTCCAGTACGTCATCAACACCTTGCGGACGATCTCGTCGAGAGGGCCGGGCCCGACCCGGCGCGGTGACCACGGTGAGCCGGAGCAGGCCATGAACCAGCGCACCGCGTCCGCGCCGTGGGTGTCCATCAACGGGATCGGCAGCAGGATGTTGCCGAGGTGCTTGCTCATCTTGCGGCCGTCCTCGGCCAGGATGTGCCCGAGGCAGACGACGTTCTCGTACGGGGACCTGTCGAAGACCAGGGTGCCCACCGCCATCAGCGTGTAGAACCATCCCCGGGTCTGGTCGATCGCCTCGCAGATGTACTGGGCCGGGTAGGTGCGCTCGAAGATCTCCTTGCTGCCCGGCAGGTGGGGGTAGCCCACCGACGCGAACGGCATCGCTCCGGAGTCGTACCAGGCGTCGATCACCTCGGGCACCCGGGTGGCGGTCCGGCCGCAGTCCGGGCAGGCGAAGGTGATCTCGTCGACGTACGGGCGGTGCGGATCCAGCTCGGACAGGTCGGCGTCGGCCAGCTCCCCGAGTTCGGTTCGGGAGCCGACCGCGGTCACGTGGTTGTCCGGGCAGCGCCACAGCGGCAGCGGGGTGCCCCAGTACCGGGAACGGGACACCGCCCAGTCGATGTTGTTCTTCAGCCAGTCGCCGTACCGGCCGTGTTTGATGTGCTCCGGGAACCAGTTGGTGCTCTCGTTCTCCCGGGTCAGCTCGTCGCGGACCTCGGTGGTCCGGATGTACCAGGACGGCTGCGCGTAGTACATCAGCGGGGTGTGGCACCGCCAGCAGTGCGGGTAGGGGTGCTCGAACGGCTCGTGCCGGAACAACCGACCGGAGGTCCGGAGGCGATCGATGAGCAGCGCGTCGGCGTCCTTGAAGAACACCCCGCCGACCAGGTCGATGCCGTCGTCGAACCGCCCGTTCGGGGCGACCGGGTTCACCAGCGGCAACCCGTAGGCGCGGCAGACGGCGAGGTCGTCCGCGCCGAAGGCCGGCGCCTGGTGCACCAGGCCGGTGCCGTCCTCGGTCGTGACGTAGTCGGCGAGGACCACACGGTGGGCGTCCGGGATGTCCACCAGGTCGAACGGCCGCTCGTACCGCAACCCCTCCAGGGCCGACCCCGGTACGGTCGCCAGGATCTCCGCCTCGTCACCGAGCACCCGCCGGGTCAGCGGTTCGGCGACGACGAACGTGCCCTGCTCGGTGCGGGCGAGGGTGTACGTCACCGTGGGATGGACGGCGACGGCGGTGTTGGACACCAGGGTCCACGGGGTGGTGGTCCAGATCAGCAGCTCGACGCCGTGGTGTCCGGCCACCGCTTCGCGCACCGGGAACCGTACGTAAACGGACGGGTCGGTGACGGTCTCGTACCCCTGCGCCACCTCGTGGTCGGACAGGGTCGTGCCGTCGCGGGTGCAGTACGGGGCGACCCGGAAGTCCTCCACCAGCCGCCCGGCGTCGTGGATCTGCTTCAGTGACCACCAGACACTGTCCACGTACTCGGGGGACATCGTCTGGTACGGGTGCTCCAGGTCGATCCAGTACCCCATCCGCTCGCTGAGCTGGACGAACTCGTCCACGTGCCGCAGCACGGAGGTGCGACACCGGGCGTTGAACTCGGCGATGCCCATCTTCTCGATGTCGGGCTTGCCGCTGAGGCCCAGTTCCTTCTCCACCGCGAGCTCAACCGGCAGGCCGTGGCAGTCCCACCCGGCGCGGCGGGGCACCGAGAAGCCGCGCATCGTGCGGTACCGGGGAAAGAGGTCCTTGAAGACCCTCGCCTCGATGTGGTGGGTGCCCGGCGTGCCGTTGGCGGTCGGCGGCCCCTCGTAGAACACCCACGGCGGACCGTCGGCAGTCTGCTCCAGGCTCCGGTTGAACACGTTGTTGGTCTGCCACCACTCGATGACCGCACGGTCCATCCCACCAAGATCAATCTTGGTGGGCAGTGGGACGAATGGCGACTTCAACGGACCGTCCGGCACCGACGTTCTCCCTACACTCCACATCCGCTCGCGCGGGCATCAGCTCACTGCCCACACGGGGACGAAGCGCCGGGCGTATGGCCAGGACTCCGCGGTACCACCCCGCTTGCGCCCCGATGGTGCGGGCGCCGCTCGATTTCGCGACGTGACGTGCCGCTACGTCCGGTTCTACTGGGGCGGTCGAGCTGCCCGTTCTTCCGGAGGCTCCCCGGTGATGGCCGGATCGGTGCCGATGCCGCCCAGCATAGCCGCCCGTACGCCGTGCCAGTGGCCGGTGCGCTAGGCCCGCAGCCAGACGCGGAGAGGGCCGGTGGTGGTGAAGCCGGCGGCGAGGGCCGCCGCCAGGTCCGGGGTGGTCTCGTAGCCGACCAGCGGCGCGTCGGACACGGTGGCGCACACCGCGCGCCAGATGTCGCGGGGGTTGTCGGTGCGGGTGAACAGGTTGGAGACGCCGTACGGGCCGTCGCCGCTGAGCACCGCCCCGCCGGTGAGCACACCCCGGCCGTCGCGGCGGGCGAGCACCCGCACCCGGGGATCGGCCAGCAGCGTGGGGCGGAACAACTTCCCACCGCCGTGGGCCGCCGCCCAGACCGCCAGGTCGTCGGCGCTGGTGACCGGGGTGAGGGGTTCGTCGGCCGGCGGCGGCGACGGTGGCCGGTGGATCCACCGCGCGTCGAAGAGCACCCGGAACCCATACCCGGACAGGTCGAGGTCGGCGAAGCTGTCCTTCACCGACGCGCCGTCCCCCGCGTCGATCCGGGCCAGCAGGGCCCCGGCGTCGACGCCCGGCCGCAGGGTGACCGCGTCCGGATACCACGGCGGCGACCGGTGGGGGACCGACCAGGCGTCGGCGTCGGTACGGCCGGCCAGCCCGTGGCTGCCGCAGACGATGTCGCACCACTCGGCGTTGTCGCGGGCTGCCGTCCGCACGTCGTCCAGCACGTCGGGCAGCGTAGCCAGGTTCAGCGGAGTCGAGTGAGCAGGATCCGGCCGCCCTCGTAGACGCCGCCGTCGATGGCGATGACTCGGTCGTCGGCGTACCGCAGCGCGACGGTGACATCCTGCGGCGCCACACCGAAGTGCTTGGTGAGGGTGCTGTGCCCGTGGACGAGCACGCTGCCGCCGAGCGTGCGCAGCATCATCGACACCGGGTCGTCGGGGTTCGTCGGCACGGCGTCGCGAAAGGCACCCCGATCGCTCATCCGGCCGCAGAACTCCAGCCACGCCGTGGGGTCGCTGGAGCCGAGGGCCATGCTGACCGCCGCGTTCACGGTGGCCACACTGGATCCCAGTTCCAGGTACCGGGCGGTGTCGGAGTGCACGAGCAGGAACCCGTCGACGACCGCGACCGCGGGCAGCCGCGTCATCCACTCGACATGCTGCGGCGTCAGCTGGCGCAGGTCCTCTGCACGTCCGCCGAACCGGGCCCAGCCACCCTGAAACCCACCGGGCTCGTCCCACCCGGCGACGGGCCTGGTGCCGAACCGGTGCGCGGCGAGCAACTGCGCCTCGTGGTTACCCAACAGCACCCCGACGTGGCCGCCCGCCTCACGTGCGGAGACCGCGAGCCGCTGGATGTCGTCGATGACGCCGACCCCGTCCGGGCCGCGGTCGACGTAGTCGCCGAGCAGCCACAACCGCGCGCCGCCCCCGGACCAGTGGCCGGTGTGGTCGACGAGCCCGGCGTCGCGAAGGGACTCCCGGAACTCCGACCGGTGACCGTGGATGTCCGCCGCCACGTACAGCGGCGTCATGCCGTCGAGCAGACTCACCATGGCCGCCACGGTACGTAGCTCAGGGGGCGTAGACCAGGTCCATCGTGTCGGTGTGCCCGGACCAGCGCAGGTCGAGATGCCAGCAGCCGGCCTGCGGCATGTCGATGATCGACGGCCCTGGCCCACCGGCGACCTCTCGGGTCACCCGGGTGGCGGTGCCGTCCAGCGTCGCGGTGATCACCAGGGTCGCCGGCGCGGTCGGGTCGGGTGACGTCGTGGCGGCACGGGCCACCCACAGGATCTTGTTGTTCGACCCGTCGCTTCGCACCTGGCGCAGCGGATGGGCGAACAGCACCGCCACGATGTCGCCCTTCGCGCCGAAGACGTGCGGCCCCCGGCTGCTCCCGTGGAACCCGGCGTCCGCCCAGTCGGGCAGCGACTCCGTCTGGACCGGCGAATGACAGCCCGTCGCGGCACTCGCGGAACTCCCGGCACTCGCGCTACTCCCGGCGCTCGCGGTGGCGGCGGGCGGCGCGGCCGACCCACGGTCGGTCGCGGTCGCGCATCCCGCCAGCAGAACCACCGATGCCGCCAGCAGCGGCCGGCCCCATGAACCCATCTCGACCCTCCGGTACGTGTCGACGACTCACCTCATCTTCAGGACACCGGTCGCGCCCGTCCGGTTCCTAGCGCAGGGAGCGGGCGATCTCGATCGCCTCGGCCCTGGTGACCGCGCCCTCGAGCCGGTAGCTGACGTCGGCGTCCTGCCAGATCAGCGTCGAGGCGGCAAGTCGGGCGCTCTCCTTGCGGACCACTCCCGAACGGTCCACATACGACAGCACGTGCGGGCCGTCGACCCACACCGCGAAGTCGCCGCTGACCTCGACCCAGTCCGCTCCCGGCAGGATGACCTCCTTGTGGAACGACAGGTTGAGGCGACCGTCGAACGCGTCGACGCGCAGCGCACCGCCGTCGTAGAGCAGCGTCGCGACCCGGCAGGTGCCCGCGGGGTCGGGGTCGGCGACCAGCACCCGCTCGGGCGGACCCAGCTTCGCCGGCAGGCGGATCGGGAACCGTACCCTCCGTTGTGCCTCGTCCAGGCCCACGACCCGCTGCCCGGGCAACGGCGACGCGACGCCGCTGGGCACCGTCGGCGTGGGCGCGACGGCGATGCTGACGCCGGCGAAGCGCAGCAGCCCGGTCACCGCGTCGGCGACGGCGGCACGCGTCGGCGGCAACACCGCCACCAGCAGCAGGGCGGCCAGCGCCGCCGCGGCGAGCGGACGCCACCGCCGCACCGGCCGGTGCAGCCGTCCGCGAACCTGGGCGCGCACGTCGGGCGGCTCGGGCGTCTCCAGCCAGGCGGACAGGTCCCGCAGTTCCCGTTCGAGGTCACCCATGCCGGACCTCCTCCCGGTCGAGCAGGCCGCGAAGCTTCGCCAGGGCCCGGGACGTGCGCGACTTCACCGTGCCCCGGGCCCAACCCAGTGCCGCCACCGTCTCCTCCTCGCTGAGGTCGAGGAAGAACCGGCAGACGATCACCTCGCGGTCGCGTACCGGCAGTTGCCGCAGGGCCCGCACCAGCGCGGCGCGGCGCTCCCCGGCGAGGACCGCGCCCACCGCGCCGTCCTCGGCGATCTCCGCCGTCGGATCCGCCGCCGCGGCACGCAGGACGAGGCCGTCGCGGCGGCCGCGCGACCGGTGCAGGTTGCGGGTCTCGTTGGCGACGATCGCGAGCAACCAGGACCGGAAGGACGACTCGCCCCGATAACGGGACAACTTGCGGTACGCCTTCACGAACGCCTCCTGGATGACGTCCTCGGAGTCCGAGCCCGCCCCGAGCAGCGACGCCGTCCGGTACGCGGACGCGGTGTGCCGGGCGACCAGGAGGTCGTACGCCTCCAGGTCACCGGAGCGAGCGCGGGTGACGAGCGCCTCGTCGTCCAGGGGAACCTCCGTTCGGGTCACACTCATGACACCGCCCACGCGTGGCGGGTTCCACCCCCGTCGGATCAGCTGTCTCCCACCCGGCGTGCAGCGTATTGCCAGGATTCGGTGCTGCACTGGAGGGGCGTCGAGGGAAGGGGTGGGGCATGAGCTGGTTCAGTCGCCGGTCACGGGGCGCCGAGGCGACCCCGACGAAGCTGGACCGGGAGGCGACCCGGGACGACCTCGCCGCGCTGGAGGCGTTCGTCACGAGCCGGCGCGGGGTGGAGTTCTACCTGGAGCCGGAGACCACCGCGACGGACACCACGGTGGTGGCGATCGCCCACGACGGGGAGTGGATCCGCCGCCGTACCGGCACCCCCCGCGCGGCCGGGTCCATCGCCCGCAAGCACGCGGTGCCGCTGTACGAGGCGGGCCGCACCGGCTACCCGGAACGGATGCGGACCTGGAGCCGCGCCCACCCGGAACGCCACGCCCGCTGAGGCGAAACGTCCACGAATCATGCTGCCGAGCGACCCGATATCGGGGTCGATCATGGAGGTGTGGTGCCTAGTTTGGCCACGAAAGGCTGCTTTGTCGCCCACCACAACCCCATGATCGACAAGGCGGGACTGCGACCAGGTGGTGTCCCGACGTTGGAGCCGTTGTTGCCCGTGCACTCTCGTCGTGTGAGCGGTGGCGTGATCACCGGCAGGTGATCAATGGGGATCCGCTGGGTGAGGCGGAAGACCAGTCATGCCTTCCGCACATGCGAGTGATCGCTGAACGAGCGTGAGGACGGGCGGTAGGAGCAGATCGTTGCCGCCGATCGTGGCGACAGCGTGTGCGCTGTGGGGCGTGCCGTCGACGTCGACGACGAGCGCACCGGCCTCTCGGGCGATCACGACGCCCGCGACGGTGTCCCAGGGCTTGTTGTTGAGCATGATGAACGCGTCGATCCTGCCCTGCGCCAACCAGGCGAGGTCGATCGCGGCCGAACCGTGCATGCGGATCCGTTGGACGTGCCGGGTGAGCTGCTCGGTGATGGCGAGTCTCTCGGCGTTCTTCCGGCTGGCGTCGGCACCGACCGCGTAGTCGCCGATGGCGACGACGGCGTCCCGGAGATCGGTGACCTGGCTGGCGCAGATGCGTCGGTTGTCGGCATAGGCGCCGTGCCCCTGAACGGCGTGGTAGCGGGTGCCGAGGAACGGCAGGTCGATGACGCCGAGGACGGCGTCTGTGCCGTGCAGGAGGCCGAGGGAGATCGCGCACAGGGGTGAGCCGTGGACGAAGTTGACGGTGCCGTCGACGGGGTCGAGTGCCCAGGTCAGTGCGCCGGTGTCGCCGCTGCCGCCATACTCCTCGCCGAGGAAACCGATGTCCGGCGCCGTGGCGGCCAGATGCTCGCGGACCGCTCGCTCGATGGCGTAGTCCACCTCGGACGCCATGTCACGGTCACCCTTGAAGGTCAGCGCGCCGGGCTGGAGCGTCCGCATCAGGTCGTGTGCCAGGTCGACGGCCTCCTGTGCGAGGGGGAGGAGGCGGGCGTGGTCAGTCATAGCTGGCGGCTGCGCTCCCAGAGTGAGGTGAACATCTCGTCGAATATCGGGTAGAGGCCGGAGGGACTCGTGTCGCGTTCGATGACCATCGTCGGGCAGTCGACGCCCCGCATCCGCGGTAGGTAGTGCTGGACGACGCAGAGTCGGTCATCGATCAGAAGCACGTTGGCGCGAATGGACTCGTCGTAGACGCCGATGGCCAGGTGGTCTCGGACACCTGCGGGGAGTGCACGCCCGTTTTCTCGGCTGGCTGTCACTGACTCGCCGGCCGCGCCGCTTCGAGCACGAGTAACCCAGGGCTGACCCCGTGGGTGCTGAATCGTCTACGACATCAGCTCCAGAGGGAGTCACACAGACACTCGGCTCCCTCTGCGGGATCACTCCGCCACCGGCCAATCAGCTCGCCGTCTCGTGGTCAGGCAACCCCGCGCACCTATATTTTCCCAGGTCAATGTGATGAGCGCGGCCGGGCGGTGCCAGGGCCGGCGTTGACCGGCGGCGGAGGGGTGTGGCAGCATTCGCGGCCTGACGGCAGTGAAGGAAGTCGGTGCGATTCCGACGCGGTCCCGCCACTGTCACCGGGGAGCGATCCCCCCTCGTGAGTCACGACCGTGTGTCTGCGGTTGGAAGGCCGGGGGAGAGCGTCGATCCGGAAGCCAGGATACTTCGGCCGTCGGGATGTACCCCAGGGCGTGGACACCCGAGGAGGACCCGATGACGCACAGCGTCTCATCCATTGACGATCATCGTCATGAGCCGTTTGGCGGGCACTGCACCGCGCCCACAACCGGCCGGCCCCGCACGTCCCGGCCCGGCCGTCGCGGCGTGCGCCAGACCGCTGGCTTCCGGTACCGCTGACCTGGGCGTCCGGCGCTGACCGGCCCCGACGTCCGCGTCGCTGAGCCCGGCCGAGCCGTCGTACCGGCTGACGCCGCACCCACCCGCTTCGTCCAGGTCGCCTCCGTAGCGGCCAGGGCGTCACTCTCCGGAGCCCGCCGTGCGCATCCTGCTGCTCTCCACCGCCGACACCGACCTGCTGGCCGCCCGCGCCAGCGGCGCCGACTACCGGCTCGCCAACCCCGCGCGGGTCGCCGCCGACGAGGTGCCCGCCCTGCTCGACGGGGTCGACCTCGTCGTCGTACGCCTGCTCGGCGGTCGGCAGGCGTGGCCGGACGGCCTCGCCGCGGTGCTCGCCACCGGTGTGCCGACGGTCGTGCTCGGCGGCGAGGCGCTGCCCGACGCGGAGCTGATGGCCATCTCCACAGTGCCGTCCGGGGTCGTCACCCAGGCGTTGGCGTACCTCGTCGAGGGTGGGCCGGACAACCTGGGGCAGCTCGCCCGGTTCCTCTCCGACACGGTGCTGCTCACCGGCGAGGGGTTCGCCCCGCCCGCGCCCACCCCCGCGTACGGCGTGCACGGCGAACACCCGACCGACCCGCTGCGGCCCACCGTGGGGATCGTCTTCTACCGGGCGCACGCCCTCGCCGGCAACACCGAATTCGTCGACGTCCTCGCGGACGCGGTCCACAACGCCGGCGGCAACCCGTTGCCGATCTTCTGCGGCTCGCTGCGAGGGCTGACCACCGGCGCGGGACCGCTCGGGCTGTTCGCCCGCTGCGACGCGCTGCTGGTCACCGTGCTGGCCGCCGGTGGCGCGGTCGCCGCGGACGCCTCCGGGGGCGGCGACGAGGACGCCTGGGACGTCGGCGCCCTGGCCGCCCTGGACGTGCCGATCATCCAGGCGCTCTGCCTGACCAGCACCCGCGAGCAGTGGGCCGGCAGCGACGCGGGGCTGTCCCCGTTGGACGCGGCGATGCAGGTGGCCATCCCCGAGTTCGACGGCCGGATCGTCAGCGTGCCGTTCTCGTTCAAGCAGATCGACGCCGACGGCCTCTCGGTCTACGCGGCCGACGCCGACCGGGCCGCCCGGGTCGCCGGGATCGCCGTGCGCCACGCCCGGCTGCGGTACGTCCCCAACGCCGACAAGCGAGTCGCCGTGGTGCTCAGCTCGTACCCCACCAAGCACTCCCGGGTCGGCAACGCCGTCGGGCTGGACACCCCGGTCTCGGCGGTCCGACTGCTGGCCGCGTTCGCCGAGGCCGGCTACCACCTGGGCGACGCGCCGGTGCCCGACGACGGCGACGCTCTGATCCACGCGCTGATCGCCGCCGGTGGTCACGACGTGGAGTGGCTGACCCCGGAGCAGCTGGCCGCCGCCGAGGCGCGGATACCGGGGCAGACCTACCGGCGGTGGTTCGACCAGGTGCCGTCCGAGCTGCGGGAACGGATGCGGGAACACTGGGGTGAGCCGCCCGGCCAGCTCTACACCGAGGGCGGGGACATCGTGCTCGCCGGGCTGCGCTTCGGCAACGTGGTGCTGCTGATCCAACCGCCGCGCGGCTTCGGGGAGAACCCGATCGCCATCTACCACGACCCGGACCTGCCGCCGAGTCACCACTACCTGGCCGCGTACCGCTGGCTGGCCGCCCCGGTCGCCGACGGCGGCTTCGGCGCGGACGCCGTGGTGCACCTGGGCAAACACGGCACCCTGGAGTGGCTGCCCGGCAAGGGCCTCGGCCTGGCCGCCGACTGCGCCCCCGACGCGGTCCTCGGTGACCTGCCGCTGGTCTACCCGTTCATCGTCAACGACCCCGGCGAGGGCACCCAGGCCAAACGTCGCGCGCACGCCGTGGTCATCGACCACCTGGTGCCGCCGATGGCCCGCGCCGAAACCTACGGCGACCTGGCCAAACTGGAACAACTGCTCGACGAGTACGCCACCGTGCAGGCCCTCGACCCGGCGAAGGTGCCCACCGTGCGGGCGCAGATCTGGGACCTCGTCCGCGCGGCGGAGCTGCACCACGACCTGCACGCCGAGGCGATGCCCGACGCGGATGACTTCGACGAGTTCGTGCTGCACCTCGACGGGTACCTCTGCGAGATCAAGGACGTGCAGATCCGCGACGGGCTGCACATCCTCGCCGACGCGCCCACCGGTGAGCCCCGGGTCAACCTGGTCCTCGCGGTGCTGCGCGCCCCGCAGATCTGGGGTGGCGCCCGCTCCCTGCCCGGCCTGCGGCAGGCGCTCGCCGTCGCGTACTCCCTCGACGAGCAGGAGCTGCTCGCGGCACCGGGCGAACGACTGGCGGTGCCCACGGCGCTGACCGACGTGGTGGACGGGCCGGCCGGCACCGCCGCCGACGCGGTCGACCTGATCGAGGCCCTCGCCCGGCGGTTGGTTATCGGGATGGAGACGCTCGGCTGGGACGCCGAGGCCGTCGACGCGGTGGTTGTCGAGGTGACCGGCCAGTCGATCCCGGACGTCGCCGCTGTGCTGCACTTCGCCGCCACCGAGCTGGTGCCCCGGCTGGACCGGACCACCGACGAGCTGACCAATACTCTCGGCGCGCTCGACGGCCGGTTCGTGCCGCCCGGCCCGTCCGGTTCACCCACCCGGGGCCTGGTCAACGTGCTGCCCACCGGCCGCAACTTCTACTCCGTCGACCCCAAGGCCATTCCCAGCCGCAACGCCTGGGACGTCGGGGTGGCCCTCGCCGACTCGCTGCTGGCCCGGCACCTCGCCGACACCGGGTCGTACCCCCGCTCGGTGGGTCTGACCGTGTGGGGCACCAGCGCGATGCGCACCCAGGGCGACGACATCGCCGAGGTGCTCGCGCTGCTGGGCTGCCGGCCGGTGTGGGACGACCGATCGCGGCGGGTCACCGGCATCGAGGTGGTGCCGACCGCCGAGCTGGGCCGGCCGCGTGTCGACGTGACCGTGCGCATCTCGGGGTTCTTCCGCGACGCGTTCCCGCACGTGGTGGCGCTGCTCGACGATGCCGTGCGGCGGGTCGCCGCCCTGGACGAGCCGGACGAGGACAACTACCTGCGGGCGCACGTCGCCGCGGACCTCGCCGAGCACGGTGACGAGCGGCGGGCCACCGCCCGCATCTTCGGTTCCAAGCCGGGGGCGTACGGCGCGGGCCTGCTGCCCCTGATCGACGCCCGGACCTGGCGCAGCGACGCCGACCTGGCCGAGGTGTACGCGGTGTGGGGCGGCTACGCCTACGGCCGGGGCCTGGACGGGCGGGAGGCGCGCGCCGACATGGAACGCTCCTTCGCCCGGATCGCGGTGGCGGTGAAGAACCAGGACACCCGCGAGCACGACATCGTCGACTCCGACGACTACTTCCAGTACCACGGCGGGATGGTGGCGATGGTCCGGCACCTCACCGGCACGTCACCGCAGGCGTACGTGGGTGACTCGGCGATGCCGCACGACGTGCGCACCCGCACGCTGGGCGAGGAGACCCGGCGGGTGTTCCGCGCCCGGGTGGTCAACCCGAAGTGGATCGCGGCGATGCGCCGGCACGGCTACAAGGGCGCGTTCGAGCTGGCCGCCACCGTGGACTACCTGTTCGGCTACGACGCCACCGCCGGCGTGGTCGACGACTGGATGTACGAGCACCTGGCCGCCGCGTACCTGTTCGACGACACCACCCGGCAGTTCCTGGAGCAGTCCAACCCGTGGGCGCTGCGCGGCATCACCGAGCGCCTGTTGGAGGCCGCCGACCGGGGGCTGTGGGCCAAACCCGAGCCGGCCACCCTGGACCGGCTGCGCGACACGTACCTGGCCAGCGAGGGCGACCTGGAGGACCGGGCGTGAGCGCGAGGAGCGAGCCGGTTCTGCGAGCCCCGCAGTCGCGAACGAAAGAAGGCCCAGTGACCGTGACCACGACCTATCCGTTCAGCGCGGTGCTCGGCATGGCCGACATGCGGCTGGCGCTGCTGCTCAACGCGGTGTCTCCGGCGATCGGCGGGGTGCTGGTCCGGGGGGAGAAGGGGACCGCCAAGTCCACCGCCGTGCGCGCGCTGGCCGCGCTGCTGCCCCCGGTCCGCCGGGTGGCGGGCTGCCGCTTCGGCTGTGACCCGGCCGAGCCGGACCCTGCCTGCCCGGACGGGCCGCATCCGGCCGACGCCACCGCCGAGACCCGTCCGGCCCGGCTGGTGGAGTTGCCGGTGGGCGCCGCCGAGGACCGGGTGGTCGGCTCGCTGGATCTGGAGAAGGCCCTCGGCGAGGGCGTCCGCGCCTTCGAGCCGGGTCTGCTCGCCGCCGCCCACCGGGGGGTGCTCTACGTCGACGAGGTCAACCTGCTGCACGACCACCTCGTGGACCTGCTGCTGGACGCGGCGGCGATGGGTCGCAGCCACGTCGAGCGCGAAGGTGTCTCGGTCAGCCACGCGGCCCGGTTCCTGCTGGTCGGCACGATGAACCCGGAGGAGGGGGAGCTGCGTCCGCAGTTGCTCGACCGGTTCGGGCTCACCGTGGAGGTGGGTGCCAGCCGGGACCCGGAGGTGCGGGTCGAGGTGGTCCGCCGCCGGCTCGCCGCCGACGCCGACCCGGCCGGTTTCGCCGCCCGCTGGGCCGACGCCGACGCGGAGATCGCCGCCCAGGTGGCCGCCGCCCGCCGCCGGCTTCCCGGGGTACGCCTGCCGGACGCCGCGCTGCGGCAGATCGCCGAGGTGTGCGCCGCGTTCGACGTGGACGGGATGCGCGCCGACATCGTCACCGCCCGTGCCGCTCTCGCGCACGCCGCCTGGCACGGCCGGGACCGGGTCACCGTCGACGACGTCCGGGTGGCCGCGCGGCTGGCCCTGCCGCACCGTCGCCGTCGCGACCCGTTCGACACCCCGGGGCTGGACGAGAAGCGCCTTGACGAGGCGTTGCAGCGTGCCCAGGACGCCCACCCCGACGAGCCGGACGACGACGGCCCCGACGACCGTGGCCCGGACGACACCGGCCCGCGGGGCGGCGGGCCGGCCGGCGATGGCGGCCCGAACGGCGGCGGCCCGGCGGGCGGCGGCCCGAACGGCGATGGCGGCCCGAACGGCAGCGGTCCGCAGGGCGGTGACGGCGGCGACCAGGGCGGACCCGAGTCGGCGGGGCACTCGGCGGCGTGGGACGGCAGTGGTCCGGACGGGCGCAGCGACGGCCCGGACGGTGCCGACGGCCGGCCCCAGCACCAGACGGTTGACGGGGGCGACGACGGCTGGCCGCAGCGCCCGGCGGACGGCCGGCGCGCCGACGGCCAGGACGCGCGCCCGCGCGCCGGCCGGGGACCGGCGACCGCTGACGACGACCCGACTCGCGGCGGGGAGTCCCCGTCGGTGGCCGTATCCCGGGGTGGGTTGAAGGCGCGGGTGCTCACCGCGCCGGGCGTGGGTGACGGGGTGCCGGGCCGGCGGTCGCGGGCGCGCACCGGACGGGGTCGCACCACCGGCGCGCGGGTGCCGGCGGGCCGGGTCGGCGCGCTGCACCTGCCGGCCACGATCCGCGCCGCCGCGCCGCACCAGGCGGTCCGGGGCCGGCGCAGCGGTCCGCTGCGACTGCGCCCGGACGACGTGCGCGAGGCGGTTCGCGAGGGACGTGAGGGCAACCTGGTGCTGTTCGTGGTGGACGCGAGCGGCTCGATGGGCGCCCGGCAGCGGATGACCGCCGTCAAGGACGCGGTCCTCGCCCTGCTCACCGACGCGTACCAGCGGCGGGACAAGGTCGCGGTGATCGCGTTCCGGGGTGCCGGCGCCCGGACCCTGCTGCCGGCGACCTCGTCGGTGCTGGCCGCCTCGACCCGGCTGGCCGAGTTGCCCACCGGCGGGCGTACGCCGCTGGCCGAGGGGCTGCTCGCCGCCGCGGATCTGCTGCGGCTGGAACGCCTGCGCGACCCGAAGCGTCGCCCGCTGGTGCTCATCGTCACCGACGGCCGAGCCACCGCCGGCACCCGCCCGCTCGACCGCGCGGCGGCAGCGGCGAAGGTGCTGGCCGCGACGGCGGCGCCCTGCGTGGTCGTCGACTGCGAATCGGGTCCCGTCCGCCTGCACCTGGCCACCCGCCTGGCCACCCAGCTGAACGCCCCCCGAACCCCCCTGGAAGCCCTCACCCACCCCCACGCCCGCGATCTTGCACTTCCTGTCGCGGCATAACGGGGCGAAGCACGCAAATGACCGACAGAAATCGCAAGATCGCGGGACACACCGACGCGGGATGGGAGACGGGCTGATGCCGCAGGGACAACCGAGTTCGGTGCCTCTCGACGGGTTGACCACCCGGCAGCGGCGGCACCGACCGCTGCTGATCGTCCACACCGGACAGATGAAGGGGAAGTCGACGGCGGCCTTCGGGTTGGCGTTGCGGGCCTGGACGGCCGGTCTGCCGATCGGCGTGTTCCAGTTCGTCAAGAGCGCCAAGTGGCGGGTGGGGGAGGAGAACGCCTTCCGCGCGCTCGGCGAGGTGCACGAGCGCACCGGCGAGGGCGCGCCGGTGGCCTGGCACAAGATGGGTGAGGGCTGGTCGTGGATCCAGCGCGGCGGCGAGGCCGACCACGCCGCCGACGCCCTGGAGGGTTGGCGGCAGATCCAGCGTGACCTGGCCGCCGAGCGCTACGGGCTGTACGTGCTGGACGAGTTCACCTACCCGATGAAGTGGGGCTGGGTGGACGTCGACGAGGTGGTCGCCACCCTGGCCGACCGGCCCGGCTTCCAGCACGTCGTGATCACCGGACGGGACGCCGACCCGCGCCTGGTCGCCGCCGCCGACCTGGTGGCCGAGCTGACCAAGGTCAAGCACCCGATGGACGCCGGCCAGAAGGGCCAGAAGGGCATCGAGTGGTGAGCGCACCCTGGGCGCTGCCCCGGCTGGTGGTCGCCGCGCCGGCCAGCGGCCACGGCAAGACGACCGTCGCCACCGGGCTGCTCGCCGCGCTGCGCCGTCGCGGCCTGACGGTCAGCCCGCACAAGGTCGGCCCCGACTACATCGACCCCGGCTACCACGCGCTCGCCGCCGGGCGGCCCGGGCGCAACCTCGACCCTTTCCTGGTCGGGGCCGAGCGGATCGCCGCTCTGCTGCGCCACGGCGCGAGCGTCCCGACACCTGCCGACATCGCCGTCGTCGAGGGCGTCATGGGCCTGCACGACGGTGCCGTGGGCCGCCGCGACTACGCCTCCACCGCGCACGTCGCCCGGCTGATCGACGCGCCCGTGCTGCTGGTGCTGGACACCACCGCGCAGGGCCGCTCGGCCGCCGCGCTGACGCTGGGCATGGCCGCCTTCGACCCGGCCGTACGGATCGGCGGGGTGATCCTCAACCGGGTCGGCTCACCCCGACACGAGACGCTGCTGCGCGACGCCCTCGCCGAGGTCGGCGTACCGGTGCTCGGGGCCGTCACCCGCGCCGTCGAGGTGGCCGCGCCGGCCCGGCACCTCGGGCTGGTCCCGGTCGCCGAGCGGGCACCCGAGTCCCTGGCGATCGTCACCGCGCTGGCCGAGCTGGTCGAGGCCACCGTGGACCTCGACGCCGTGCTGGACCTGGCCCGCACCGCCCCGCCGCTGACCGCCCCGGCGTGGGACCCGGTCACCGCCGTCGGCGGGCCGGCCGGCGTCGAGCGGCCACGGGTCGCGCTCGCCGGTGGCCCGGCCTTCACCTTCTCGTACGCGGAGACCGCCGAGCTGCTCACCGCAGCCGGCGCGGACGTGGTCACCGTCGACCCGCTGCGCGACCCGACGCTGCCCGCCGGCACCCGCGCGGTGGTCATCGGCGGCGGCTTCCCCGAGGCGTACGCGGAGGCGCTGGCCGGCAACACCACGCTCCGCGCCGAACTGGCCGACTTCGACGGGCCGATCGTGGCCGAGTGCGCCGGACTGCTCTACCTCGGGCGGTCCCTGGACGGCGTACCGATGTGCGGACGGCTGGACCTGACCGCCCGGATGACCGGCCGGCTCACCCTCGGCTACCGCGAGGCCGTGGCCGTCACCGACTCCCCGGTGGCCCGCGCCGGCGAGGGCGTACGCGGCCACGAGTTCCACCGCACCACCACCGACCCGGGGCACGGCGACCGGCCGGCGTGGCGCTGGGACGACGCGCCGCACGGCTTCGTGAGCCGTCGGGTGCACGCCTCCTACCTGCACACCCACTGGGCCGGTCACCCGGACGCGGCCCGTCGACTGGTCGAGGCGTGCCGATGAGCGCCGACGCGCAGCGCGCCCACGCGAGCCGGACCGGCGAGGCCACGCTGACCGGGGTGGGGGTCGGCCCGGGTGACCCGGAACTGCTCACCGTCAAGGCGGTGCGGGTGCTGCGCGAGGCCGACCTGGTCTTCGTACCCGTGATGGCCGACCGGAGCGCGACCGCCGCGACCGCCGCCGCGACGCTGGCGGGTGCGGACGCCGGGCGCGCCGAGGCGACCGTGCGCTCCCACGTCGCGGCGGACCGGCTGCGCCGGCTGCCGTTCGCCCTGGACGACCGGGGTGGGGTGACCGCCCGCCGGGCGGCGGCCTGGGACGACGCGGCCCGGGTGGTGGTCGAGGCGATCGACGCGGGCGCGCGGTCCCTGGCGTTCGCCACCATCGGCGATCCCAACGTCTACTCCACCTTCGGGTACCTGGCGCAGAGCGTCCGCGCGCTGCGCCCGGCGGTGCGGGTGGCGACCGTCCCCGGTGTCACCGCGATGCAGGAGTTGGCCGCGCGCAGCGGCACCCCGCTCTGCGAGGGACGCGAACCGCTCACCCTGCTGCCGGCCACCGCCGGCCTGGCGCTGTTCGCCGACGCCCTCGCCGGGCCGGGCACCGTGGTCGCCTACAAGGGCTGGCGGCGGCACCCGGAGTTGCTCGCCGAGCTGCGCCGACAGGGCCGGCTCTCCGACGCGGTGCTCGGGCGCAGTCTGGGGCTGCCCGGTGAACACATCGGCCCGGTCGACGAGACCACGAACGACCTGCCGTACCTGTCGACGCTGCTGGTCCCGGCCCGCCGCGAGCACCGAGGAGGAAAACTGTGACAAGCGACGGCAAGGTGTGGTTCGTCGGAGCCGGTCCGGGTGCGGCGGACCTGCTGACCCTGCGGGCCGCCCGGGTGATCGCCGAGGCGGACATCGTGATCTGGGCGGCCAGCCTGGTGCACGCCGACGTGCTCGACCACGCCCGCCCCGGCGCGGAGATCATCGACTCGTCGCAGCTGCCCATCGAGGGCGTGCTGCCGCTCTACCAGCGGGCCGCCGAGCAGGGGCTGACCGTGGCCCGGATCCACTCCGGGGACCCGGCGCTGTGGGGCGCGGTGCAGGAGCAACTGGACGTGTGCCGGGCACTCGACCTGGCCGTGGAGATCGTGCCCGGGGTGTCCTCGTTCACCGCCGTCGCGGCGATCGTCGGGCGGGAGCTGACCGTGCCCGAGGTGGCCCAGTCGGTCATCCTCACCCGCCTCGAAGGTGGCAAGACCCCGATGCCTCCCGGTGAGCGGGTCCGCGACTTCGCCCGGCACGGCACCACGATGGCGCTGTTCCTCTCCGCCGCCCGTTCCGGGCAGGTGCAGGCCGAGCTGCTGGCCGGCGGCTACCCGGAGGACACCCCGGCCGTGGTGGCGTACCAGGCGACCTGGCCCGACGAGCTGGTGGTGCGCTGCACGGTCGGCACCCTGGAGGCGACGGTCAAGCAGCACAAGCTGTGGAAGCACACCCTCTTCCTGGTCGGGCCGGCACTCGCCGCCGAGGGCACCCGCTCGCACCTGTACCACCCCGGGCACTTCCACACCTTCCGCCGGGCCGAGCCGGCCGCCCGCGCCGAGCTGCGCCGCCAGGCCAGCGCCCGCACCGGGGGGACAGCCACACCATGACGTACGCCGAGCCGCCGCTGCGTGAGCCGGACCTGCCGCGTACCGCGAAGGTCCGGCCCACCGCGCTGCGTACCGGCTGGACCACCGGGGCGTGCGCGACGGCGGCGGCCAAGGCGGCGGTCACCGCGCTGGTCACCGGTGAGATCCAGCCGGACGTGGAGATCGGCCTGCCCGCCGGGCAACGGGTGCGCTTCGGAGTGGAACGCTGTGAGCTGACCGGCACGCCGCCGGTTCGCGCCGAGGCGGTGGTGGTCAAGGACGCCGGCGACGACCCGGACGTCACCCACGGCGCCGAGCTGACCGCCACCGTGGACTGGACCGATGTTCCCGGTCTGCGGCTCGCCGGCGGCGCCGGCGTCGGCACGGTCACCAAACCCGGCCTCGGGCTCGCCGTCGGCGGCCCGGCGATCAACGACACCCCCCGCCGGATGATCGGCGAGGCGGTGGCCGAGGTGGTCGACCTCAGCGAGGTCGGCGTACGGGTGGTGATCAGCGTGCCCCGCGGCGAGATCATGGCGCGCAAGACCACCAACCGACGGCTCGGCATCCTCGGCGGCATCTCGATCCTCGGCACCACCGGGATCGTGCGCCCGTTCTCCACCGCGTCCTGGCGGGCCAGCGTCGTGCAGGCCGTGCACGTGATGGCCGCCCAGGGCGAGCGGACCGTGGTGCTCTGCACCGGCGGGCGTACCGAGCGGGCCGCCCGCGCGCTCCTGCCGGACCTGCCCGAGGTGTGCTTCGTCGAGGTCGGTGACTTCACCGGGGCCGCCGTCACGGCCGCCGTGGGTGACGAGATGACCGGCGTGGTCTTCGTCGGCATGGCCGGCAAGCTGGCCAAACTCGCGGCGGGCATCCTGATGACCCACTACACCCGATCGAAGGTGGACCTGTCCCTGCTCGGCGCGGTGACCGCCGAGGCCGGTGGTGACCCGACGCTCGTCGCCGCCGTGACCGAGGCGAACACCGGGCGGCACGCGTACGAGCTGTGGGAGGCCGCCGGGCTGCTCGCCCCGGCCGGCGACCTGCTCTGCCAGCGGGTCCGCCAGGTGCTGCGGCGCTTCGCCGGGCCGACGGTCACCGTGGACGTGGCGATGGTCGACTTCGCCGGCGCGCACGTGGTCGCCTCCTCCGGCCGGTGGTCCCGATGACGCGGATGGTTGCGGGGGCCTCGGCGACGCCAGGGGCGTCGGCGGCCCCGGCGAACGCCGTGACCGTGGTCGGCCTGGACGCCGCCGGCGCACCGCCACACCCCGCCCTCGGACCGGTGCTGGGCGCCGCCGGGCTGGTCGTCGGGGCTGCCCGGCACCTGGCCGTCGTGCCCGTACCGGCCGGCGCGGACACCGTCACCCTCGGGCCACTCGCCCCCGCCCTGCACCGGTTGGCCGAGGCCGTCGCCGCCGGGGTGCCGGCCGTGGTGCTGGCCAGCGGGGATCCCGGCCTGTTCGGCATCGTCCGGCGGCTGCGCGCGGCCGGGCTGCCGCTGCGGGTGGTGCCGGCGGTGTCCAGTGTGGCCGCCGCGTTCGCCCGCGCCGGCCTGCCCTGGGACGGCGCCGCCGTGGTCACCGCACACGGCCGCGACCCGCGCCCGGCCCTGAACGCCTGCCGGGCGCTGCCGCTGGTCGCGGTGCTGACCGCGCCCGGCGCCGGTGCCACCGAGCTGGGCGAGGGCCTGATCGGCTGGTCCCGCCGCCTGCTTGTCGCCGAGCACCTGGGCACCGACGCCGAACGGATCCGCGTGGTGAGCCCCGAACAGGCCGCCGCCGAGACCTGGGCCGACCCGCACGTCCTGCTCAGCCTCACCGACACCGACACCGACACCGACGCCGACGCCGTTTCCGGTGCCGACGCCGGCGGCGTTTCCAGACCGCGCGGCGGGATGCGCGCCGACAACCAGCCGGCCGCCGCCCCGGCCGGGGGCTGGGCGTTGCCGGAGAGCCGGTACGCCCACCGCGACTCCATGATCACCAAGTCGGAGGTGCGCGCCCTCGTCGTCGCCCGGCTCCGCCCCCGACTGGGCCGGCTGATCTGGGACATCGGCGCGGGCAGCGGCTCGGTCGGCATCGAGTGCGCGCTGCTCGGCGCGGCCGTGCTCGCCGTCGAACAGGACGCCGGGGCCGGCGCGACCATCCGGGCCAACGCGAGGGCGCACGCCGTGGACGTGCGGATCGTCACCGGTCGAGCCCCGCAGGCGCTGGTCGGCCTGCCCGAGCCGGACGCGGTCTTCGTCGGCGGCGGCGGGGTCGACGTCCTCGCCGCCGTGGTGGCGCGCCGACCCGAGCGGGTGGTGCTCACCCTGGCCGCCCTGGACCGGGTCGCGCCGGCCGTGGGTCTGCTGCGCGCCGCCGGTTACACGGTCGAGGGCGCTCAGCTCTCCGCCGCCCGCCTCGCCGACCTGCCCGGTGGGTCGATCCGCCTCGCGGCCACCAACCCGGTGGTCGTCCTCACCGGGGAGCGCCCGTGAACCACCAGAACCCGCCCGCGCACATCGGGCTGGTGGCGGCCACCGCCGCCGGCCGCCGACACGCGCACACCGTCGCCGCCGCCTGGCCACACGCGCGGCTGGTGGAGGGGGAGAGCGTCACCGACGCGCTGCGGACCGCCTGGGTGGAGTGCGACGCGGTGGTCGCGTTCCTGGCGACCGGCGCGGTGGTGCGGATCCTCGCGCCGCTGCTCACCGACAAGCGCAGCGACCCGGCCGTGGTGGTCGTCGACGAGGCGGCTCGGCACGCCGTGGCACTGCTGGGCGGGCACGCCGGCGGCGGCAACGACCTCGCCGAGCAGGTCGGCGCCCTGCTGGACGCCCGCCCGGTGATCACCACCGCCACCGACACGGTCGGTCTGCCGGGGCTGGACACCCTGGGCTGGCCCGTGCAGGGCGCGGTCGCCGCGGTGTCCCGGGCCATCCTGGACGGCGAGCCGGTCCACCTGTTCGCCGACGCCCACTGGCCGCTGCCCGCCCTGCCGCCGAACGTCCAGGCCCAAGCCGCCGCCGACAACGAGGCTGGCGGCGCGGCGGGGGCCGGTTACCGGCTGCTGGTCACCGACCGGGTGGTGCCGCTGGACGGGCGGACCGCCGTGCTGCGACCACCGTCGCTTGTCGCCGGCGTCGGGGCGAGTCGGGGCGTACCGGCCGCCGAGGTGGCGGAGTTGCTGCACCGGGTGCTGGCCGAGGCCGGCCTCGACCCGGCGAGCCTGCGCTGCCTGGCCACCGCCGACATCAAGGCCGACGAGGCGGGCATCCGCAGCACCGTCGACGCGCTCGGCGTACCCCTGGTGACCTGGCCGGCGACGCGGCTGGCCACCGTCGACGTACCGCATCCCAGCGAGGTGGTCCGCGCCGCGGTCGGCACGCCGAGCGTGGCGGAGGCCGCGGCCCTGCTCGGCGCGGACGGCCGGCCGGACGACGCCACGCTGCTGGTGGGCAAGACCGCGACGGCGATGGCCACCGTGGCGGTGGCCCGGCACGCGCCACGCGGCCGGCTCGCCGTCGTCGGGCTCGGACCCGGCGCCGCCGACCTGCGCACCCCTCGCGCGGTGGCCGAGCTGCGTCGCGCGGCCGTGGTGGTCGGCCTGGACCAGTACCTCGACCAGGTCCGCGACGTGCTCCGCCCGGGCACCCGGGTGCTGTCCAGCGGGCTGGGCGCGGAGGAGGCGCGCGCCCGCGCCGCCGTCGCCGAGGCCGTCGCCGGTCGGGCGGTCGCGCTGATCGGCTCCGGCGACGCCGGGGTGTACGCGATGGCCAGCCCCGCCCTGGAGTACGCCGACGAGCGCATCGACGTGGTGGGCGTGCCCGGGGTGACCGCGGCGCTGGCCGCCGGCGCGCTGCTCGGCGCGCCCCTCGGCCACGACCACGCCTACGTGAGCCTGTCCGACCTGCACACCCCGTGGGAGGTCATCGAGCGGCGGGTGGCCGCGGCGGCCGAGGGTGACTTCGTCACGCTGTTCTACAACCCGCGCAGCCGCGCCCGGGACTGGCAGCTCGGCAAGGCGCTCGGCATCCTCGCCGGCCACCGGCCACCGGACACCCCGGTCGGGGTGGTCCGCAACGCCAGCCGCCCCGGCGAACGGGTCCACCTCGCGACCCTGGCCACCCTCGACCCGGCCGTCGTCGACATGTACAGCGTGGTGGTGGTCGGCAACAGCGACACGAGGCTGGTCGCCGGCCGGATGGTGACGCCTCGGGGGTACCGGTGGCGCTCGTGACGATCGACGCCTGCCAGGGCTGCGGCGCGTGCCTGCTCACCTGCCCCACGCACGCGATCCGGCCGGTCGCCGGCGGCCTGACGGTCCGCGCCGACCGGTGTACGGGTTGCCTGGAGTGCCTGGAGATCTGCCCCGTCGACGCGATCCGCGTCGTCGCTGACCCTGACGCGACCCGCGTCGTCGCTGACCCTGACGCGACCCGCGTCGTCGCTGACCCTGACGCGACCCGCGTCGTCGAGCCCGACCCTGCTGGAGGAGCCCGATGAACCGAGTGGTGCATCCGATCGAGGTCGAGTCGTACCGCATCCTGCGCGAACGCGTCGACCTGTCGCACCTGCCGCCGCTGAGCCGCGCGGTGACCGAGCGGGTGGTGCACGCCAGCGCCGACCTCGCGTACGTCGACGAGCTGGTCTGCGACGAGGCCGCGCTGGAGTCGGGGCTGGCCGCGTTGCGCGCCGGGGCGCCCGTCGTCACCGACGTGGCGATGGTCGCCGCCGGCATCACCCGTGCCGGCCAGGAGTTGGTCTGCCCGGTCGCCGAGCCGGCCGCCGCCGAGCTGGGCCGCGCGGCCGGCATCACCCGTTCGGCGGCGGCCGTGCGGATCGCCCTCGACCGGGTCGGTCCGGGCGCGGTGTGGGTGGTCGGCTGCGCGCCCACCGCGCTCGTCGAACTGCTCACCCTGGACGCCGCTCCGGCGCTCGTCGTCGGCCTGCCGGTCGGCTTCGTCGGTGCCGCCGAGTCAAAGGCGGCGCTGCGGGCCAGCGGCCTGCCCGCCGTGTCCAACGTGGGGGAGAAGGGTGGCTCGGCGGTCGCCGCCGCCGCCCTCAACGCCCTGCTCTACGTCGAGGAGAAGTCATGACCGGGTTGGTCATCGTCGGGCACGGCACGCGCAGCGCGGCCGGGGTCGACCAGTTCGCCGCTCTCGTCGAGCGGGTCCGCCGGCGCGGTGACGTCGGCGACGTCGAGGGCGGTTTCATCGAGCTGTCCCGCCCGCCGCTGACCGACGCGGTCGGTGCGCTCGTCGCGCGCGGGCACCGGGCGCTTGTGGCGCTGCCCCTGGTGCTCACCGCCGCCGGGCACGGCAAGGGCGACATCCCCGCCGCGATGGCGCGGGAACAGGAACGGCACCCGGGGCTGACCTACCGCTACGGGCGCCCGCTCGGCCCGCACCCGCTGCTGCACGAAGCCCTCGAAGAACGCATCGACGCGGCGCTGGCAGGCACCGACCGGGCCGACGCGGCGCTGGCCGGTGCGGTTCCGCCGGACACGGCCGACCGGGCCGGCACGTGGGTGGCGTTGATCGGGCGGGGCTCCACCGACCCGGACGCCAACGCCGAGGTGGCCAAGGTGGCCCGGCTGCTCTGGGAGGGGCGCGGCTACGCCGGTGTCGAGCCGGGGTTCGTCTCCCTGGCGCAACCATCGGTGCCGGCGGTGCTGGAGCGGCTGCGCCGCCTCGGCGCGCGGCGGATCGTCGTGGCACCGTACTTCCTGTTCGCCGGGGTGCTGCCCGACCGGATCGTCGCCCAGTCGGCGGAGTTCGCCGCCGCCCACCCCGACCTGGACGTGCGGGTCGCCGAGGTGATCGGCGACTGCGACGCCCTCGCCGACCTGGTGCGGGAGCGCTACGCCGAGGCGCTGGGCGGCGACATCCGGATGAACTGCGACACCTGCGCGTACCGGGTGCTGATGCCCGGCTTCGCCGACAAGGTGGGCCGCCCGCAACGCCCGCACGACCACCCCGACGACCCGGTCGGTCACCACCATCACCACGGGCACGACCACGGCCAGCACCACGACCACGACCAGGGCCACGACCACGGTCACGGTCCCGGGTCGGTCGCGGTGGTCGGCGGAGGGCCGGGACCCGACGACCTGATCACGGTACGCGGAAAGGCCCTGCTCGACGCCGCCGACGTGGTGGTGGTCGACCGGCTCGCCCCGCAGGGGCTGCTCGCCGGACTGCGCCCGGACGTGGTGGTGGTCGACGCCGCGAAGGTGCCCCGTGGCCCGTCGATGGCCCAGGAGGCGATCAACGAGGCCCTGGTGACGCACGCGCGCGCCGGCCGCCGGGTGGTCCGGCTCAAGGGCGGCGACCCGTACGTCTTCGGACGCGGCCACGAGGAGGTGCAGGCCTGTACGGCGGCCGGCGTGCCGGTGACTGTGGTCCCCGGGGTGAGCAGCGCCCTCGCCGCCCCGGCCCTCGCCGGCGTGCCGGTCACCCACCGGGGAGTCGCGCATGACGTCACGGTGGTCTCCGGGCACCTGCCCCCCGGGCACCCGGACTCGCTCGTCGACTGGGCGGCGCTGGCCCGGGCGCGGGGGACCGTCGTGCTGTTGATGGCCGTCGACACCATCGCCAAGATCGCCGCAGTGCTGATCGAGCACGGCCGCGCCCCGGAGACTCCGGTGCTCGCCGTGCAGGACGCCGGGCATCCCGGCCAGCGGTCCGTGCCGGCCCGGCTGGACGAGATCGGCGCGCTCGCCGCCCGGGAGGACATCGGTCCGCCGGCCGTCTTCGTCCTCGGCCCGGTGGTCGCGCTCACGACCACCGGGCCGACGGACTGACGGCTACTCGCTGCGGGCGGTCTCCGGGCCGGTGATGCGTTCCAGCAGCGGCAGGGTGGAGGCGATGACACCGAGGCAGGTGGCCAACCCGATCACCACGATCACGTAGAAGCGTGGCTCCGGCGCGACGAGCGTGTAGTGCATCTGTGCCCGCAGGAACAGGTGCGCGGCGAGCAGGCCCATCCCGATGGCGACGGCGGCGACGGCGAGCATCGGTACGGCGCTCTCCAGCGCCACCACCCGGCGCAGGACGCGCACCGGAGCGCCGCTGAGGCGCAGCAGGCTGAACGGGCGTCGGCGTTCGGTGAGACCGCCGATGACGCTGACCGCGAGGCTGCACCCGCCGAGCGCGAGGCTGGCGACGATGACGACGTTTGCCAACTGTTCCCAGCCACGCAGCGTGTTGGCGAAGTCCGACTCGAAGTCGCCGGGCACGTTCGGCGCCACCCGGAAGGCCGGGAAGGCGGCCTCGAGGACGGTGCGTGAACGTTCGACGGCGGCTGCCGATCCGTCCGTGTCGACGAGGATCGACATCACCGGCAGTCGTTGGAGATCGCCGAGCGGGACCGATGCGGCGGGCCAGACCCGGCTGGACGACGCCGACTGCCGGAAGGGGATGAGACCCGTCGCCACCTCGGCGACGGTGGCGCCCTCGGCGCACCGGCCGTACGCGCTCGGGATCTCGGCGCACGCGATCAGGCCGGGCTCGCTCGCGCTCATCCAGTCCGGGTTCTCGCGTACCGCGAACGCGGACCGCACGTCGGTGATCGAGCGCAGGTCGGTGAAGAGCGAGTCAGGCGTCGCCGGTGCATCCTCAGGAAGGTAGAGCGACACCTGTCCCGCCTCGGTCGAGCCGACCGGTGCCGGGCCGCGGTTGGCGATGATCGTGGTGATCACGCCGACGGCCACGCTCGTCACGAAGAGCGCGAGCATGATGCCGCTGATCGCCCGGAAGCCGGCCTTCGGGTTGTCGGCGAGGCGTCGCGCGGCGATGAGGGTGGCCGGACGGTTGGCGTACCGAGCCATGACCTGGGCGCCGACCATCGTCAGCCAGGGGCCGGCGAAGACCAGGCCGGCCATGATGAGCAGCAGGCCCGGCAGGAACACCGCGGTTTGGCCGTCGGACGTTTCCGGTTTGAAGCCGATGGCGAAGAACAGCACGGCGACACCGAGCAGGGCCGGGATCAGCCGGTACGCGCGCGGCGCGCGGGGGGTGACCCGCCGGGTGACGCCCAGCGGCGAGATCCGTACGCGGCGCAGCGAGACCTGGGCCGCCACCGCCGCGCCGGCCGGGACGCCGAGCGCCACCAGTAGGGCGTCCAGCATCCCCAGCGACAGGTCGCTGGGGAAGAACGGCATGCCGGTGAACGGGATGCCCGCGAGCGGACCGCGGAACGCGTAGAACAGGCCGAAGCCGACGGCGGTTCCGGCGACGGCCGCGGCGGTCGCCTCCACCGCGGCGACGATCGCGATCTGCCGGGGTGTCGCGCCGACCAGCCGCATCGCGGCGAAGCGCTGCTCCCGGCGGGCGGCGCTGAGCCGGGTGGCGGTGCCGATGAAGATCAGCACCGGGAACAGCAGCCCGCCGGCGATCACGCCCAGGATGAGGTTCACCGTGGTCTCGGGGAGGGCGGGGGTGTCGCCAACGCTGGTGACCTGCTTCGCGGCGGGCAGCTTGGCGACCTGGTCGGGCGTGCCGCCGGCGATGACGAGCAGGGTGTCCGGCGAGGTCAGCGCGGCGGGTCCGACGGTGCCCAGGTCCCGCCCGAGGTAGCGGTCGCCCAGTTGGTCGGCCGGGTGGGCGGCCAGCAGGTCGCGCAACGCGGGCGAGGCGTAGTACTCGCCGGGACCAGGGGTGGTCGGGACACCGACCGGGGTGGGCGCGGTCGCGCCGGTAGCGGCGACGTCGATCCGGATGATCTGCTTGCCGTGGAAGTAGTCGAACCGGGTCGACCACCACAGCGGGTCGGCGTCGCCGGCCGAGGCCTGGGGATACATCGAGGCGTACCGGGTGAGCTGGGCGTTGACGGCGTTGACTCCGGCCAGGGTGGTCAGCAGCAGCCCACTGCCGATCGCGACGGCGGCGGCGATGACGAGCAGGCGGGTCAGCGCCTCCCGGCCGCCGGCCACGACGAGGCGGAGCCCGAAGCCGATCATGAGGCGATCCGGTCCGGCGCGTTCACGCGCCCGTCGCGGACCATGACCTCACGGTCGGCGTACGCGGCGATCCGGGCCTCGTGGGTCACCAGGATGACAGTCGTGCCCTGCTCGCGGGCAGCGCTGACCAGCAGGTCCATCACCTGCTCGCCGGTCAGCGAGTCGAGCGCGCCGGTCGGCTCGTCGGCGAAGAGCACCTGCGGCTCGGCGACCAGGCCGCGGGCCAGGGCGACCCGTTGCGCCTGCCCGCCGGACAGCTCACCCGAGCGCCGCTGCTCCAGGCCGTCCAGGCCCAGGCGCGCGAACCAGGCACTCGCCTTCGGCAGCGCCTGCTTGCGGTGTACGCCGCTGAGCAGGAGCGGCAGGGCGACGTTCTCCAGGGCGGTCAGCTCGGGGACGAGCTGACCGAACTGGAACACGAAACCGAAGCGGTCCCGGCGCAGGCTGCTGCGCTGGGTCTCGGTCATGGTGTCGATCCGGGTCCCGTCGAAGAGGATCTCGCCGGAGTCGGGCACGAGGATGCCGGCCAGGCAGTGCAACAGGGTGGACTTGCCCGAGCCGCTGGGACCCATGATGGCGAGGATCTCGCCCGCGCCGACGGCCACGCCTGCGCCCCGCAGGGCGGGCGTCTGGCCGAACGAGAACTGCACGTCCCGTGCTTCGATCACGACGCTCACGGCCGCACCTCCTTGCGCAGGGCGTCCAGCCGGGCGCTTGTCATCTCGATCCATCGGAGGTCCGCCTCCAGGTGGTAGAGGCCGTGGTCGGCCAGCAGCGCGTCGACCAGGCTGCCGGCGCGCTTGATCTCGGTGAGCTCGCGCATCCGGTGCAGGTGCGCGCTGCGCTGGGTGTCGAGGTATTCGTCGGCGGGACGTTCGAGCATCAGCGCGAGCACGACCTTGGCGAAGAGCACCGTCTGCAGGTGCGGCTCCGGGTCGACCGGCTGGGTCAGCCACTGCTGGACCTCGGTCGCGCCCAGGTCGGTGATGACGTATCGCTTGCGGTCGGGGCCGGAGCCGGGCGCGACGTCGCTGATCACCACCTTGCCGTCGCGGGCCAGTCGGCTGAGGGTGGAGTAGACCTGGCCGAACGGCAGTGGCTTGCCCCGGCCGAAGAAGGCGTCGTAGTCGCGCTTCAGGTCGTAGCCGTGGCTGGGCTCCCGTTCGAGGAGGCCGAGAAGGGTCAGTGGCACGCTCATGGGAGGAGACTACACCGGGGGTATACCTCGCGTATATACCTCCGGTGTGTTCCCCGCTCAGGGCGCGATTCGCGCAGGTCAGCCGGTCAGGGCGCGGGCCAGGGCGTAGCCGGCGGTGGCCGCGACGAGCCCGGCGACGACGCTGCCCACGACATTGGCAAGCGCGAGGAGACGGTGACCGCCCCGGGTCAGCCGCAGCGTCTCGTAGCTGAAGGTGGAGTAGGTGGTCAGCGCCCCGCAGAATCCGGTGCCGAGCAGCGCGGTGACCGCCGGGCCGCTCGGCCACCCGACGAGCACGCCGAGTAGCAGCGAGCCGACCACGTTGACGGTGAGCGTGCCCCAGGGAAACGCCGAGTCGTGCCGGGACTGCACGGCCCGGTCGGTGAGGTAGCGCAACGGCGCTCCGACGGCCGCCCCCAGGGCGATGAGCAGCACGGTCACCGGGTTGCCCTCCGGCCCAGGAGGGCGGTGGTGGCGGCGTCGCCCAGCCCGACCGCGACGAGCGCCCCGAGCAGCGTCGCCGCCAGGTACGCCAGCGCGGTGCCCGGCGCGCCCGCGACCAGCGCCTGCTGGATGTCGACCGCGTAGGCGGAGAACGTGGTGAACCCGCCGAGCACCCCCACCCCGAGGAACGGGCGGGCCAGGGGGTGCCCACCGCCGAGGTGCCCGAGCGTCGCCATCAGCACCCCGATCAGCAGGCAACCGGACAGGTTGATGCCGAACGTCGCCCAGGGGAAACCGGTCGGCGGGTGCGGGGCGGCGTGTTGCAGGCCGGCCCGGGCCAGCGCACCGAGCACCCCGCCGGCCGCGATGGTGGCGAGAACCGTCGCGGGGCGCGCGGTCAGCTCGCGGCGGTCGGCGGGGAGGCGCAGGTCGACGTCGGGGTCGGTACGCGGCTCGAATGGCTCTGGCACGAGTCCTCAGCGTAGTGCCGGCGACGGCGGCATCTGGCGTGCTGCCGGCGATGGCGGCGTCAGCGCACCGCTGCGACGGCGGCGTCCGGACCGCCGCGCCACACCGTGCCGACCTCGCTGAACCCGGCGGTGGTGAGTGCGGCCAGGTGCCAGGAGGCCGGCGGGTTCCACTCCGGGCTGTGCCCGGTCGGGTAGATGTCCTGCCGTTGGGTGACCAGCGGGGCCAGCGCCGGGTCGGCCCCGGCCCGCTCCCACCAGTCCGACCAGGACAGCACCGCGCCGGCGGCGTACCGGGCGTTGCGCCGGTCCCGGGCCCGGTCCATCAGCCGCTTGGTCAGCTCCGGCAGGGTGTCGTCGGGCATGTGGTCGGCGTTGACGAAGACTCCGCCCGGCCGCAGCACGTCGCGCAGTTCGGCGTAGAGCTGCCCGAGCCGGTCGGCCGGCAGCCAGTGCAGGGCGGTGGCGGTGAGAACGGCGTCGTAGTCGCGGTGGGGGAGCGCGGCGCGCCACTCGGGGGCGCCGAGGTCGGCCGGGACGATGGTGGCCCGGTCGGCAAGTGTGGCCCCGGCGATGGCCAGCAGTGCCGGGTCGAGGTCCAGCAGGGTCACCTCGGCGTCGGGGAAGCGCGCCAGTGTCCGCAGCGAGATCGTGCCGGTGCCGCCGGCCAGGTCGAGCACGCGCGGCGGCCGCGCGTCGAGCACCGCGTCGACGGTGTCCAGCATGGTGGCGAACCGGTGTTCCCGGTCCGGCATGAACGCCTCCTGCTGGCGATCCCAGCTCTCCTGCCAGGACCAGGGCTCCAAGATGTAAGGACTCATGGCAAGCAGGCTAGTTACGTATCGATCGCGGTGTCCAGACCTTGTTGCACATAACTTGCAATTGCGAGAAGATGGCAGGGCGATGATCAGAGTGACGCGGGGCCGGGCGGATGCCCGGCCCCGCGTCCGCTCGTCTACCCGGTCAGGCCGCCGTGTCCACCAGGGCCGCGTCGGCGTTCGCCGGCTCCTGGCGGCGGGCCAGCCGCAGCGCTGCCAGCAGGACGCCCAGGCCGACCAGGGTGAGCGCCGCGCCGGCCCAGATCGGCGAGGTGTAGCCGAGCCCGGCGGCGATCGTCACCCCGCCGATCCACGCGCCCAGCGCGTTGCCGAGGTTGAACGCCGCGATGTTCGCCCCGGACGCGAGGGTCGGCGCCTGGTGGGCGTAGTGCATGATCCGCATCTGCAACGGCGGCACGGTGGCGAAGCCGAACCCACCCATCAGCACCAACGCGACGATTGTCAGCACCGGGTTCGTGGCGGTCAGCGCGAAGCCGACGAGCACCACGGTGAGCACCGCCAGGACGGTGACCAGGGTGCGCGACAGTGACCTGTCCGCGGCCCGGCCGCCGAGCAGGTTGCCGACGAAGAGCCCCACGCCGAAGAGGACGAGCAGCCACGGCACGGTGCTGCTGGCGAAGCCGCTGACCTCGGTGAGCGTGTAGGCGATGTAGGTGAACGCGCCGAACATGCCGCCAAAGCCCAGGACCGTGATCACCAGCGACAACCAGACCTGCGAGTGGGTGAAGGCCCGCAACTCGCCGCGCAGCCCACCGGCCGGACGGTCGGCGTTCGCGGTGTCGCCGGCCGGGATGAGCAGGGCCAGCCCGATCAGTGCCACCACGCCGATCGCGGTGATCGCCCAGAACGTCGACCGCCAGCCGAAGTGCTGCCCGAGGAAGGTGCCGAAGGGCACGCCGAGCACGTTCGCGATGGTCAGACCGGCGAACATCATGGCGATGGCGCCCGCCCGGCGGGCCGGCGCGACCAGGCCGGCGGCCACCACGGCGCCGATGCCGAAGAACGCGCCGTGGCAGAGCGCGGCGACGATCCGGCCGGCCATCATCACGGCGTAGTCGCCGGCGACGGCGGAGAGCAGGTTGCCGATGATGAACAGCACCATCAGGCCGAGCAGCACCGGCTTGCGCGGCAGTCGGGTGACCGCCGCGGTGAGGGCCACCCCGCCGACGGCCACGCTGAGCGCGTAGCCGGAGATCAGCCAGCCGGCGACCGGTTCGGTGACGGCGAAGTCGGCGGCCACCTCGGGCAGCAGCCCCATGATCACGAATTCGGTGAGCCCGATGCCGAAGGCGCCGATGGCCAGCGCGATCAGGCCGGGTGGCAGGGACTTGTGGCGTACGGACATGGTCTTCCCATCGGGAGGGGGCGGATATTCGGCGCGTGCAACTACACGCGTCGACAACGAAATACTTGCACGCGCTGGATATCAGCGCAAGCGTGGTAGCCTGGGCCGTCGAGAGCACACCCGAGGAGGGCCGGCATGGGCATCGCCGACGACGCGGTCGAGATCCGCGCGCAGGGCTGGCGCACCCTCGCCGCCCTGCACGGGTTGATCGAGACATCCCTGGAACGGGAGTTGCAGGCCGGCCACGACCTGTCCGTCGTCGAGTACACGGTGCTCGACGCGCTCTCCCGCCAGGACGGCTGGCACATGCGGATGAGCCAGCTCGCCCGCGCCGCCGCGCTCTCCGGCAGCGCCACCACCCGGCTGGTCACCCGCCTCGAACAGCGGGGGCTGCTCACCCGCATCCTCTGCGCCGACGACCGGCGCGGGATCTACACCGAGCTGACGCCGGCCGGCTCCGAGCTGCTCGCCCAGACCCGCCCCACCCACGACCGGGTGCTCAGCGACGCGCTCGCCCAGGCGGAGGCCACCCCCGAGCTGGCCCCGCTGGTCGACGCCCTGCACCGGCTGCCGGCCACCCGCTGACCGCCCCGCCGGACCCGGCGACGGCGGGCGTACGGTACCCGCAGCCCCACCGGGACCGCCGCGCCAAGGAGGCAGCCGATGCAGGACCGCACCCCTCGTCCGGAGGAGCTGGAGCCGATCGAGCGCGCCGGCATCGACGAGCTGCGCGCCCTGCAACGCGACCGACTGCGCTGGTCGTTGCGGCACGCGTACGACAACGTGCCGCACTACCGTCGGGCGTTCGACGCGGCCGGGGTGCACCCCGACGACTGCCGGGACCTCGACGACCTGGCCCGCTTCCCGTTCACCGGCAAGGCGGAGCTGCGGGAGAACTACCCGTTCGGGATGTTCGCCGTACCCCGGGAGCGGGTGGCCCGGCTGCACGCGTCCTCCGGCACCACCGGCCGGCCGACGGTGGTCGGCTACACCCGCGACGACCTGCGCACCTGGGCGCGACTGATGGCCCGGTCGATCCGCGCCTCCGGCGGCCGTCCCGGCGACCGGGTGCACATCGCGTACGGCTACGGGCTCTTCACCGGCGGCCTGGGCGCGCACTACGGGGCCGAGGAGCTGGGCTGCACGGTCATCCCGGTCTCCGGGGGCATGACCGAGCGTCAGGTGATGCTGATCCGCGACTTCGAACCCGAGGTCATCATGGTCACGCCCAGCTACCTGCTCGCCATCGTCGACGAGATGCAGCGCCAGGGCATCGACCCGCGGGCCACCTCCCTGCGGGTGGGCATCTTCGGCGCCGAGCCGTGGACCGAGGACATGCGCCGCGAGATCGAGCAGCGGCTGGACATCCACGCCGTCGACATCTACGGGCTCTCCGAGGTGATGGGCCCCGGCGTGGCCACCGAGTGCGTCGAGACCAAGGACGGGCTGCACCTCTGGGAGGACCACTTCTACCCGGAGATCATCGACCCGGTGACCGGGGTGGTGCTGCCCGACGGTGAGCGCGGTGAGCTGGTGTTGACCTCGCTGACCAAGGAGGCGATGCCGGTCGTGCGCTACCGCACCCGCGACCTGACCCGACTGCTGCCCGGCACCGCCCGCCCGATGCGCCGGATCGAGAAGATCACCGGCCGCACGGACGACATGATGATCGTGCGCGGGGTGAACATCTTCCCCACCCAGATCGAGGAGCTGATCCTGCGGACCCCGCAGCTGTCGCCGCACTTCCAGTGCGTCCTCGATCGGCAGGGCCGGCTGGACACCCTCACGGTGCGGGTGGAGCGGCGGGCCGGCGTCGCCGTGGACGCCGCCGAGCGGGCCGGCGCGACGCTTGTGGAGCTGGTGAAGAACACCATCGGCGTGAGCGTGGCGGTCGACGTCCTCGCCCCGGACGGGGTGGAGCGGTCGATGGGCAAGATGCGCCGCATCGTCGACCAGCGAGCGGCCGGCTGACCCACCCCGCCGCCCTATTGTTGGCCGGTGCACACCATGACGTACGGACACCTCGGCCGCTCCGGTCTGCTGGTCAGCCGGATCGGCCTCGGGACCATGAACTTCGGGTACACGGTGGACGAGGCGACGAGCTTCGCGATCATGGACGCCGCTGTCGACGCCGGCATCAACGTCTTCGACACCGCCGACGTCTACGGCGGGCCGCAGTCACCGGAGATGAAGAAGGGCTACGGCGTCGCGGAGGAGACCGTCGGCCGGTGGCTGCGGCGCGGTGGACACCGCGACGACATCGTCCTGGCCACGAAGGTGTACCAGCCGATGGGCCTCGGCCCGAACGACCGTCGGTTGTCCGCCTATCACGTCCGCCGCGCCTGCGAGGCCAGCCTGCGGCGGCTGCGGACGGACCATATCGACCTGTACCAGATGCACCACGTCGACCGGGCCACGCCGTGGGAGGAGATCTGGCAGGCGATGGAGCAGCTCGTCCGCGAAGGCAAGATCACCTATGTGGGCAGCAGCAACTTCGCCGGCTGGGACGTGGCACTCGCCCAGGCCGCCGCGTCGGCACGCCACTTCCTTGGACTGACCAGCGAGCAGAGTCTCTACAACCTCGCCGTACGCGCCGTGGAACAGGAGCTCATCCCCGCGCTGCGACACCTCGGCGTCGGGCTGATCTCGTACAGCCCCCTGCATGCCGGCCTGCTCGCCGGCGCGCTCGACGCCGCGGACCAGGGCCGCAGCGCGGACCCCTCGGCGCGGCAGCGTGTCGAGGCGCACCGCGACCAGCTCACCGCCTACGAGGGGCTGTGCCGCGAACTGGGCGCACCACCGGCGGCCGTCGCCATCGCCTGGCTGCTGCGCAACCCGGTCGTCTCCACCACCATCGTCGGCGCAGTGACGATCGACGAGCTGCGAGCGGACCTCGACGCGTTGTCCGTACGGTTGGACGACGACGTCCTGGCACGACTCGACCAGATCTGGCCGGGGCCGGGAGAGGCCCCGCAGGCGTACGCCTGGTGAGTCCGGCCGAGCACGCACCTGGTCGGCAGACCGGTCGCAGGGCCTCGCGGGTGTGGTGGTCGACATAGGATCCTGCCCATGCGTGTGCTGGTGGTCTCCGCGCCCCTGGTCGGGCACGTCTTCCCGCTGGTGCCGCTCGCCGTCGCGCTGCGCGACGCCGGCCACGACGTGCTGCTGGCCACCGGAGGTGGTGGCCTGGCCGCCGCCGACGCGGGTCTGCCGGTGCACGACATCGCACCGGGCTTCGACTTCGGCCGAATCGCGCTGCGGGTCTTTCCCCGCCATCCGCTGATCGCGCGCGCCGAAATGGCCGGCACCGCCGGCACCCGGGGCGCCGGCCTGCTGTTCGGCGCGCTCAACGACCAGCTCACCGACCCGGTGGTCGCGCTGGCCACCCGGTGGCGACCGGATCTGGTGCTGCACGAGCCGTTCGCGGTCGCCGGCGCGGTGGCCGCCGCGCGGCTCGATGTGCCGGCCGTACGCCAGGAGAACGCCCTGTTCGACGGCCGGGACCTGGTCCGCGCCACCGTCGTCCGACTCGGTGGCGCACTACGCCGGCACGGCCTGAGCGAGCTGCCGCCACCCGCCGCAGCCCTCGCCGTGGCCCCGCCCAGCGTGGCCGCGCAGGGCGGTTGGCCGATGCGCTACACGTCCTACGTCGGCGGCGGCGAGCTGCCGGCCTGGCTGCGCGAGCCGGGCGACCGGCCCCGGATCCTGGTCACCCGCAGCACCCTGACCGGCCCCGGCGACCGAGGTCCGATGCCCGCCGTGGTCACCGCCGCCGCCGACGTGGACGCCGAGATCGTGCTGGTCCGCCCAGACGAGCGGTCGGCGCGTTCGCTGCCCCCGAACGTGCGGGTGGTCGACTGGATTCCGCTCGACGAGGCGTTACCGGCGAGCGCGGCGCTGGTGCACCACGGCGGTGCGGGCAGTGCCTTCGGCGCCCTCGCCGCCGGCCTGCCCCAACTCGCCACCGTGGGTCCGGGGGACCGGCGGCACAACGCCGAGCTGTTGGCTCGCCGGGGCGTCGGCCTGGCGCTGCGCCCCCGGGACATCACCGCGCAGGCCCTGACCCGGTTGCTCACCGACGAGCGCCTGCGTACCGCCGCGGGCCAGGTCAGTCGCGAGATCGCCGCGATGCCACCGCCGAGCGACCTGGTCGCGCGGCTGACCGCGTTGGTCTGACGTCCGCCCCGCGTGCCCACACCGGACGGACCCGTGACTGCGGCAGGATGACGTGATGTCACACGTCCTGCTGTTCCACTCCGTGTACGGGCTGCGGCCCGCCGTGCGCGCGACCGCCGACCGGTTACGCGCCGCCGGGCACCAGGTCAGCACCCCCGACCTGTACGGCGTGCCGGCCACGGACACCGTCGAGGAGGGCTTCGCGCTGCTCGACAAGATCGGCCACGACGTGGTGCTGGACCGGGCCCGAGCCGCGCTGCGCGACCTGCCACCGGAGACGGTGCTCGCCGGCCTCTCGATGGGCGCCGGCGTGGCCGGGGCGCTGCTGGCCGAGCGCCCCGCCGCCGCCGGTCTACTTCTGCTGCACGGCACCGGTGGCGCACCGGACGCGGTCCGGCCCGGGATACCGGTGCAGCTGCACCTCGCCGACCCCGACCCGTACGACGCGCCGGACGAGGTCGACGAGTGGCAGCAGGCGATGACCGACGCCGGTGCCGAGTTGACGGTCTTCCGCTATCCCGGCGCGGGGCACCTGTTCACCGACCCGGACCTGAGCGAGTACGCCCCGAGCGCCGACGCGGAGACCTGGCCGCGGGTGCTGGCCTTCCTCGCTGCCGGCTGACGAGCCGTCGACCCCGGGGCCTGGGTCGGTGGCCGGCCTCGCTCAGCGTGCGGCGGCGCCGATGCGCGGGGGAGTCGCGGTGCCGTGCACCCGCTTGGCGTGGGCGGCGAAGAGCCGGGGGGCGATGATCGGCATGAGCAGCCGGGCCGGCAGCGGGGCGTGCGCCAGCACCGCCTTGATCACCTCGGGGTCGCCCTCGTACATGGCCAGGCCGAAGGCCAGCGGCAGCCGCTTCTTCGGGGTCTTACCCATCCCGTGCTCGCCGAGTTCCATCCACTCCGCGGCGGTGACGTGCCGTTCGGCCAGCGGCAGGATCTCGCTCTCCTCCATGGCCATGTGTTCGGTCAGCGCGGTGCGGAGGTGCTCGAAGGCGTCGGCGAGGTGGTCACCACCGTGCCCGGTACGCCGCCACCCCGGCAGCAGGGCCACCACCGCCGCGTGGGCCTCCTCGATGGCGTGGTGCTGCGCCTCCATGGTGGGGACGATGGCCGCGGCCTCCGCGCCGCCGCGCGCCAGTAGTCGGGGCCACAGCAGCAGGTCCTCGCCCTCATGGTGCAGGTGCAGGGTGTGACAGAGCATCTCGGCGTGGGCGCCGACGACCTCCGCGCGGCCGACGTCGCCCGGCCTGACGTCGCGGACGAGCTGCGGCAGCAGGCCGAACTCGCGACGGAAGACGGTGTGCGCCATGTACATGTCGCGGACGTCGGCCATGGATTCGCGGTGGTTCTGGTTCACGGTGACCTTTCCGAGGAAATCAACTGACACAGATCTGTTGATCATGCTCGGTGGCACTTGGAATCGGCTTGGAACCCAGTAACCGGTTCAGTCGGCCAACGCGGCCGTCGACTCGGCCAGCCAGTGCGGCGACTCCCACCGGCGGGCCACCCCGGCCGCCAGGGTGAAGTGCCGGGCCGCCTCCTCGGTGCGTCCCACCAGCCGGAACAGCTCCCCGAGCGTCAGCGCGACCGGTCGCACCACGGCCGCGGTGGTGGAGAAACCAGCCAGTTGGTCGCGGACCGGGAGCAGGGCGTCGATCACGGGCTGGGCCAGGTCTCGCCGACCCAGGGCCACGATGACCATGCCGCGTACGCTGAGCAGCGCCGACTCGAAGTAGTCCGGGCGGTAGGCGTGCCGACCGATCGGCATGGCCCGCGCCTCGTCCACCCGTCCGCTCTCGATCAGCGCCAGCGCCAGCAGGTCGTCCACGATCGGCCCCAGCGACCGACGGATGCGGCGGGTCGCCTCCAGATGCTCGCCGAAACGTCCCTGGCTGATCAGCAGGGTCCCGACCGAAAAATAGTGGAACGCCTCGGCGTGCAGCGAACCCTGGCGCCGCATCTGCACGGCCACCTCGTCGTAGTGTCGGCGAGCGGCGACGAAGTCGCCGGCGATGTGCGCGAGGGCACCCCGCCCGCACAGGTAGATCACCTGTCCCTCGTTGAGCTGGTACGTCTCGGCCAGCCACCCCTGTCGGGCGATCGCGGCGCGAACCTCGGCCGGTTCGGTGAGCGCGGCGGCGCAGTGGGCGAGCACCTGCTCGGCGACCCAGCGGTAGATCACCAGCCCGTGCTCGTCGGCGAGGTCGCGCAACTCCAGGGCCAACTCCCGACGGTGCGGCGCCTCCCGCTCGTAGCTCATGGTCCGGACCCGGGCGGCCAGCCCCAGGGCGCGCAGCTCCGGGTCGCCCAGCCGCCGGGCGATCGTCAGCGCCTCCCGCCCGGCCGACACACCCCGGGGGTCCGACTCGCCGTCCAACTCGGTGGCCAGGGCGTCGAGCAGACGGCAGCGGGCCACCGGGTCCAGGTCGTCGGACCGCAACAGCCGGCTGAGCAGCTCGACGACCCGATGGTCCACGACGCCGTACGCGTGTGTCAGCCACGGCGTGGGGACGGTCCACGCGGTGAACGCCGCGATCAGCAGCTCGTCCCGGCCGGACGCGACGGCCACGTCCACGGCTCGGGCGCGGGTCTGCCGGGCGGCGGCCACCGCACCGGCCCGAGCCTGCGCGCGTAACAGCCGGCCGAGCAGGTCGACCCGCAGCGCGTCGCGATCCCCGGTGACCGACCCGGCGGCGTCGACGGCGTTGCCGAGCACCTCGACCGCCGCGTCGTACGCGTACCGCCGCTCCGCCAGCTCGGCGGCGCGGATGGCGTAGTCGACGGCGAGCGGAGCGGTGTCGGCCGACGCCGCACGGGCGTAGTGGTGCGCCAGGGCCGGATAGTGGTCGGGTGCCAACCGCCGGGTGGCGGCGGCGATCCGGGCGTGCAGTCGGGTGCGGCGCAGGTGGGGCAGGTCGGTGTAGATGGTGTCGCGGACCAGCCCGTGCACGAAGCGAACCCGCCCCGGCGCCGGTTCGGTGAGCAGCCCGGCGGCCAGCCCGATCTCCAGCGCTTCGAGGGTGGCGGTCTCGTCGGTGTCGGCGGCGTCGAGGAGTGTCGGCACGTCCGCCTCCCGGCCGAGCGTGGCGGCGAGGCGCAGCACCGCGACCGCCGGCGACGGCAGGCGCGACAGTCGTCGGCGCAGCACGTCGCGTACCCCGTCCGGCACGTCGCTGGTGGCGACGAGCGTGCCCTCGGCGGCGAGGAGCCGCGCCGACTCGCGTACGTAGAAGGGGTTGCCGCCGGTCCGCTCGGTCAGCGCGGCGACCGTCTCCGCGTCGACGGGTCGCCGGGCGAGCGCCCCGAGCAGTGTCTCGATCTCGGCCGTCGTCAGGCCACCCAGCCGGATCCGGTGGGGAGACCGACGGGCCAGGACGGCCATCGTGTCGGCGAGCCGCTCGCGGTTGTCGGCGGGGCGTAGCGCCGCGACGACCAGCACGGCCTCGGTGGTCACCTCGATGACGCTGTTCAGCAGGAGCAGCGTCTCGGCGTCGGCGGCGTGCAGGTCGTCGAGGATGACGGCGACCGGTCGGCGGATCGCGGCCGCGTCCAACCAGGCGCCAACGGCGTGGTGCAGCCGGAACCGGCCGGCGGTGACGTCGCCCCCGGACTCGCCGGCGCTTCCGCCGAGCAGCGGGACGAGCGCCGGCGCGAGATCACCCGGCGGCACCTGCTCGGCGAGTTGCCGCAGCGCCTCGACCCAGGCCCAGGCCGGCGGGGCGCCCTCGACCTCGGGGCAGCGGCCGACGGCGACCAGCCAGTCGCGGGCGGTGAGCGCCTCCCGGAAGCGGGCGAGCAGACTCGTCTTGCCCGCGCCGGCCTCCCCGCTGAGCAGCGCCACCCGCGGCCCGCCCGCCACCGCCTCGGCGGCGGCCCATCCCAGAGCGGCCAGCTCGGTCTCCCGCCCGACGAACACCTCAGCGGTCGCCGGTCGCCCGGTGTCGACGCGTGCCGCGGCCACCCGTGGGAGCAGGTCGAGTCGTTGGCCCAGGATGGCGGACTCCAGCTCGACCAACGCCGGGCCCGGATCCAGGCCGAGTTCGTCCACGAGGGTCGCCCGCGCCCGGCGCAGCGCGGCGAGCGCGTCGCCCTGCCGGCCGGCCCGCCACAACGCCAATGCCAGCAGCCGCCAACTCTCCTCCCGCAGCGGCGCCTGCCGGGTCAGCACCTCCGCCTCCGCCACCGCCTCGGCCGCGTCGCCGCACCGCACGACCACGTCGAGCAGCGACTCCCGGGCGCCGAGCCGCAGCTCCTCCAGCCGCAGCACCTCGGCCTGCGCCCACGGCTCCCCGGCGAACTCGGCGTACGCCCGACCGCGCCACAGGTCGAGCGCGCCGCTCAGCAGCAGCCGCGCCCGACCCGGATCGGTGGCACTGGCTGTGCGCGCCTCGACGAGCAGCGTCTCGAACCGGCCGGCGTCGACGGCCTCGGTGGGCACCCGGATCGCATAGCCGGGCGGCGCGGTGACCAGGACCCGCGCCGGCGTGCGGCGCTCGCGGGACGGCTCCAACAGGCGGCGCAGGTGCGAGACGTACGCCTGGACGGAGGCGATCGCCCGTGGCGGCGCGTCACCCCGCCACAGGTCCTCGATCATCTGACCGACGGAGACGACCTCGCCTCGGGCCGCCAGCAGCCGCGCGAGCACGGCGCGTTGGCGGGGGCCGCCGAGGTCGACCGGTCCGCCTGTGTCGACCTCGACCTCAAGCGGCCCGAGCACCCGTAGCAGCATGACCGACCAATCCTAGTCACCGCTGCCGGTGGACAACGGACACCCAGCTCACCGGGGGTACGGGCGGCGTCGAGGGCGCGGGGCAACCCCGGCAGATCCCGTTGGATATCGTCGCCACCAGCAAGATCCTGAGCGGGGGGACGCGGTGCCGACGACAGCTTTCGACGAACACGAGCGGGTGCGCTGGGCCGGGCGCGCGACGGCGTACGACGGCAGTTTCGCCGCCCTCTGCGCCCATCCCGCCCCGGCGTTGCTGGACGCCGCGGGCGTCGCCGCGGGCATGCGGGTGCTGGACGCGGGCACCGGCTCCGGCACCGTGGCCGCGCTGGCGAGCGCTCGGGGCGCCACCGTCGTGGCCGTCGATGCCGAGCCCAGCATGGTCGAGCTGGTGCGCGGCCGGGTCCCGTCCGCCGAGGTTCGCCTCGCGGCCCTGCCCCATCTGCCGTTTCCCACCGGGCACTTCGACGCGGCCGTGGCGAACTTCGTGATCAATCACGTCGGCGATCCGGTGGCCGCGATCAGCGAACTGCGACGGGTCGTCCGGCCGGCCGGTCGGATCGCGGTGACGATCTGGCCCGACCCGCCACCCGAGGCGCAGCGGCTCTGGGGAGCGGTGTTCGACGCCGCCGGGGTCGGGCGCCCGACCTCGGTGCCGACGGTGGACGCGGAGCGGGACTTCCCGCGTACCCCGGACGGGTTCGCGGGTCTGCTCGACGCCGCCGGTCTCGCCGACGCGCGCTGCGACACGATCACCTGGGCGCACCGCACCCACCCCGATGCCTGGTGGAGCGGCCCGGCCAACGGCATCAGCAAGGCGGGTCTGGTGCTGGCGGCCCAGCCGCCGGAGGTGATCACCCGCATCCGTGCCGCGTACGACGAGCTGACCGCCGCCTACCGCGACGCGGACGGTCTGCTCGTCCTGCCGACCGCGGCGCTGCTGGCCTCGGCGTCCGTGCCGTAGGCCACGGGCGACACCCGGCCACCCGGCGGTCTGCCCCACGGCGAGAATGCGTGGCATGGAATTCCTGTGCTATCACCGCGACCGGCCCGACTCGGGGACGTTGCGCGACGAGTTGTTGGCCGAACACTGGTCCTACATGGACCGGTACGCGGAGGAGTTGATCGCCCGCGGCCCCACCCTGTCCGGTGACACCGCCACCGGCAGCGTGCACATCGTCGACCTGCCCGATCCGGCCGCCGCGCGGACGTTCGCCTTCGACGAGCCCAACTACCAGGCCGGCGTGTACCGGGATGTGCTGCTGCGCCGATGGCGCAACACGCTGGGCCGCACCATGTGGGACTTCCCCGGTGGTCGGGACGGCGGCAACCGCTACCTGGTGCTCGGCCTCGGCGCGGGGCAGGCCGTCGACCTGCCCGTGCCACCCGACCCGGACGAGCTGATCGCGTACGGGCCGCTGCTGTCCGACGACGGCGACACGTGGCTCGGCACCGCCGCGCTGGTCCGGGCGCCGACCCCGGACGCGGCGCGCGCCATCCTGACCGTGGACCGGTACGCCGACGTCGAGGTGCACAACTGGCAGTTCGGCGGGCGGCCGCCCGGGGTCAGTCGTTCGTCGTGACGTACCCGCCTGAGGCGGGCTGCCCGTAGCCCAGGCTGTCTGGCTGGCGGATCAACGGTGGGACGGGTAAGGCGCGTACCCGATCGGGCAGCCCGCCGACGCCGGTGCCGGGTCTCGTCGACCCCGGCACGGCGGGCACCGCGCGGATCGCCACCGGGATGCGGTCGATGGCCGAGGGCCAGTGGCCGCCCGTATTGGCCTGCGCCACCGCGGCCGGCACCGCCGAGGTCGGTGGCACGCCACCGGCCGGCGCGACGGTTCGGAGCCGGTTGACGCCCGACACACGGTTGGTTCCGCGGGGCGGCGCGGCCGGCGGAGTCGCCATCGTCGGGGCGGGGAGGCGCGGCGGGCCGGATCCTGGCGCGGGGGCCAACGCCACGAGGGCGGTGTCGCGGCGTGGGGCGTCGGCGGCCCGGCGGGTGAAGACGGCCCGCAGCGCGCGGGGCAACCGCTCGGCGGCGACCTGGCGCAGCGCGGGCGAGGCGAACGCGTACCCCCCGGTGCGCTGGGGGATGAGCAGTCCGGCGGCGACCAGCCGGCGTAGTGCCGACACGGACCGGCCGGGCGTCCAGCCGAGCGCGCGGTCGACCGTCGCGCCGGAGACCACGCCGCCCAGGACACCGGCGGCCATCAGGACCGCTCGCCGCTCACCATCGAGGTGGTCCACCTCGGCGCCGACGGTCCGGCGGACCGCCTCGGGCAGCGGGAGCACCGCCGGGTCGGCCCCGGCCGCGATCGACGCCACGTACGCCGTCGCGTGCCCGGGCCGACCGCCCACCAACGGCAGCAGCCGGTCCACCAGGGTCACCGGCTGACCGGACCGGGTCAGGAGATGGCGCAGCAGTCGCCCGGACTGCACAGTGGCCAGCGGTCGGATCGCCATCCGGCGGGCTGGGCCAGGCCGGGTGTCGGCCCACTGCGGTTGGTGCAGGGTGACCACGGCCAGTGGTAGCCGCCGTGCCGTCGCCACGTCGAACAGCGCCCGTAGGAATCCGCTCACCGCGGGCGCCGCCCGGTCCACGTCGTCCACCGCGACGACAAGCGGCGCCTGGCTGGCCAGCCGCAGCAGGACGTCGCGGCAGATCGCCGCGCCGGCCACCGCCGCGGCGGAGTCGTCCGGGTTGCTCAGCATCCGCCGCAGCGTCGGGATCGCGGCGGCGACCCGCGCCGGTGGGAACAGGGCGGTCAGGGCGGCGACGAGCCGGTCGTGGACCGCCGCCGGGCCGTCACGGCGTCGGACCCCGGCGACACCGCGGAGCAGCTCGGCGACCGGTTCCAGAACCTGATCGGGGTACGGCTGGCAGGCCGCCACGGACCAGCGCACCGAAGCGCCGTCCACCGTGGTCAGCCCACGGGTCATCTCGTGCAGCAGCCGGCTGCGGCCACTGCCGGTGGGCCCGACCAGCGAGACCCAGCACGGGTTCCGCTCCCGGATGGCCAGGGTCAGCTGGTCGCGGATCGTGGCCAGCTCGCGGCGGCGACCGATCAGCGGACCGTCGTGCCGGTCCGGGCCGGGTCGGACGGCGCCGATGGCCTGCCAGAGCGGCCCCGGCGACATCCGGCCGGCGACCGGCACCGGTGGCAGCTGACGCTGGGTGATCAGGCCGGCGGTGGCCCGTGCGGTGGCCGCGCAGAGCGCGACCGCACCCGGTGGGGCGTACTCCTGGAGGCGGGCCGCGGTGGTGATCACCGCGCCGCTGGCCACGCCGTGCCCGCCGCTGACCGCGTCGCCCAGGTCGACCACGACCTCGCCGGTGGCGACACCGACGCGCACCCGCAGTCGGATGTCCCCGACCATCGGCCGGCGGTCCAGCGCGGCCTGGATCTCGAGTCCGGCCCGCACCGCGCGGTACGCGTCGAAGCCGTCGGAGCGCCGAGCGCCGAAGAGCGCCATCACGGCGTCGCCGACGTACTTCTCCACCACTCCCTGCCAGCGGTGCAGCACGCCGGTGACGGTGTCGAAGTAGACCCGCTGCATCGCGCGGACGTCCTCCGGGTCGAGTCGGCTCACCAACGCCGTGGAGCCGACGATGTCGGCGAAGAGCACCGTGACGGTGCGTCTCTCCTCCGGCACGGGCCAGTGCGGGGGCACGGGCCGCCGTGCGTCGCCGGCGATGATGATGCTGCTGGTAGTAGCGATGGTGGTCATGGCTTCGCACCAACCCTTCCCCCCGCTGATGCCAGGTGACCTCCGGAGATTGGCATCCCTGAGCTGACCGGGGATCTGCCGAACGACGTATGTCGGCCACCCGCAACCTTTTGTCGCAAAGTCGACGCGAGGAGTACCAGAAGCGGCAGTTGGCCGTAGAACGGTTCGGGGACCTGTGATTAGGCTGCGTGCCATGGCCAGCGATGGGGACACCGCACCGCTCGTGGGCCGGGCCGAGCTGGTGCAGACGGTTCGGGCCGCGCTGCACGGTGACGCCGCGCACGGGCAGACCGCCGCCGTCTTCCTGACCGGTGAGAGCGGTGTGGGCAAGACCCGGCTGTTGGGTGAGGTCGCCGACCAACTGCGTGCCCAGGGCGCCGTGGTGCTCACCGGCAGCTGCCTGGACATCGGCGACGCCTCCCCGCTGCACCCGCTGTTGCAGGCGCTGCGCCGCTTCGACGCCGATCTGTCCACCTCGCACGCCCGCACCTCCTCCGCGGTGCGAGGGCTGCTGCAGATGTTCGCCGACGAGACCGCCAGCCCGGACGGCGCGGGCGCGTTGCTGGAGCGGGCCAGCCGCGGGCTGCACCTGATCGCCGAGGGCAGACCACTGGTGCTCATCCTCGACGACCTGCAGTGGGTCGACCGGAGCACCCGACAGTTGCTGCTCTACCTGTTGGCCGGGCTCGGCGACCTCCAGCTCTCCGTGCTGGCGGCGGTGCGCGCCGAGTCGCTGCAGGGCGCGCACCCGCTGCGCCGGGTGCTCACCGAGCTGCGTCGGCTGCGTACGGTGCGGGTGCTCGACCTGGCTCCGCTGGGCCGGGCCGACACCGAGAAGCTCGCTGCCGCGGTGGTCGGCCGGACGCTGCCCGCCGAGGCGGCCGAGCAGATCTGGCAGCGCAGCGGCGGCAACCCGTTCGTCATCGAGGAGCTGGCCCGCGATCTCCGCGACGGCCGCGACGGCCTGTCCGAGACGTTGCGGGAGATCTTCCTCGACCGGGTCGACGCGCTGCCCCAGCACGCCCACGCGGTGGTGCACGCGGTCGCCGCCGGTGTCGAGCCGGTCCAGCACTGGCTGCTGGCGCAGGTGCTGCGGTTGCCCGAGGACGAGCTGATCGACGCGGCCCGCGCCGCGGTGGCCCACCGGCTGCTGGTCGGCGCCGACGACGGTTACCGGCTGCGGCACCGCCTGGTTGCCGAGGTGCTCGCGCACGAACTGCTGCCGGCCGAGCGTTCCGGGCTGCACCGCCGCTACGCCGAGGCGCTGACCGCCGCGCCGGGTGAGCTGCACCAGGCCCGGCTGGCGCACCACTGGCGGTTGGCCGGTGAGCCGGCGCGCGCGTTGCCGGCCGCGGTGGCGGCGGCGCAGGAGGCCGAGCGGCTGCACGGTTACGCCGAGGCGCACCGGCACTGGTCGGCGGCGTTGCAACTGGCCGCCGAGCCGGGACCGTTGGCGGTGGACCGGGTCGAGCTGCTCAAGAACGCCGCCGAGGCGGCCCACCACTGCGGGGAGCACGCCCGCGCGCTGGTCCTCCTGGAAGAGGTGGCCGCGCTGCCGGGTGGCGAGCCCAGCGCGCTGCACATCCGCCGGGCCCGCTACCTGGCCGCCGCCGGCCGCTCGGCGCTGGCCGAGGAGGAATACCAGCGGGCGCTGACCGCCGCCGACTGTTCCCCGCGCGACCGGGCCACGGCCGCCGCCCGCCTCGCCGAGCTGCTCCTGCACCTGGGCCGCTACGCCGACGCCGGCAGGTGGGCCCGGGAGGCGCTGGCGTTGGCCGCCGACGTGGAGGGCTCCGCCACCGAGGTGGTGCTGGCCAGCTCGGCGCTGGGCTTCAGCGACGCCTACCTGGAGGACCCGGACGCGGGGCTCGCGGTGATGCGCGACGCCCTCGACACCGCCGAGCGCGCCGGCCAGCCCGAGGATGTGGCCTGCGCGTACCTGCACCTGGCGGAGCTGTTGACCGGGCCACTGAACATCCTCGAAGAGGGCGTGGTGGTCGCCCGTCGTGGCGCCGAGCGGGTCGCCGAACTGGGGTTGGGCCGCACCTGGGAGACCCGGCTGCTGGCCGTCGCCATCAACGGCCTGTTCCGGGTGGGCCAGTGGGCCGAGGCGGAGAAGGTGGTCGCCGCCGCCCTGCGGCACCGACCGTCCGGTGCGGACGCCGTCGAGCTGCTGCTGGCCCGGTGCCGGCTGTCGGTGGGCTACGGCGACATCGACGCTGCCAGCCGTGACCTCGACGCGGTGGCGACCCTGCTCGCCGGTGGTGGGGCGCGGCACGTCATTCCGCTGCTCACCCTGCGCGCCGGGCTGGCCATGTGGGAAGGCCGGCACGACGTGGCGCGGTTGGCGGTGCAACGGGGCCTCACCGAGAGCCGGTCCGACGACGTGACGATCCTGTCGGCGCTGGTCTGGCACGGCCTGCGAGCCGAGGCCGAGGCGCACGCCAGTCGTGCCGTGGCGGTGGACCCGACGGTGGTGCGTCGGCTGCGTGACGTGGCGGACCGGGTGGCCCGAAAGAGCGTCGGCGCGGCCGGTCCGGTGCGCTCGGTGGTGGAGGGGTTCCTGGCGCTCTGCGCCGCCGAGGTGAGCCGCCTCGACAGCAGCGATCCGGACCTGTGGGCCGCGTCCGTCGCCGAGTGGGACCGACGCCACCACCCCTACCCGGCGGCGTACTCGCGGCTGCGGCAGGCCGAGGCGTTGCTGGCCCGCCGCAGCCGGCTGGCCACCGCCGGCAAGCTGCTGCGGGAGGCGTACCGGGTGGCGCAGGGGCTGGGCGCGGTGCCGCTGACCTCGGAGATCCGCGAGCTGGCCGGGCGGGCCCGGGTGTCGCTGGAGGAGCACGAGGTACTCGGCGGCACGAGGAGCGCGCCGGCCGAGGCGTCCGACGACGAGTTGGCGCCGCTCACCGCACGGGAGCGGGAGGTGCTCGCGCTTGTCGCGGAGGGCCTGACCAACAAGGAGATCGGGCAGCGGCTGTTCATCAGCGAGCGGACCATCGGCGTGCACGTGTCGCACATCTTCGACAAGCTCCAGGTCCGTACCCGGGTCCAGGCCAGCGCGATCCAGTTGCGCAACGTCCGAAGCTGACGTTCCACACCGTCCACTGGCGCGTGTGCGTACCGGGATACGTCGTTCTACTGATTCGGTGAGTGGGTGTCGGCTGAAAGGCTGGGCCGCGTCGACGACGGCGCGGGGGATGCCGCCGACCACTATGGAGGAGAGATGACCGCTCCGGTCTGGGGGCCCGTGCACCGGGACATCGTCGACCTGCTCGCCGACCATCCCGCGGACGTGCCGGCCGTGGTCGACCACCTCACCAAACTTCAGGACATGCTGGTGCGGCTTCCTCCGTTGGAGGCCAGTTGCCCGTTGGCCGACTTCAACAGGCTCTACCTGACCATCACCAGCAGTGTGCTGGACGGGCTGTACGAGGATCGTTTCATCGACCCGGCCTTCCTGTCCCGGCTGGACGTGGAGTTCGCCGCGCGGTATTTCGACGCGATGCGGCTCTGGACCGACTCCAGCCCGGGCACCCCGAAGGCGTGGTCGTGCCTCTTCGAGCGGATGCGTGGACCGGACGCCCGTCCGCTGCCGTCGGCGGCGGCGGGGGTCAACGCGCACATCAACTTCGACCTGCCCTTCGCGCTGGTGACCACGTTCGACCACCTGGAGTCGGAGCCGGTCGACGGCAGCGACCAGCACCACGACTACCTGGAGATCAACAAGATCTTCGCGGACAAGATCCCCGGTCTGCGCCGAGGCTATCTGGAGCAGTGGCAGCTGCTCATCGACATGCTCAACGGCGACATCGACGACTGGTACCAGGGGGAGCTGGTCGAGTACACCCGCAATGTCGCCTGGCGTAACGCGCAGAAGATCTGGCGGTGCCGGCACGATCCGGACGCCCGCGAATGTGAGCGCACGCGGTTGGACGACAACGCCGCGGCGCTCGGCCGGCTACTGCTGTCGCCCCTGGGGGCGTTTCTGCAGTAGCCGGGACGGGGGGTCCCCGCGTTCCGCCCCGTGGGGGGTGGCGGAGCGCGGGGGCGCGTCCCATCAGATTCGCCCACCCTCGGGTGGCCGGCCGCGGCCGGTCGACCCAGGGGTGCAGCCGGCCGGCTCCGGGGGGTGCCGACCGTCTGCCACCGTCGGCCGGCCCGGGGGGTGCCGGCCGGCGGTGGGGGAGGGCGTCGCGCTCGTCCCGCCGGTGGCGCATGTCGGGGGTGTCGGCGGGCGCTTAACGGGTACGCCCGCGCCATGACCGTCCTGGCCCGGCGCCGGCCCGCCGCCCGACCCCGGCCCGCGCGGCCCGGCCCGCTGCGGCCAGGTGGCCCGGTGCCGCGACCCACCGTCCGACCCGGTGCGCGATGACCGCTGCCGCGACGCGGTTCGCGTTCCGCTTCGATCCGCTGTTCCGCCCGGTGTTGGCGCTGCTGGGGGTTCGCCCGGCGACGGCCTGGGTCGCCGTAACCGACCGGGATCTGGTGATCCGGTACGGGCCGTGGCAGCTGCGGACCGACCGGGAGAACGTGACAGCCGTCGAGCTGAGCGGTCCGTACCGCTGGTGGCGGGTGATCGGGCCACACGTGTCGCTGGCCGACGGGGGCGCGAGCTTCGGCAGCAGCACGGCCGGCGGGATCTGCCTGCGCTTCGGCGTACCGGTGCCGGCAGTGGTGCCGGGCGGGCGGCCACGACATCCGGCGGCCACGGTGACCGTGGCCGACCCGCCCGCACTGGCCCGCCTGCTCGCCGTACCGGACCTGTCCTGAGCTGGCCATCCACCTGCCCGGTTCCGCCGGTCGGGTCCCGCGCCACCGCCTACCGTCGGATCAGGACCTGTGAGGGTGGGACTGGCGATGGGTGACGAGCACCGGGCGAAACCACGACGTTGGGGCGGACGCCGCCACGCGCCGACGGGGCCGGACCCGGCGCTGCGGGCGGCCCGCGATCCGGCCCGCCCGCACCGGGGTGGCCGGCCGGGTGTCGTGGTGCCCGAACGCGTGGCGACGGCGGCGCGGTCGGCGCCGCCGGCCAGTCCACTGCGCCGGTGGCTCTTCCAGCACCAGGTGCAGCCGCCGGGCCCGGAGGCGGGCGAGGGACAGAACCGTCGGCACGCCTGGTGGCAGGTGATGTGCCTGACCGGCGTCGACTACTTCTCCACGCTGTCGTACCTGCCGGGCATCGCGGCGGTGGCGGCCGGTGCGCTGTCCCCGCTGGCGACCCTGCTGATCGTCGCGCTCACCCTGTTCGGGATGCTGCCGATGTACCGGCGGGTGGCCCAGGAGAGCCCGCACGGGCAGGGGTCGGTGGCGATGCTGGAGCGCCTGCTGCCGTTCTGGCGGGGCAAGATCTTCGTACTCGTGCTGCTCGGCTTCGTGGCCACCTCGTGGATCATCACGATAACCCTCTCCTCGGCGGACGCCACCGTGCACCTGCTGGAGAACCCGTACCTGCCCGACGCGCTGCACGGCCCCGCCGTCCCGGTCGTGGTCACCGTGGTGCTGCTGCTCATCCTCGGCGGGGTGTTCCTGCTCGGCTTCCGCGAGGCGGTGGTGGTGGCCATCCCGCTGGTCGCCGTCTTCCTCGTGCTCAACGCGGTGATCGTCGTGGTGGCCCTGGCCCGGATCGTCGACGACCCGGGCATCGTTTCGGACTGGACCGCCGCGCTGACCACGGGCGGCGGCGGGCCGGGTCACGTGCTGCTCACGGCCGTGCTGGCGTTCCCGCTGCTGGTGCTGGGCCTGTCCGGTTTCGAGACCGGGGTGAGCATGATGCCGCTGGTCCGGGCCGACGGGGCGGACAAGCAGGCCCGGCTCGCCGCCCGGATCCGCAACACACGCCGGCTGCTCACCACCGCCGCGCTGATCATGTCGGTCTACCTCGTCTCGACGACATTCGTGACCACGGCGCTCATCCCGCAGGAGGAGTTCCGGCCCGGAGGGGCGGCCAACGGCCGGGCCCTGGCGTTCCTGGCGCACGCCCAGCTGGGCGAGGCCTTCGGCACCGTCTACGACGTCAGCAGCGTGCTCATCCTCTGGTTCGCCGGCGCCTCGGCGATGGCCGGGCTGATCAACATCGTGCCGCGCTACCTGCCCTCGTACGGCATGGCACCGGAGTGGGCGCGGGCGGTGCGCCCGGTGGTGATCGTCTACACGGTGGTCAGCGTCGCCATCACGATCGCCTTCCGCGCCGACGTCAACGCTCAGGCCGGGGCGTACGCGACGGGCATCCTGGCAATGATGGTCTCCGGCGCGGTGGCGGTGACGATCTCCGCGGTCCGCCACCGCCAGCGCGGCGGAGCCGTCGGGTTCACACTGCTGACCCTGGTGCTGCTGTACGCGTTGCTGGAGAACGTCATCGAGCAGCCGGACGGGATCACCATCTCCGCGTTGTTCATCCTCGGCATCATCGTGGTCTCGTTGGTCTCCCGGGTCACCCGGACCACCGAACTGCGCGCCGAGCGGATCGAGTTCGACGAGCCGGCCCGGCGGTTCATCACCGAGTCGCTGGCCCACGACGGGCAGCTGCACCTGATCGCGAACAAGCGGCAGAGCGGATCGGTGAAGGAGTACACGATCAAGGAACGGGCGCAGCGGGGGATGAATCCGGTGCCCGGTGCGGCGGACGTGCTGTTCCTGGAGATCGACGTGGTCGACCCGTCGGAATTCAGCCAGGTGCTGCGGGTGCACGGGATCGAGGTGGGTGGCTTCCGGGTGTTGCGGGCCAGCAGCCCCGCCGTGCCCAACGCGATCGCCGCGATCCTGTTGGCCCTGCGGGACGCCACCGGGGTGCGGCCGCACGCGCACTTCGAGTGGTCGGAGGGGAGCCCGATCGCGCACCTGGCGCGCTATCTCATCCTCGGTCGTGGGGACACCCCGCCGGTGGTGCGGGAGATCATCCGGCGGACCGAGCGGGACCCGCTGCGTCGTCCCGGCATCCACGTCGGCGGGTGACCGGCTGCCCGTTTGACGGGGTGGAAAGATGAATAGGGGCACTATTCACGTTCACACCTTCCTGTCCGTATTGCGGACCTATCGTGACGTTTGGCGGTCGACGCTACGTCGAGCCCCCCGCGCCCGGATCGGCGCGCGGTCACGTCTTGCAGGCAGGAAGGCAGGCACCTTTGATGTCCACGTACCACGGAGGAGACCGCGAGATCCGACCCAGACGCCGGTCCCGATGGTTCTTGGCCAGCGGGTTGCTGGCCGGAAGCCTGGTCGTGGGAGCGGCCGGCGTGACCGGCGTGGCCGTCGCGGCCGACCGTGACCTCTCCCTTCCCGGTCTGGGCCGGCTGAGCGCGGCGGCCGGCAGCGACGACGACCGCCGTGCCGGCGACCAGGGCGGGGCGCAGCGCGACCCGGACGACGCCGAACGGGGCACTGCCCCCAGCCCGGGCACCGGCAAGCGGGGCGTGGTGTCGGTGCCCTGCGACGCCGCGAAGCTGGTGGCGGCGCTCGTGACGGCCAACGCCGAGGGCGGCGCGGACCTGCGGCTCGCGCCCAGGTGCCGCTACCTGCTCACCGAGGCGTTCCACGAGACCGACCAGTACGACGGCGGGATCCGCGACGCACGGGAGGCGGCCGACGCGGCGGAAACCCCCGGTGACGCCGATGCGCCGCCGCACAACCCGGCCGACGACACCGCTGGCCTGCCGGTGATCTACCAGGCCATCACGATCGACGGCGCCGGCGCCACCATCGCGCGCGACGCCCAGGCCGCGCCGTTCCGCTTCTTCACCGTCCGCGACGGCGGCGAGTTGACCCTGCGCGACGTGGAGCTGCACAACGGCCGCTCGAACATCGAGGGCGGCAGCGTGCACGTGGTGCACGGGGCGACCGCCGTGGTGGAGCGGGTCACCGTCACGCAGAGCACCTCGCTGTCCCCCGAGGGCGGCGGCGGTGGGATCTTCAACGACGGCAACATGGTGGTCACCGACTCCACGTTCGTCGGCAACAGCGCCTCCGGCGCCGCGGGCAAGGGCGGGGGCCTGCTCAACGGTGGCGTGCTGACGCTGAAGCGCTCGGAGTTCCACCGCAACAGCGCCAACGCCTACGGCGGCGGGCTCGGCAACTACCGCGGTGCCGCCGACGTGGAGAGCGTCTCCTTCACCCAGAACAGCGCCGGCCAGGGTGGCGGGCTGGCCAGCTTCTCGGCCCGGACGAAGGTCTCCGACACCGAGCTGCTGAACAACACCGCGCAGGTCGGCGGCGGTGCCGCCAACTCCGACGCGGTGCTGGTGATGCGCACGATGACCATCCGTGGCAACACGTCCACCGTCAACGGCGGCGGTATCTCCACCGTGAAGGGCCTGACGCCGCTCGACGACAGCGTGGTCGACGGCAACACCACCCACGGCGTCGGCGCCGGCATCTACGCCGAGAAGGCGAACCTGCTGGTCCGCGGCAGCGACGTGACCCGCAACGAGGCGGTCGGCGCGGCGTCCAGCGGCGGTGGCATCTACGCGTCCGCGGGTTCGGTGGCGATCTACACCAGCAAGATCACCCACAACGCGTCGACGGTGAAGCCCGGTGGCATCTTCGCCGCCCACGCCCAGGTCAAGATCGACGACGAGAGCGTGGTCATCGAGAACGAGCCGACCAACTGCGAGGGCAGCGCGGTACCTGTCGCGCGCTGCTTCCGCTGAGCCGAACCGCGCACCCATCCGGAGCGCACACCCGGCCGTCCACCGTCGCCGTGCAGCCGGCCGTGAAGGCCCGATCGCCGGCCCGGACCACCCGCGAGTAGCCGTAGTGCCGCTCCCACGGGCCGCCCGA
>NZ_JBEZDC010000027.1:0-62983 GCF_040647935.1 Micromonospora sp. NPDC049204 | reverse complement strand
GCGATAGCGCATCCCACTCGACGTCAGACAACTCGTAGCGACGACTCACGCCCTACATCATCCGACACCATGATCCTTTGAAGACACTGCCTAGGCGGGTGAACCGCCCCGGTACGCCTGCTCCCCCACCGCCACCAGTCGCGCGCGGTCGGCGGCGTCCCCGAGCAGGCCGCGCAGGCCCGCGGCGTAGGCGGTCGCGGCGGTCACCCCGAGCTGGGCGGCGAAGGCGTACTCGTCGGCCAGGGTGATGTCGAAGATGGCCGGGTCGTCGGTGGACACCGAGCAGGCGACCCCGGCGTCGGTCAGCACGGTCAACGGATGCGGACGGTCCTCGCGGGCCACGCCGAGGCGCAGGTTGGAGGTGGGCGTCACGTCCAACACGACGCCCCGCGCGGCCAACTCGGCGACCAGCTCCGGGTCCTCCACGGCCCGCACCCCGTGCCGGATCCGGACCGCACCCATCGCCAGCACCTCGCGGACCGCCTCCGGCCCGGCCGCCTCGCCCGCGTGCGGCACGAACGGCAGGCCGCCGTCGCGGGCCAGCTCCACCATCCGGCGGTACGGCGTGGTCGGGTACCGCCCCTCGGCACCGGACAGTCCGAAGCCGACCACCCCCTGCCCGGCGAACCGGGTGGCGATGCGGGCCGCGCTCTCGGTGAAGTCGACGTCGTGACCCCGGCAGACCTGCGGGGTCAACCCGATCGACACCCCGTACGACTCGCGGGCCTCGGCCGCCGCGTCGACCAGGGCGGCGAGCAGGTCGGCCCAACCGGACAACCCGAGCCGCTGGTCGGCGTCCACGATCGGTTCCAGGTGGACCGCGCCGTCGCGGGCGGCCTCCGCGGCGTACGCCAGCAGTGCCCGCTGGTAGTCCTGCGGCGTCCGCAGCACCGTGGTCATCGCGTTCCAGGTGGTGATGAAGTCGTACAGGTCGTCGAACCGTCCGGACGTCTCGGCCGGCACCGGGAGGCGATGGCCGTGGGCCAGCGCGGCGAGCAGCGCCGGACGGACCGTCCCCTCCAGGTGGACGTGCAGTTCGATCTTCGGGGTGTGGCGCTGAGCCGGCGTCATCGCGATCCTCGGGGGTGGGCTGAACGGGTGCGCCCAGCCTGTCCCACCCCGACCCGGCTGGCCTCCCCCAGGCGGGGGATCACCACCGGAAAACTGTTCTCGGCCCAAAGCTCCAGGGTAGTCAATTCCGCCCCGATTCACCTCGGTCACATATGACAGTGCGTCGGTACAATCGGCGACTGCCTTGTGACTGATCGCTGACTGCCGATGGTGAAATGGATCACACACACTGAGCCCATGAACAGGAGAGTCAACCGCGGTAAGGCACTCCGCGTCGCGGTGTGTCTTCTTCTGGTGGCGGCGTTGAGTGGCTGCATGCAACTCAACATGGGGCTCACCGTGAACGCCGACGACACGGTCGACGGGCAGTTGCTGCTGACCGCCGAGAAGTCTCTGCTGACCTCGCGAAACAAGAACATCCCGGCAGCCTTCGCGGAGCTACGGCAGAACATTCCGGCCCTGCCGGCGGGCGAAGAGACCCGGTACGAGGACGACAAACTCTTCGGCGCCCAGATCAGTTATCGCAAGGCGCCGCTGGCAGGTTTCGACACGGAGAGCGTAAAACTGGTCCGGGACGGCGACTTGTACCGTTTCACGTTGCCGCTCGATCCGTCGAAATACGGCGGAAAGGTAGCGCAGCAGAATCCGCAGCAACAGCAGGCGTTCCTCAAGCTGATGTCGTTCGAGATCTCGGTGGCATTTCCCGGCCGGGTGATCGACAGCAACGGCACCGTCAACGGCCGCTCGGTCAGCTGGAAGGTCGAACCCAACCAGGACAAGCCGATCGAGCTGCGCGCGGTCGCCGAGGCGCCACCTCGACCGTCCACCTCACCGGTTGCCGCCGGTGACGACGGCGGGATCGGCTGGCCGCTGATCGTCGGCGGCGTACTCCTGCTGCTGCTGCTCGCCGCGGTGGGCGTACTCCTGCTGCGACGCCGGCGGCCGACGGCGCCGGACGCCCCCGGACCGACCTCGCCCGGACCGACACCGCCGGGCCCGCCCGCCGGCGCGCCGGGGCCCGGTTGATCCACCCGGTGGCCGGCTCTGCCGGCCACGCCCGGCCCCGGCCGCCCCGAGACGACGGCGACCGGCCCCGGTGCTCCCACTCGGCAGCACCGGACCTCACCACCACCACATCCCGGTCGCACCATCGCAGAAAAGGGGGATCGTCATGAACGATCTCTTCACCTGGGCAGCCCTGGGCACCATCGCCGGCGCGAGCGCCGCCACCCTCCTGGCCACCAACGTCATCGGCGGGCTGATCGGCCCCAGTGGCGACAAGCTCCGCAAGTGGATCGCCATCGCCATCGCGCTCCTGCTGTCCTACCTCACCGCGGCGTTCGCGGATGAGGTCGGTGGCGAGAAGTGGATCATCGCGTTCTTCAACGCGCTCGTCATCTTCTCCGCCGCGCTCGGCGTCAGCCAGTTCCCGCCCGGCAACCGGCAGGCGACGCCGACCCAACTCGCGAGCGGTCGCGAGCCCAAGATCTTCCGCTCCTGGGTCTGAGGGGTACCGTCATGGTCTTCGGAATTCTCAGCGCGGCGATCCAGGTCATCCTCGGCGCCCTGTTCGGCTTCCTCGCCGGCGGCTCGATCGGACTTCTGGTCGGCGCCGTCGTGGGCCTGCTGGTCGGCGCGGTGTTCGGCTGGGCGGTGGCCTCCGCCGGGGTGTACGCGGCGGACGCCCGCGGCATCTTCCTCTTCGTCGTCGACCACACCTGGAGTCTGCTCAACACGGTCGTCGGCGCCATCTACCTGACCGTGCACCTGGTCTTCGGGCACTCACTGGACCGACCCACCTCGTCGGGCAGCGGCCGGGTCAGCGTGGTGGAGGGGGTCTCGCCCCGCTACGCCACCACCATCGGCACCGTCTGCGCCGGCTCCAGCTCGGGCATCCAACGGCACGAGGACGTGCACATCTTCCAGGGTCGCCTGCTCGGCCCGCTCTACATCCCGCTGGTGCTGGCAAACTACGTGCTGTTCACCATCGCCCCGGTGTGGTTGCTCTACCACGACCACACCAACGCCCCGATCAACCGGTTCACCAGGTACTTCGAGATCGGCGTCTACCCGCACGTGTGGAACGAGGCCATCGCGTACCGGATCCAGGGGACGCCGCCGCGATGACCACCGACGGGCGCGGACCGATCGAGACGGCCACCGCCGAGTTGGCCGCCTGGCTGACCAGTGCCGCGGGGGAACCCGTCCCGGTCGGCCCGCCCCGCACCGGCGGCGACGCCGCCGGGCTCACCCTCTGGCCGCTGGAGCTGCGCCCGGCCCGGCAGACCCGCTCCAGCGGCGTGGTCCGCGAACCGTACCGGTTCACGGTCCGCTACCTGCTCTGCGTGACCGGGCCGGCCGGGTTGCCCCGGCTGGACCGGGTGCTCACCGTCGCGACCCGCGAGGGCAGCTACCCGGTCGTCCTGGAGGCCGGCGATCCGCCACTGTGGGCGGCGTTCGGCGCCGCGCCGCGCCCGGCGCTGCTGATCGACGTACCCGCCCAGGTCGACCACCCGACCCCGGCCGCGCCCCCGGTGCTGCAACCGCTGCGGCTGCGGCACCTGGAGGTACACACTCTCACCGGCCGGGTGGTCGGCCCCGAGGACCAACCCCTCGCCGCGATGCGGGTCGAGCTGTCGGCCACCGGGTCCGCCACCCGCACCGACACCGACGGGCGGTTCCACCTCGTCGGCGTCCCGCACGACCCCGAACACCCGAGCCCGGCCCGGCTGCGGCTGACCGGGCGTGGGCTCGTCCTCACCGCCGACGTCGACCCCGGCGAACCCGACCTCGTCATCGTCTGCGCGCCACCGACCCACTGACGCCCGCCCACCCGCACAGGAGGATCGATGCCCAGCTACTTCTCCCCCGGCATCTATGTCGAGGAGGTCCCCAGCGGCGCCCGACCGATCGGCCCGGCGAGCACCAGCATCGCCGCCTTCGTCGGACTCGCCCCGAACCACGACGCCCACCTGGGTCGGGCGGTGCCGGTCAACAACTGGACGGAGTTCCTGCGGCTCTTCGCCGACGGAGACCGGGTGGAGAGCACCCCGCTGGCCCGAGCGGTCTTCGGCTTCCTGGACAACGGGGGCGCCCGCTGCTGGGTGGTGAACGTCGGCGAGGGCGGCGCGATCACCGGCACCGGGCAGCGACGCGGTGGCCTGCAACTGCTGGAGGCCATCGACGAGATCTCCATCATCGCCGCACCCGGTTTCCACGACGTGGTGTCGCACGAGGCGCTGCTCAGCATGGCCGAGCGGACCCGCACCATGGTCGCCATCTGCGACCCGGCACCGGACATCGACGACATCGCCGCGCTGACCCGGGTCGCGACGCCGTCCACCGGCAAACCCCCCAAACCCGCCGAGGGTACGGGCGGCGGCCCGGCCGGTCCCGGCGGCGGCGGCTCGGCCGGTTCCGGCGGCGGGTCGGCCGGTTCCGGCGGCGGGTCTGCCCAGCCGGGTGGCTCGGGCGGGCACGAGGGGGCGGCGTACCGGCCCCGGCAGTCCGAGTTCGGCGCCTTCTACTACCCCTGGCTGCGCGTGCGCGACCCGATCAGCGGCGAGCTGGAACTGACCCCGCCGAGCGGGCACCTGGCCGGCATCTGGGCCCGCACCGACGCCCTGCGTGGAGTGCACAAGGCACCGGCCAACGAGCCGGTGCGGGGTGCCGTCGACCTGGGCTACCTGGTCACCCGGCCGGAGCACGACGTGCTCAACCCCAAGGGCGTCAACGTGATCCGCTACTTCGCCGGTGAGGGCATCCGGGTCTGGGGCGCCCGTACGCTCGCCGCCGAAGCCAGCGAGTGGCGCTACCTCAACGTCCGGCGACTCAGCATCGCCATCGAACAGGCCATCGCCAACGGCACCCGGTGGATGGTCTTCGAACCCAACGACTTCACCCTCTGGCGCTCGATCCGCCGCGACATCGGGGCGTTCCTCACCCGGGTGTGGCGCGACGGCGCACTGCTCGGGCGCAGCCCGGAGGAGGCGTTCTTCGTCAAGTGCGACGAGGAGACCAACCCGGTCGACGTCCGCGACGCGGGCATGGTGATCGCCCACATCGGCATCGCGGTCGTCAAGCCCGCCGAGTTCGTGGTGTTCAAGCTGAGCCAGTGGGCCGGCGGCACCGAGACCGAGACGATCGGAGGCTGACATGCCCACCACAGCCACCCCGCAGCCCGGCGCCCCGGTCGACCCGTACCGGGCGTACAACTTCCGGCTGCTCATCAACGGCGTCACCAACGGCCACTTCACCGAGATGACCGGGCTGGAGGTGAACATCCCCGGCCAGCCGTACCGGGAGCACGGCCTGGGCCGGATGCGGATGGTGCCCGGCCAGGCCGAGTACGAGCCGGTGACGCTGCACTTCGGCCTCACCGCCTCGCGCGAGCTGTGGGACTGGGTGAACGCCACCGCGCAGGGCACCCTCAACCGCCGCAACGTCTCCGTGGTGCTGCTCGACTCGGTAGGGACCGCCGAGGTGCTGCGGTGGAACCTGATCGACGCCTGGCCCACCCGGTGGCGTGGCGCGCACCTCAACACCCTCAGCCACGAGATCGCCATCGCCTCGTTGACCCTGCGCTACGAGGGTCTGGAGCTGGAGACCGGCGGTGCCACCGCGCCGACACCCGCGTAGCTGGCTGGCCGGCCGGCTGCGCTCGGCTGCCGGGGCGGTGCAGCGCCTCGCCGGGCGGGTCGAGCCCGCCGAGGACCGTGCGCCCGCCGGGCATCGGCCACCCGCCGAGGACCCGACGCCCGCCGAGCACCGGGCGCCACAGCCGTCGCCGGAGACGTCCGGGGCTCCACCGCGCCGCTTCGGGGAGCCACCGCAGCACTGGCTGGACCTGGTCGCCGCCCACGCGCCCGGCCTGCTGCACGACCTGGACCTCGACCGGCCCGCCGCCGCACCGACGGAGGGGCGCGATGACCCGACCGGCGGCTCCGGCTCCGGCTCCGGCTCCGACTCCGGCTTCGGCTTCGGCGATCGAGTCGATAGCGGCGGACCGGACCGGTGGACCGCGGTGACGCGACCACCTCGGGCCGCCGGGGAGGATGCCTGGTTGCCTGATGACCCGGCGGGTCGTCGTGCCCCTGGCATGGTGGACCGTCATGCGCCCGGCACGGGTGGTGGGCACGGCCGCGGAGCCAGCGTGAGCGGCCCGGACCCGGACGCGCACTCCTACCGGCGTGACCGCCCGGCGTTTGCCACACCGGGCACGGTGGGTGACGACGGCACGGTCGGGCACGACGGCACGGTGGACGTGGCGTACGGCGTCAACGGGCCGGAGGCGGTGAGCGGGGTGGCAAGGCCGGACGGGTCGCGGTCGACGGGCGCGACCGGGTCGACGGGCGCGTCGAGGGCAGACGACAGGTCCGGCGGCCCACGGATGGGTGGCACCAGGCCCCGGGGCGGCAACGATGCCTCCGCCGTCGCAGTGATCGCCAACGCGCCCCTCACACCGGGTGCGGGCCGACGTTCGCCAGGCCGGCTGCTGGACGCTTGGCGCCTGCGCACAGCCCGACGGGGCGCGGCGCCAGGACCGGCGCCGGATGACATTCCGGCCACCGACACGAAGGAGCGGCCCCGACTCGGAGAGCCAACCACCCCGGCCAATCCTCGCCTCCGCACCTACCCTGCCGAGATCTTGGAAGATTTCGGCCCCTCCAGGGGCACTTTCCTTCCAAGGTCTACAACCGACTCCGCCGATGTCGGCGGGGCGAGGCCGGACCGGGCGGCAGCTCGGGACGGGCGATCAGCCGTCGGCGGGACGGCTGACGGTGGGGCGGTAGCCCACGGTGGGGCGGCAGCCAGCGGTGGGACGACGGCTGGCGGCGGTCTCTGGCCGGCCCTGCCCGACGAGCGGGCACGGTCGGGGCAGCAGGTTGGTGATCGGGATGGTCAGCGCTCCGTAGCCCGCTACGGTCCGGCCGCCGGTGTGGCCTGGATCGGCTCGGCGCGCCGCGATCCGGGTGCGCAAGGGCTGGAGAGCGCCGCCGACGCGACGGCGTTCGACAGGTGGCCGGCGCTGCCCGACGACACCGCGCTGTGGACGGTCGCCGGTACGGCGCTGGACAACGCTCAGCTGACCCGGCTGGACCGGGAACAGGCGGGTGGCTGATGGAACGCGTCGCCTTCCTCATCGACTCCTCCGGCGAGCGCGTCGACTGCCTGCTGAATCCGGAGACGGTGCAGGTGACCCGGCTCGCCGGCGTACGCCAGCGGGGTGCCGGCGACGGGCAGCTCACCGGGTCCGGGCTGGCCGACGACCCGCTGGTCTTCACCGGCGGCGGCCGGACCGAACTGGTGCTCGACCTGCTCTTCGACGTCGACTTCGTCCAGGCGCCGACCCGTCCGGCCGACGTACGGGTGCTCACCCGTCCCCTGTGGATGCTCGCGGAGAACTCGGCCGCCGAGCATGGCTGGCTGCGTCCGCCGCTGGTCCGGCTGGTGTGGGGAAAGACCTGGAACGTGCCCGGTGTGATCATCGCGGTGGCGGAGCGGTTCGACGCGTTCACCGGCACCGGCTCGCCCCGGCGTTCCTGGCTGCGGCTGAAGCTGGTCCGCGCCGCCGAGACGGCCGACCAGGCCGAGGCGGGATTCGCCGAGGAGTTGGCCGCGGCCAGCACCCCGACCGCCGCGCCGGGCAGCGCGGTGATCGCCGCCGGCGACGGCGCGGCCGAGCCGGGCCGTTCCGGTGTGCGCTTCGACCTGCTGGCCAACGACGCGCTCGGCTCGCCGCTGCGCTGGCGCCTGCTGGCCGAGCACAACCGGATCACCGACCCCCTCGCCGTACCGGCCGGCACCACGCTCGCCGTGCCCCCCGCGGCCGGCGTCCGCGCCGGCGGCGTCCCGGGAAGCGGATCGACGGTCGCCGGTGTGCTGGCCGGGATGGCGCAGGCGGTGGCCGGCGCGCTGAGCACCGGCCCCGGCAGCACCGCAGCTGTCGCCTCCGACGGGCGCGGCAACCCCGGGGGTACGCCGTGACAAGCGTCGCGCCCCGGGCCTTGCTCGTCCTGCTCGACGGCGCCGAGCTGACCGGCGCGGTTCGTCAGCGGATCCGCTCGCTGCGGGTGGCGGCACGGCTGGACCAGCCCACGCAGGCGGAGCTCGTGCTCGCCACCTCCGTCGGCGTCGGCGCGTTCGACCCGGCGGTACGCCCCGGCACGGCGCTCGACATCCGACTCGCCGACCACGCCGACGCCCTGTTCAGCGGGGAGGTCACCGCCGTGGAGGTCGAGTACGCCGCCGACGGTACGGCGGTGCTGCGGCTGCGGGCGTACGACCGGCTGCACCGGCTGCGCAAGCGGCAGGGGTTGCGGGTGTTCACCTCGGTGACCGCCGTCGACCTGGCCCGGGAACTGTGCGGCGCGGTGGGGCTCGAGGTGACCGCCGAGGTCGACGGGCCCCGGTTGGACCGGCTGTCGCAGCACCGGCACAGTGATCTGGAGTTGCTGTGCGAGGTGGCCGGCCGGGCCGGGCTGCACCTGGCCGCCGACGGTGACGGGGTCCGGTTGGTCACCCTCGCGGGCTACGGGGAGCCGGTCGCGCTGACCCTCGGCGCGGACGTGCACACCCTGCGCCTGTCCACGAACGCCGACCAGGCCAGCGGTGCCAGTGCCGCGTTGGGCTGGCACCCGCAGCGGGCCGAGGTGATCAGCCAGCAGGCCGACGAGGCACGGTGTGGCCGGCCGGCGTACGACCGACCGGACCCGGCCGACGTGGGTGCCGACGGGGTTCGCACCGCCGTCGACCAGCCGGGGCGCAGCGACGACGAGTTGGCGGCGCTGGCCCAGGCGCGACTGGACACCCGCGGGGCCACGCTGGTCACCGCCGAGGGGGTGGCCGAGGGTGATCCGGCGCTGCGACCGGGCCGACGGATCGACCTGAGCGGTGTGCCCGAGCCGGTCGCCGGGGCGTACGTGCTGACCGAGGTGGTGCACACCGTGGACGGCAACGGACACCTGACCCGGTTCTCCACCGTGCCGCCGGTCGCCCCACCGACCCCGGCCGGCGGTGCGGTCGTCACCCTGGGCACGGTCACCGACGTCGCCGACCCCGACGGGTTGGGCCGGGTCCGGCTGACCCTGCCGGCGTACGGGGACCTGGACGCCGGCTGGCTCGCCGTGCTCTGCCCCGGCGCGGGGCGGGGCAAGGGACTGGTGGCGCTGCCGGATCCGGACGACAGCGTGCTGGTGGTGCTGCCCGGTGGCGAGCCGGCCTCGGGGATCGTGCTCGGTTCGCTGTTCGGCGCCGTCGAGCCGTACGACGCGGGCATCGACGACGGGAAGGCGCGGCGCTGGACGCTGCGCACCGCCGGCGGGCAGTCGATCGTCGTCGACGACGTGCGGCGCAGCCTGCGGCTGGGCACCGAGGACGGCAGCTATCTGGAACTGACCCCCGACCTGGCCACGCTGCACGCGGCATCCGACCTGGTGATCTCCGCGCCCGGCCGGGCCATGGTGGTCCGCGCCCGCAGCGTGGACTTCCTGCGCGCCGAGTCGACCGAGGACCCGACCACCGCGGCGCGGCAGGCCCGAACGCTTGCCCGCGCCCACCACGAAGGAGGCGGCTGATGCGCTGGATCCACCGTGACTCCGTGATCACCTGCGATCACGACGGCCGCGTCGAGAACCGACCCTCGCAGCAGTGGGTGACCGTCACCGGCGTACCTGTGCTTGTCGACGACGACCCGCAGGGGCGCGACATCACGGCCTGTCCCAACTACGGCCCGACGATCAAGCCGTGCGGCAAGACCCTCAGCGTGCGGGTCGGCTACAGCGACTGGCTGCGGGTCGACGGGCACCGGGTGGTGCTGTCGCACCTGGAGGGGTTCACCGACGGCACCCCACCGGGGCTGGTCCACCACACGGTGCGTGACCCGGGTCAGGGGTTCCTCGGGGCGGACCGGTGAGGGCCTTCCGCTTCGTCGGGGCCGGCTTCGACGCCGGGCGCGGAGGCGGCCTGGCACTCACCGCGGCCGGCGGCCTGGCGATGACCGAGGGCGACGAGAGCGTACGGCAGGCGCTGTTCCTGCTCCTGTCGACCACGCCGGGCGAGCGGCTGATGCGACCCGGGTACGGGTCCCGGTTGCACCGACTCGTCTTCGCGCCCAACGACGACACCACGGCCGGCCTGGCCATCCACTACGTCCGGCAGGCCATCGCCCGGTGGGAGCCACGGGTCGAGGTGATCGACGTGGACGCCGGGCCGGATCCGGACGACGCGTGGCGGCTGGTGATCCGGCTGGACTACCGGGTGCGCGCCAGCCTGACGCCCGGGCAGCTGGTCCTGTCCGTGGACCTGCTTCCCGCCGACGAACCCGCGCAGGGAGGACCGTCATGACGTTGCCCGTGCCGCACCTGGACGATCGCGGTTTCCTCGACCTCGTCACCGAGGCCCGGGAACGGATCCGGCAGTCCTGCCCGGCGTGGACCGACCTGTCGGCGCACGACCCCGGGATGGCCCTGGTGGAGGCGTTCGCCCACCTGACCGAGGTGATGATCTACCGGTTGAACCAGTTGCCGGACAAGGCGTACGTCTCGTTTCTGAACCTGCTCGGGGTCACCCGGCACGCACCCACCGCGGCCTGGGCGGACGTCCGGTTCACCCGCAGCGGCAGCGACCGGGCGGCCATCCGGATCCCGGCGGGTCTGCGGGTCGCGGCGGCGCGCGGCGCGGATCCCCGGCCGGTCGTCTTCGTCACCACCGAGCCGACGCTGCTGCCCGCCGACGAGACGTCGGTGACGGTGCGGATGCACCACTGCGAACTCGTCGAGGCGGAGTTGCTCGGCGTGGGCACCGGCCAGCCGGGGCAGGTGCTGCGGGCCGCGCACGCGCCGTTGGCGCACACCGCCGAGACGCTGGACCTGCTGCTCGGCGTGGAGGTGCCGGCCGGCACCGTGGAGTTGGGCGCGGCGGCCCGGGAGCACGACGGCCGTACGTTCGAGATCTGGCGGCCGGTGGACAGCTTCGCCGGGCTCGGCCCGCAGGCCAAGGCGTACCTGGTGGACCGTTGCTCGGGCACCGTCACCTTCGCCCCGGCCCTGGACCTGCGACCGCCGGCCGCGCCCGGCGACCCCGCACCACCCGGCCCGGCGCCGGTGACGGTGGCGGCGGTGCCGCCGGCCGGGCGGCAGGTCCGGCTCTGGTACCGCGCCGGCGGCGGCCCCACCGGCAACGTGGCGGCGGGCACGCTGACCAGCCTGCGCGACCCGCTGCCCGGGGTACGCGTGGACAACCCCGCCCCGGCGGCCGGCGGCCGGGAGGTGGAGGCGTTGGAGTCGGTGCTGCTGCGCGGCCCGTACGAGTTCTTCGCCCAGCAACGGGCGGTCACCGCCCGCGACTTCGAGGTCCTCGCCACCAGCTCCGGGGCGGTGGCACGGGCGCGGGCGTTCACCCGCGCGGCGGTGTACAGCTTCGCCCGGCCCGGTGAGGTCGAGGTGGTGCTGGTGCCGTACGTGCCGCCGACGGCCCGCCCCGGTGGCCGGTTGCCGGTGACCGTGCTGCGCGAGCACGAGGTGCCCGAGGCGCGTCGCCGGGTGGAGGCGGACCTGGAGGAACGCCGGATGGTCGGCATCCGGTCCCGGGCCACCTGGGCCCGGTTCAAGGCGGTGTCGGTCCGGGCCCGGGTGGTGGTCCGCCGGGAGGAGGACGTGGACGCGGTACGCCGCCGGATCCACGACCGGCTGCACCAGACGTTGAGTCCGCTGCCGACCCCGCTCAACCCGACCGGCTGGCCGTTCGGTGAGCCGCTGCGGGCGTCGAACGTGTACCGACTGCTGGAGCACGCCGAGCCCGGTGTGCGCTACGTCGAGTCGGTCCGGTTCGTGGTCGACGAGGCCCCCGACGCGGGGGTACGCGCCCTCGCCGTCGACCAGTACCAGCCGCGCACCTGGTACGCCGGGCGCGGCCCGGTGCTGTTCCGCTCCAGCAACGGCGGCGCGGGCTGGGAGCCGGCCGGCCGGTTCGACGACGAGACGGTGCTGCGGGTGGCGCCCGCTCCCGCGCCGGTGCGGCCGGGCATCGTCGCGCGCCCCGGCTCGGTGGCCGTGGTGACGCTGCGGTCGTCCGGCGGCTCCCGGGTGCACCTGAGCACCGACCTGGGCGAGACCTGGTCGCTGCTCACCGACCTGGACGCGCGGATCTCCGACGTGGCCTGGCTGGACCGCGACGGCGCGGGCGCGCTCCTGGTGGCCACCGACACCGGCCTGTACGAGGTGTCGTTGCTGCCCGGGGCGGTGCCGTTGCAGATCCTGGTCGACCCGTCCGACGCCGACCGGGGGTTCTACGCGGTGCGCGCGTTCGTCTCGGAGCGGGGCGCGCCGGGGGTGGCGGTGGCCGCGCAGGCCAGCTTCGGGGTGTACCTGTCGACCGCCGGCGGCCGACCGGGCAGCTTCACGCACGTGGGCCTGGCCAACGTGGACAACCGGGTGCTCGCCGTGCAGTACGACGGCCCGGCGACCCTGCTGTGGAGCGGCGCGGGCGAGCCGGACCCGAAGAAGCCGGGACAGGGTTGCCACCGCACCCGGTTGTTCGAGTCCGACGTGAAGTGGCAGCCGGTGCAGTCCGGCTGGGTCGGCGGCACGTGCCGCGACCTGGCGTTCGCCGGCCAGCTCGCGGTTGCGGCGACGCAGAGCGGCGGGGTGCTGCGGCTGGACACCCTGGGCGCGCAGCCGCAGTGGCAGTCGGTGTCGGTCAACTGCGGGTTGCCGCTGCGCGACCGGACCCGGTTCGTGCCGGTGGACGCCATCGCGGTGGGCGGTGCGACGGGCGGCGGCCCCGCCGGCGGCGGAGCGGGCGGCCCGGCGGAGCGGCTGCTCCTGGCCGGCGGCGAACGCGGCGTGCACCGCAGCGCCAACGCGGTGGACTGGACGCCCAGCGCCAACCAGGCCACCGCCGACGTGGTGACCGTCCCGGATACCTGGCTGCTCTGCTCCGGCGAGCACGACATCGAGGTGGTGCGCCAGGATGCGACGTTCGGCGATTGAACGGCTGCTGCCCGCCGCCTACCAGCGGGCCTGTGTGCCCGGCAGTGTGCTCTGGGCGCTGCTGGACGTGATGGAGGGGCTGCACGCCCCGGACGAGGCGATCCTCGCCGAGGTGGACGCCCTGTTCGACCCGTACCGGGCGCCGGACGGGCTGGTCGTGCGGTTGACCCGCTGGGTGGCGATGGACCACGTGGTCGCCTCACCCCGGCCGGACGCGCCCCTGCCGCTGCCGGTGGGACGACTGCGCGACCTGGTGGCCAACGCCGCCCTGCTGGCCCGGTGGCGCGGCACCCCGTACGGCATGCGGCGGGCCCTGGAGCTGGCCACCGGTCTGCCGGGCTTCGCGATCGACGAGCCGACCGAACGGCCCTTCCACGTCGTGGTGCGGGTCCCGGCCGCCGCCGCCGGCCAACTCGCCGTGATCACCCGCATCGTCGAGGCGGAGAAACCCGCCTCGACCACCGTCGAGATCGTCCTGGAAGAGGAGTCGTCATGACCACCGAATGGGCGGTCGTCGCCGCCGCCGAGCAGTTCACCCTCGACCCGCGCAACAGCGGCGAGCTGACCTTCACCGTCTCCAACCCGGGCGCCGCACCGGACACGGTGGTGTTCGACGTGGCGCCCGGTGACGGCTCCCAGCGGGCGTGGTTCACCGTCGCCGAGCCACAGCGGGTGGTGCAGGGGCAGGGCTCGGTGTCGTTCCTGGTCACCCTCGCCGTGCCCGCGGGCACCCCACCTCGACGCTACGACATGACCGGGTTCGCGTACTCGGCGAACACCGCGCCGGAGGAGAGCTCCCGGTCCAGCGGTCGGGTCACCTACGAGGTACGGGCGGTCGCGCCACCTCGGCGTACTCCCTGGTTGTGGATCGCCGCAGCGGCGGCGTTGGTGCTGGTGGTGGTGGCCGTGGGGGTGGTCCTGCTGACCCGCGACGGCGCGCCGGATCCCGGCGAGCCGCGGGTGGTCACCGTCGAGGCGGAGAGCCTGGTGGACGCCGCGGTCATCACGTCGCCGCAGAAGACCAAGGCGGCCGTGGGCGCGCAGCCCAACTGCTGCGCGGTGACCTGGTCCGGGGACAAGCAGCTCTTCTTCACCGGGTTGGCGATCGGCGATCAGGTCACCGTGACGGTGCAGATCCCGGCCGACGGCACCTGGCGCTTCGCGACGGTGCGCACCACCTCGTTCGACTACGCCAACACCGTCTTCACCATCGACGGCAACCAGGTCGGCGGCACGTTCCTCGGCTTCACGCCGACGACGCAGAAGACGGAGTTCCTGGACGTCGGCACCGTCCAGCTCAGCAAGGGGGCACACCAGGTCACGCTGCTGGTGGTGGGCAAGACGCAGGGCACCAACCGCTACTTCGCGGGTGTCGACCTGATCCGGTTCAGCGAGGTCGTCGCACCGGCCGCCGCGCGATGAGTGGCCGGCAGAAGGCGCTGCTGGGGCTGCTCGCCGTGCTGCTCGTGGCGCTGTTCGTGGTCGCGGTCGGCGTGGGCGGCGACGACCGGGGTGATCCGGGTGCCCGGCACGGGTTGGTCGACCGGCTGGGCGTGCTGGGCGGGGAGCGCGCGGCGGTGGATCCGGCCACGGTCGACGCCGACTGCGCCGACCAGACGGGCCGGTTGACGTTCTCCGGCAGGTGCGTGGTGCGGGTCGCCGATCCGGGTGGGCTGCGCACCCTGGTGCTGCGCAGCGCGGCACGGTTCACGGTCGTCGCGCCGGCGCCCGGCGACGCCGACCTCACCATCCGCGACGAGGTCGAGCCGGCGCCCGACGGCACCGGCGCGGTGGCGAAGGTCGCTGTCGACGAGGCCACCGAGGTGGGCCTGATCTGCCCCGGCCTCGGTGGTTGCACGGTCGTCGTGGCCACGTCCTGACCCGGATCGTCCCGGTCGGGTCCTGACCCTGATCGTCGCGGCCACTGTTGATCCTGATCGTCGCGGCCACGTGTTGAGCTGAGAGGAAGGTGCCGCCGTGGGTGACCTGCGCAAGCCGTTCCTGCTGCTGGCGATGCTCGCCATCGTCCTGGCGATCGGTGTGGAGCTGGGCGCCGGGCTGCTGCTGGGCGGCGCCGACGCCGGCGCGGCCCTCGCCGACAGCGCCGGCGCGCTGGAGGTGGATCTCGACGACGTGTCCGGGGTCAGTGAGCCATCCGGCCGGGGCACCGGCTATCTGGCGTTGATCGACGCGGTGGCGGTCTGGAGCACCGGGCTGTTCTGCCTGGGCATGCTGCTGCCCGAACGCGTCCAGGGCCGGGTGCAGGGCGTCGCCAGCCTGATCTTCTCGATCATCCTGATCATCGTCGGACTGGTCGCGCTGGTCATCGCGTTCGTGGAGCTGTCCATCATGGTGTCGCTGTTTCTGGCGGTCCCGTTCGGGACGATCGCGTACCTGGCGCTGTGGGGGTTCTTCCCGGTCGGCGAGGCGGCGCTGCTGCTGGGGCTGGTGCTGCTGCTCAAGCTGGTGTGGGCCGGGCTGTTGGTGCTGGCCCAGCCGCGCTTCCTGCAGAACAAGGGCCTCGTCCTGCTGATCTTCACCACCCTGCTGTGCACTGTCGTCCTGGAGTTCCTGCACCACCTGGTGCCGGTGATCCTGGTCAGCATCGTCGACGACGTGGCGGCACTGGTCTTCGCGGTGATCGCGATCATCTGGGGGCTGGTGCTGCTGATCGGGTCGATCCCGGCGATCGTGAAGGCCATCCGGGTGACGGCCGCCCTGCCGGCCCGACGCCCACCCCGGTGATCCCAACGCCCACCCCGGCGTGTCGTGCCGCCAACTCCATGATCGACGAGGTGGCGCGGCGGCCGGTCACTCCACCTTGGTCAGGAGGGGCTTGCCCTTCTCCACCACGTAGGTGGCCAGCTCCACAGCGATGCCGTCGCCCACGTTGCGGGCCTGGTGGTGGACGCCGTACGGCACGGTCAGCGCATCACCGGCGTTGCACACCACCGGCGGCTGGCCTTCGAGCGTGTACTCCAGAGACCCCTGAAGAACGCAGATGATCTCCTCGCCGGGATGGAAGTGCTTGAACGGCGGCGAGTCCGGCGTGAACTCCACCCGACTCTGGACGACCTCCCGTCCGGGGATGCTGAGATCGTGTTTCTGCAGATCGACGCGCCACAGTCCGGGCGCCCCCTGCACCGCCGTCGGACTGATGCCCTCCGGTCGATCCTCTCCGCTCATCACGGCCCCCTGTACGCCGTCGTACCGACGGCACCCGCTCCGGTTGGCATGTCGGCTCGAGGATAAGGGGCCGCCGACAGGTCGGGGGCGAGGATGCCGAACGAGGGAGCTTCAGTGCGGTGAGCTGGGGTGATCCGTCGCGCCGGTCGGGATGCGCTGACCTGCGGGGCAGTGCGGGTCCGGGCCGTCCGGTACGGCCAGGGAACGTGCGGATCGGGCGTACGGCCCCGGACCGGTCGAGTCGCGGATGACCAGGTCGGTCGGGAGCATGACCCGCGCGGTGGTACGACGGACGCCGAGCGCCGGGCCGGCACCGGGTCCCCGCGCGCCGCGTGGTGACTCGACGCCCTGTTGCAACAGCATGTCGACGGCCGTCCGGCCGGCGGCCCCGGTGGGTGTGGCCACCGTCGTCAGTTTGGGGCGGGTGAGCCGGCTCAGGGTGATGTCGTCGACCCCGACGACGCTCACCTCCTGCGGCACCCGCACCCCGAGCGCGTCCAGCCCTTCGATGAGGCCGATCGCCATCAGGTCGTTGTAGGCGAGCACGGCCGACACTCCGCTGCGTCGCACCTGCTCGGCGACGGCGGCGCCGCCGACCTCGGTGGGCGCGTTCGGGCCGAGCACGGTCAGCTCCGCGCCGCCGGCGCGGGCGGCCGTACCGGCGGCGCGGCGCATCTCCCGGTTGGTCCACGAGTTGCGCGGGCCGCCGAGCAGCGCGATGCCGCGGTGCCCCAGGCCGACCAGGTGCTCGATCGCCGAGCGGGCGCCCTGCCCGATGTCCATCAGCACGCAGGGCAGGCCGGTCACCTGGCGGTTCACCACCACCATCGGCACCTCGCGGCTGAGCTGCTCGATCAGGCTGTTGCTCATCCGCGGGCTGCACAGCAGCACCCCGTCCACCTGCTTGGCCAGCGCGTGGACCAACTCCTCCTCGGCGGTCGGGTCCTCGTTGGTGTCGGCCACGAAGACGTGGTAGTCGCGGTGTCGGGCCTGAGACTCCGCCGCCTTGATCAGCGGCGGGAAGTACGGGTTCGCGATGTCCGCGATGATCAGCCCGAGGTTGTGCGTCCGCCCGGTGATCAGGGCTCGGGCGGCGCGGTTCGGCCGGTAACCCAGGTCCTCCGCGCAGGTCAGCACACGGACCCGGGTGTCCGGGTTGACCAGGTGCGGGGCGGAGAAGGTGCGGGACACGGTGGAGATGTGCACACCGGACGCCCGGGCGACGTCCCGGATGGTGACGGGCACGGCTGACCCTTCGTCCGAGGTGGCGGCGGTGCCGTGGGTGTGGCCATTAATGCAAACGGTTGCAGCATTGTCAATTGTCGATAGTCGCGGGGGTTGCGCAGCACGGACACGCCGATCCGTGATCCGCGGCCGTACGAAATCGGTGATCGCCGTCGGTTGACGCAGTCGCATTGATCGTGATTACTTCATTGCAAACCTTTGCAGGATCACCGGGAGGCGACCGCAGGTCACCGAGAGCCGGCGGCCGGGTGACCCGTCGCGTTCGACCACGCCAACCGGTCCAGGTCGCCGACCTGCTCACTCCCGCTGACCAGGAGACGAGGAGCCCCTCCCCGTGCCGACGTTCGACCACACCGACCTGCTCCTGCCGCCCGAACCGGGCCAACGCGCGCTGGCCCGGGAGCTGTACGTCCTGGCGGCGGAGCAGCCCATCATCTCGCCGCACGGGCACGTCGACCCGGCCCTGCTCGCCGAGGATCGGCCCTTCCCGGACCCGGCGCGGTTGCTCATCGTGCCCGACCACTACCTGACGAGGATGCTGCTCAGTCAGGGCGTCCCCCCGTCCGACCTGGGTGTGCCCACCCGCGACGGCAGCCCGGTGGAGACCGACGGGCGGGTGATCTGGCGGCGCTTCGCCGCACACTGGCACCTGTTCCGGGGCACCCCGTCGCGGCTCTGGTTGGAGCAGACCTTCCGCACCGTGTTCGGGGTGCACACCGCGTTCGGCCCGGCCACCGCCGACGAGATCTACGACGAGATCGCGGCCCGGCTCGCCGAGCCGGACTTCCGGCCCCGGGCGCTGTTCGAGCGGTTCGGCATCGAGGTCCTCGCCACCACCGAGTCGCCACTTGACGACCTGAGCCAGCACGCCACACTCGCCGCCGACGGCTGGGGCGGGCCGGGCGGCCGGGTGGTCACCACCTTCCGCCCGGACGACGTGGTGGACATGGAGTACGACGGCTGGGCGACGAACGTGGACCGGCTCGGCGAGCGGGCCGGCGAGGACACCGGCACGTACGCCGGCTACCTGGCCGCCCTGCGGACCCGACGGGCCGCGTTCATCGCCGCCGGGGCGACTTCCACCGACCACGGCCATCCCACCGCGCGCACCCTGAACCTGACGCCGACCGAGGCCGAGCGGCTCTACGACCGGGGCCGGCGCGGCGAGGCGAACGCCGCCAACGCGGAGGCGTTCCGGGCGCACATGCTGATGGAGTTCGCCCGGATGTCGCTCGACGATGGCCTGGTCATGCAGCTGCACCCCGGCGCGGTGCGCAACCACAACAGGTGGCTGCACGCCCGGCACGGTCGTGACGTGGGCGGCGACATCCCGCAGGCCACCGAGTACGTGCACGCGCTCGCCCCGCTGCTGGAGCGCTACGGCAACGACCCGCGGCTGCGGCTGGTGCTCTACACCCTCGACGAGGACACCTTCACCCGCGAGTTGGCGCCCCTCGCGGGCGGGTACGCCGCGGTGCTGCTCGGCGCGCCCTGGTGGTTCCTGGACTCCCCCGAGGTGCTGCGCCGGTTCCGGGAGACGGTCACCGAGACCGCCGGCTTCTACAACACCACCGGGTTCGTCGACGACACCCGGGCGTTCTGCTCCATCCCGGTCCGTCACGACGTGGCCCGTCGGGTGGACGCCGGCTTCCTGGCCCGGCTGGTCGCCGAGCACCGGCTGCCGATGGACGAGGCCGCCGAGACCATCGTCGACCTGGCGTACCGGCTGCCCAAGCGGGTCTTCAACTTCGGAAAGGTGGAGCGGTGAGCATCACCATCACCTCCGTCGAGGTGCACGACGTGCGGTTCCCGACCGCCGCGCGGGGCGACGGCTCCGACGCGGTCAACCGGGGCGACTACTCCGCGACGTACGTGGAGTTGGGCACCGACGCCGGCCCGACCGGCGCGGGGTTCACCTTCACCAACGGCCGGGGCAACGAGATCACCTGCGCGGCGGTCCGCGCCCTTGCCCACCACGTCCAGGGCCGCACCATCGAGGAGATCACGGCCGAGCCGGTCGCGTTCTGGCGCTCGCTCAGCGCCGACGTGCAACTGCGGTGGCTCGGTCCCGAGAAGGGCGTCATCCACATGGCGACCGGCGCGCTTGTCAACGCGGTGTGGGACCTGCGGGCCACCCTCGCCGGCAAGCCGATGTGGCGGTTCCTCGCCGAGCTGCCCACCGACGACCTCGTGGCCAGCGTCGACTTCAAGCACATCACCGACGCGCTCACCCCGGACGAGGCGGCCGCCATCCTGGACGAAGGACGCGACGGGCTGGCCGACCGGTTGGCCACCCTCGAACGCGACGGCTTCGCGTCGTACACCACCTCGGTCGGCTGGCTCGGCTACGCGGACGACAAGGTGCGGGCGCTGACCCGGCAGGCGTACGCCGACGGCTGGCGGGCGATGAAGATGAAGGTCGGCGGCCCGCTCGCCGACGACCTGCGGCGGGCCCGGATCATCCGGGAGGAGATCGGCCCGGACGCGCTGCTGATGATGGACGCCAACCAGGTCTGGGACGTGGACGAGGCGATCACCGCGATGGCCACCCTCGCGGAGGTGGATCCGTACTGGATCGAGGAGCCGACCCACGCCGACGACATCCTCGGCCACGCCCGGATCGCCCGCGCGGTCACCGAGCTGACCGGTGGCCGGTGCCGGGTCGCCACCGGCGAGGTGGCTGCCAACCGGGTGATCTTCAAGCAGTTGCTCCAGGCGGAGGCGATCGGCGTGATGCAGGTCGACGCCTGCCGGGTCGGCGGCGTCGACGAGGTCCTCGCCGAGTTGCTGCTGGCGGCGAAGTTCGGGGTGCCGGTCTGCCCGCACGCCGGTGGGGTCGGCCTCTGCGAGTACGTCCAACACCTGGCGATCTTCGACTACCTGCGGGTGGGCACCGGCCTGGAGGGGCGGATGATCGAGTACGTCGACCACCTGCACGAGCACTTCGTCGACCCGGTCCGCACCCGCGGTGGCCGCTATCTGCTGCCCGAGCGGCCCGGTTACAGCGCCACCATGAAGCCGGCGTCGATCGCCGAGTTCCGCTTCCCGGACGGCCCGGAATGGCGATGACCGTCGGCGCCCGACTCGGCCTGGGCGTGCTGCGCCGACTGCCCGCCGAGGCCCGCCCGCTGATTCGGCCGGGCACGGTCCCGACCGGCGTCGTCCACCTGGGTGTGGGCGCGTTCCACCGGGCGCACCAGGCCGTCTTCACCGAGGCGGCGGTCGGCGCGGCCGGCGGTGACTGGGGCATCGTGGCCGTCGCTCCGCGCAGCACCGCCGTGGTCGAGGCGCTCGCCGCGCAGGACAACCTGTTCAGTGTCAGCACCCTCTCCGCCGCGGGCAGCGGCACCCGGGTGGTGGGCGCTCTCAGCGGCGTACTCCACGCTCCCCGCGACCCGCAGGCGGTGGTCGCGCTGCTCGCCGACCCGGCGGTGCGGGTGGTGACGCTGACCGTCACCGAGAAGGCGTACCAGCTCGACCCGGTGACCGGCCAACTGTCCCCGGACGCGGCGCTCGCCGCCGACCTGGCCGGCGGCCGACCGCCGACCACCGTGCCGGGGTTGCTGCTGCGCGGGCTGGCCGCGCGGGCCGCCGCGGACGCCGGACCGGTGGCCCTGGTCAGCTGCGACAACCTGCCGGCCAACGGCCGACGCCTGCGCGGCATGCTCGACCAGACGGTCGGCCGAGCCGCTCAGGTGCCCGCCGGGCTGGTCGAGTGGGTGGCCGGCAACGTCACCTGCCCGGGCACCATGGTGGACCGGATCGTGCCGGCCAGCACGCCGGAGACGATCGAGGCGGCCCGCCGGGCGCTCGGCGTGACCGACCTGGCCGCGGTCGCCGCCGAGCCGTACGCGCAGTGGGTGATCGAGGACGACTTCCCCGGCGGTCGGCCGGGCTGGGAGCAGGCCGGCGCGGTCCTCACCGACGACGCCGGCTCGTGGGAGCGGCTGAAGCTGCGCACCCTCAACGGTGTGCACTCGGCCATCGCGTACCTGGGTGCGCTGGCCGGGCGGGAAACCATCGCCGACGCGCTGGAGATCCCGCACCTGGCCGACGTGCTGCGCCGGCTGATCGCCGAGGACGTCGCGGCCAGCCTCACCCCACCGGACGGCGTCCGGGTGGTCGACTACGGCGAGCAGGTCCTCGCCCGGTTCGGTAACCCGGCGATCCACCACCGCACCCTCCAGGTCGCGGTGGACGGCTCGCAGAAGCTGCCGCAACGGGTCCTGCACACCATCGCCGACCTGCGCGCGGCCGGCCGGTCCGCGCGCTGGAGCGCGCTGGTCGTGGCGTCCTGGTTGCGCTTCGCGCTGGGGTACGCCGACGACGGCCGACCGTTGCCGTTGCAGGACCCGCTGGCCGGGCCGATCCGGGCCGCCCTGGACGCCGGCGCGCACACCCCGGCCGGCGCGGTGGACGCCGTCTTCGCGCTCCGCGAGATCTTGCCAGCGGAGGTGGCCGACGACGACGAGGTCCGCGCCGAGGTGATCGCCTGGCTGACCGCGCTGGGACGCCACGGTGTCGAGGCGACCCTGGCCGGCGCCCGGTGAGGTGGCCGGTCGGCGAGCGCGCGCCAACCGGCCGTGGCGTTGTCGCGAGATGTCGGGTCGGGTCGGCGACGTACGGGCTCATCGACGTGGGGAAGATCGGCTATAAGTGACGCATGGACTTCCCGCCGCACCTGGGCAGCATGCCGATGCACGCGATCACCGAGATCCACGGCGAACCGGGCCTGCTGGAGCGCTTCCGGTTGGAGGTCCAGCAGTTCGACGACGCCGCCCGCGAGCGGTTGACCGCCGCGCTCGACCTCGCCGCCGAGTTGCACCGCGACGACCGGCGCGTCCGGGAGCCGTACCTCAACCACCTGCTGCGGGTGGCGATCCGGTTGATGCACCACTACCAGGTGCGCGACGTGGACGTGATCGTCGCCGGTCTGCTGCACGACGCGGTCGAGGACCATCCGGTCGAGCTGGCCGGCGGCGACGCGGGCGCCGACCCGACCGCGGCCGCGCTGGCCGCGCTCGCCGCGCGGTTCGGGACGCGCGTCGCGACGCTCGTCGCCGCCGTCACCAACCCGGTGTACGACCCCGAGCGGGACCGCAACACGCAGTACCGGGAGCACCTGGCGGTCAGCCTGGACCGCGAGCCCTGGGCCCGGGTGATCAAGGTGTCGGACTTCACCGACAACGGCGTCGGGGTGATCCACACGGTCGGGCCGAAGGTCGTGTCGTCGGCCCGGAAGTACCGGCCGCTGGTGCCGCTCTTCCGGGACCTGATCGGCCGGCCGGACACACCGTTGTCGGCGGTGGTGAAGAGGCACATCTTCGGCCAGCTCGACCTCGCCGAGGAGCGGTTCAGCGCCATCCTGGACCAGCCCGCGCGCCCCAACTGAGCTGCCGCTTCCTCACCCGACCGGGTTCTGTGACAACTTCTCGGATCTTTACCGCCGCCTGCGGCATTACGGTGGTTTTGCGTCAGTTGAGAGGCAAAAGTCCTCTCGATCGAAGTTCTGGCGTAACCCCGATCGAGAGGACTCGGACCATGCGCGACCTTTCTCGTCGCGACCTGCTCAAGGCGACGGCCGTCGGCGCCGGAGCGGTCGCCATCCCCGGAGTGATTGCCGGCAGTTCGGCGTTGGCGGCGGCGGACGGCCCGTCCTTTGGCGGGGAGAAGTTCCCGCCCGCCACGTTGACCGGCCGGATCGTCCGTCCCCAGAGCCCCAACTACGCGGAGGCGAGCCTCGGCTGGGACGAGTTGTTCGTGCGCTACCCGCTGGTGATCGTCTTCGCCCAGGAGACCCAGGACGTCGTCAACGCCCTCACCTGGGCCCGGCAGCACGACGTCGCGCTGCGGGTGCGCAGCGGCCGGCACAGCCTGGAAGGCTGGTCGAACGTCGACAACGGCATCGTGATCGACGTCAGTGAGCTGAAGGACGTCGACATCAACACCGCCAGCCGCACGGCGAAGCTCGGCGCGGGGCTCACCCAGTCCGAGGCGGTCGCCGCACTCGGGGAGTACGACCTCGCGGCGACGACCGGAGGCGAGGGGACCGTCGGCCTGTCCGGTGCGACCCTCGGGGGCGGTCTCGGTTTCCTCACCCGCTACATCGGCATGGCCTGCGACAACCTGATCGGCGTGGAGATCGTCGTCGCGGCGGGGGCCGACGGCGCGAAGGTGCTCCACGTGGACCCGTGGAACCACGCGGACCTGCTCTGGGCGCTGCGCGGCGCCGGAAACGGCAACTTCGGAATCGTCACGTCCCTGACCTACCAGGTGGCTCCGCTGGAGAGCGTCGCCTACCTGCAGGTGACCTGGCCGGGCCTCGACAACCTGCACGACGTCTTCGACACCTGGCAGCACACCGGACCGTTCGCCGACCCTCGTCTCGGCACCCAGGTCGAGGTCCACCCGGACGAGATCCTGCTGTTCGCGGTGCTCGCCGAGGGGTCGGAGACCGAGGCGAGAAGACTGCTCGAGCCGCTCCTCTCGATCGGCAACCCCGAGGTCGTCGTGCGAATCGGCGGCTGGGCCGAGACGTACGCCGGGTTCCAGATCCCGACCGACGAAGATCCGGCGAAGTGGAAGTTCTACTCGCAGTTCACCAGGGAGTTCTTCCCGGCGGAGGCGATCAGCATCGTCCGCCGGTTCATGGAGAAGGCCCCGTCGCCGGACAGCAACTTCTTCGCCCAGGCCTTCGGCCGGGGAGCCCAACGACAGGAGCCCTTCGGCGGCGCGGCGTTCCCGCACCGCGACGCGCTCTTCTACTCCGAGCCCGGCGCGGGCTGGGGCACTCGCGGCGAGCCGGACAGCGACGACGCCGTCACCCCGATCGCCCAGGCCTGGATCGCCGAGTTCAGCCTGGCGATGCGGCCCTACGTGGACGGCGCCTACGTCAACGTGCCGAACATCGGCATGGCGGAGTGGGAGGAGGCCTACTGGGGTCGCAACTTCCCGCGGCTGCGCAAGATCAAGGCAAAGTACGACCCGCACAACGTCTTCCAGTACGAGCAGAGCATCCCGCCCGCGACCCACTGACCTGGACGGCCGGCGGCGAGGGTGACCCCCACCCGCGCCGCCGGCCGCTTCCAACCGCGCCCAGCCCCACGTCGGGATGCGAGTTCCCACCGGTCAAGGGGACTAGGCATGACGCAGGACGACGCGCAGCGGGTGCGGGGCGGTGGTGGCCAGGTCGCCCAACACGGCGAGCAGCAGGACGTACTGACCAGCCGGCTCGTCGGCGAGCAACTCACCGGCGTCGTCGATCAGCAGGGTGAGCGGACCGGCGTCCAGCCGGTCCCGAAGCACGTCGGCGAGGGCGTCCCAGGTGCCACCCAGGTGAGCGGGCAGGGTCAGCGCGTCGGCCAACGCGGCGAAGAGCGCGGGCCTGGTCCGGGTCGTCGCGCCGGCCAGCACCGACGCGCCGCGCACCTCCGGGCACCCGTCCCGGCACACGGTCAACCACCGGTCGTCGTCCGGAGCGACCATCACGTACCTCCCTCGTCTCACCGGTGCCGGCCGGGTCGGACCGGCCGGCACCGGGGGCTGTCAGAGCCGGTAGAAGTCGCTGTAGTGGTTCGGCGAGAACCAGGTGACCCCGGTGCTGCGGTTCACCACGATCCGGTACGCGTCCCGCGCGGCGCCCTGAGTGCGGGGGTAGACGTCGTACTCGTGGTAGGTGGCGTTGGTGGGCAGTTGACCCTCGTAGTTGTAGAACCGGCCGCCGGCGAAGTTGGAGGTGCCACCGCTCCAGGAATACCAGCCACGGCTGGTCGGAAAACCCTTGGCGGACCAGCCGGAGCGGGCGGTGCGGGCGTCCGCGCAGCGGCTGATGGTGCAGGAGCTGTAGACCGCCGCCGAGGCGGAGTCGGTCAACCGGGGGGTGACCACGGACGGACCGACCAGCGCGGCGGCGACCATGGCGAGGAGCAGGGTGAGTGTGGTGGTACGCCGGCGGATCGCGCCGAGCGTGGCCAGCGGGGACACGGGGGTGGACACAGGCTGCCTCCAGACCATCCAGTCCATCGATCCACATGATTGTCGGATCGGGTCCAGTCTCGCCGCTACCGTCCGGCGGTAACACCCCTGGGCACCTCAACTGCTCCACAATGCTCGGTGAACGCCGGATGATCCTCTCCCCGCGGCACCCACGGCGCTTCCCGACGGTGCCGGCCACCGAGGTCGAAAGCCCGGCAGTGACGCGTGGCGTGCCAGCGGGACGGTCCGGTTCGCACCGGTATGCGACGGCGTGGCGACGGGCAAATCCGTCACCGGTTGTTAGCGTGAAACGCGGAACCGTGACCGTGGAGGGGTGCCATGACGGACGCCCCGGACGGGAGGCCAAGGCCGGCGGACCAGTGGCGGCACCGGGGCGTTCGAGGGCTGACCATCGCCCGCGACGCGAGTGTCCGCGGTTGGCGGTGGTGGGCACGAAGCTGGGATCGACTGGTCGCGGCGCTCCAGGACGAGGCGCCCGTCGGATCTGGCGCCGCACCCGCGCCGTCCGGCCCGCTCGTCGAACAACGCGACGTGCCCCGGCTGATCGCGGTCCCGGCCCGCGGGTACGTGTACTCGTTCTACATCCGCGCCACCTTCGCCTGGTCGTCACCGGCGAGCATGCGGGCCGAGGTGCTGAGCTGGTACGTGCAGTACTTCCAGCCCAACGCCATCCAGCGGCTGACCCGGCTCGCCTCCGACGCCGCCCGGGACCTCCCGCCGCACCGGGCCGGGGACCTGGAGTTGGCGTTGCAAGAGGCGCTCGCCGAGGATCCCCAGTGGCACTACCAGCGGGGTGACATCGTCATCACCTGCCGCCCCGACGCCGCCGTCCGGCTCGACGAGCGCATCATGCCGGCGCTCCAGCCGCACGTCGACCGGCTGGTGGAGCTGGAGTACCAGTTCGACGAGCAGCTCCGCAAAGCCCGGTACGCCGAGGAGGTGAGCCGCCAGTGGGCGACGCTCCTGAGCGACCACGCCGAAGACCAGGACATCGCCGACGCCCGCGACCACATGCTCACCGCGCAGAGGGATGCCGCCCGCTGGATCACCGAACTCCTCCGCCGCCACTCCGAGCACCCGACAGACTCGATGAGCGCGCCCCCGATCCCGCCGCAACAGAGCCGCCCCACCGAGCCCTAGCAGCGGCCCTCCGCCCCCGGAGAAAGAGCACGAGTGAGGAAATACCCCCGATCTCCCGGGCGCGGGTCCGCTACCCACAGGTGATTGGCAAGGTGCAGACGGGCGAGGTCGAGGGACTTCCGCCGATTCTTGGCGTTGAATCTCGGCGCGCCATAGACCGGCGTACGCGCCGCCTGCATCGACTGATGGTGTCGGACTTCTGATGGACGTGGCCGAAACGATCTGCGCGTTCTCTCTGGGTCTAACCGCCGAAGCTCAGCGCCTGCCGCAGACCCACGTCCAGGCTGTCGTTGTACTGCGGATCGGGCTCAGCCGCGGAAGCACTGAGGACGGTGCTGAAGAAGCATCTGGCGCCGACGGCGAGGATCACGCGGAAGATCTCCGTGTCATCGAGACCGTGACTGCGCAGACCCACGACGTCGGCCTCGGTGACGGAGTTCGCGTCTGCCGCGACCTTTCCGGCGAAGTTGACGACTGCGACCTCCTGCGGGGAGAGACCGGCGCTGCCGTGGTCCGACGCGATGGCGGCGACGGTCGGCGCGTCGAAGAACTTGTCGCGTAGGACCTTTCCGTGTGCCAGGCCGCAGTAGGAGGATCTCAGGGCCCGAGCCGCGGCGAGGGTCACCAACTCATAGCGGCGCAGCTCCATCTCTGCCTTCACCGCACCGTTGAGCTGCTGCCATGCCAGGTACGCCGCCGGGCTGTGCGCGAACAACCTGGTGTAGTTGGGCAGGTAGCCCATCGCCTTCGTGTCCGTGTCGAACATCCGCTCGGTGTCCGGCGACTGCTCTGCCTGCTGCAGAAGACTCATCCGACTCCCCCCGTGGTTAACGCGGACGGTACGCGGTCGGGACTGCGGACGCTGTCGGGAAATCGGCCGTGCACGGGGGCCGCTACGTGGCCTCCCGTCAACCCAGTCGACCGGGGCAACCGGTCAGACGGCTGCCGCTGCGCTGCGGTGGGCGTTGACGACCCAGGCATCCGGCAAGGCGATCCACTCGTTGTCTCCCACCCGCACCACCGCGCCGTCCAACTTGGGCAGCAACGCCGGATCCTCCATCGGGCAGAACAGCCACACGTCTCCCGCCCCGCCGCGCGCCGCATCGACCAGCTCGTGCAGCCGCTCCATCGCCCGGTATGGCACCAGCACCGCCGCGTCGTGCAGGAGCACCGGCCCGTCGGCGGACGAGAGCGAGACGCGCAGGGCCGGCGCGGTCATCTGCCACGCCTGCTCGACGTACTGCCCCAGCTTGATCGCCGCCCGCGACCTCTCCTCGGCGACGTCCGCGCCGAAGCCGGCCGTTCAGGCTCTTGATCTCAATGAGGTAGAGGCCGCGGGGGCGGCAACCAACAGATCGACCTCGTAGGGATGGCCATCGTCTCCCGGCGCACCTCGTCGATCTCGTGTACCAGTCGACGGTGGGCGAACCGGACCACCACGATTCCGATGGTTGCGAGCAGCGCATCCCGGCGCAGGTCGATCTCCCGCTGACGCGGGTCGCCGTGGCTGGTCGCACCGTCGAGTTCGAGGTTGACCCGTTCCCGCTCGGCGAACATGTCGAGGTAGATCGTCCGCCCGACGCTCACCGGCACCTGCCGGCGGAACGCCGGCATGCCGGGGCCGGTGAAGACGTGCTCGTGTCCCCAGATCTCCAGCGGGCTGCGGCAGCCGTCGGCGAGCTTGGTCAGCAGTGTTCGGAGCACCGCCCGCCCGACGAGCTTCGGCACGGTGTCCAGGGCCGCTGTGAGCCGTTGGGGTGTGGTCAGCCAGTTGTTCACCGCTCGGATCACCGGCGCCCGCCGCTCGGCGGGTGGCAGCATCGGCCAGGAGTCGACAAGTGCCCGCTCGATACGCATGACCGGCAGGTCCCGCCGGACGACGACGTGCGGTGGTCCCATGCTCAGGCCGCAGCGTCGATGTACGACAAGTCCGGGTCGGGTGCGCAGGCTGGCGCTCGCCGGTGTGCTGAGGTGCACCGGTTCACCGGGCGCCGACGGGCGCAACCCCCACAGATCGAGCGCGCTGAGGTGACTGAGCGCGCCGCAGCCGTCTGCCCAGGCGAGAGCCGCTCGATGACCCAGGGCCGGGCCGAGCCGACTGACGGCAGGGGTGCCGGGTCGATTGTCGAGCAGGTAAGCCGCCGCGAAGACCTCGGGCAGCACCACCCCGACCTTCGGCAACCACACCCGCGGCTGCCCTGTGGAAACCCAACCGCCTGTGGACAACGCCCCGCCCAGCTCGACGTCTGTTAGCCGTACTGATCGTTGGCTGCCCAGCAGGGCGGGTACCAGCGTGTCGAGTCGCTCAGCTGCCAACGATCAGGGGGACGCGTGTGCAACTGGGAGAACGGGGTGCCTTTGCTGAGGCTGTCATCTCGCCACCTGATTGGTCTCGCCGTACTCGCCACGGATCGGTAGGTAGTAGGCGGGGAGGAAGCCGGCGATGATGGCAACGCCCGCGATCGGCACGAACCCGCCGACGAGGATGCCGGAGCCGATCCAGAGCAGCGCGAGCGCGAATCGGCGACCGATGGCCCGGACGCCGAACGCGCCGAGGGTGGGGTCGAGCAGTTTGGCGCGGCGGAGGTAGAACCAGATGACGTTGAACAGGGCCGCCGCCATCCACAGTGTGCTGCCGTAGACGAGGACCGCGGTGCGCAGTCCCTGCTCCGCACGGAGCGCCCCGGCGAGGAGCGAGGTGGAGAACGGCAGGAACGCGATGACCATCAGGAGCAACGTGTTGAGGAACAGGATTCCCCGGTTGACGTGTCGGACGCGGTCGTACATGACGTGGTGGTTGACCCACACCTGCCCGATGAGCAGGAAGCTCAGCGCGTAGGCCAGGTACGACGACCAGAGCGCCCCGAGGCCCCGCAGGAGGTGCCCGAAGTCTCGCGGCGGTTGGATCTCCAGCACGAGCAGCGTCACGGCGATGGCGAAGACACCGTCACTGAAGGACACCAGCCGACCCGGTTGACGGGTCAGTGGCGGCGTATCCTTCTGGGCGTTCATGCACCAATCATGCTATATGCCGTTTTGGCCCGTGGCTGGGAACCGGCTCAGGCGGCCAGGGTGGCGTAGCGGCCGTTGCGGTTCAGCAGGCTGTCGTGGGTGCCGGCCTCCACGATCCGGCCGTGGTCGAGCACCGCGATCTGGTCGGCGTCGCGCACTGTGGACAGCCGGTGGGCGATGGTGATCGTGGTACGCCCCTCGGCGAGCACGTCGAACGCCCGCTGCACGGCCCGCTCGGTCTCGGTGTCCAGCGCGCTGGTGGCCTCGTCGAGGACCAGGATGCGCGGGTCGCGCAGCAGCGTACGGGCGATGGCGAGCCGCTGCTTCTCACCGCCGGAGAACCGGTGGCCGCGGGAGCCGACCATGGTGTCGTACCCGTCGGGCAGCCCGGCGATCAGGTCGTGGATCTGGGCGGCGCGGGCGGCGTCCTCGATCTCGGTGTCGGTGGCCTCCGGTCGGGCGTAGCGCAGGTTCTCCCGGACGGTGGTGTGCAGCAGGTACGTCTCCTGGCTGACCACGCCGACGATCGCGGCCAGGTCGGCCAGGCGCAGGTCGCGCAGGTCGACGCCGTCGACGGTGAGCCGGCCGGCGGTCGGGTCGTGCAGGCGGCTGACCAGGCCGGCGAGGGTGCTCTTGCCGGAGCCGGTCTCGCCGACCAGGGCGAGGCTGGTGCCGGCGGGCACGTCCAGGGTGATCCCGGCGAGGGCGGCGGTGTCGCTGCCCGGGTAGCCGAAGGTGACGTCCTCCAGGCGCAGGTGTCCGCGTACCCGGGCGGGGTCGAGGCGGACCGGCTCGGCGGGGTCGGCCACGTCGACCGGCAGGTCGAGGTACTCGAAGATCCGGGCGAAGAGCGCCAGTGACGCGGTGAGCGAGACGCCCACGTTGAGCAGGCCCATCAGCGGTCGGAACAGGCCGCCCTGCAGGGCGGTGAACGCGACGAGGGTGCCGATGCTCAGCGTGCCGGCGGTGCCCGGCAGTCCGGCGGCGAGGTAGATGACCGCCGGTACGGCGGCGAAGATGATGCTCATCGAGGCCATCCGCCAGCGGCCGGCCAGCTCGCTGCGCAGTTCCAGGTCGACGAGTCGCTCCGAGGAGGCGGTGAACCTGTCGATCAGCGCGGGGCCGGTGCCGAGGGTCTTGGCGAGCTGCACGCCGCTGATCGACAGGCCCTCCTCGACCGTGACGTTGAGGTCGGCGAGTTCGCGTTGCCGCTGGGCGGTGATCTCGCGGCGCATCCGAGCGACGCGGCGAGTCAGCCAGATCGCCGGCGGCAGCACCACGAGCGAGACGAGGGAGAGCTGCCAGGAGAGCGCGACCATGGCCACGGCGGTGGCGACCACCGTGGTGAGGTTGGCCGCGACGGCGGTGGCGGTCGAGGTGACGACCGACTGCATGCCGCCGATGTCGTTGGTGATCCGCGACTGCACCTCGCCGGTGCGCGTGCGGGTGAAGAAGCCCAGCGACTGGCGCTGGAGGTGGCTGAAGACGTCGGTGCGCAGCCGGTGCATCACCCGCTGCCCGACCTGGGTGGAGATCCAGGTCTGCACGACGCCGAGGGCGGAGGTCACGGCCGCGACGGCGACCATGCCGAGGACCAGCCAGACCAGCAGGGTCACGTCACCCTGCGGCAGGGCGCGGTCGATCACGGTACGCAGGAGGAAGGGAGTAGCCATCGCGATGATCGAGGAGAGCACGATGATCACGGTGACCACTGCCAGGGCGGGCCGGTGGGGAGTGAACAGGCGGCCGATGCGGCGTAGTGACACCTGGCGGGCCTGCGTCTTCTCTTCGGCGCTGAGGGTGCGGCGGCCGCGGTCGCGGCCCATGGGGGTGGGTTCCAAGGGGCACTGCCTTTCCGTCGGATATGCTGAGGTTACCTCAACATGAGGTAGCAACCGCATTGGCTGCTACGGTATTCCGGTGACCGAGGACACCACCGGGACTGGCGACGACGACAGCCTGGCCGAGACGTTCTGGGCCGTGGCGTCCCGTTTGCGACGGCAGACGCGGGAGTCGTTGGCCCCCTGGGACATCACCCCCAGCCAGTCCCGAGCCCTCGGTGTGCTGGGCCGCCACGGTGAGGTACGCCCCGGCACGCTCGCCGAGCACCTGCGCATCGCGGCCCGCTCGGCAACCGAGGTCGTCGACGACCTGCAGACCCGGGGGCTGGTCGAACGCCGACCCGACCCGGCCGACCGGCGGGCGACCCTGGTCGCGCTCACCGAGGAGGGCAAGCGCCTCGGCACCGCCATCCGCACCGCCCGCCGCGCCGAGGCCGATCGCTTCTTCGGCCACCTCAACGACACCGACCGCGCCGAGTTGGCCCGCATCCTGCGCACGCTGCGCGCATAACGACCGCCCGCCCGGGTAGCCAGCGGCCCCCGTCTGGTCGGCGGGACCGGCCAGCAAGGGCCGGGGCGACGGTGACGGGAGGCCCGGCTGATGTGCGGGATCAGCGGGGAGGCGCGCTTCGACGGCCGGTCGCCCGACGCGGCGGCGGTCACCCGGATGACCGAGGCGATGCGCTCACGCGGCCCCGACGACGAGGGCCTGCTCGCCGACGGCTGGGTGACCCTCGGGCACCGCCGGCTGACCATCATCGACCTGTCCGACGCGGGCGGACAGCCGATGGTCCGCGACGACCTGGGCCTGGCGCTGGTCTTCAACGGCTGTATCTACAACTACCCGGAGCTGCGCGAGGAGTTGCAGAACGCCGGGTACGCCTTCGAATCCACAAGCGACACCGAGGTGATCCTGGTCGCGTACGCGCACTGGGGTGAACGCTTCGTCGACCACCTGGTCGGCATGTTCGCGATCGGGCTGGTCGACCGGGTGCGGCGACGGCTGGTCCTGGCCCGCGACCGGCTCGGCATCAAACCGCTCTACCTCGCCGAGACACCTGGGCGGCTCCGGTTCGCCTCCACCCTGCCCGCGCTGCTGCGGGCCGGCGACGTCGACACCGGCATCGACCCGGTGGCGCTGCACCACTACCTGTCCTGGCACTCCATCGTTCCCGCGCCGCGCACCGTGCTGCGCGGTGTGCGCAAGCTGCCACCGGCCACCCTGCGGGTGATCGAGGCGGACGGCCGCAGCCGCGAGGAGGTGTACTGGCGGCCCGACTACGTGCGGGAGCCCGCCGACGCGGGGATGGACGCCGCCGACTGGCGGGCCGCCGTCGGGGACGCGCTGCGCACAGCGGTACGCCGACGGCTGGTCGCCGACGTGCCGGTCGGTGTGCTGCTCTCCGGTGGGCTGGACTCCAGCCTCATCGTGGCGCTGCTCGCCGAGGCCGGCCAGCAGCACCTGCGCACGTTCAGCATCGGCTTCGACAGCCGCGACGGCGAGTCCGGCGACGAGTTCCACTACTCCGACCTGGTGGCCCGCGCGTACGACACCGACCACCACCGGATCCGGCTGGCCGACGACGACCTGGTGCCCGCGGTCCGGCGTGCCGTGCTGGCGATGACCGAGCCGATGGGCAGTCACGACGTGGTCGCCTTCCACCTGCTGTCCGAGCAGGTGGCGCGGCATGTGAAGGTGGCGCAGTCCGGGCAGGGCGCCGACGAGGTGTTCGCCGGCTACGGCTACCACCAGCCCCTCACCGAGGCACCCCGACACAGTGCCGCCGAGACGTTCGCGGCCGCGTTCTTCGACCGCGACCACGACGAGCTGCGCACCATCGTCGGCCCGGCGTACGCGCTGGAGCACGACGCCAGCCGGGAGCTGCTCACCGAACACCTCGCCGCGCCCGGGGCGCAGACCGCGCTGGACGCCGTGCTGCGCCTGGACACCCACCTGATGCTGCCCGACGACCCGGTCAAGCGGGTGGACAGCATGAGCATGGCGTGGGGCCTGGAGGTGCGCACGCCGTTCCTCGACCAGGACCTGGTCACCCTCGCCGCGCACTGCCCCCCGCAGCACAAGGCCGCCCAGAGCGGCAAGGGCGTGCTCAAGGAGGTCGCCCGGGAGGTGCTGCCCGCCGAGGTGATCGACCGTCCCAAGGGCTACTTCCCGGTGCCGGCACTACGCAACGTGGACGGCCCGGTGCGCGAGATGGTCGCCGAGGCGTTGCAGGCGCCGGCCGCGCGCGAGCGGGGACTGTTCCGCCCGGAGTACGTGGCACGCCTGCTCGCCGAGCCGGACCGGGCCGAGGCGGCGGCCGGCAGCAACAAGCTGTGGCAGCTCGGACTGCTGGAGCTGTGGCTCCAGACCCACGACATCCGCTGAGCGCCGCCGATCACCAGGCCGTGGTGCGGGCGGCCAGGTCGTCGAGGACGGCGCGCACCTCACCGGTACGCTCCAGCACCCGCCGCTGCCGGGCGGCGCCGGTGCCGTCGCGGCGCAGCCGGGCCAGCTGTGCCAACACGTACCCCAGGTCGCCGTGGCGCAACAGGGCCGGCGCGATCACCGCCATCAACTCGTCGACGAGCGCCCAGGCTGGCCGGGTGCCGCCGGCGCGCAGGTCGATCAGCTCGCCGTCGAGGCCGTCGTGGGCGGCCCGCCAGTGCGCGGCGGCCACCAGACAGTCACGGATGGGCGGCGCGGTCACCCCGGCACGGACATCGTCGGCGAGGGTGGCGACAAGTGAGCGGACCAGGGCGGCGACCAGCACCGCGTCGTCCACCTCGGTGCACACGTCGCCCACCCGGATCTCGACCGTCGGGTAGGCCGACGACGGTCGGGCGTACCAGTAGACCATCGCGGCGTCGAGCATGATGCCGGCGGCGATCAGCTCGTCGACGGTCCGGTCGTAGTCGGCCACCGAGTCGAAGTACGGCGTCGGGCCGATGCTGGGCCACCGCTCCAGTTGCATCGACCGCCAACTGGCGTGCCCGGTGTCGTGGCCGTCCTGCAACGGCGAGTTCGTCGTGATCGCCTGCACCACCGGCAGCCACGCCCGCAGGTGATTGCAGACCTGCACGGCCAACTCCCGGTCGGGCAGCCCGACGTGGATGTGGCAGCCGCACACCGCCGGGTCGTGCGCCACCGGCCCGTACCGGCGCGACATCGCGTGGTAGCGCGGCTCGTCGGGGACCGTCCGGTGCGGCTCGGCCACCGGCGTGGCGCCGATCGCCACGAGCCGCGCCCCGGCCGCCGTGGCGGCCTCGGCGGCGGAGTGGCGCAGCGCCACCAGGTGCGCGCGCAGCTCGCCGAGGTCGGCGCAGACCGGGGTGACCATCTCCACCATGCTGTGCCGGAACTCCTGCCGGCTCTGGTCCCGGGCCGGTCCACGCAGCGCGGCCAGCACCTGGTCGGCCACCGGCAGATTGCGCCCGCTGTCCGGGTCGAGCAGCAGGAACTCCTCCTCGACGCCCAGCGTGAGGGTGGACAGGTCGGGCACGATGCCGGCGGTCGCCGAACGGTATGCCATGACACCTCCCCCACTGCTGCGGCCGGCGCCTCGGTTTCCCGGGCCACCCCGGTGACAAACGCGCGCTCAGGAGAGCAGTGTGCGGGGATGCCGTAGTTGATGCCGTTCGGAGGAGGTTCGGTGAGTCATGGGCCAGGCGGTTGCGGGTAAGCAGAGCGCCGTGACCGACGGCATCCGGGTGGTCGTGGTCGGCGCCGGTTTCTCCGGTCTCGCCGCCGCGCTGGCGCTCAGCCGCGCCGGCGCCCAGGTGCGGGTGTTGGAGGCCCGCGACCGGGTGGGCGGTCGGGTGTTGACCCGTTGGCTGCCCGAGGTCACGCAGCTCGACCTGGGGGCGCAGTGGATCGGCCCGACCCAGGACCGGATGTACGCGCTGGTCGCCGAGCATGGCCTGGCCACCTTCGCGTCGGCGGCCCTCGGCGCGCCCACCCTGCTCTGGGCCGGCCAGCGCCGGGCCGAGCCACCGGCGGACGTCGGCCGGGTGCTCGGCCTGCTCGACGGGTACGCCGCCCGCCTGGACCCGGCCGCGCCCTGGCAGGCGCCGGAGGCCGCGCAGTGGGATCGGACGAACCTCGGCGGCTGGCTGCGCGCGACGGCCGGGGACGACGACACCGCCGACTACCTGGGGCGGCTGCTCGCCGGCGGGCTGCTGGCCACCGGCGCGGACGAGCTGTCCCTGTTGCATCTGCTGTTCTACCTGCGCAGCGCCGGTGGGACCGGTCCGTTGCTGGGGATGGCCGGCGGCGCACAGCAGGACCGGATCGTGGGTGGGCCGCCGGCGCTCGCCGAACGGATGGCCGCCGCCCTGCCCCCGGGAACGCTGACGTTTGCCACCCCGGTGCGGTCGATCCAACAGAGCATCGACGGGGTGACGGCGTGGACCGACACCGGCCGCGTCGCCGCCGACGCCGTGGTGGTCGCGCTGCCCCCGGCACTGGCCGGCCGGATCCGGTACGACCCGCCGCTGCCCGTGCTGCGCGACGGGCTGACCCAGCGGATGCCGATGGGTTCGGCGTTGAAGGTGCACGCGGTCTACGCGGAGCCGTTCTGGCGTGCCGACGGGCTGTCCGGGGTGTCCACCAGCAGCGCCGGCCCGCTCACCGAGACGGTGGACAACTCCACGCCGACCTCGCCGCTCGGCGTGCTGACCGGGTTCAGCTACGCCGGGGAGGCCGCCGCGCTGCGGGGCATGTCCCCCGCGCGGCGTCGGCAGTGCCTGCTGGAGGCGTTCGCCAGCGTGGTCGGGCCGCGCGCCGAAGAGCCGGTGGACCTCGTCGAGTACGACTGGTCGGCCGACGAGTGGACCCGGGGCTGCTTCTGCGGCGCGCTCACGCCGGGCACCTGGCAGACGTACGGTCCGCACCTGCGGGCGCCGGTGGGGCGGGTGCACTGGGCGGGCACCGAGACGGCGACCCGCTGGACCGGCTACCTGGAAGGCGCGGTGCGGGCTGGTGAGCGGGCGGCGGCGGAGGTGCTGGCGGGTTGAGCGGGCACGACCGAGGCCGGCCCGGTCTCGGCGGGACCGGGCCGGCTCGGCCCACGGTGGCGACCCGCGCCAACCCGGCAACCACCGGGCCGGCGCGGGCGCACCGGTCAGGGGTAGGTGGTCAGGTACACCTGCTGGTTGGCCGCGTTCGCGGTGCCACCGGCGTTGTTGATCACCCGGTTGATGGTGCCGACGCCACCGAGCGAGACGGTGACCATGTTGGTGAAGCGCACGTTCGGGTTGGTGGGCACCTCGAAGGCCCGTTCCTCCACGACGGCGGGGTTGACGTTGAAGTAGCTGTAGCTGCCCAGCCCGAACGCCTGGTGGCTGGTCACCGAGTCGGCGACCTTGTACGCGGCGTAGCCCCGGGTCGACCCGTTCATCCAGGCCGCCTGGTTGGGCGGGTCGTACGGCAGTTCGTTCTGGTAGAAGTACGTCCGACCGCCGTTGCCGTTCCAGATGGTCTGGTACTTCTGGTAGTGCTCGACGAAGAGGCCGTACATGGTGACGTTGTCGCCGTTGACGGTGAGCCCGGTGTCGGCGGTGTTCAACGTCCACCCGGTCGGTACGCCGCTGGCGGCGTGGTCGGCCCGCCACAGCCACATGTGGTCACCGATCACGTTGTCGCTGTTGACGGTCAACGTGTTGGTGGCCTTGCCGACGTGTGGCCCGCCGATGCGGAAGAACACGTCGTGCAGGGAGGTCGGGTTGCTGGCGTGGTTCGCCGACGATCCGGACGGCCCGACCTCCATCAGTACCGGCGAGTTGGTCGTGCCGGCCTCGAACATCAGGCCGGCGACCTTGACGCCGTCGACGTCGGCCACCCGCATCCCGACGCTGCCGTTGTCGGCCTGGATGGTGGCCAGGCCGAGACCGAGGATCACCGTGTCGGCCCGGTTGACCTGGATCGGCTCGGTGACGTGGTGCACGCCCGGGGTGAAGAGCAGGTGCTTGCCCTGGGCGAGGGCCGCGTTGATGGTGGCGGCGCTGGTGCCGGCCTGGACGACGAAGAACTGCGACAGCGAGATGGACGAGCCGGCCGGGGTCTTGTTGTACCAGCTGGTGCCCGTCGAGTTGGTGCGCAGCGCCGGCACGAAGACCCGGTACTCGCCGGTGCCGTCGACGTAGAGGAACGGCTTCTCGCGGACCTGTGGGGTCTGCGCGATGACGGTGTGCGACGGGTTGGGGAAGCTCGGCGCGGGAGCGCCGTTGACGCCCTGGAAGACCATGTTCCACACCGAGCCGGTCCAGCCGTTGCCGAACTCGCTGTTGCGGGAGTACCACTGCTGCTGCGAGCCGGAGACGACCAGGCCGTCGACGCGGGTGTCGGCCATCAGGCCGCCGCTGGACCAGCCGTCGCCGCCGTTCCAGAGCTGGATCTGGTTCTGCGCGCCGCGCAGGTGCATCCGCCGGTACGGCGCGGCCTGGGACACCGCCCAGCGCTCCACGGTCTGCCCGGCGGGCAGGGTGACCGAGAGGTTCTCGGCGGCCCGCCAGAAGTTCTGGGTGGCGTTGCCGCCGAACCAGAACGCCTCGGTGCGGACGTGACCGTTGAGGTTGACGTCGTCCGGGCTCATGCCGAGGCCGGCGACCTGGGTGAAGAAGCCGAGGTTGACGTCGGCGGTGTAGGTGCCGGGCTTGAACAGCACCGCGTAGCGCTGCGGGCCGAACTGGTTGGTCTCCTGCTGGGTGAACAGGGTGTTCAGTCGACTCTGGATGGTCGACGTCGGGGTGCTCGGGTCGAAGACGAACGTGTTCGGGCCGAGGTTCGGGTTGCGCGGGTCGGTCGTGTCGACCGGGGGCTCGCTGGTCCCGCCGCCGGTGGTGTTCACTGCCAGCTCCCACAGCGAGTAGCCGTAGGCGGTGCCCCGCGCGGTGCCGTACATCCGCAGGTAGCGGCCGCTGCCGCTGACGGTGAGGGACTGCGTGCCGCCGGTGCCGGTGGTGGTCGAGTAGATCGACGTCCACGTGGACCCGTCGGTCGAGGTCTGGAGCTGGAAGGCCCGGGCGTACGCGGCCTCCCAGGTGAGCACCACCCGGCAGATCGTGCGGGTGCTGCCCAGGTCGACGCGCAGCCACTGCGGGTCGCTGGCGGTGCTGGCCCAGCGGGTGCCGGTGTTGCCGTCGACGGCGGCGGACGCCGCGAGGCCGGCGTCCTGGGTGGACGAGGCGGTCGCCGGGCTGCCCTGGGCGACGTTGGTGCTGCCGCAGGTGGGCGTGGTGCCCCCGGTCTCGCCGTAGACCTGGAACTCCCAGAGCGAGTAGCCGTAGGCGGTGCCCCGGGCGGTGCCGTTCATCCGGACGTAGCGGCCGGCGCCGGTGACGGTGAGGTTCTGGGTGCCGCCGGTGCCGGTGGTGGTCGAGTAGATCGTGGTCCAGGTGGCACCGTCGTCGGAGGTCTGGAGCTGGAAGGCCCGCCCGTAGGCGCCCTCCCAGAGCAGGTTCACCTGGCTGATGGTGGCCCGGGCACCCAGGTCGACCTGGAGCCACTGCGGGTCGCTGAACGCGCTGGCCCAGCGGGTGCCGGTGTTGCCGTCCACGGCGGCGCTGGCGGGGGTGCCGGCGTTCTCGGTGGACGAGGCGGTGGCGGGGCGGCCCTGCGAGAGCAGGGTGGGCGCGGCCTGCGCGGGGGTGGTGGCACCGGCGGGCGTGAGCGCCGCGACCAGGGTCACGGCGAGCCCGACGAGCAGGTGTCGAACGGCCCGTCGGGGACGCGGGCGTACGGATGTTGCACGAGATGTCATGACATCGCCTGTCGATAGGGGGTTACGGATGCCGCGAGGGTGGGATCGGGCTCGCCCCGTGGTGCCGTGGGTGGTGCCGCCGACGCGACGCCGCGGGTCGGAGAGCGCTCTCGTAGGAGTGTTGCGGCGAGATTGCGGCGGCGTCAAGACATCGATCTATAAGTTCGTTATTTATCCCGAGGATTCTTTTTGTGTAATTCGCCGCAGCCGCCGCCGGTCGTGTTCACCCGGTGATCAAGAGGTTCGCGTCATCCCAGGCGTGATTCCTGACGCAAACCTCTTGATCAACAAGGGAGAGGGGGGGGTGGGGCTCAGCGGCGGACGCCGCCCTCGGTGAGGAAGCGGGCGATCGGCAGCGTGGCGGCGCCCAACGCCACCGCGTCCACGCCGAGGCGGCACAGCTCGATCGACGCCTGCTCGAACGGTTGACGCAGGGCCTGCCGACCGGCGGCCTCGCGGACGGCCGGCAGCAGGTCGCCCAGCGCCATCGCCGCCCAGCCGCCGAGCACCACCCGCTCCGGGTTGAACAGGTTGATCAGGTTGGCCACGCCCGCACCGAGGTAGCCGGCGGTCTCGTCCAGCACCCGCCGGGCGGTGACCGAGGTGTCGGCGGCGGCGACGAGCGCGGCGAGCTGGGACTCCTCGTCCTCGCCCGGCACCTGTCGACCTCGGCGCGCCTCCCGGTAGCGGTCGATGATCGCCTCCGCGCCCACGTACGCCTCCAGGCAGCCGCGCGCGCCGCACCGGCAGGCCCGGCCGCCGTACACCAGGGTGGTGTGCCCCCACTCCCCCGCGCTGCTGGACGCGCCCCGGTAGGTGGCACCGCCGGTCACCACCGACGCGCCCACGCCGGAGCCGACGAGCGCGAAGACGGCGTGCCGGGCGCCTCGGCCGGCGCCGAACCACATCTCGGCCTGGCCGAGGGTCTTCGCGCCGTTGTCGATGTGCAGGGGCAGGTCGGTGCCCGCGCTGATCAGCCGTTCCAGCGGCACCCGGTCCCAGCCGAGGGCCTGGGCGTGCACGACGGCCTCGACGCCCTGCTCGACGACTCCCGAGACGCCGATGCCGACGCCGAGCACGTCGCCGGGGGCCACCTGCGCCTGACCGGTCACCGCGTCGATGCCGGCCAGCACGTGCCCGGCCACCAGGTCCGGCTCGGTGCGGGCCGGGTCGAGCGGATACTCGACGCTGGCCAGCAGGGTCATCGCGAAGTCGAACAGCTCCACCCGGACCCGGGTCTCACCGACGTCCACGCCCACCAGGAACGCGAAGCGGGGCGCGATCCGCAGCAGCATGCTGGGCCGCCCACCGTCGGACTCGGCGGCCCCGGCCTCGGCGACCAGCCCCTCGTCGATCAGGTCGGCCACCACGTTGCTGACCGCCGGCTGGCTCAGCCCGGTGCTGCGCACCAGGTCCTGTCGGGTGAGCGGGCCGTCGAGGAAGAGCTTGGTCAGCAGGGCGGACCGGTTGCGCAGCCGCACACTGCGGTTGGTGGCACGCGCCAGCTCCACTCGACACCTCGTTCCCGTCGGTCGTTCGAGGCGACTGTAACCGCCTCGTGCTTGACGACCCACCGGCCAACCACTTTAATGACGACATAAATTAAGCCGTGATGTAACTCCCGGGAAACGCCGACGGACCCCGACGGCGCACCCCCGAACCCTGTCCCGCAGCCGGCCACCCGTCGCCCGACCCCTATCGGCGACGGAGGTCGGCGGACCCCCACCACGCACCGGAAGGGCTGACCCGTGTCGAGACGACACCTCGGGATATTCACCGCCGCCGTACTGGCCGCCGCCTCGCTGACCGCCTGCGGCGGCTCCGGCGACGACTCCGCCGCATCGCCCAAGACGCTTACCTACTGGGCCAGCAACCAGGGCGCCAGCCTGGAGGCCGACAAGACGACCCTCCAGCCCGAGCTGGACAAGTTCGAGAAGCAGACCGGGATCAAGGTCACCGTCGAGGTGGTCCCCTGGTCGGACCTGCTCAACCGGCTGCTCGCCGCCGCCGCCTCGGGCAAGGGCCCGGACGTGGTCAACATCGGCAACACCTGGTCGGCGTCGTTGCAGGCCACCGGCGCGCTCGTCGAGTTCGACGACGCCACCCTGCAGGCCGTCGGCGGCAAGGACCGGATCGTGCCCGCCGCGCTCGCCGCCGCCGGCGCCCCCGGCAAGCCGCCGGCCGCCGTGCCGCTCTACAGCATGGCGTACAGCCTGTACTACAACAAGAAGTCGTTCGCCGACGCCGGCATCACCGCGCCGCCGACCACCTGGGAGCAGCTCGCCGAGTACGGCAAGAAGCTGAGCACCGGCGGCAAGTGGGGCCTGGCCATCGAGGGCGCCAACCCGTCGGAGAACGCCCACCACGCGTTCACCTTCAGCCAGCAGTACGGCGGCGAGTGGTTCGACTCGGCCGGCAAGCCGACCTTCGACACCCCGCAGAACGTCTCGGCGATCAAGCGGTACATCGACTTCATGGCCGCCGACAAGATCACCAACCCGAGCAACGCCGAGTACGCGCAGAACCAGTCGGTCTCCGACTTCGCCAACGGCAAGGCCGCCATGCTGCTGTGGCAGTCCGCCGGCTCGAACCTGAAGACGCAGAACATGCCCGCCGACGCGTACGGGGTGGCCCCGGTGCCGTTCCTGGCCAGCCCGCCGGCCGGCGGCAAGAAGGTCAACAGCATGGTCGCCGGCATCAACATGGCCGTCTTCAAGCACACCAAGAACAAGGACGGCGCGCTGAGCTTCGTGAAGTTCATGACCAGCGACGAGGAGCAGACGATCCTCAACAAGACGTACGGTTCGCTGCCGGCGGTGAAGACCGCGGGTTCCGACCCGGCGTTCAGCGCCACCGAGCAGAAGACCATCCAGGAGACCCTGGTCACCACGGCGGCCCCGCTGCCGCAGGTGCCCGAGGAGAGCACCTTCGAGACCCTGGTCGGCACCGCGATGAAGGAGCTGTTCGCGGACGCGGCCAGCGGCAAGCCGGTCACCGAGGCCTCGGTGAAGGCGAAGCTGACCGACGCGCAGCAGAAGATGCGCTGACCCAGGCGTCACCGGTGGCCGTGGTCAGGCGCTGAGCCTGGCCACGGCCACCGCCTCCGAGAGGACCCCGATGGCAACCAGCACCACCGCGCCGGACGCCGACCGGCGCGAACCCCGGGCCGGGTCACCGGCCCGGGAGCCGGCCCGCCGGCCCCGCGGCCCCCGCCGCTCCCTCCTGCCGTACCTGCTGCTCGCCCCGGCCATCGTGCTGGAACTCGCCATCCACGTGATCCCGATGGTGGTCGGGGTCTGGATGAGCCTGCTGGAGCTGACCCAGTTCCACATTCGCAACTGGTCCACCGCGCCCTTCGTCGGACTGGAGAACTACCGGGCGACGCTGGATCTGAACAGCGCCGCCGGCAAGGAACTGCTGCACTCGTTCTGGATCACCCTGGCCTACAGCGTGCTCTCGGTCGGGTTCGCCTGGCTGCTCGGCATCTCGGCGGCGGTCGTCCTGCAGAAGCCGTTCCGTGGGCGGGCGATCCTGCGGGCGCTCTTCCTCACCCCGTACGCCCTGCCGGTCTACGCCGCGGTGATCACCTGGAGCTTCCTGCTGCAACGCGACACCGGCCTGGTCAACCACGTGCTGGTCGACCAGCTCGGGCTGCTCAACGAGCGGCCGTTCTGGCTGATCGGCGACAACAGCTTCTGGTCGCTGCTGGTGGTGTCGGTGTGGCGCAACTGGCCGTTCGCGTTCCTCTGCCTGATGGCCGGCCTGCAGAACGTGCCCGGCGAGATGTACGAGGCCGCCGCGATCGACGGCGCCGGGTTCTGGCGTCGCCTGCGCTCGGTCACCCTGCCGATGCTGCGGCCGGTGAACCTGGTGCTGCTGCTGGTGCTGTTCCTGTGGACCTTCAACGACTTCAACACCCCGTTCGTGCTCTTCGGCGGCTCCGCCCCCGAGCAGGCCGACCTCATCTCCATCCACATCTACCGCAGTTCCTTCAAGACCTGGGACTTCGGCTCCGGCTCGGCCATGTCGGTGGCGCTGCTGCTGTTCCTGATGATCGTCTCGGCCGCCTACCTGCTGATCACCAACCGTCGGAGGGACGACCATGCGTGAGACCGCCGGTGAGCGCTGGGGCCGGCGCATCGTGCTGACCCTGCTCACCCTCTTCGTCGTCATCCCGCTCTACGTGATGGTGACCTCCGCGGCGAAGCCGTTGCAGGACGTGCAGAACGGCTTCACCTGGTGGCCCAGCCGGCCCACGCTGCAACCGTTCATCGACATGTGGAGCACCGTGCCACTGGCCCGGTACCTGGTGAACAGCCTGGTGGTGTCGAGCATCGCGGCGATCTGCTCGGTCGTGGTGGCCATCTTCGCCGCGTTCGCGGTCAGCAGGTACCGGTTCCGCGGCCGGGGCGTCTTCACGGTGACGGTGCTGTCCACCCAGATGTTCCCGGGCATCCTGTTCCTGCTGCCGCTGTTCCTCATCTACGTCAACCTCGGCAACGCCACCGGCATCGAGTTGTACGCCAGCCGTACCGGTCTGGTCATCACGTACCTGACCTTCTCGCTGCCGTTCTCGATCTGGATGCTCGTCGGTTACTTCGACTCGATCCCCCGGGGCCTGGACGAGGCGGCGCAGGTCGACGGCGCCGGGCCACTGCGCACCCTGTTCCAGGTCATCCTGCCGGCCGCCGTGCCGGGCGTCGTGGCGGTCACCGTGTACGCGTTCATGACCGCCTGGGGCGAGGTGCTCTTCGCGTCGGTGATGACCGACGAGGGCAGCCGCACCCTGGCCGTCGGCCTACAGGGCTACTCCACCCAGTTCAACGTCTACTGGAACCAGATCATGGCCGCCTCGCTCGTGGTCAGCGTCCCGGTCGTCGTCGGGTTCCTGGCCCTGCAGCGGTACTTCGTCGCCGGGCTCACCGCCGGCGCGGTCAAGTGAGTCAGTCAATCCCAGAGGAGACCCGTCCCGTGCCCGACCTGTCCAAGCTGCCATCCGACTTCCTCTGGGGTGTCGCCACGGCGGCGTACCAGATCGAGGGGGCCGTCGACGTCGACGGCCGGGCGCCGTCCATCTGGGACACCTTCTCGGCGACCCCCGGCAAGGTCGAGAACGGCGACACCGGCGCGGTGGCCTGCGACCACTACCACCGGTGGCCCGAGGACTTCGCGTTGCTGCGTCGGCTCGGCGTGGACGCGTACCGTTTCTCGGTGGCCTGGCCCCGGGTGATGCCCGACGGCGTCGGTCGGGTCAACCCCGCCGGGCTGGACTTCTACGACCGGCTCGTCGACACGCTGCTCACCGACGGGATCCGGCCGTTCGTCACGCTCTACCACTGGGATCTGCCGCAGACGTTGCAGGATCGCGGCGGCTGGCCAGAGCGCGCGACCGCCGAGGCGTTCGCCGACTACGCGGCGGTGGTCGCCGCCCGCCTCGGTGACCGGGTCGGCGACTGGAACACGGTCAACGAGCCGCTGTGCGTGTGCTGGATCGGGCACCTGGACGGCACCATGGCCCCCGGCGAGCGGGACCTCACCCGCGCGGTGCACGCCTCACACCACGTGCTGCTCGGGCACGGCCTGGCCACCCAGGCGATCCGCGCCAACGCCACCCGGCCGGCCTCGGTGGGTCTGGTGCTCAACCTCAGCCCGATCGAGGCGGCCACCGACCGACCCGAGGACGTGGCGGCGGCCCGCCGGGCCGACGGGCACGTCAACAGGTGGTGGCTGGACCCGATCCACGGGCGCGGCTACCCCGCCGACATGATCGCCACCTACGGTGTCGAGCCACCGGTACGCGGTGACGACCTCACGGTGATCGCCACGCCCACCGACTTCCTCGGAGTGAACTACTACTTCCGCCAACTGGTGGTCGACGACCCGACCGGCCCGGCCCCGTACGCCCGGCAGGTGCCGGTGCCCGGCTCGGTGGAGACCGCGATGGGCTGGGAGATGTACCCGGCGGGACTGGAACGGCTGCTCGTCGACGTGCACGAGGAGTACCGGCCCGGCCGGATCATCGTCACCGAGAGCGGCTCCGCCTGGCCGGACGAGGTCACCGCGGACGGCCGGGTGGAGGACAAGGAGCGCACCGACCACCTGGAGCAGCACCTGGCCGCGTGCGCGTCGGCGGTGGCCCGGGGGGTTCCGCTGGACGGCTACTTCGTCTGGTCGCTGCTGGACAACTTCGAGTGGGCGTACGGCTACGACAAGCGCTTCGGGCTGGTGCACGTCGACTACGCCACCCAGCGTCGGACGGTGAAGGCGAGCGGCCTGCGCTACGCCGAGCTGATCCGCGCGCACCAACGGCTCGTCCGGACCACCGGCACCGCGACGCCGGTGGCCTGAACGGGGGCGGCGCGAACGGCCGCCCGGGGTGTCGACCCCGGGCGGCCGTTCCCGTCTCCGTTCGGACGACCCGCCCGCTGGCTCACCCGTCGATGAGGGTGCGCAGCCGCAGCAGGTCGGCCGGGGTGTCCACGTCCAGCGGGGACCCGACGTCGTCACAGGGCACCTCGACCACCAGGTCCGGCCGGTCGCGCAGCAGGTCGCGGGCACCCCGGTCGCCGAGGGCGTAGTAGTCCAGCAGCGGCCAGGTCTCCCGACCCAGCAGCACCGGGTGCCCCGGCCGGCCGGCGTAGGTAGCGACCGCGACGACCGCGCCGTCGGCGTACGCGGCCCGGACCCGGTGGACCGCGACCGGGCTGAGCAGCGGCTGGTCGACGAGGACCACGACCACGGCCGGCACGTGGGCCGGCAGGGAGGCCAGGCCCCGGCGCAGCGACGAGCCCAGCCCTTCGGACCAGCGGTCGTGCCGGACCGACACCGCGCCGGGCAGGGCGGGCATCTCGTCGGCGCCCGCGCCGAGCACCACGTGCACGGGTGCGCAGCCGCCGTCGCCGAGCAGCCGGACCCCGCGCCGCACCAGCGGCTCACCATCAAGCTCGACAAGCGCCTTCGGGAGGCCGTACCGCCGCCCGGCGCCGGCGGCCAGCAGCAGCCCGGCGGTCACCGATGGGTCCGGCACCCGGTCACCTCCTGTGTTATTCGCCCTTATTTGTACCGGTAAAGCTAGTCTGGGCCGGTGCCGGACCGAGCAGAGAACGCGACGACCACCGACGAGCGCCACTCGTCCCGGGTGACGGTCGAGGTCAACGGCGCGACCCGCGCGGTGACCCTGGACAACCGCACCACCCTGCTCGACACGCTGCGCGAGCACCTCGACCTGACCGGGGCGAAGAAGGGCTGCGACCACGGCCAGTGCGGCTCCTGCACGGTGCTGCTCGACGGCCGGCGGGTGAAGAGCTGTCTGGTCTTCGCGGTCACCGTGGACGGCCGGTCGGTGGTGACCGTCGAAGGGCTGGCCGGGCCGGACGAGCTGTCCCCGTTGCAGGCCGCGTTCATCGCGCACGACGCGTTCCAGTGCGGCTACTGCACCCCCGGGCAGCTCTGCTCCGCCCGCGGCATGCTCGACGAGGTCGCCCGGGGTTGGCCCAGCGCGGTCACCGACGACCTGAACACGTCCGCCGAGTTGACCGACGCGGAGATCCGCGAGCGGATGGCCGGCAACCTGTGCCGCTGCGCCGCGTACCCGCACATCGTGGCGGCCGTCCGCGAGACGGCCGCGACGCGATGAGGGCGTTCCGCTACCACCGGCCGGTCGACGTGGCCGACGCGGTCGCCGTGCTCGGCGCGGAACCGCACGCGGCCTACCTCGGCGGCGGCACCAACCTGGTGGACCTGATGAAACTCGGCGTGCAGCGCCCCGACGTGCTGGTGGACGTGACCGGGCTCCCCCTGGACACCGTCGAGGAGTTGCCCGACGGCGGGCTGCGGATCGGCGCGACCGTGCGCAACAGCGACCTCGCGGCCCACCCCGTGGTCCGCCGGGACTACCCGGTGCTGGCCCGCGCCCTGCTCGCCGCCGCCTCCGGACAGCTGCGCAACATGGCCACCACCGGCGGCAATTTGTTGCAGCGCACCCGCTGCGTCTACTTCCAGGACACCGGCAAGGCGTGCAACAAGCGGGAGCCGGGCAGCGGGTGCGCCGCCCTGCACGGCCAGAACCGCGACCTGGCGGTGCTGGACTGGTCCGAACAGTGCGTGGCCACCCATCCGTCCGACCTGGCCGTGGCGTTGACCGCCCTCGACGCGGTGGTGCAGGTGCACGAGACCGACGGCCCCCGCGACCTCCCGATCACCGCGCTGTACCGCGCCCCCGGCACGCACCCGGAACGGGAGACCACCCTGGCCCGGGGCGCGCTGATCACCGCCGTGCGGTTGCCACCGCTGCCGGCCGCGCGCCACTCGACGTACCTCAAGGTGCGCGACCGCGCCTCGTTCGCCTTCGCCGCCGGGTCGGTGGCCGCCGTGCTGGACCTCGACGGCGACGTGGTCCGCGACGTGCGGCTGGCGTACGGGGCGGTGGCGCACCGGCCGTGGCGGGCGTACCGGGCCGAGGAGGAGCTGCGGGGTCGACAGTTCAGCCCGGAGCTGGCCGGGCGGGCCGCCGACGCGGAGCTGGCCGAGGCCCGCCCGTTGCGGCACAACGGCTTCAAGGTGCCGCTGACCCGGGCCATCACCGTGCGGGCGCTCAGCGAGCTGGCGGCGTCGTGAGCACCGACGCGGTCGGCCACGCGTACCCCCGGCTGGAGTGCCGCGCGAAGGTCACCGGCACCGCCCGGTACGCGGTGGAGTACCCGGTGGACGGCATCACCTACGGCTGGGCGGTGCCGTCCGCGGTGGTGCGCGGCCGGATCACCCGGATCGACACCACGGAGGCGCTGGCGTCGCCCGGTGTGCTGGCCGTGGTGCACCACGGCAACGCGCCCCGGATGGCACCCGGCCCGCAGCCGGAGCTGTGGCTGTTGCAGGAGCCGGCGGTGCACTACCGGGGGCAGTACGTCGCCGTGGTGGTGGCCACCAGCCTGGAGGCGGCCCGGGAGGGTGCCCGGCTGGTCCGCATCGACTACGACGCCGGCCCGCACAGCACCGTGCTCACCGACGACCACCCCGGCCTGTACCAGCCGGACCACGTCAACCCCAGCTACCCGACGGACACCGCCGAGGGTGACTTCGACGCCGGGTACGCGGCGGCACCGGTGCGGGTGGACGCCACGTACCGCACGCCGGCGTACCACAACAACCCGATGGAGCCGCACGCCACGACGGCACAGTGGCGCGACGGCCGGCTGTTGGTGCACGACTCCACCCAGGGCGCGTCACCGGTGCGGGCCACCCTCGCCGAGATGTTCGAGCTGCCCCCGGAGTCGATCCGGGTGGTCGCCGAGCACGTCGGCGGCGGCTTCGGCAGCAAGGGGTACGCCAAGTCCTCGGTGGTGCTGGCCGCCCTCGCGGCCCGGCACGTGGACCGGCCGGTGAAGCTGGCGCTGACCCGCCAGCAACTGTTCGGGCCGGTCGGCTACCGCACCCCCACCATCCAGCGGGTCCGCCTCGCCGCCGACACCGACGGGCGACTCACCGCCATCTGCCACGACGCGATCAGCCAGACCTCGACCGTCCGGGAGTTCGCCGAGCAGACCGCCGTCTACACCCGCAGCATGTACGCCGCACCGCACCGCCGCACCACGCACCGGCTGGTCCGCCTCGACGTGCCGACCCCGTTCTGGATGCGCGCCCCCGGCGAGTGCCCCGGCGCGTACGCCCTGGAGTCGGCGATGGACGAGCTGGCCATCGCCGTCGGCGTCGACCCGGTGGAGCTGCGCATCCGCAACGACACCGCGGTCGACCCGGACCAGGGGCGGCCGTTCACCAGCCGCAACCTGGTGTCCTGTCTGCGCGAGGGTGCGCAGCGGTTCGGCTGGACCGACCGGGACCCGACGCCCCGCGCCCGGCGCGACGGGCGCTGGCTGATCGGCACCGGGATGGCCGGGTCGAGCTACCCGGCCCGGGCCCGGCCGTCGTCGGCCACGGCCACCGCCCGACCGGACGGGAGCTTCCTGGTCCGGATCGACGCCACCGACATCGGCACCGGCGCCCGGACGGCGATCTGGCAGGTGGCCGCCGACGCCCTCGGGGTGCCGCCGGAACGGGTGGAGATCCACATCGGGGACAGCGCCCTGCCGACCGCGCCGTTGGCCGGCGGCTCGATGGGCACCGCCAGTTGGAGTTGGGCGGTGATCCGCGCCGCGCAGGCGCTGCGCGACAAGCTGCGCGACGGCGGGCCGCCGACCGGCGAGGTCACCGCCGAGGCGGACACCACCGAGGAGGTGGGCGGGCAGCCCGCCCTGCCCCGGTACGCCTACGGGGCGCAGTTCGTCGAGGTGCGGGTCGACGCGGACACCGGCGAGGTACGGCTGAACCGGATGCTCGGCGTGTTCGCGGCCGGCCGGGTGGTGAACCCGACGACGGCCCGCAGCCAGCTCATCGGCGGCATGACGATGGGGCTGTCGATGGCCCTGCACGAGGAGGGCCTGCTCGACGAGCGGTACGGCGACTGGGTCAACCACGACCTGGCCACCTATCACATCACCGGCTGCGCGGACGTCGAGTCCATCGAGGCGTACTGGCTGGACGAGCGCGACGACGAGCTGAACCCGGCCGGGGTGAAGGGCATCGGCGAGATCGGCATCGTCGGCGCGGCGGCGGCGGTCGCCAACGCGGTGCACCATGCCACCGGCGTGCGGATCCGGGACCTGCCGATCCGACTGGACAAGCTGATCGGGTTATCACACTTGGCTTAAATAAGCCGCTGCTGATATAACTGTCGCGTGCACGCCTTCGACGTGCTGGGCGATCCGGTCCGGCGCCGCATCCTGGAGCTGCTCGCCACCGGCGAGCAGACCGCCGGCGCGGTCAGCGCGGTGATCCGCGACGAGTTCGGCATCTCCCAGCCCGCCGTGTCCCAACACCTCAAGGTGTTACGGGACAACGGTTTCGCCACGGTGCGGCCGGAGGGCACCCGGCGGCTGTACGCGGTCGACCCACGGCCACTGCGTGAGGTCGACGGCTGGCTGGAGCACTTCCGCCGGTTCTGGACCCCGCCCCTGGCGGCACTCGCCACCGAACTGGCCCGGGGCCGACGCGAGCGCCGGCTGCGCGAGGCAGCCGACCCACCCGACGAGAGGAACACCTGATGTTCGACGCCACCGAGCAGATCAACGCCGTGCGGCGCACGGTCGGCAGCCGCACCCTGGAGGCCGGTGAGGCTCGGGTGACCACGATCAGCCAGACCTACCAGGCGACGGCCGAGGATCTGTGGGACGCCTGCACCAACGCCGAGCGCATCCCCCGCTGGTTCCTGCCGATCTCCGGCGACCTGCGGCTGCACGGCAAGTACGAGCTGCAGGGCAACGCCCACGGCGTCGTCGAGAGCTGCGAGCCGCCGCACCGCTTCACCGCCACCTGGGAAATGGGCGGCGAGGTGAGCTGGATCGAGGTGCGGATCACCCCGGTCGACGACGAGCGGGCACGCCTCGACCTGGACCACATCGCGCACGTCGACCAGGACCGGTGGGCCCAGTTCGGGCCGGGCGCCGTCGGTGTCGGCTGGGACCTCGGGTTCCTCGGTCTCGCCACCCACCTGGCCGGCGACGGCAGCGGGGTCACCCCGGAGCAGGCTGCCGAGTGGAGCGCCTCGCCCGAGGGCCGACGGGCCGTCGAGCTGAGCAGCCGACTGTGGGGTGCGGCGAGCATCGCCGCCGGCACCGACCCCAACGAGGCGAACGCCGCCGCCGCGCGTACCACCGCCTTCTACACCGGCGCCCCGGAGGCCTGAGCCTGAGCGCGGGCGGCGGCGCGGCAGAGTGGGCGGCGGCGGGGGGGTAACGTGCTGCGGATGACCGGCACGCCGTACTCGCACTGCTCCTACTGCGGCGCCGCCTACCCGCCGGCCGCCGGATGGCCGCGGGTCTGCGCGGCCTGCGGCGAGACCGTCTGGCGCAACCCGCTGCCCGTGGCGGTCGCGGTGCTGCCGGTCCGCACGGCCGACGGCCTGGGTGTCGTGGTGGTCCGCCGGGACATCGAGCCGGCCCGCGGGCTGCTCGCGCTGCCGGGCGGCTTCGTCGAGTACGGCGAGGAGTGGTCCGACGCCCTCGTTCGTGAGCTGCGGGAGGAGACCGGCCTGGTCGCGGCCGCCGAGGACGCCCGACTGCTCGCGGTGCGCGGCGCCCCGCACGGCGGCACGATGATGATCTTCGGAGTGCTGCCCGAGCGAGCGGCCGAGGACCTGCCACCGTCGACGCCGACGGAGGAGGCCACCGAGTGGCTCGTGCTCTCCGACCCGGTCGAGTTGGCGTTCTCCACCCACACGCGGGTCCTGGCCGAGTTCCTGACCGCCACCTCCTGACGTCTCCAGCATCGGATACGGCACCTGCCCACGCGGCCACGGCAAAGAGCCTCGATCCATTCTGGTGGCCCGACGACCTCTGACCGTGGCCGTTGCCGCCATCAAGGGTTCCGTCGATCCGCAGTATCATGCGAGCGCCGCCGCGCCGCTAGGCTGCGGCCTCGACATCGCATGGCTGGTAAGAGGAGACGGACATGTCGCAGGACCACGCTGAGCAGCCGGCCGGAGGTTCGGCCGCCAAGCTGGACACGACGGTGCCGCACTCGGCACGGGTGTGGAACTACTGGCTCGGCGGTAAGGACAACTTCGCCCCGGATCGCGAGGTCGGCCAACAGGTACGGGCCGTCTTCCCGGAAATCGTCGAGGCGGCACGGTATTCGCGCGCGTTCCTCGGACGAGCCGTGACGTATCTCGCCGCGGAGGCGGGGATCCGCCAGTTCCTCGACGTCGGTACCGGCCTGCCCACGGCCGACAACACCCACGAGGTCGCCCAACGGATCACGCCGCAGGCGCGCGTCGTCTACGTCGACAACGACCCGATGGTTCTCGCGCACGCCCGGATGCTGCTGACCAGCAGCCAGGAGGGTGCCACCCAGTACGTCGACGCCGACCTGCGCGACCCGGAGAAGATCGTCCAGGACGCCCGCGACACACTGGACTTCGGTGCGCCGATCGCGCTGATGCTGCTGGGCGTCATGGGTCACGTCGAGAAGCCGGCCGAGGCCCAGGCCATCGTCAACGCTCTGGTCTCGTCCCTACCGTCGGGCAGCTTCCTGGCGATGTCCGACGGTACGGCTACCAGCGAGCGGGTCATCGAGTCGCATCGGCAGTACAACGAAAGCGGTGCTCTGCCGTACCACCTGCGGGAGGTCGCGGACTTCACGGCGTTCTTCGACGGCCTCGACCTGGTCGAGCCGGGCGTCGTGCCGCTGGGGCACTGGCGGACCGACAGCAGGCCCCCGGCCCCGGTCGATGGCTACTGCGGGGTCGCCCGCGTGCTCTGACGCCCCGGCATAGACTCCGTCGATGCGTGAGGTGTCGGGGGACTTCGAAATCCACATCACTGTCCAAGATCACGAGGCGAACCTGCTGTCTGCCTTCACGGCCCGGCACGGGATGAAGTTCGTGCACATCGTGCTCGACCGGGGCACGTTCGCCTACCAGCCGATGCTCACCCTGACCGGGCGAGGCACGCTGGCCGAGCAGCGGGCCGCGGCGCTGCGCTGGGAACGCGAGGTGCGGGCCGCCGGTATGCAGGTGCGCCGCACGAAGATCGAAGCGGCACCGTGGTGCGTCGGCGTGCCGCAGTCGGACGAGCAGGCGGCGACGGAGCCGAAGGGCCGGTACTTCGAGCATCACCTCAAGCTGCTGCTGACCGGCCCGGCGGTGGCGCAGGTACTGGCGCTGACCGATCTGGTCGTGCCGCACGGGGCGCGGCTGTCCCGCAACGCCCGCCGGGAACGCGCTGACGGTGTGCAGGAACGGTTCGTCAACCAGCGCTGCCACGGCGTCGGGCTCACCACCGCCAAGCAGCGCCTGGACGACCTCGTCGCGGCCCTGGCCGCCGCCGGGCATGAGCCCGTCGCCGTCGAGCAGGAGTACGTCGTGTTCGACGGCAACCCGGCACACGACGACCGCTGGATGGACGTGCCCGAAGGCCGCGTGAACGAGTGGCAGGCGACGCGCGAGAACACCGTGAGGTCCGCACCGGAGGGCATGCCGGGCTTTCCGCCGACCTACCGACCACTGCCCGCCGACGTACCCGTCCGCCAGCGGGCGGCGTTCGATCCGGCGCTCAGGCAGTATTCGAACGCGTACCGGGCTGGTGAGCCCGACTTCCTCGTGGCCGCCACCGGTGAGCGGTGGACCACCGCCCGGCGCGCCGCGATGCGACAGATCCTGGCGGTCATCGCGGCGATCCCCGAGAGCCGCCATCTGGTGCTGCGCGGGAGTGTCCTCCTGCCGGCCCAGGTCGGTGACGGCGCCCGCGAGCCGGGCGACCTCGACTTCGTCGTCGTCCCACACACGATCACCAGCGACAGTGCCGACGCCCGTGCGCTACTCGACGCCGTCAAGGCCGCCGTCCGGGCCACCCCGGATGCCGGCCTGCAACCGGACCGGATCAGCGAGGCCGTCATCTGGACGTACGACCGGGCCGACGGCCGCCGCCTCGTCGTCCCGTTCAGCACGGCCGGGGCGCCGGACGGCCACGTACAGATCGACATCGTCTTCGGCGAACAGCTCCCCCTCCCACCGGAAACGGTCATGCTGCCGGGTGTCGCGGAGCCGATGCTGGCCGCACCCGCCGCGCTGGCGCTGGCGTGGAAGCTGCTGTGGCTGGCCACCGACTCGTATCCGCAGGGCAAGGATCTCTACGACGCAGTTCTCCTCGCCGAAACCACAACCGTCGACCTGGACCTGGTCCGCCGGCTCATGCGACCGGACCTCGCCGTCGAAGCCGACCGCTTCGACGCCGAGACCGTGCTGACCTGGGGCGTCGACTGGGCCAACTTCACCGACGAGTACCCGGGTATCGAGGGCACCGTCGAGCAGTGGACACAGCGGCTCGCGCTGGCCCTCGACCGCGCCTGGGCATAGGGCCTGTGTCAAAGTCCTCGGTGCAGCCGAGCCGTCTGGGGCCGTCGCAGGCCGGCCAGGGACTTTGACACCGGGCCCTGGCCGCCGCGTCGGTCCGCGGCAGCCTCCTCGGCTGGGCTCGGCGCGATCTGGTCAGCGGGTGTCGGCGGGGCGGCGTTCGTCGGTGCCGGTCAGGTAGCCGCTGGCCTGCAGGTCGAACAGCTCACGGTAGAGGCCGCCGGCGGTCATCAGTTCGTCGTGGCTGCCGTGCTGGACGAGTCGACCCCGTTCCAGCACGAAGATCCGGTCGGCGTGCCGGACGTTTGCCAGCCGGTGGGTGATCAGCACGACCGCCCGGTCGGGGCGGCGGCGCAGGTGCTGGAACAGGGCGTGTTCGGCACGCGCGTCCAGGGCGGCGGAGGGTTCGTCACAGATCAGCAGGGCGGCGTCGCGGTAGAGGCCGCGAGCCGCGACGAGCCGCTGCCACTGCCCACCGGACAGCTCGTGACCGTCCTTGAACTCCCGGTCGAGCAGCGTGTCGTAGCCGCGCGGCAGGCCGACGATCATGTCGTGCGCGGCGGCCGCACGAGCCGCCTCCTGCACACTCGGGCCGGACCGGTCCGGTGGGCGGTCGTGCCGGCCGACGCGGATGTTCTGCCCGGCGGTGAACGGGAACTTCCACCACTCCTGGGTCATCACGGCCACCTCGGCGCCCAGGGCGCGCGGGTCCAACTCCGCCGCGTCGACGCCGTCCCAACGGATCACCCCGCCGGTCGGCTGATAGAGGCCCGCGATCAGTTTGGCCAGGGTGGTCTTGCCGGAGCCGTTCTCGCCGACAAGCGCGATCACCTCGCCCCGGCGGACGGTCAGGCTGACCCGGTCCACCGCCGGGGCGTCGGTGTCCGGGTAGCGCAGGCTCACGTCGTCCACCTCGATCACGTCGACACCGTCGGTCACCCGGTTGCCGCCGATCGGCACCCGGGCGTGGGCGCGGGCCAGGAAGTCCTGGTAGTCCTGGTAGTAGAGGGCGTCCTCGTACAGCGAGTTGGTGGCGACGACGGCCACGCCCAGGCTGGTCCGCGCGGACTGCAACGCGAGCAGGGCGGTGGCCGCGGCGGCGAGGGCCACCATCCCACTGAGCAGCAGGCCGCCGAGGACCGCGTACACGCCGAAGGTGGCCAGCCCCGCCACCGTGGCACCGATGACCCGGGTGCCGGTCTGGGAGCGGACCAGCCGCAGCTCGGCGCGGGTCTCGACCGCCATCACCCCGCGATACTCGGCGAGCAGGAAGTCGCGCATCTGGTACGCGCGTACCTCGGCGGCGGTGTGCCGGTTGGCCATCAGGTGGGCCAGCATCCACATCCGGCGTCGCCTGGTGATCCGGGCCAGCATCGCCAGGTACTCCCGGCGGGCCATCCGCACCGCGGTGACCGCCTGGGGCACCGCGGCCAGCAGCAGGCAGGGCAGCAGCAGCGGTTGGATGACGGTCACCGCGACGGCGGTGGCGAGCATCCCCACCACGCCGGTGACCAGGTTGACGGTGTGGTCGACGATGTACGCGGCCTCCGCCATCCCCCGGTCGCGCGCCCGGTCCATCTCCTCGGCGAAGCCGGCGTCGTCGAACGCGGCGAGGTCCACCGCCGTGGTGGCCTCGAACAGCCGCAGCTCCACCTGATAGTTGATCTGCGGGATCAGCCGGGCCTGCGCCCAACCCGCCGCGATGGTCAGGCCGCCGCGCGCCGACACCGCCGCCGCGGCCACGATCAGCGCCGGCAGGGCCGAGCGGACCCGGTCCGGGGTGGGACCGACGGCGAACAACTCGCGCAGCACGCTTGTCGTCGCGAGCAGGCCGAACGTGGTCATCACCCCGGCGGCGATGTTCAGGCCGATGGAGGCGACCGTGTCCCGGCGGTTGGTGGACCAGGCCAGGCCGACCGCCGCCCGGACCAACCGGGGCAGCCGGCGGGCCACCGCCCAGAAGCTGGTGTGCGCGAACTCCTGTGCGTGGTGCAGCCACTCACGATCCTCCAGCTCCGGCAACATCGTGTCCGGTGGATCATCCGGCTGGTCGTTCTCCACGGTGGTGCGCTGGCGTGCCATCGACTCCACGGGACCCTCCTCGGGGGCGGGATCACGAAACGCCGCCCGAGACTACTGCCCGCTACCGCCCGCTGTCTCTAGGTAGCCGGCGCGTCGCCGGGCACCTCCGGTGCGCCCTCCGTGATCGGCAGCAGCACCCGGAACGTGGTCCGTCCCGGCTCGGTCTCCACCCGGATGTCACCGTGGTGCTTGTGCACCACGATCCGGTACGAGATGTCCAGCCCCAGGCCGGTGCCCGCGCCGACCGGCTTGGTGGTGAAGAACGGTTCGAAGATGCGTGGACGCACCTCGGGCGGGATACCCGGGCCGGTGTCGGTGACCTCGACCGCCAACTGGTCACCGACGCGGCCGGTGTGGACGGTCAGCACCCCCTTCTCCCCCATCGCGCCCAACGCGTTGTCGATCAGGTTGGTCCACACCTGGTTCAGCTCGGCCGCGTACGCCGGGACCGGCGGGATGCTGCGGTCGTACTCGCGGACCAGCTTCACCTCGGCGGGGATCTTCCCCTTGAACATCACGAGCGTGGCGTCGAGCAGGTCGTGCACGTCCACCACCCGGTGCGGCGCGCGGTCCAGCTGCGAATACTGCTTGGCGGCGTCCACCAGACCGGAGATCCGGGTGACCGCGTCGCCGATCTCCCGCATCAGCAGCTCGGTGTCGACCGTGTAGGTGAGCCAGCGCACCGCCGCCTCCAGGTCCGCCGCGCCGACAGCGGCCTTGACCTGCGCCAACCAGGCCGCGTCGAGCCCGCCTCCTACCAGGATCGGTGCCAGGTCCCAGGCGCCGCCGACGCCGTGCTCCTCCAGCCAGTCGGTGAGGGTGTCCTCGGCATCGGCGGTGGCCATCGGGGTCAACTTCGGCGCGGTGGCCACCCGAGCGACAGCCTCCTCCTGCAACGCGACAAGGCCGTGCAGGGCGGTGCCGTCGAGCCGACCATCGGCGACCATGGCGAGCTTGTGCCGCATCCCGGCGACCCGGTCCCGCAGCACCGAGGTGGCCCGCACCGCCGCCGCGGCCGGATTGTTCAGCTCGTGGGTCAGCCCCGCCGACAGCGAGCCGAGGGCCAGCAGTCGCTCCCGCTCGCCGACGATGGTCTGGCTGTTCCGCAGGCCGAGGAACAACCCCTCCAACAGGTGCATCGGCATCGGGAACCAGGACCGCAGGGCGTGCGCGAAGTCCTCCGCCGGCAGCACGAAGAAGTCCGAGTCGACAAGCGCCCGCATGGTGTTGCGGTAGATCTGGTCGACCTGGTCACCCAGGTACGCCTGGACCGCCCCGCCGTACACGCCGCGCTGGTCGGTGCGGCTGACCTCGATGTCGTCGCCGCGCACCTGGCGGCTCAGCGCCACCGCGCCGCGCACCAGCACGAAGAAGCAGGTCCCGGGCTCCCCCTCGGCGTACACGAGGGTGCCGCCGGCGCGCTGCTCGACCCGGCCGCGTTCGGCCAGCCAGTCGAGCTGCCCCTCGTCGAGGGACTCGAACAGGAACAGGGTACGCAACTGCGCGGGTGTCAGCCGATCAGACGCGGTGGTCACTGGATCTCCTTCGTTCGCGACTGCGGGGCCTCGCTGAACCGGCTCATTGGGCTTCCAAATAGCGGTGCACGAGCGAGACGGCCATCGCGCCCTCGCCGACGGCCGAGGCGACCCGCTTGACCGACTCGGCTCGCACGTCCCCGGCCGCGAACACCCCCGGAACGCTGGTCTCCAGGTGGTACGGGTCGCGCGACAGCGACCAGCCGGCCGGCCGGCGTCCCCCGGCCAACAGGTCCGGGCCGGTGACGATGAAGCCGCGTCCGTCCCGGACCACCACCCCGTCCAACCAGTCGGTACGGGGCTCCGCGCCGATGAAGATGAACAGCCAGGAGGTGTCGACCGAGCGGGCCTCCCCGGTACGGGTGTCGCAGAGGGTGAGCCGTTGCAGGTGGTCCTCACCCGCACCGCCGACCACGGCCGTGTGCGGGTGCACGGTGATCCGGTCGATCCGCTCCAACTGGTCGATCAGGTAACGCGACATCGAGGCGGTCAGGTCCGCGCCCCGGATCAGCAGGTGCACCCTCGACGCGTACCGGGAGAAGTGCACCGCAGCCTGGCCGGCGGAGTTGGCCCCGCCGACGATGTAGACGTCCTGCTCGACGCAGCTCGGCGCCTCGGTGGCGGCCGCACCGTAGAACACCCCCCGACCGGTGAGGTCGGCCAGCCCGGGAGCGTCCAGCACCCGGTACGACACGCCGGTGGCCAGCACCACGGTGTGCGCCGCGATCTCGGAGCCGTCGCCGAAGCGCAACAGCCGGGCGCCGCCGGCCTCACTCAGACCGACCACCTCCCGGGCACTGAGCAACTCGGCGCCGAACTTGACCGCCTGCCGCCGGGCCCGATCGGTCAACTGCGCGCCCGAGACGCCGTCGGGGAAACCCAGGTAGTTCTCGATCCGGCTGCTCTGCCCGGCCTGCCCGCCGGTCGCCCGCCGCTCGACGAGCACGGTGCGCAGCCCCTCCGACGCGCCGTAGACAGCGGAACCGAGGCCGGCCGGGCCGCCACCGATCACCACCAGGTCGTAGAAGTCCGACGCGGGCACCACGGTGAGCCCTGCCAACGCGGCCAACTCGGCCTCGTTCGGGGCGATCAACGCCTTACCGTCGGCCGTCACCACCAGCGGCACGTCCGCCTCGGTGGCCCCGGCCGCGTCGAGCAGGCGGGCGCCCTCCGGGTCGTCGGAGAGCATCCACCGGTACGGCACCAGGTTGCGGGCCAGGAAGTCACGGACCTTGAACGACGGCGCCGACCAGCGGTGCCCTACGACCCGGATCTCGGCGCTCACCGCGTCCGGGGTGACCGACCATGCCTCCAGCAGCCCGTCGACCACCGGGTACAGCTTCTCCTCCGGCGGATGCCAGGGCTTGAGTAGGTAGTGGTCCAGGTCCACCACGTTGATCGCCTCGATCGCGGCATCGGTGTCCGCGTAGGCGGTGAGCAGCACCCGGCGGGCAGCCGGGAAGATGTCCATCGCCGCTTCCAGGAACTCCACGCCGGTCATCTCCGGCATCCGGTGGTCGGCCAGGAGCAGCGCCACCTGCTCGCCGCGCAGCTTGACCTCCCGCAGCGCGTCCAGCGCCTCCGGTCCGGAGGACGCCCGCAGCACCCGGTAGCGGTCGCCGTAGCGGCGGCGGATGTCCCGGGCCACCGCGCGGGACACCACGGGGTCGTCGTCGACGGTCAGGATCACCGGATTCGCCATGGCGCCATGAAATCACCTGTTGACGGTCGGCCGCACCACGGCCCGGGCTCGGCGGATGGTTGACCGGGTTCGGGATGGGTAAGCCGGGGAGCCGCGTAGGTGGTCGTACGTCGACGACCCGCCCGGCTGCCGCGCACACCTCGGGGGGCCCATGGCGGACGTGTCGCCGACCGGACCGACCACGTCGGGCGGGATCGTGGAACTGCGGGTGCACGGTGTCTCCGGCGCGGGGGCGGATCAGGTGCTGGGCCGGCCGTACGTGCACCAGGTCGCCGGGGACCGCAGCGGCGGGTTCTACCGACCGCGCCCCGGCTACCCGGACTCGACCGGGACGGACGGGGTGACGCTGGAGGCGTACCGGTGGAGTGACCTGCCGTCCGGCACGGCCGTGCGGACGCTGTCGCTGGTGTTCCTGTTGCCCTTCATGCTCTGCAACGTGGCGCTGTGGATGCGCCCGGCGAACACCGCGTCGAAGTTGGGTTTCATGGCGCTGTGCCGGGTGCTCGCCCTCACCCTCACCATGCTCTACGTGCTCTCCATCGTCGGGGTGGCGTTGGACCTGGTCGCCTGGCGCTGCATGGACACCCCGTCGTGCCTGGCCGGGCGGAGCTGGCTGTCCTGGCTCGGCGGACGCCCGCCCGGGCTCCGCCTGGGTGTGCTGGCGTTGGTGCCGGTCGCCGCCCTCGGGTTGGTCTGGTGGCTCGGCGCCCGCCCGGGCCACTCGTTCGACGCGTTCCGCAGCCCGTCGACCCCGACCTCGAAACACCGGTTGAGCGCGGTCGGCCAGTGGGACGGCGAGCCACTCGTGGGTCGGCTGCGCTCGGTCCACGTCGCGGCGGGATTCGCCACCCTCGACGGCAGCCTGCTGGCCGCCCGCGCCAGCCAACACCGCTCGTGGGTGATGGTGCTCCTGCTGGCGGCCACCGGGGCGGTGCTGCTGGCCTGCCTGGTCCTGCTCACGGTGGTGCCGAGCATCGACCGGACCGACCCGGCGCCCCGGGTGGACGCCCTCTTCCGCGGGCTGCGCACGATCGCCTGCGGCGTGACGATGCTGGTGATCGTGCACGTCGTCATCAGCCCGGCCCCGTGGCCGCGGGGCGGCGCACTGCCCGGCTACGGAGCGATCGTGGCCTGGCTGTTCGTCAGCCAGATGATGCTGATAACCATCCTCGCCGCGCTGGTGATCTGGCGGCGGGGCGGCGGGCAGCGCGGGGGGCCGCTGCGCGCGTTGGGAGCGCCGGTCTTCGTCACGATCGCGGCCGGTCTCGCCGTGGCGTTCTCCGCCGAGCTGGTCTACCGCGTGGCGGACGTGCTCGATCGCGAGGGCACGACCGCGGACGGGCTGGAGACCAGCCCGCCCCTGGCGTACAAGTGGGCGATCTTCGGGTTTTTCCTGGCGGTGCTGACCGCTCTGCTGGTGGCCGCCCTGGTCACCAGGCTGACCCGGCGCGGGCGGCGGCGGGTAGCCCGGGCGATCGTGACCGCCGACTTCCCGCACGCTCCTCCGGCGGCGGCGGACCGGGTGCGGCGGGTCGAGCGGGCGATCGCCCGGGCCCGGTTCACCGAGCGGCTGGAACCGCTCTCCGTGGTGTACGCCGGGCTGGCGGCGCTCGGCCTGTCCACCAGCGTGCTCGGCCTGCTCCAGCTCCTGCCGGGTGAGCTGGCGCAGCGCTACGTCGGGGTGCCCGAAAGCATGGTCAACTTCCTGATCGGGTCGGGCAGCTACGCGATCGCCCTGATCCTGCTCGGCCTGGTGGTGGGCGGCATCTTCGCGTACCGGACGGCGCAGTTCCGTCGCTACGTCGGTGTGCTCTGGGACCTGGGCACGTTCTGGCCCCGGGCGGCGCACCCGTTCGCGCCGCCCTGCTACGCCGAGCGGGCCGTGCCCGAGTTGGCCAAGCGGATCACCTACCTGGTGGAACAGGGGCAGGGCGTGCTGCTGGCCGGGCACAGCCACGGCTCGGTGCTGCTCGCCGCGACGGTGCTGCAACTGCCCACCCGGATCACCGACCGGGTCGCGCTGCTGACCTACGGATCGCCACTGGGTCGGTTGTACTCGCGGCTGTTCCCGGCCTACGCCGACGAGCCGGCGCTGCGGGAGATCGGCGAGCGGGTCGGCTGGCGCTGGATCAACCTGTGGCGCGACACCGACCCGATCGGTGGTTGGATCTTCGCCGCCCACCGACCCGGGACGGCCGAGACGCTGACCGGTCCGGCGGCGATGGTGGACCGCCGGTTGGTCGACCCGCAGGATGTGGTGCCGGCGCCCAGCGACAGCGTTCCCCCGCCGATCCTCGGGCACTGGCCGTGCGAGTCGCAGGACGAGTTCGCCGAGGCGGTACGGGAGCTGACCGGGCGACTGCTCCCCGAACGCCGGACGACCGGCTGAGACGGCGGCCGGATATCGTCGCGGGGTGAGCCCGTCCAAGCAGCCCGAACGCCGGTTGATCGCCTCGAACAAGAAGGCCCGGCACGAGTACACCGTGCTGCGCACGTACGAGGCGGGCATCGTGCTGGTCGGGACCGAGGTGAAGTCGCTGCGCGAGGGGCGGGCCTCGCTGGTGGACGCGTTCGCGCACGAGCGCGACGGTGAGATCGTGCTGTACGGCCTGCACATCGCCGAGTACACCTACGGCACGTGGACCAACCACGCCCCGCGCCGCAACCGCAAGCTGCTGCTGCACCGGGCCGAGATCGACCGGATCCTGGACAAGGTCCGCGAGGGCGGGGTGACCATGGTCCCGCTGTCGATGTACTTCGAGAACGGCTATGCCAAGGTCGAGCTGGCGCTGGCCAAGGGCAAGCGCTCCTACGACAAGCGGCAGACGCTCGCCGAGCGCGACGCGAACCGCGAGATCGCCCGCGAGCTGGGACGACACCTCAAGGGCCACCCCCGCCGGCCCTGATCTGCTGCCACTTCCGGTTTCTGTTCGCGGCGCGCCCGCGGGGTCGTTGACGTCCCTTCATCGACGTGGTCTGCTCAGTCGACGCCGTTAATGAAAACGGTAATCGTTACTCGATGCGGAGGAGAACCATGTCGCTCACCGTCCCGCCCGCCCTGCTCGACGCCGCCGAACGAGGCCCGATCGACGACGAGGCCTTCATCGCCTGCGTCCGCGACTCACTCCCGTACGCCTGGGCCACCGTGAGCCGGGTGGTCGCCGAACTCGAAGCCGGAGACGACGACCTGGCCGACAACGTCGTCCCGCCGCCCACCGACGCCGACCGGGGGCAACTGCTCCGGGCCCTGGCCAGCGACGCGATCCGCGCCGGCCTGGAACGGCACTTCGGCGTACGCCTGGCATTCCAGAACTGCCACCGCGTCGCCGCGTTCCGCCCGTCCGCCGTCGACGGGGAACGCTACCGCCGCTTCGTGTCGACCCGTGGCCAACTGCTCAACCAGTCCCCCGAACTCCGCAACTGCTGAGGATCCCCCTCGGGGCGGGCGGACCCCGCGGCCCGCCCGCCCCCGGGGACCCTGCCGCCCGACGCGCCGCCCCGCGCCCCGCGCCCCGCGCGCCCCGC
>NZ_JBEZDC010000026.1:0-64021 GCF_040647935.1 Micromonospora sp. NPDC049204 | reverse complement strand
GGCAAGGTCACGCTCGAACCAGGATGTCGTGCTGTCCCCGACGTGCTGACCCCACTACAACCAGGATGTTGCGCGACCCTGCGGCCTGCGGCCGGTCTTGCCCAAAACCGAACAGCCGCCAGGCGTCGACGTGTTGCCGCACGTGCCGACATCGGCGCAGCTGGCCGACACCGGGGCACCGGCGAGGGCTGAGGCTCGCCGCTACGCTCAGCGGGTGGGCGACGCGCTGATACTCCTGGTCTTCTCCGGCTGCGTGGCAGCGATCCTGGGGATCCTGTGGTGGCTGGCGTCCCGGGTACGGCGCCGCGGTATCGGTGGTGAGGTCATGGGCCCGTTCGAGGAGATCTGGCATCCGGCCGCACACCGTTTCCGTGCCGAGATCCGAGTGCAGGACGCACGGGTGGTGCCCATGCCACCGCAGGGTGGCCGGCGCCACGGCCAGGGCCGTGACGCCGGCGAGTAGACCTCGGAGCGGGTGCGACGTCAGGAGGGCTTGGGCCCGCAGACGTAGCGGGGTTCCGCGTCGTAGCGCCAGGTGAACTTCTCCCGCTTGACCACCGCGCCGTCCTTCTTGATGACCCGGAAGGCGTCCTGGGTGAAGCCGTTGATGCCATTGGTCGCGATGCACGAGGGACCGGGTTCCAGGTGGATCAGCTTCGGCGTGGTGATGTTGCGACGCGGCCCGTACTCCGTTTTCACGCTGTCGTAGATCTTCGTGCTCCAGATCGACACGGTGATCGTGCTCGACGTGTACGAGGTGTCGATGAGGACGCCGTACTCCGTGTTGTTGCGGAATTTGAAGTCCAGGTCCGGCCAGAAGATCGTCGACTCGATGACCGCCGGGTAGCGGTCGAACCAGTACGAGTGGGGCTTGTGCTCGACGTCCTCCAGTCCGGCGTAGTACGTCGCGTTGAACAGCGTGGTGGTGAACTGTGAGGTACCGCCGCCGACACCCGGCACGAGCTTGCCGCCGAGGATGACCGGAGCGTCCCGGTAGCCCTGGGCGTAGCCGCGCTCGCCGGTGTGACCGTTCAACGAGAACGTCTTCCCGGGCAGGACGACAGTGCCGTCCACCTGCTTCGCGATGGTCGCGATGTTCTGGCTGCGCGACGAGGCCATACCGCCGGTGAAACGGGTGGTGAAGGTGGACACCCGCTCCTTGATGCCCAGGCCGGCCAGCTTCTCCGCGGTCAGCTCCGGCGGCGTCGGCTTCAGCTCGCCGGTCACCTCGCGGCCGTCCGCCTTCGGCAGGACCGCCAGCAGGTCCCGACCCAGGGCCGCGGTGTCCAGCTGCTGACCAGGTCGCCCATCCTTGGTGGTGGGCCGCCCGCCGGCGATGGCCATCGTGGCGTTCTTCGGTGGCGCCTCAATGGCGGCCAGGCCGTCGCCGAGCGCCGCCCGCAACCGCTTGACGTCCACCGACGGAGTCAGCTTGCCGGCCTTGTCGGCCGTGAATCGCAGGCTCTTCGCGATGGCGGCGGGCGGGACCTGCACGGAACCCTTGTCGGTACGCAGGATGACCGGTTTGGCGACCGCAGGCTTGGCCAACTCGGTGACCAGCCGGTCCAACTCCTCCGGGGTGGTCGCCGGGTGGCTCTCCACGAGTGGCACGGTGACCGGGGTGCCGGCCAACCAGCCGGCGCGCACCACCTCGGCCGAGCGTTGCGGTTCCAGGCTCAGCCCCGGCTTGGGCTGCACGACCTTCGGCGTGGTGCCCTGGTAGGTGATGGCCGGCATCGTCATACCCCGGGCCTGGTTGCCGAGCACCTTACGGAGCGCGTCGTCCAACCGGTCCACGTCGACGGTGACCACCGGGTCGACCGTGCGGGAGCCGACCAGGCGGCTGACCGCGTGCGCGTCGGCGGCAGCCGCTGCCGCGACGGTCGCCGGCACGTCGACCGCCAACCCCACCTCGGCCGGGTTGATCTCGGCGGTCCGCCCGTCGACAGTGATCTTCAACGGGCCGGCTAGAGCCGCCGCCCGCCGGTCCAGCTCGGCCCGCAACTCCCGGTCGGCGTCCGCGCGGCTCCGGCCACCCAGTTCGGTGCCGAGCACGGTGGTGCCACGAGGAACGTCACCGGCGTACGCCCAGGCGCCGGCACCCGCCACGGCGGCGAGGACGCCACCGGTGACACCGGCGGCGAGCAGCATCCGTACCCGGCGGGGCCGGCTCGGGCCACCCTCCGGCTCGCCCGGGGCGGAGGTCGTCACCGAACCGTCGTCCGGCCAGGTGACCGCGGTGACCTGCACGGTGGGCCGGTCGTCGGCGGGGGGACTGTTTTCGCCGTACAGCGTCACTGCAACCTCGATCGCCAGGGTGCCGCGGGAGGTACGCCCTCCCGGAGGCACCTACGGTAACCAATACCCGGCCGTCCCTGCGGTTGCGCCCATCCGGTGCTGCTGGCGCGTGTCGCCCGGCGTGTCGTCGGGGCGCGGGGGCGGTGCCGGCGGCGAACCGCAGACGTGGCACGGTGACCGGGTGGACACTGCGGAGCGGGTGTTGGCGTACGGCGGCGGTTGGTTGGACCGGGCGGGTCCCCTGCGCACCGATCCGGCCCGGTTGAGCGCGCTGCTCGCCGAGTCGGGCACCGTGGTGTTGGCGCTGTGGCGGGACCGCTGTCTCGTCGACGCGGACGGGCCGGTCCGGCTCAGCGCGGAGCGGGCTGCGCTCGTCCGGTCCGCCGCGGGTGAGACGGTCTTCCTGGGGCTCGACGGTGACGTGGCCACGTTTGCCGTGGACCTGTCCGCACTCTCCGAGCGGGCCGCCGTCGAGATGGCCGGTGCGGCACGTTCCGTCGACGTGCGGGCCCTGGTCGGGCGGCTCGAACCGGGTGACGCGGCCGTCCAGGCGTACGCCCGGGGTTTGTTGCACTGGCATCGGCAGCAGCGATACTGCGGGGCGTGCGGGTCGCCGGCCGTCGCGGACGGCGGCGGACACATGCGCACCTGCACCGGCGGTGACTGCGGGCGTCTCCTCTTCCCCCGGATCGAACCGGCGATCATCGTGCTGGTCGAGGCGCCCGGCCCACCGGGTCGGTGTCTGCTGGCCCGGCACGCGGGCGCGGCCGAGGACGCGTTCTCGACGCTGGCCGGCTTCGTGGAGGTCGGCGAGAGCCTGGAGGACGCGGTTCGTCGGGAGATGGCCGAGGAGGCGGGCGTGACCGTCACCGACGTGACCTACCAGGGGTCGCAGGCGTGGCCGTTCCCCGCCGGCCTGATGGTGGGCTTCCGGGCCACCGCCACGTCCGACGAGGTACGCGTCGACGGTGAGGAGTTGCTGGAGGCGCGCTGGTTCACCCGGGCGGAGTTGCGGGAGCGGGTGGCCTCCGGCCGTACGCTCGGGCGGGTGGACGCCATCGACCACCGCCTTCTCGAGGACTGGTTGGCCGGGGTCTGACCGGTTGGACCGCTCCTGAGCTGCGTCAAACCACCCGCTGCGCGGTCGTTACATTATTGTAATCGGGCGATGTCTCGTCACGCTCCGCAGCAGTTCCGGCGAATCGCGCCGCTCTCCGTCCTTTTTGCCTTCTTTATCGACGGCTTCCGCAACCCAGCGTGATGCGGTGCCGGTGTCGACGCGGGCCTCTATTACTGCCCGGTAATCGGGGGGTTGTGACCTACGCCCCAACGGGTGCACCATCAACCCCGATCGTTACCCGCCGGTAACAGTGCCGAGCCCGGCACGGGGCCGCCAGTTCGTCACCGGCAACCGCGCGCATCCACCTCGAGGAGGAACCCGTGCAGGATCGGTTGAACAATCAGGGTCGTACCCGGTGGCGGCGGTTCGCCGCGATGGCGGTACCCGCCACGGCCGCCGCGGGCGCCATCCTGTTCGGAATGTCGACGGGCGCGATCGCGTCCGACATCACGGTCTCCGGCCAGACCTTCAAGATCGGCGCCGAGCGCCTCGAGGGTGACGGCTTCAAGCAGTACGGCGGCATCGTCCGGGAGAAGGGCAAGGACGGAAAGGCCGGTCAGGTCCACCCGATCGCGCTCTCCGAGATCAGCAGCGCCGAGTTGTACAGCCTCTGCCAGTCCGTCCGCGCCGACCTGCCGGGCCTGCCGGTGGTGCTCACCATCAACGCCGGTGAGGGCAAGGAGCCCGCGCGGGCCAAGGACCTGCTGATCGCGATGGACTCGCTCAACGGCAACGCGACCTTCACCAACATCAAGATCGGTCGGGACGCCACCGACCTGAACCCGACGGCGCAGGCCGGCTCGTTCGGCCAGAACTCCGACCACGTCACCATCACCAACCTGCAGCAGGTGTCCCGCTACACCACGGCGGCCACGTTCAACCTGGTCGGGCTTCGACTGAAGGTCAACGTGGGCGACGACGCCAAGGGCAAGGAGTGCTTCTGAGGTGAGCCGAGGCCCGCGGCGCGCCACCGCCGCGGGTCCGGCCCGTGTCCGTTTCCCCGCGTGGCCAGGAGGAGTACGTGACAACCGCGAACCCGTCCCACGCCCGGCCCGGCGGTCCGGCTCAGGCGTGGCGGCTCTTCCGCCGATGGCGGCGCAGTCGACCGTTCTACGGTGGCCTGCTCACCGCCCTGGCCGGGCTGGAGATGTTTGCGTCCACCCGGATGACCCTCAACGGCCTCAGCTTTCACAGTGGGGCGAGCGGCCTACTCTCGCTGCTGATCCCGGTCATCCTGGTCACCTGCGGTCTGCTGCTCTGGTTCACCCCGGCGCAGCGCCTGTTCTACTCGGTCGTCGCGGCGGTCACCGCGGTCTACTCGCTGATCGGGCTCAACCTCGGCGGCTTCTTCGTCGGTCTGCTCCTCGGCATCGTCGGCAGCGCGCTCGCCTTCGCCTGGACGCCGGCCACGCCACCGGCTGGCGATGAGCGGTCGGCTGGTGGGCTTGGCGGCGTCGAGTCGGCTGACGATGAGCGGTCGGATGCCGAGCCGGCTGGCGTCGAGCGGGCCGTTCTCCCGACGACGGCCCAGGTGGCCGACGACGGCGAGCCGCCCGCGCGGCCGGGACCGTCGACTGACCCCCACCGGACGTACGGCATCGTTCTCGTGGTGCTCGGCCTGGCCGCGGGTGGGCTGGCGATCCAACCCCGAGTGGTGCGAGCCGCCCCGAGCCGGCCGGCGGCGACCGCCTGCCCCACCCCGTCCCGGGAGGCCAGCCCGTCGCCCAGCCACACCCCGGCCACACCGACCCCGAGCCCGGACGGCAACGTGGTCACCGACCTCCTGGACGGCATCGGTGATCTGCTGGGTGGTGGGCGCCGCGAGGAGCCCTCGACGAGCCCGGCCGCCCCGCCCACTCTGGGACCGACCGGCACCCCGACGGACGGCCCCGGCAACTGCCCGCCGCCGGCCCCGGGCGGGCCGGGCACGGCGACCCCCGAGGGGCCGGGCGGACCAACCCCCGACCGGCCGGGTACGCCGAACCCCGACAGGCCGGGCGCGGTCGAGCCGGGCAAGCCGCTGCCGCGCATCGCCGCCGATCCGACCCTGCCGACGGTGGCGCAGACGCCCTCCAAGCTCACCGGATCGTCGGTCCGGATGACCGGGCTGCGGTTCGAGGGAACCACCGACCTGCGTACCGTCAGAGGCGACCTCAAGGTGCTGAAGTTCAGCATGCGTGAGGCGGTGACCGACGACTTCCTGCTCAGCGCCGACGGCCCCGCTGGGCGCAACCAGCGTTACGCGACCGACCGGCTGACCGTCAGCGGAGACGTGGCGTTCTACGCCACCCGGTTCGTCGGCCGGCTACTCGGCATCAAGATCACCCTGACGCCGGATCTGCCGCTGCCGGACGGTGTGCCGGTCACCTCGCCCATCCCGATCACGTTCACCGACCCGGTCATCGACCTGGCGTACGTCACAAGTGACACGCTGACCGCCCGACCGGCGTTGGCGCTGACCCTCGGCTGAACGGGCACGGCGGGAAGCGCCGGCGGTACGTCGTACCGCCGGCGCTTGAAGCCTTTGCTGGCTCAGAGCCGGGCCAGCGCCCGGCGCAGCGGGTCGAGACCCAGCGCGCCCAGGTCCAACGCCTGGCGGTGGAACTCCCGCAGGTCGAAGTCGGCGCCCTTGCGGGCCTTGGCGTCCTCGCGGGCCTGGAGCCAGATCCGCTCACCCACCTTGTACGACGGAGCCTGCCCCGGCCAACCCAGGTAGCGGTTCAGCTCGAAGCGCAGATTCTCGTCCGGAACCCGGCAGTGCGCCCGCATGAACTCCCAGCCCAGCTCGGGCGTCCACCGCTCGCCCGGGTGGAAGCCGAACGGATTGTCCTTGGGGATCTCCAGCTCCAGGTGCATGCCGATGTCGACGATCACCCGTGCCGCGCGCATCGCCTGGCCGTCGAGCATGCCCAGTTTGTCGCCCGGGTCCTCCAGGTAACCCAGCTCGTCCATCAGCCGCTCCGAGTAGAGAGCCCAGCCCTCGCCGTGCCCGGAGACCCAGCAGAGCAGCCGCTGCCAACGGTTGAGCAGGTCGGCGCGGACGGCGGTCTGCCCCACCTGGAGATGGTGACCGGGCACGCCCTCGTGGTAGACCGTGGTCACCTCTCGCCACGTCGAGAAGTCGCTGATGCCCTGCGGCACCGCCCACCACATCCGACCCGGGCGGGAGAAGTCCTCACTGGGGCCGGTGTAGTAGATCGCGCCGTCGCTGGTCGGGGCGAGGCAGCACTCGATGCGCCGGACCTGCTCCGGGATGTCGAAGTGGGTGCCGTGCAACTCGGTGATCGCCTTGTCGGCGAGGGCCTGCATCCAGTCCCGGAACGCCTCCTTGCCCTGGATGGTCCGCGCCGGGTCGGCGTCCAACCTGGCCACGGCCTCGTCGACGGTGGCACCGGAGCCCGCGATGCGTCCCGCGACGACCCGCATCTCCGCCTCCAGGCGGGCCAGCTCCGCGAAACCCCAGGCGTACGTCTCGTCCAGATCGACCTTGGCGCCGAGGAAGTACTGCGAGGCGAGCTCGTAGCGCTCCCGGCCAGCGGCCTGCTTGTCCCGCCCGTGCGGGGCCAGTTCGGTACGCAGGAACTGGCCGAACTCGGCGGTCGCCGCGGTTGCCGCCGCCGCGCCCCGCCGCAGTTCCGCGCCGAGCGAACCCTCAGCGCCCAGCCGCTCGACCAGCCCGTGGAAGAAGTTGTCGCCGGTCGGGTCGACCCAGATGTCGCACTGCTTGGCCACCTCGACCAGCTGCACCTTCGAGCTGACCTGACCGGAGGCGAGCGCCTCACGCAGGGTGGTCTTGTAGCCGTCCAGCGCGGCGCCGAAGCCGTTGAGCCGGGCGGCGATGTTCGCCCGATCGTCGCTGGTCGCGGTCGGCATCAGGTCGAACACCATGCGGATCTCGTGCAGCCCGCTTTCGATCACGCTGATGCCGCTTGTCGTCTCGCCGGAGTCGTACCGGGCCAGGTCCAGGCCGAGCCGTTCCTGCATGGCCTCCTTGGCGATCCGCTCGGACTCGGTCTGCGGCTCGGTCACCTCAAGCTCGGCAAGCGTCCGGCGGGTGAGGTCCGCGCGCGCCCGGTAACCCTCAGGTGAGAGATCGTCGAGTTGGTCTTCATGGCCGGCGATGCCGACGAAGGTCGCGCCGGTGGGGCTCAACGGCGCCCACTCGGCCACATAACGGTTGGCGATTTCATCGATTCGTCCCACGCAGCGACCCTACGTGACCACCCCGCCCTCGTGTCGACGACGTTTGGCGTGTTCAGACCACTGACGTGACGAGCGGCGCAACGGCCGAAAGGCGCGCGACTTTGTCGGAGGGGTCCGGCAGAGTGTCAGGGGTGACTGCCGATACCACTCCTGACAAGGCACCGGTTCGCGCCTGGCTGCCAGGCTTCGTCGCCCTCGCCGTGATCTGGGGTTCCAGCTTCCTGTTCATCAAGGTCGGGGTGGCCGAGCTGCACCCGGTCCAGCTCACCCTCTACCGGGTCGTCGCCGGTGCGTTGACCCTCTTGGTCGTCCTCGCCGTGCTGCGCGACCGGCTGCCTCGCGAGCCCCGGATCTGGGCGCACCTGACCGTCGGCGCCGCGTTCGGCGTGGCCGTGCCGTTCACCCTCTTCGGCTACGGCGAGCAGCGGGTCGAGTCGATGCTCGCCGGGATCTGGAACGCCACCACGCCCCTGATCGTGCTGCCGCTGGCGGTGCTCGTCTTCCGCACCGAGCGGCTGACCGTGCGCCGCGCGATCGGGCTCGGCCTCGGCTTCCTCGGGGTGCTCGTGGTGCTGGGGGTCTGGGAGGGCATCGGCGGTGCGCACTTCACCGGGCAGTTGATGTGCTTCGGCGCGGCCGCCTGCTACGGCGTCGCCATCCCGTACCAGAAGCGGTTCGTCGCCGGCAGCTCCTACTCCGGCCTGTCGCTCTCCGCGGCGCAACTGCTGCTGGCCGCCGTGCAACTGGCCATCGTCACCCCGTTCGTCGCCGGCCTGCCGCCGCTGCCCACCGAGTTGTCCGCCGGGGTGGTCGCGAGCGTGCTGACCCTCGGCGCGCTCGGCACGGGGCTCGCCTTCGTCATCAACATGCGCAACATCCGGGTGGCCGGCGCGAGCACCGCGTCCACCGTCACGTACCTGATCCCGATCTTCGCGGTGCTGATCGGAGCCATGGCGCTCGACGAGCGGCTCAACTGGCACCAGCCGGTCGGCGCGCTCATCGTGCTGCTGGGGGTCGCGGTCGCGCAGGGCGCGTTCGGGCGCCGGAAGTCCCGCCCGGTGGTCGGTGTCGGTGCTCCCGCCGCCCCAGCCGCCGAGCCCACCGCCACCCCCGCCGCCGAGCCCGCCCACCACTGACCGGCCCGGCCCGGCTCCGCGCGGCGCGTGATCGACTCGGCCCGGCTCCGCGCGGCGCGTGATCGACTCGGCCCGGCTCCGCGCGGCGAGTGATCGACTCGGCTTCATTGGAGTCGGGGTGTCCAAGGCAGTAGGACAGGCCGATTTCCTTGAAGTCGAGTCGATCAAGACCGAGCGGCCGGTCGGGCGATCTGCGCCGAGCGGCCGGTCGGGCGATCTGCGTTGAGCGGCCGGGTCGCCGGGCGAGCAGAGCCGCCGTGGTTGGACGCGACGTTGGTCAGGCTCGCTCGTGCGTCCAGGCGACCAACTGTTTCGCCGGCCAGGTGTTGACCACCGAGTCGACGGGGACGCCGCAGAGGGCGGCCCGCTCACAGCCGAACCGCTGCCAGTCGAGTTGGCCGGGCGCGTGCGCGTCGGTGTTGATGGCGAACCGGCAGCCAGCCTCCAGCGCACGGCGGATCAGGCGCTTCGGCGGATCCTGCCGTTCCGGCCGGGAGTTGATCTCGACGGCGGTGTCGTACTCGGCGCAGGCGGCGAAGACGGCATCCGCGTCGAAGTCGCTCTCCGCCCTGGTCCGGGCGCGGTGCCCCCGGTCACCCGGCCCGGTCACCCCGGCCGGGCGGGACGAGACCATCCGGCCGGTGACGTGACCGAGGATGTCCAGGTGCGGGTTGGCGACCGCGGTCAGCATGCGACGGGTCATCTTCGACCGCTCGTCCTTGAGGCCGCTGTGCACCGAGCCGACCACCACGTCCAGCCGGGCCAGCAGCTCGTCGTCCTGGTCGAGGGAGCCGTCGGCGAGGATGTCCACCTCGATGCCGGTGAGGATCCGGAAGCCCTCGGGCAGCGCCGCGTTCACCTGCGCCACGTGATCGAGCTGCCGGCGCAGGCGGTCGGCGGTCAGCCCCCGGGCCACCGTCAGCCGTGGTGAGTGGTCGGTCAGCACCAGGTATTCGTGGCCCAACTCGACCGCGGCCAGTGCCATCTCCTCGATCGGCGAGCCGCCGTCGGACCAGTCCGAGTGGGTGTGGCAGTCGCCCTTCAGGGCGGCGCGCAGCGCCGTGGCCTCGGCGTCGAGGTCACTGCCCTCGGTCGCCACCAGTCGGCGCAGGTAGACCGGCTCCTCACCGGCCAGCGACTCCGCCACGCATCGGGCCGTCACGTCGCCGACCCCGGCCAACTCGGTGAGCGTGCCGTTGTCCGCCCGCGCGGCCACCTCGGTCGCCGGCAGACCCGCCAACGCCTTCGCCGCCGACCGGAACGCTCGAACCCGGTACGTCGCCTCGTTCGCCCGCTCCAGCAGGAAAGCGATGCGGCGCAGGTCGGCGATGGGGTCCCGGGCCTTCATCCCACCGAACCTAGTCGCTGCGGGGCCGGTCAGGGAGCCTTCGGGCAGCCGTTTTTGCGCTGCCACGCGACGACCTCGGCGGCCGGTTCCCGATTGCCACCACCGCGCCAGGAATCCAGGTACCGAGCCGGCCAGAGCACTCCACGCCGGATCCACCAGCCGTCCTTGCCCTTGCACGGTGGCGAGATGCCGAAGTGCACGTGGCAGACGTTGTTGGCGTTGCCGGTGCGGCCCACCTTGCCGAGCTGCTGCCCGGCGCGGACCCGCACCCCGGCGTCGACGCCGCTGGACACGACGCTCAGGTGCGAACCGTAGTAACGCACCCCGTCGTCGCCCAGCAGGGAGACCGACAGGCCGCCGTTGTCCGGACCCTGCGGCCCGCCCTTCGTGTACCTGTCGACGCGACTGACCTCAAGCACCGTCCCGTCGGTCACCGCGACGAACGGTTCACCGCAGTTGGCGAAGAGATCCGTGGCGGGGTACGCGCCGTGTGTCGGGTGGTAGTCCACGTTGCCGGCGCGTACCGGAAAGACATGCCGCACCCCGGCGCGGGGTGCCGTGGCCGACGGGCTGGCCGACGACGGCTTCGGGCGGGCCGGACCGGTCGCCGTCGGCGTGGCCTTCGGCGCGGCTGTCGGCGACACCGCCTGGTCGGCGGTCGCCCAGACCGCCGACGGCGTCGTCGGAGCGGCGTCGGTCGGCGCTCCCGGTCGGGTGGTCGCGCAGCCGGCGGCCAGCACCGGGGCGAGAAGCAGCAGGATCGGGTACACCGGACGCGCGCGGCGGCTGATCGTCGGCGAGGGCATCCGGTCATCCTTCCAGAGCCGGTACCGTGAGCACGAGTGGCGCGCGTGAGGGAGGGCAGCGACGGTGACCATCGCCCGACCCGATCCTGGCCCGGATCCTGGTGCCGCGCACCAGGTGGCGCGTCTCCCGTCGGGGCTCTTCCCGGCCGGTCCCCCGTCCCGCCCCACCTACCGCGAGCCGCACCCGGTCAGCGGCGGTGGCGTCGCCGCCGGCGGTGGCGCGGCGGCCACCTGGCTGCTGCTGTTCGGCCTGCTCGGCACCGATCTGACGAGCTACGCGTGGTGGACGGTGTTGGCGGGTCTGCTGGCGTGGGTGACCGCGTTGGTGCTGGTCCGCTACGGCGATCGTGGGGTCGCCACCGGGGTGGCCATCGTCACGGCGGGTGGCTGGAGCATCGCCGCTGCCGTGGTGGCGGTCCGCTGGGCCACCAGCGGTGACTGGCCGCTGTGGTGATCCGGGGGCTGCGGACGATTGCGCCGTGTGCCCGGTTGGCTGCGTAGCGAACGCTGTCTTGACGTAGCCGCCGAGACTCGGCACGCTCGGGACCATGGCCTGGACCACCCCGCGACAGGACCCCGATCGCAGTCGACGCCGCCTGCAGTTGCTTGCCGAGTTGGCGGGCGCCCGCGCGGTCCGTCAGCGCAGCCGACCCCAGCGGCAGCGCACCGAGCGTCTGCGCGAGCTCATCGCTACCCGCCGTCGAGTAACCGGCTGATCCGACTTTGTCAGGAATGACCGACCTCTCGGGGCGTTGACGAGTCGCCTGCCGACCCGACCGGCTAACGTGCACGCGTAACGAGTCGACGCTGTGTCGAGGGCTATTGGGGGGACCGTGTCGTACTTCGCTGCGGCCGTGGTGCGCGACGACAGTGGCTGGACCGCCGCCGAGGTCAGCCTGCGTGGCGCCACCGACATCGACGAGGTCGCCGAGCGGCTGCGTGACGTCGACCAGGAGGCCGACGTGTCGCTGCTCTTCGTCGAGGCCGATGACGCGTACCTGGTGATCCTGCGTCTCGACGAGGGCGAGGACCTGCGGGTGTTCGGTTCGGATTCCGCGTACGCCGAGGAGTCTCCGCTGGGCGCGCTGCTGGTCGGTGACCTCAAGACCTCGGTCACCGGGCTCGACGGCGACGAGGAACCACGCCCGGCGTCCACCGGTGACGAGGAGAGCGAGCAGCCCGCCGTCGATCCGGAGGCCGATCCGGTGGGTGAGGCCGACCTGCTGACCAACCTGGGCATCTCCGCGCAGAAGCTGCTGACCCTGTGCACGCACGAGGGGATGCTGCCGGCGGATGTCACCTCCGAGATCTGCCAGGTGCTCGGCTGCGCCGACGAGGTCGAGGAGCTGCGTGAGGTCTGAGCCGGCGGACGCCACCGACCCGGCACTGGAGACGATCCGGCCGGGGCAACCGACTCCCGGTGTGGTGGGACGTGCCGGACCGGGCGCGCACGAGGGCCTGGCCGACCCGGGTGCGGTCGGCCGTCGCCAGCGGCACGAGCTGTGGATGCGCCGCGCCCTGGAGGTCGCCGTCACCGGCACCGCCGGCGCGGCGGCGGGCACCACCGACGTCGACGACGTGCCGGTGGGCGCGGTGCTCTACGGGCCGGACGGGACCGAGTTGGCCATCGGGCGCAACGAACGGGAACTGACCGGCGACCCCACCGCCCACGCCGAGGTGCTGGCCCTGCGCCGGGGTGCCGAGCGGGCCGGCCGCTGGCGGCTGGACGGCTGCACCCTGGTGGTCACCCTGGAACCGTGCACCATGTGCGCGGGGGCGCTGGTGCTGGCCCGGGTCTCCACCGTCGTCTTCGGCGCTTGGGAGCCCAAGACCGGCGCGGCAGGATCGCTCTGGGACGTGCTCCGCGACCGCCGGCTGAACCACCGCCCCGAGGTCTACGGCGGGGTGCTGGAGACCGAGAGCGCCGCCGTCCTGCGCGCCTTCTTCCGCTGAGGTCGCCGGCTCAGGCAGCGGGCAGGGTGACCGTGACGATCAGGCCGCCCGCGGGGCGGGGCTGTGCCTCGACGGTGCCACCGTGTGCGCGGGCCACCGCGCGGACGATGGACAACCCCAACCCGAAGCCCCGCGCACCGGCGACCCGCTCCCGCGACAGCCGGCGGAACGGCTGGAACATCGGTTCGATGTCGTAACCGGCGATCGCCGGACCGGTGTTGGTCACCGTCAGGGTGACCTGGCCGTCGGCCCGGCCGGTGCGCACCTCGACCCAACCGTCGGCGCGCAGGTTGTGCCGTACCGCGTTCTCCACCAGGTTGACGGTGAGCCGTTCCACGAGCACCGGGTCACCGCTGACCGGGGCCGGTGCCAACGACCGGCGTATCGGGACGTCGGGTGCCTGCTTCCCGGCCTGGTCGATGACGTGCGCGCAGACCTCGGCCAGGTCGATCGGCGTACGGTCGGTCAGCTCGTTCTCCGAATCGGCAAGGGTCAGCAGGCCGTCGATCAGCCGTTCGTGCCGCTCGTTGATCGCCAGCAACGACTCACCCAGCCGACGCGTCTCCGCCGACGCCTCCGGCCGGCTGACCGCCAGCTCCACCAGGGCACGGTTGAGCGCCAGTGGGGTACGCAGCTCGTGCGAGGCGTTCGCCACGAACCGGCGCTGCCCGTCGAAGGAGCGGTCCAACCGTTCCAGCATCTCGTCGAACGTGTCGGCGAGTTCGCGTACCTCGTCGCGGGGGCCGGTGAGCGCGATCCGCTCGTGCAGACCACGGCCGGCGGTGTCCGCGCCGGCGATCCGCCGGGCCGTGTCGGTGACCTGGTGCAGCGGCTGCAACGCTCGGCCGGCGAGCAGCCAGCCGAAGGCGACCGCCACCGCCGACACCACGATCAACGCGATGCCACCCTGGGTGAGCAGGGACTCCAGGGCGTTGCGCTTGGCCTCGTCCTGCGCCTCCTGCAACAGGGCGCGCACATTGTCGATGTTCTGCCCGCTGGGCGTCGTGGGGGCGGTCTTCGGCAGGTCGCTCAGTTTCACCCCGAACGGCTGGGGCATCCGCTGATCCACGAGCACGTACGTGACGGCCAGCAGGACCACACCGGCCAGCAGGAAGAGCCCGCCGTAGATCAGGGTGAGTCGGGCGCGGATGGTCAGGCGCTTCATCGGATCTGATACCCCGCTCCGGGCACCGTCTCGATCACCGGCGGGTCGCCGAGCTTGCGGCGCAGCTTCATCACGGTGACCCGGACGACATTTGTGAACGGGTCGATGTGCTCGTCCCAGGCACGTTCCAGCAGGTCCTCGGCGGAAACCACGGCGCCGTCGGCGCGCAGCAACTCGACGAGCACCGCGAACTCCTTGCGGGACAGCGCCACGTGCCGGTCGTCGCGGCGTACCTCGTGCCGGGCCGGGTCGAGCTGGATACCGGCGCGACGCAGCGTCGGCGGGGCCGCCGGACGGGCGCGCCGGGTCAGCGCGTGCACCCGCGCCGACAACTCGACAAGGGCGAACGGCTTGGTCAGGTAGTCGTCGGCGCCGAGCGCCAACCCCGCCACCCGCTCCCGGACCGCTGCCGCCGCGGTCAGCATCAGGACCCGGGTCTCCCCGCCCGCGTCCACGATCGCCCGGCACACGTCGTCGCCGTGCACCACCGGCAGGTCCCGATCCAGGACCACCACGGCGTACTCGTTGACGCCGAGCCGCTCCAGCGCGGCGTCACCGTCGTACGCCACGTCGACCGCGAACGACTCCCTACGCAGCCACTCCGCGATGGCGTCCGCCAGCACGGTCTCGTCCTCGACAACCAGCACTCTCACCCCTCCATGGTCCTCGGGGTGCGGTAACGGCGGCATAACCGCTGACGGTAACGCCGGGGATACGCCCGCTGCCGTGCACTGGGTGTCGACGTCCGACGAGTCGCGTCGGACCCACAGCGGAGGCGGACACCATGCGGCGACAGATGCTCGCGATACCCGTCCTGCTCGCCCTGGCGGTGGCCGGGTGCGGTGCGGGAGGCGACGACGGCGGCGGGGTGGCGACCGCCGGTGGGGCGACGGCGAGCGCCACGGCGAGCGGCGCACCGGTCAGTGATTCGGACAAACAGCTCGCGTTTGCCAGGTGCATGCGGGAGAACGGAGTGGACCTGCCCGACCCGGAGGCGGGCGGCCGTCCCGGCTTCCGGTTCGGCGCGGACGTGGATCGGCAGAAGGTCCAGGCGGCCATGGAGAAGTGCCAGGACAAGCTGCCCAACGGTGGGCAGGGACCGCAGCTCAACCCCGAGCAGGCCGAGCAGATGCGCGCGCTCGCGAAGTGCATGCGGGAGAACGGGGTGCCGGACTTCCCGGACCCGGACGCCGACGGGAGGGTCCGGATCGGGCAGGGCGGCAACGCGATCGACATCAGCGACCCGGCCATGAAGGCCGCGATGGAGAAGTGCCGGCAGAACGCACCACAGTTCGGGGGCGGCCGGTGACCGGCGTTTCCCGACGCGGGCGGCTGCGCGCCGCCGTCATCGGCGGCGTCGTCCTGCTGCTCGCCGCCGTGGGCGTGAGCGCCGCGGTGGGCTTCGGCGGCGGCGGCGACCGTGCCGAGGCCGGCAGCCCACCACCGGCCACCGCGACCGTCACCCGGCAGACCCTGGCCGACTCGGAAACCGCCGAAGGCGAGTTGGGGTACGGCGCGACGCGTACCGCCACGGCGAAGCTCGGCGGCACCGTCACCGCGTTGCCACCGACCGGGTCGACGGTGCAGCGGGGGCGGGCGCTCTACTCGGTCGACAACGAGAAGGTGGTGCTCCTCTACGGCGGGTTGCCCGCGTACCGGACCCTCGCCCCCGGGGTGGAGGGCGCCGACGTCGCGCAGTTCGAGCGGAACCTCAAGGCGTTGGGATACACCGGCTTCACCGTCGACGACGAGTACACCGGCTCCACCGCCGACGCCGTCAGGGACTGGCAGGAGGACCTCGGCCTGCCCGAGACCGGCCGGGTCGAGGCGGGCCGGATCGTGTACGCCGACCGGGAGGTCCGGGTGGAGAGCCACCAGGCGGACGTCGGTGATCTCACGCAACCCGGCCAGGCGGTGCTCGCCTACACCGGTACCAGCCGCCTGGTCACCGTCGAGTTGGACGTGGACGACCAGCGGCTGGCCAAGCGCGACGCGAAGGTCACCGTGCGGCTGCCGGACGCCCGGACGGTGGCGGGCACGGTCAGCACGATCGAGACCGTCATCCAGGCCGGCGCCGCCGGAGAGAACGGGCAGTCCGGCGACGCCGAGACGAAGATCGAGGTGACCGTCGCGGTCGCCGACCCGAAGGCCCTGGCCGGCTTCGACCAGGCCAGCGCCGACGTCGTGTTCACCGCCGCGGAGCGCCCGGACGTCCTCACCGTGCCGGTGTCGGCGCTTCTCGCGCTCGCCGAGGGCGGGTACGGCGTCCAGGTCGCCGAGGGGGAGGCGAGCCGGATCGTCGCCGTGACCACGGGCCTGTTCGCCGACGGCCGGGTGGAGGTCACCGGCGCGGACCTCACCGAGGGCACGACGGTGGTGGTGCCGAGATGACCGGCGAAGTGATCGTGCTCGACCGGGTCAGCAAACGGTACGCCGGCGATGTTGTCGCGTTGGACGACGTGTCGTTGCGGATCGGCCACGGCGAGCTGGTGGGGATCGTCGGCCCGTCCGGGTCGGGCAAGTCGACGATGCTGCACCTGATCGGCACCCTGGACCGGCCGTCGTCGGGCAGCGTGCTCATCGACGGGTACGACGCGGCGAAGCTGACCGACCGGGAGTTGTCCGCCCTGCGGGCCAGCCGGATCGGCTTCGTGTTCCAGCAGTTCCACCTGGCCCCCGGCGTTCCGATCGTGGACAACGTGGCCGACGGGTTGCTCTACTCCGGCGTACCCCTGCGGCGGCGGCGCGAACGCGCGCAGGCCGCGTTGGTCCGGGTTGGCCTGGGCCACCGGCTTGGGCACCGGCCGCACGAGCTGTCCGGCGGGGAACGGCAGCGGGTGGCCGTGGCGCGGGCGGTGGTCGGCGAGCCGACGGTGCTGCTCGCCGACGAGCCGACCGGCAACCTGGACTCCGCGTCCGGTGCCGGGGTGCTGGAGTTGCTGCACGAGCTGCACCGGTCCGGCACCACCGTCCTGGTGATCACCCACGACCGGGAGATCGCGGAGGGGCTGCCCCGGCAGGTGCGGATGCGCGACGGCGCGGTGCGGCACGACTCGGCCGGTACGCCGGGCGGGGTCGGCTGATGGCGACGTTGACGCCGGCCCGGCTGGGACCGGCGGACATCCTGCGGGTCGGCGGGGTGGGCCTGCGGACCCGTCCGCTGCGGGCGTTCCTCTCCGCGCTGGGCATCGCCATCGGTATCGCCGCGATGATCGCGGTCGTCGGGATCTCGTCGTCGTCCCGGGCGGAGCTGGACCGCGCGCTCGACGCGCTCGGCACCAACCTGCTCACCGTCGAGCCGGGCAACACCCTGTTCGGGGCGGACGCCCAACTGCCCGACGAGTCGGTCGCCATGATCGGACGGATCGGCCCGGTGACCGAGGTGTCGGCGACCGGGCAGGTCGCCGACGCCAAGGTCTACCGTTCGGATCGGATCCCGGCCGCGGAGACCGGTGGCATCGCCACCCGGGCGGCCCGTCTGGACCTGCTCGGCACCGTCGGGGCCGAGCTGACCAGCGGTACGTGGCTCAACGAGGCGACCGCCCACTACCCGGCGGTGGTACTCGGCGCCACCGCGGCGCAACGGCTCGGGATCATCGCGGCCGACCCGCAGGTGCAGGTGTGGCTGGGTGGGCGGGGGTTCACGGTGGTCGGCATCCTCGCCGCCGCGCCACTGGCTCCGGAGCTGGACACCGCGGCGTTGGTCGGCTGGCCGGCGGCGACCGACTACCTGGGCTTCGACGGGCACCCCACCACCATCTACACCCGGGCGCAGGAGGCGCAGGTCGAGGCGGTCCGCTCGGTGCTCGGCGCGACCGCCAACCCCGGGGCGCCGAACGAGGTCGAGGTGTCCCGTCCCTCCGACGCGCTCGCCGCCGCCGAGGCGACCGACGACGCGTTCACCGGGCTGCTGCTGGGCCTGGGCGCGGTCGCCCTGCTGGTCGGCGGGGTCGGCGTGGCGAACACCATGGTGATCTCGGTGCTGGAACGGCGCGCCGAGATCGGCCTGCGCCGTTCGCTCGGCGCGACCCGTGGACAGGTACGGACCCAGTTCCTCGCCGAATCGCTGCTGCTCTCCGCACTTGGCGGGATCGGCGGGGTGTTGCTGGGCATCCTGGTCACCTCGGGGTACGCGTTCTCCCAGGACTGGCCGACAGTGGTGCCGGCCTGGGCGATGCTCGGCGGCGTCGGCGCGACCCTGGTCATCGGCGGTTTCGCGGGCCTGTACCCGGCGGTGCGCGCCGCCCGTCTCGCGCCGACGGAGGCGCTGGCCGCCGTCTGACCGCCGTGCCGGCGTGCGGGTCGGGCCGGGGTGGCGCGGGTCGGGGTGGCGTGGGCGGGGCCGGCGCGGGTCGGCCCCAGGCAGAAAAGCGTGATGACTGTGAGGCATCAACATGCCCCACAGTCATCACGCTCTTCGCGGTGACACCCGACCGACGGGTCAGGCGATGATCGTGTCGAGGGCGATCTCGACCATCTGGCTGAAGGTCTGCTCCCGCTCCTCCGAGGTGGTCTTCTCGCCGGTCTTGATGTGGTCGCTGACGGTCAGCACGGTCAACGCGCGGGCCTTGAACCGGGCGGCGATCGTGTAGAGCGCCGCCGACTCCATCTCCACCGCCAGCACGCCGTAGTCGGCGAGGGTGTCGTAGAGGTCCGGCCGGTCCGTGTAGAAGGCGTCCGCCGCCAGGATCGGCCCGACGTGCATGCTGATGCCGCGCCGCTCGGCCACCTCGACCGAGGTACGCAGAAGCCCGAAGTCGGCCACCGGCGCGTAGTCGATCAACCCGTCGAAGCGCATCCGGTTCATGTTCGAGTCGGTGGACGACCCGATCGCGGCCACCACGTCGCGCAACTGGAGGTCGGTGCTGAGGGCGCCGCAGGAGCCGACCCGGATCAGCGTCTTCACGCCGTACTCGTTGATCAACTCGTGGGCGTAGATGGAGGCCGACGGCATGCCCATGCCGGAGCCCTGGACGGAAACCTCGACGCCGTTCCAGCGGCCGGTGAAGCCCAGCATGCCCCGGACCGTCGAGTAGCAGGTAGCGCCCTCGAGGTAGGTCTCCGCGATCCACTTGGCCCGCAGGGGGTCGCCCGGCATCAGGACCCGCTCGGCGATCTCGCCCGGCTTCGCGCCGATGTGCGTACTCATGGCAAAGATCCTGCCAGGCCGGCGCGGGCGATACCGGTTCGGCGTCCGAACCGGCGGTCCTGTACCCTCGTCGGCGGTGGCGTGTCCGAGCGGCCTAAGGAGCACGCCTCGAAAGCGTGTGAGGGTTAACGCCCTCCGAGGGTTCAAATCCCTCCGCCACCGCTCTGTAGTGCAGAAACGCCCGGTTGATCCGCGAGGGTCAACCGGGCGTTTTCGGTAGGTTGCGCCAGTTCAGAGCTCCGACTGGTCGGCGTAGTTGCCGCCGGCGATCTCCCACGAGATGAAGTCCCAGTAGTTGTCCCCGATCATCGCCGGCGCATCCCACTCCTCGATGACCCGCCGCATCTCCTTCTTGGCGTCTTCCCAGCGGTCCGGGTCGCCACCGACGATCGCGGGCGCAAGGCTGGCGACCAGGCGTGACGAGCGGGCATACAACTCAAGCGACGAGTTCACGAACGTCTGTGACGGGATTTCGTCGACGACCAGCACCGCACCCGTGCCTGGATCGAGAAAGAATTCGCCCCCCAACCCGTCGGTGGCGTATCCGAACCGCACCATTCCCTCCCGCATGGTGAGAGCCGGGCCGAGGAGAAAGAGGTCATATTCGTCGAGCCGCAGCGCCTCTGGCAGGTCGACGCCGGCCAGCCGTTCGCGCAGCTCCGGCGACAGCGAATCCCACCCGTCGAGTTCGTCCAAGGATGCCATGGAAGGCAATCTATCGAGCGCCGGCCAGCCGCGCCGGCTCCCTTGCTGGGGGGACGCGGCTGGCTCGCCTGAGGGATTCGGCCGCACCGGCGTCTGGTGATGCTGGAAGGCGTCAGCGACGGATGGTCAGGCAGGAGCGACATGTTCGGATCGGGTTTGCGTGCGACGACATTGGCGGCGGTCGCGGCGGTGGGGGTGGGGGTGGCACCCACTGTCGCCCAGGCCCAACCGCCCAAGGCGACAAGCGCCGCCGCCGGGCGGTCGTCCGTCGCCGGGATAGGGCATTTCGTGTACGACGAGCCCAACACGGTCGGACACCGGATCTGGTTCGGCGTCTACGCGGTGACGACCCTCGACGAGTCGGCGCACGGTCAGTTCCTGTACCGGCACGAGCGGGCGGACGGCACGCTGGCAGCGCAGGGACGGGCCGACGTGACGTGCCTGCGGGTCACCGGAAACGTCGCGATATTCACCGCGATCGTCCCGGAGGGCCAGGGCAGCGCCAAGAACCACGGCTTCTACGTGAAGATCATTGACGGGGGAAGAGGGCCGGATCAGATCGTCGACGCGCAGGCGACGAATGGGAGCGAGCGACCGCCCACCGGCTGCGTCGACCCGGAGACAGACCTTCCTCCGGAATCGGCACCGAGGCCTCGGTACCCGGTTCTCGCGGGCGGATTTGTCGTCCATGCCGCCGCGCCGAGCCGAGCGGGTGCCGACGATCTCCCGGTGGAGCGCCAGGAACGGTCGCAACCGTGATCTGGCGTTTGTGGGCGCACTGGCCGACGTGGTCCGGTTACGCGGCCACGGCCTTCTCGCTCGTGTACGGCGCGTTGGGGTTGTACTGGTGGGCCGGTGGGGACGGGTTCCCCTTCGCGCCGATCGATCCGGAGCGCGTGTCGGGGTCCGTCCTGGAGGGCAGTCGCGTCGAGGTCGTCGCACCGGTCATCGCCGTACTCGGGCTGGCTGGCGCGGTCATCGCGCTGGTGATGACGCGACGTGCCCGGCCCGGTCGCCTGTCCGTGGGGCTGGCTGTCTTCGGATGGCTCATGGCGGGCGGGCTGGTCCTGATCATTCCCGACTACACCCTGATCGTTCTGGTGGCGTTCGCGCCGCTGCTGCTGGTCTTCGCCTTCACCGGCGTGCCCGGCGACCAGGGCGGAATTGGTGACATCCTCTACTGGCACCGGACGAACCTGATCATCATCTTTGTCGGTGGTCTGCTGTGGGCCGCCGCGACCGTCGCCTACCGTCGGCGGGTCCGGGGCGCCTGTGTCCACTGCGGCCGCCGCCACGGGGCCGGTGACGGGCCGTCCCGGCAGACTCTGCTGCGGTGGGGACGGTGGGGCGTCGTGGTCGCCTGCCTCGCCCCGCTGCCCTACGAGATCACCAGGATCGCCTGGGCCCTCGGTTATCCGCTCGGCGTCCCCGCGGACTTCCTGCGGATGATGCGGGAAACGCCAGGGATGCTTGCGGTCGGGCTGGGCTGCGCTGTGGCGTCGGCGGTGGGTGGGGTGCTCACCCATGGTCTGGTGGCACGGTGGGGCGAGGTGTATCCCCGCTGGATCTGGTTCCGGGCCGGCAGACGCGTTCCACCCGCCCTCGCCGTCATCCCAGCGTCGATCGTCGCGGTAACGATCATCCCGGCTGGACTGATGTTCCTCTGGACGCCCGAAGCCCGGGGCACCTGGGCCATGCACGTCCCGAGCCTCTTCTGGATCGCGTGGGGGATCGGGCTCGGCGTCGCCACCATCGCCTACCACCTGCGCCGACGTGGAGCCTGCCGCCGCTGCGGCCAGGGCCACGAACTGGTCGGGTCTGTCCCGTCCGGGGCGGCCGTTCAGGCGACCGAGAACGTCACGGTTCCGGAGTAGGCGCCCGCGACGGCGGTCAGCGGGATCTGGACCGAGACGACGGGGTCCCAGGTCGCTGCGTTGTTGCCGATGCCGTTGGTCAGGGTGAACGCGGTCCGTTCGACATTGATGATCTCCGCGTCACCGGCGGTGGGCTGGCCCGAGGTGAAGGTGCCGATACCGCTGGTCGAGGTGGCGGGCCCCGACCAGTAGGAGACGTTGGCGTTGGAGATCGTGTGGACCGGGATGCCGCCGGTGACGAAGTTCGTCGCGACGACGGTCGCGGTCCAGGTCGGCGCGGACAGCAGGCGCTCGTCCGTCACCGTGACCGGGCCCAGGTTGCCGGACACGACTCCGCCGAGGCTGGCGCTGCCCAGATCGGCTGTCGTCGGCGCGCTGACCGACAGATCCCCGGGTACCGCGCAGGTCGAGCGGGTGATCGTGGCGGTGTCCATGGTGACCGCGCCGTTGATGGCGAGGGTTCGGCCGTCCACCTCGAGCGCCGCGCCCACGGTGATCGAGGTGAAGGCCAGCAGGTTGCCGCGGAGCGTGGAGTTGGCGCCGAGCGTGGCGGAGCTGCCGACCTGCCAGAAGACGTTGCACGCCTGGGCGCCGTTGACCAGGTTCACCATGCTCGCCGCACCCGTGATGAGCGTGGTGGTGGTCTTGAAGATGAAGACGGCGTTCGGGTCACCCTCCGCGTCGAGGGTCAGGTCACCGGTGATGTCGAAGGTGCCCGCCACTGATTCGTACACCCCGGTGGTCTTGGTGGTCCCACCGAGCTGGTCCGAGACGACGTCGGTGGTCGTTCGCGAGACGGCGTCGTTGTACGCGATGGCCAGATCACTCTGACCAGCCACGGCGACTGCGTCGTTGGCGTGCAGGGACCCGTTGAGCTGGCCGGGAGGGAAACCGGTGACCGCGGTACCCGGGCTGACCCCGATGTCACCGTTGACCTCGCTGAGCCCGGTGCTGGTGATCGTGGTGCCGGCGAGGACCGCGAAGGTGGCGGCGGCGCCCAGCGGCACCGGCGGCTCCGCAGCGCTCGCGCTGCGTGGGACGGCCAGCACGGCCAGGATGGTGATCGCACTGACCAGGGTCAGAGCAGTAGCCACTCGGGACATCCCGGTGATCTTGTGGGACGCGTCCGTGATGCCGCAGGTCGCCATGTTTCCTCAGGACACTCGACGGTTGAAAGCCTCTAGCGCCCCATATTGGCATGAAATTCTACAAAATGGACTAAATCGGTCGGTGTTCGAGGAGCTCTGCCATCCCGTCGAGCAGGCGCTGTAGACCGAACTCGAAGAGGCTGTCGGCGTTGAGGTCGATCTCCGAACGGGACAGCCGCGCCAGGTGCGGGAACTCGCCGGCGGTGAGCAGGCCGGCAAACACCTCGGCCTGCGTCACCATCCACTCGTCGTCGGTCAGACCGGTGTCCTGTTGCGCCTCGGCCCCCTGTTGCAGGTTGACCGCCGTGCCGCGTACGTGATTGGCCAGAGTGGCCACCAGGTGGAGCTGGGTGTGCTGGTCCAGGCCGTACCCGGCGAGGGCGCGCAGAGCCCACTCGGTGTGCGCGACGGCGTGTGGCGCCATCAGCGGACGGGTCACCGAGATCACCTGGGCCAGCCAGGGATGCCGGCGGTAGATCGACCACTGGAGCCGGCAGAGCACCTCCAACTGGGCCCGCCACCCGGCCGGGAGCGTCCGGGGCAGACGGTGGGCGGCGAAAGCGGCGTCCGCCATCAGCAGCAGAAGCTGCTCCTTGCCCCGCACCTGCCGATACAGCGACATCGTCGGCACGTCCAGCTCGGTGGCGATCCGGCGCATGCTCAGCCCGGCCAACCCCTCGGCGTCGGCGATCTCGGTGGCGGTGCGTACCACCTGGTCGCGGGTCACCCCTCGGGCCGGACGCTGGCGTGCGTCGACCCGCGCGCCCCGACCAGCCGGCGTCGATTCGGGGCCGGTCACCACCATGCCGACGCCGGGCACCGCCCGGACCAGCGCCTCCTGACGGAGCAGGGTGAGCGCCCGGCTGGCGGTCGCCATGGCGACCCCCCACTCCCGGACGATCTGGCGGGTCGACGGCACCCGGTCACCGGGGCTCAGCTCGCCGGCGGTGATACGCCGCCGTAACTCTCCGACGATGCGCAGGTAGGGCGGAGTGGACTCGTCGAACTCGGTCACGGCGCGCCTCCCCGCGGTCGCCAGTGACCGTAGCGCACTAGAGCGCCGACGGTCGTCCCCGTCGATGATCAGCGGTCGTGTGGCTCGGCGCACTAGAGCTCTCTGGGCGAACGATGAACGGATCGGCAGGCTCAGCGCAACGGCTCGTACGCCGTACCGGCTTCGACTTGGAGGAGAGCCATGACCAGGATCCCGTACCCCCGATGGGCCGTCGTGCTGAGCGCGGTCGCGCTCCTCGCGCCGGCGCTGGCCGTCGGCCCGGCCGCGGCGGCCGACGACCGCCGGAGCGCGGCCGTCGTCCGAACCGATCAGGGCGCGGTACGCGGCACCGTCGCGGCGAGACACCTGTCGTTCCAGGGCATCCCGTACGCCCGTGCGCCGCTGGGGGCGCTGCGCTGGGCTGCACCGCAGCCGGGTCCGGTCTGGACCGGCGTCCGCGACGCGACGAGGCCCGGTGCTGCCTGCGCCCAACTGCAAGGGCTGCCGATGGACCGTGCCTCGGTGGCCGAGGACTGCCTCCACCTGAACGTCACGACCCCGCGTACCGCCGCGCGGACGCCCCGACCGGTCATGGTGTGGCTGCACGGCGGGGACTTCCGGTTCGGCAGGGGAGACGTGTACGACGGGCAGCGACTGGCCGCCGACGGTGACGTCGTGGTGGTCACCGTGAACTACCGGCTCGGCGCGCTCGGGTTCCTGGCCCATCCGGCGCTGGCTGGCCCCGATCGCGTCACCGGCAACTTCGGCTTGCAGGATCAGCAGGCCGCACTGCGGTGGGTGCGGCACAACGCGGCCGCATTCGGGGGCGACCCGGGCAACGTGACCCTGTTCGGCCAGTCCGCCGGGGCGACAAGCGTCTGCGCACACCTCGCCGCACCGAGCTCCGCCGGCCTGTTCCATCGCGCGATCCTGCAGAGCAACTCGTGCGCCAACCCGATCCAGACCCGGGCCGAGGCGGCCAGGGCGGCTGAGGAGTTCGCCCAGAACATCGGCTGCACCGACGCGGCTACGGTCGCCACCTGCCTGCGCGGGCGGGACCCCGGCCGGTTGGTCGCGACGGCCGGCTACCCGGGTGCCGGTGTCGACCTCGGCCCGGTCGTCGACGGCCGCACGTTGCCGGTGGACCCGGCCGCCGCGCTGGCCGCCGGCAGACTGCATCCGGTGCCGGTGCTGACCGGGATGAGCCGGGACGAGTCCCGCCTCGTGGTGTGGGGCATGGAGCGCAGCGGACTGAACTGCCCGGAGCCAGAGCCTGGGTCGGAGCCGCAGCCGGGGGATGAGGCCGAGTCGTGCCCGCTCACCGACGACCAGTACCGGGACCAGGTACGCGGCATGTTCGGTGACCGCGCGGAGGAGGTGCTGGCCCGTTATCCCCGCAGGGGCACGCAGTTCCCCAGCGAGACGTTGGGTGCCGTGCTGACCGATCACGACTACGCCGAACCGATCTACTCCGCGGCGTTGGCCTTCGCCCGACGCGTGCCGACGTACCTGTACGAGTTCGCCGACGACGACGCGCCGTTCTTCGCCGAGGGACCCGAGTCGACCTTCCCCACCGGCGCGTACCACTGCGCGGAACTGCCGTACCTGTTCGCTGTCGACTACGCCGAGGCGCTCACGCCGGCTCAGCAGCGGCTCGCCGACGACATGGTCCGGGTCTGGAGCGACTTCGCCCGGACGGGCCGGGCCGGTTGGCCCCGACTGCACGCTGCCGCCCCGTACGTGCGGGTGTTCGCCGATGGCGGGGCATCGGGCACGACGAGCTTCGCCGCCGCCCACTCGTACGACTTCTGGCGGTCGTTGCGCTGACGCCGTCGCCCGGACGCGTGTGACCGGCAGCGGTCAGCATGGGCCCGCACCCTCCTCGAAGAGGCGGCGGGCCCAGTCGGCGTACCCGGCGATGGTCTTTCGGACCGTGCGGCCGTCGTGCAGGAAGAGGTACGCGCGGTCGCCGCTGCGGGCGAGCAGCCCGTCCAGGCGGTGTGTCCCCTGTGGAGCACGCAGTCGGGTGACCTGCGGGTACCGGGTCCAGACCTGGCCGATGGGCGAACCCGCGGTGATGCCCTCCGGTGTCCGCACCGGGTCACCGACCCACAACAGCACCAGTTTGTCCTCTACGAAGACCGGACTGACCGTGTCGTGGCCGGCGAGCGACGGCCCGCAGGCGTCCAGATTGGTCAGCAGGATGCCGCGTCGGGTCAGCTCCTCCTCGGTGTCACCGAACTCGATGTTACGCAGGCCGTTCAGGTCGATGATCTCCACGTTGCCGGCGGGCCGGCCGTCCGGGATCGGCCCGGTCGGCGGCACTCCGCTGCCAGCGATCGAGGCAGCCGTCATCAACGTGGCAATAAACGCAAATTGTCGCAATTTCATGGAATCCCCCAGTCCCCAACGGGACGGGAGCGCTCAGGTTGCTGCCGGTCCCCGTATTTCTGAGCGGCCTGCGGGATGTGTCTCGAATGGGCCGGCGTTCTGTCCACGGCTGGTGGCCGCCGGGCGCAGGAATGCGAAGGCGTGGTCCAGTAGCGCAGCCCGGTCGACGGTGCCGTCGGACCGCAGCCATTCCTGCGAAACCGTGTCGAGGGCCGCAGCCGCGGCGTTGGTGAGTAGTTCCGCGTCGAACGAGTCCAGCTGTACGCCCGGTCGATCGCGCAGCGCGTCGCTGACGTGTCGGCGCCACTGTGCCCGCTTCTGGTGCAGCCGGCCACGCAGCGACGGGGTCGATTCGATCAAGCGGAGGCTCGTCAGCGCCTGCTCGGACGTGTGGATCTGCTGCTCCCACTGGCGTAGCACCTGGTGCAGGGACTGCCACGGGTCCTCGTCGGCGGGCCGTGCGCGGATGTCGTCGACGACCTGTTCGCCGGTGACGTCCACCCCGCCGAACACGGCGTCTTCTTTCGCCGGGAAGTAGCGGAAGAAGCTCCGTTTGGTCAGCCCGGCGGCCTGGGCGATCTCGTCGACCGTCGTCTCGTCGAACCCGCGTTCCGCGAACAGGTCCAGTGCCACCCGGGCGAGCTCTGCGCGAACCGCGCGTCGCGTACGTTCACGTAGTCCGTCAGCCACGCACCGAAGTATACTTCACAACATTGCATGTCGGTCCTGTCACTCGGTGTCGTATATTGATGACGACCTGAGCAGAGGGAGGCGACCGCGATGACGCTGAACGGCAAAACCGTCCTGGTGACCGGCGGCACGGGTGGAATCGGCAAGGAGACCGCCCGCGGGTTGGCTCGGCTCGACGCCCGTGTCGTCCTCGTCGGGCGCGACCCTGGTCGGGCAAGCGCCGCGGCCGTCGAACTCCAGCGCGACACCGGCAACGGCAACATCGACACGCATACCGCCGACCTGACCCGGCGACGCGATCTGCACCGACTGGCCGACCGGGTGACCGCGCGGTACGGCAGCGTGGACGTGCTGATCAACAACGTCGGCGTGACCAGGGAACGACGCGAACTGACCGAGGACGGCATCGAGACCGCCTTCGCCGCCAACGTCGTCGCGCCGTATCTGCTGACCCACCTGCTGCTGCCGGCGCTGAAACGTGTCCCGGCGGCCCGCGTCATCAACATCACCGGCGGCATTCCGCGAGGACGAATCGACCTCGACAACCTGCAGGGCGAGAAGTCCTACGTCGGGCTGTCGTTCTACAACCAGACCAAGCTGGCGCTGATGGCGATGAGCTACACGTTCGCCGAACGCCTGACCGGGACTGGCGTGACCCTCAACGTGGCCTACCCCGGCCACGCGTACACGTCGATGAACCGGGGCCTGACCAGCAGCACCTACCCGACGCTGGCGCGACCCGTCGTCCCGCTGCTACGTCTGGTGTTGCCGGTCCTCTACGGACACCGAGCGGTGGTCAAGGCGTCGAAATCAAGCATCCACCTCGCCTCCAGCCCGCAGGCGCACGGAATGCACCGGACCTACGTCAACAGCCGGTCCCAGCGCACCGCGTGGCCCGAAGCGGTCCTCGACAAGCGCAACCGCGACACCATCTGGTCGCTCTGCGAGAAGTTGGCCGGCTAGGCCGACCCAGCGCGGAGTCACCCCCGCGCCGGTCGGGTCAACTCGCACGGTCAGCGGCCTTCCTCCCACTGCTCGACCAGCTCGTCCCAGTAGTCGGCGCTGAGCCGACGCCGCCCGTGCGCCAACCAGCCATCGGTGTTCCGTTCCTGGTGCAGCCCCAACTCGGCGAACGGGTCGATCCATGCGCCCGGCTCCGCGCCGAGCCGCGTCAGCGCCGAGTTGATCGGCCACTGCTCGCGCGGGGCGTCGAAGACGTCGGCGAAATGTGGGCCCCACGAAAGCGTCCCGCCCAGCCACACCGCCGCCGACTGGTAGCCGTCGCCGCCGACGAACTCCGCCTCCAGGTACGCCACCGGCCCCGACGTGGACCAGGCCGACAGCAACTCGACGAGCGCCGGCGACAGCACCAGCCCGAACGGCTGGTCGACGCTGGGATCGTCCGCCGCGTAGTCCGGCAGCGACCCGGTCAGCTCGATCATCAGCTGCGGGGTGACCGGCAGCAGCGCGAAGTCCTGCCGCAACTCGCCGAGGACCGCGTGATCCAGCTCGCCGGTCTGCTCCCGGAGCAGCTCGGCGTCCGCGACCACCGCGCTGAGCTGGTAACCCATCCATCCCTCCGCCGTCCACAGCCTGTGGATAGAACATGTGTACGACGGTCGAGTGGTCCGTCGGTGCCTGGCACCGTACCGGTGTTGTGGTCAGACCCGCCCCGGCGGCACCGCGACTGTCCGCACCGCGTCGGCGAGCAGGTGCGGATGGGACAGCATCGGGTGATGGCCGCTGGGAAGTTCGACAGTCCGGGTCGCGCGGGCCGCCTGGGACCGTTGCAGGGCGGGTGGGGTGGCCCGGTCCTCGGCGCAGACGATCGCCGTCGACGGCAGGTGACGCCACCCCGCGTGCCGGACCGGGGTGGTGAGCACCGAAGCGGCCTGTCGGGTCAGGCGGGCGACCGCACCCTCGGCCGCCTGCTCGTCGCAGTCCTGGAGAAACAGGTCGCGCACCGACTCGCGTCGCGCGCCAAATGTGCCGTCCGGAAAGAATTCCAGGTGGGGGGCCGGCTCCGCCGGGCCGAGGTGGGCAAGGGCCTGCCCGACGTCCGGCAGGAAAGAGCTGACGTACACCAGATGAGCGACCTCGCCGACGTCGGCGGCCTCGGTCGCGACCACCCCGCCGTAGGAGTGCCCCACCAGCACCGCCGGACCCACCTCGCGCAGTACCCGTCGGGTCTCGGCGACGTCGGCCGCGAAGTCGGCCGCGGTACCCGTCACCTCACCACAGCTTGGTAGCCGGACCGCGACGCTGCCCAGCCCGTCGGCTCGCAGCGCGCCCGCGACCCGCGACCACCACCACTCCCCGTCGCGGACGCAAGCGCCGTGCACGAACACCACATTCATCGCCGTCTCCCGTCCGGCGGACCCGCACCGGTCCACTCCCTCGTCGACGTTAGACGTAGCGATCGTTACGTGAAAAAGTGGCGGCATGGGACGCCGTCCGCAGCCGGAGATCCGCGAGCGGCTCCTCGACGGGTGCGTCGACCACCTGCTGGAGCACGGACTCCCGGTCACCTCGTTGACGCCGGTCGCGGCGGCGGTCGGAGTCAGCCCACGCATGCTGATCTATCACTTCACCACGAAGGATCGGCTGGTCCGGTCGGCGCTGATCGAGGCCCGGCGGCGGCAGCGGGCGCTGTTCGAGGATGTCTTGCGACACCGCCCTGGCACGCCCTACGTCGACACCCTGGCCGCGGCCTGGGCGACCCTTTCCGGTCCGGCTGCCCGACGCTACGTCCGCCTGTTCAGCGTCGTGCACGCGCTGCCGCCGGCCGAGACGCCGTGGCAGGACTTCCCGGTGATGGCGGTACACGACTGGCTGCCCACGATCGCCGATGGGCTACGCGCCGACCGTCACCCCCAGGCGGATGCGCTGGCCACGTTGGTCCTCGGAGTGACACGCGGGCTCCTGCTCGACGATCGATCGACAGGGGAGCACGACCGTGTCGGTGAGGCGTTCGTCGCCTTCCTCGGCCTGCTGGCCGGCCACCGGCGATGAACCCGGCTGAGGCCGCGCCCAACTCGGTGACCTCGACCGTGCTCGCACCGGAGCTCGCTGGGCGCGCGCTCAGCCGGAGGGGCCACCGCGCCGTCGGAGCCGTTCAGGCCCGTCGGGCGAGCTGACTGACGAACGCGCGCCAGGCCGTCGGCGCGAAGGTGAGCGCCGGGCCGCTCGGGTCCTTGGAATCCCGTACGCCGACCACGTCGGCCAGGTTGTCGGCGACCTCCACACAGTTGCCGCCGTTGCCGCTGCTGCGGCTGCTCTTGCGCCACCGGGCGCCGCCGTTCAGCTCCATGACTCCGCCACTTCCCTGATGAGATCGACCGACTGCCAGTGGGACAGTGCCTCCCCGCGCACGTTCTCCCATGCCGCCATCATGGCCGCGATGTCCTCGGGGTCGCTAGCGACTTGGCCCTGGAGTTGGTTGTCGAGGTAGCCCGCGACCCGGTGGTCGTGACTGTGCGCGATCACGAACGGCCCGTTCAGGCCGGCGTAGGCGCCGACCGTGCCGGGTACGACATGCACCCGGATGTGCGGCTCGGCGCAGGCCCCTGCCACGGCCAGCAGTTGCTCGCGCATCGTCGACCGGCCACCCACCGGTCGGCGGAGGATCGCCTCGTCGATGACCGCCGTGAACTGCGGCGGGTCGTCGCGCTTGAGCACTCCCTGTCGGCCGAGCCGGACCGTGAGGTGCCGCTCGATCTCGCCCCGGGGGATCAGGCCCGCGCCGCTCAACACGGCGCGGGCGTACGCCTCGGTTTGGAGCAACCCCGGCAGGACGGTCGACTCGTATGACCGGAGCGACACTGCCTCCCGCTCGATCTCCTGCCACGGACGAAACCAAATGGGATCACGACGTCTTGAAGTGTCCGGCCAGATGTCCGACACGTCCTTCTGAAGGGCCTCGGCAGCCGCCAGGCGGTGCCGAGCATGCGGGATGCGGCCCTCGGCCAACCACCGCCCCACGGTCTTCGGGTCGACGCCGACGGTCTCGGCGAGAGATTCGGTGGTGTGCCCGGTGTCGCTGAGCGCCACTCGCAACGCGTCGTTCACGGCCCCTCCATCGAGATGTTTCAAATATCTGAGGACCATATCGCTACGCGGTGTATCTGTCTGGTGACGCACCCGAGGGTGGCCTGTAGAAGACGGCGCGACCGGTGGAGGCGCAGCAGCCCGGCGGTGGGCGTCAGTCAGAGGGTCGCCCCGGCGGGGAGGGCGGGGCGACCCTCTTCCACCGCGAAGGAGGCCCGCCCATGCCCCGCCGCCACCGGGATCACGTACCGACTCGCCCCACCTGGCGCTGCGCGGCATGCGGCATCGCCTGGCCCTGCTCGGCGGCGAAGCTGCGGTTGCTCGGCGAGTATCGACACGACCGGCTGGCGTTGACCGTCTACCTGGCGACCCTTCACGCCGAGGCCGGCGAACACCTCACCGACATCGACCCGGCCCGCCTGACCGAACGCTTCCTCTCCTGGGCGCGCGCCCGCACCTGACCGAGCTGCCTCCCTGCGGCGGCTGCGGCGACCCCGCCGACCCCGCTGACCGTGGCGACCGCGGCCACCGCGGCTGTCAGGGTCGCCAGATCGCCACTTCGATGTCCCCTTGCCGCTCGGCGAAGCGGCCGTCTGGTGCTGCCGTCGTCAAGAGCCGCCGCAGCTCCGCCGAGAAGGCCGGGAGCCGGTCGCCGAACAGGTGCGGCGCCGAACTGGACAGCGAGAACACCGCCGAGGTGACCTCGTCCACCGAGCGTTCCACGACGGTCCCCTGTTCGACAGTGATGCGGGTCGGGTCGGTGAAGCCCGCCGCGCCCATGATCTCGGCCTCTCCGGAGGGGGTGCCCGCTGGCAACAACCCCTGGCCGGCCCGACGGATCGGCCCCAGGTAGCTCGCGACCAGGTCGTTGATCTGCTGCCAGGGCGCTCGGGGATACGGCAGGGGGTCGTCCCCGGTCGCGCCCTGATGCGTGTTGGCGCCCACGTGGACCCAGGCTCCGTCGGGCGTGAGCATGTCGCGGACGCGACGAGCTACGAGCGGACGGTCCATCCAGTGGAACGACTGGGCGAACGTGGCCACCCGGAAGGTGCCCAGGTCGGCCGGCAGGGCCTCGGCGCGCAGGTGTCGCCACTCGACGTTGATCACACCGACACCGTCAGCTCTGCGCCGCCCCTCCGCGAGCATGTCCTGGTCGGCGTCGACGCCCACCGCCGCCTCGAACAGCGGCGCGAGCAGCAGCGTCAACGATCCGGGTCCGCAGCCCACGTCCAGGAGTCGGCCGGTGCCGTCGAGGTCGAGCGCGGTACGGATGGCATCGGCGAGGGCAGCCGGGTAGGGCCGCCGTCCGACGCTGTAGTGGCGGGCGCTGCCCGCGTACAAGGTCTCGTCCCACTGCCAGGTCGCCTCGGTCACGACGTCGATGAGACCACGGAACGCGTTGTGGCGTCTCGCGTAAAAGGTTGCGTACGTCGACCCATGTTAATCTCCATCAGCTCACATGATCACCTTGAGCGACCGAGGGGACACCTGGCTGCCGAGGTCCCGTGCGCCGTGGCGGCCCGGGCGAGCAGCACGGCCGGTGGTGAGCGGTTCGATGAGCGGATACAAACGGACCAGCGGTGACGTCGTTCGGCCCGGTCCTCGTCGACGAGGGCGCGACCCGGACCCTCGGCGGCGACGACCTCGAAGCGTGGCTCTCGGCACAGGGCGCGGAGAGTGTCCGGGTGGTGGGCTGACGCCGAGACGACTCAGGGCCGGTCCCCATGGGGCCGGCCCTGTCGTTGGTGCTGCTCAGACGAGCGGAGGATACGAGATTCGAACTCGTGAGGGTGTAAACCCAACACGCTTTCCAAGCGTGCGCCCTAGGCCTCTAGGCGAATCCTCCGCGAGCCAGGATACAGGCCCCCGCGGGCAGGGCCACCCCACCACCCCCTGAAGATCGACCGGCGGTCGGGTAGGCTTGGCGACACCTCCCGTGCGGCGGTATCTCGTGAACCTCCCCAGGGCCGGAAGGCAGCAAGGATAAGCGAGCTCTGCCGGGTGCACGGGAGGCCTTTTTGTCTGTGGGCCGGTTGATCCACTCGACATCCATGATGTCGGGGCATCCCGGGCCTGCGGACACCCCGATTTCCAGGAAGCCGAGTCGATCAAGCGCGGCGGCCAGGTCGATCAAGCCCGAGAGCCCAGGTGCCCCGGCGGGGTGGGTGGTCACCCGCGCCCGACCGGCGCAGAATGGCTCGGTCGAGAGGAGGCGGGACGAGTGACGCTGGCGCTCTACCGCAAGTACCGGCCGCGTACCTTCGCTGAGGTCATCGGCCAGGAGCACGTGACCGAGCCGCTGTCGCAGGCGTTGCGCAGCGGACGGCTCAACCACGCCTACCTCTTCTCCGGCCCTCGTGGCTGCGGCAAGACCACCAGCGCCCGGATCATGGCCCGCTCGCTCAACTGTGAGCAGGGCCCCACCCCCGAGCCGTGCGGCAAGTGCGCGTCCTGCCGCTCGCTGGCCACCGACGGCGCCGGCTCGATCGACGTGATCGAGATCGACGCGGCCAGCCACGGTGGTGTCGACGATGCCCGTGAGCTGCGCGAGCGTGCCTTCTTCGCGCCGGCCAACAGCCGCTTCAAGATCTACATCATCGACGAGGCGCACATGGTCTCGACCCAGGGCTTCAACGCCCTGCTCAAGCTGGTCGAGGAGCCACCGGAGTACGTCAAGTTCATCTTCGCCACCACCGAGCCGGAGAAGGTCCTCGGCACGATCCGGTCGCGGACCCACCACTACCCGTTCCGGCTGTTTCCGCCGAAGGTGGTCCGCCCGTACCTGGAGCAGCTCACCCAGGCCGAGGGCGTCGCCGTCGAGCCGGCGGTCTTTCCGCTTGTGGTCCGCGCCGGTGGCGGCAGCATGCGGGACAGCCTCTCCGTGCTCGACCAGCTCATCGCCGGCGCCGGCCCGGAGGGGGTCAGCTACGCCCGGGCCGTCGCGCTGCTCGGGGTCACCGACTCCGCGCTGATCGACGAGATGTGCGACGCGCTGGCCGCCGGTGACGGCGCGGCCGCGTACGCCACCGTCGACCGGGTCGCCGAGGCCGGCCACGACCTGCGCCGGTTCGCCGCGGACCTGCTCGAACGGCTCCGCGACCTCATCGTGATCCAGCAGGTGCCGGACGCCGCCGCGAAGGGCCTGATCGACGGCCCCGCCGACCAGATCGAGCGGATGGCCGCCCAGGCCGCGCAACTCGGGCCGGGCACGCTCTCCCGCTGCGCCGACATCGTGCACGACGGTCTGATCGAGATGCGTGGCACCACAGCGCCCCGCCTGCTGCTGGAGCTGATCTGCGCCCGGATGCTGCTGCCCGGCGCGGACGACTCCACAGGTGGCCTGCTCCAACGCCTCGAACGCATGGAACGCCGGCTCACCCTGAGCGGCACCGACGCGCCGCCGGTCACCGCCGGCTCCGCGCCGGCCGCCCACCCGGGAGTACGCCCACAGCCGAGCCCCCCGGTCCCGGCTGCCGCACACCCCGCACCCGTCAACGCCCCCACCTCCGCGCCGCCGTGGGCGGTCGACCCGGCCGCGTCCCCGACCCAGAGCGCCGGGGGTGCTCCCGCGTCGGCTGCTGCGGTCTCCGGCGTACCCGCCTCGCACGGCCCGGTCGGTGGCACACCGGCTCCGACCTCCGGTGCGTCTGCCTCGCACGCCCCGACCTCCGGTGTACCTGCCTCGCACGCTCCGACCTCTGGCGCGCACGCGTCGGCCGCCGACTCGCCGATCCCGGCGTCACCCGGTGCGTCGGCTGTCGCCGGGTCGGCACCCGTTTCGCCCGCCGCGGCCCCGCGTCGTGTGGTGCCACCGTCGGCGGTGCTGCCCGACCCGGCCACGCCCCAGCCGCCCCGACCGGGAGCGCCGGCCGCGGCGCTGGACGCCGTCGCGGTCCGCCGCGTCTGGCCCGATGTGGTGGGCAAGGTCAACCGCACCAACAAGCGGATCGCCGCCCTGATGCGCGACGCCGTGGTGCGTGAACTCGACGGCGACATGCTGGTGCTGACGGTGAAGTCCACCGTGCTGGCCAAGATGATGGCCGATCACGCGGCGGTGCTCACCGACGCGCTCTACGAGGAGTTGGGCGGGCGCTGGCAGATCCGCTGCGAGGTCGCCGGCGAGCGCGGTGGCGTCTCGTTGTCCGGTCCGCAGCGCGCGCAATCCGCCGCGCCGGCCCGACCCGCCGCCCCGGCCCCTGCGGCGAATCCGACCGCCACGCCGAACGCCCCGAGCGGGAACGCCGTTGCCGGCCCGCCGAACGCACCGCCTGCCGCGCCGAACCCGTCGGCCGCGGCCAACCTGCCGGGTGGGCCGCCCAGCGCGCCCTACCCGAGCAGCGCCGCCAGCCCGGCGACTGCGCCGCCCGTCGCGCCGAACTCGACAAGCGTCGCCGGCTCGGACGCCCGTGGTGGCCTGCCGGGAGGCGCGGTTGCGCGTGCCGGTGGGGGCGGGGAGGGCTACGGCGCGCACGGCTCGGGTCGGCAGGGCGGAACGCAGCCCGGGCCAGCGGACGCCTCGGCAGACGACGAGGACGACTGGCCGGCGGCGGCCCGCCCTGGCGGTGGCGAACCGACCGCCGAGGCGACCGATGACGAGGACTGGCCGGAGGCCGCCCGTCCGGGTGGCGCATCGGCGGGGAACGACCCCGGCCCGGATGCTGGACCGGGTGGCCCCGGCACGGCACCAACCCCGACCGGCCCGAACGGCAGTGGCCCGAACGGCAGTGGCGCAAACGGCAGTGGCCTGCACGGCCGTGGCGCGAACGGCAGTGGACCAGGCGGCAGCACTAACGGCAGCGGCGCGAACGGCGGCGGCGCACCGGTGAGCAGCGCCATCGCCGCGGCTCGCGCGGCGGCGGCGGGGCGCGGTGTGCGTACCGGATCGGCGGCCCGGCCCGTCGCGGACGCCGAGTGGGCGGGCGAACCGCCCTACGACCCGGACTTCGACGGCCCGGTGCGGGGTGGTCGACCGGGTGGCGCGGCGCCGGCGACACCGGTCTACGAGGGGTTCGATCCGGGCGACGAGCCGTTGGACGAGGTCATCGACGAGAAGACCGCCCGGGAGTCCAGCGAGGAGCAGGCGGTACGGCTGCTGCGCGAGACGTTCGGCGCCGAGAAGATCGACGAGGTAGACGCCCGTTAACCCGCCCCCGGCTCGGCGATCTTGCACTTTCGGTCGCCGTTTCGTGGAGAATCACCTCTTATTTCGGGGCAGAAAATGCAAGATCGCGCACGGGGCGGGTCTCGGCCAGCAGGACGCCCAGGCAGCAGGCCCAGAGGGGGAAGGGCAGCACGGCCACCCGTTCCATGCCGCCCACCCCGATCCCCATGCCCTGCTGGGCGAAGAACAGCACCGTCCCGACCAGCGCGATGATCCCGGCGGCGAGGGTGATCCGTCGCCACCGGCCGAGCGTCGTGCTGGCCGGTGCGAGGCCGGCGAGGAGCAGACCGACGTTGCCCGTTCCCATGATCAGGAACGCGCCGAGGACGTGCAGGTTCTCGTCCACGTCGGCCGGGTAGCGGGCCGCCAGGGCGTACCCGCCGGTGGCCAGCAGCAGGAGGATCTGCGCCGTGCGCACCACGCCGCCGCGACCGAGGAGCCGCCAGGTCAGCAGGAGCCCGGCGGCGAGCAGCACGGCGGTGACCAGCATCGCGGCGTTCATCAGCGGGTGCCAGGGCGAGCACACGTAGCGGGGTCGGGTGGTGTCCCAGATGCCGCAGTGGGCGTTGCCGAGGTCGCTGATGTTGTGGGTGGCCCAACTGTAGGCCGGCTGCCGCCAGCGCAGTCCGGTGATCAGGCTGGCGACGAGGAAGACCGGTGCGGCTGCCACCCAGCACAGCGCGCCGGCCCGGCCGGTGCGGTTGAGATTCATGCCGTTGAGCACACCAGCGCGACGGGTCCCGGCGCACTACCGACAGATGGCCGTTTCGGGGTAGTGACAGCCGTACCCGGAGGGCTCGCCGTGTGGCACACACCGGACGGGGGCGTGGTCGGTCCCAGCGGATAGGCTGGGCGGCGGCCGAGCAGACGAGTGCGAGAAGGAGCCATCCGTGCGCCCAGGTGGACAGCCGAACATGCAGCAGATGCTGAAGCAGGCGCAGAAGATGCAGCAGCAGATCGCCGCCGCGCAGGCCGAGCTGGCCGAGGCCGAGCTGACCGGCACCGCCGGCGGTGGGCTGGTCACCGCGACCGTCTCCGGCGCCGGTGAACTCAAGGCCATCAAGATCGACCCGAAGGCCGTCGACCCGGACGACGTGGAGACCCTTGAGGATCTGGTCGTCGCGGCCGTGCACAACGCCGCCGAGGCGGCACGGGAGCTGACCGAGCGCAAGATGGGTCCGGTCGCCGGCGGCATGGGCGGCCTCGGCCTGCCCGGTTTCTGAGCCGGCAGATGTACGAAGGTGCCATCCAGGACCTGATCGACGAGTTGGGCCGGTTGCCGGGCGTGGGTCCGAAGAGCGCTCAGCGGATCGCGTTCCACGTCCTGTCGGCGGATCCGGCCGACGTCAACCGGTTGGCCGGCGCGTTGCGCAAGGTCAAGGAGCTGGTCCGGTTCTGTACGACCTGCTACAACGTGGCCGAGTCCGAGCAGTGCCGGATCTGCCGGGACCCGCGACGCACCGACGAGGTGCTGTGCGTGGTGGAGGAGCCCAAGGACGTGGTCGCCATCGAGCGGACCGGTGAGTTCCGCGGTCGCTACCACGTGCTGGGCGGCGCGATCAATCCGCTGGAGGGGATCGGTCCGGACAGCCTGCGCATCCGGGAGCTGATGATCCGGCTCGGTGGTGGCGGCATCCGGGAGTTGATCCTGGCCACCGACCCGAACACCGAGGGCGAGGCGACCGCCACCTATCTGGCGCTGATGGTGAAGCCGATGGGTATCTCGGTGACCCGACTGGCCAGTGGGTTGCCGGTCGGCGGCGACCTGGAGTACGCCGACGAGATCACCCTCGGCCGGGCCTTCGAGGGGCGCCGGGCCGTCTGACGGAGACGCCAAGGATGCGTGCCACTGGCGGACGGTCGCCACACTCGGTGGGATACGACTGAGTGGTCGGCGTACCCCTGGGGGTGGCGAGTGGCGATGCGGCAGCCGGTCCAGCAGTCCTGGACTCCGGCGGTGCTGGTGGTCGTGGTGGCCCTGGCCATCGCGGGCCCCGTCGTGGCGGTCGAGGTGTGGATGCGGCGAATGGCCGCGGACAGCCGCGTGGAGCAGGCCGAGGCCGAAGCAACCATGACTCGCGTCACACAGGCGTACGCCGACGCGGTGGTGGCCGACGGTGACCCGGCGCCGACCGACGACCGGTTGGCGGCGGCCGCGGAGGGCATGGGGATGCAGGTGCGGGAGGTGCGAAGGCTGCCCGACCTGATGGTGATCGTGTACCGGGAGGAGCCCGTCAGCGCGATGATCTCGGTGAGCATGGTCTACGTCTGCCACCGCGTGACCTTCCACGACCTGGGCACGGCCGCGGCGGGTTCGGTTTCCGAGCGGCTGGCGGACTGCCCACCACCCGTGCCCTGGCCGACGCCCTTCTGACGCGTCCCGACGTCGCCAACGCCGGCTTTCGATGGCCGACCGCGCGACGTCCGGCGCCCAGCAGATCTATGTCGCTCCCTGTCTGCGTCGTGCCGTCGACTGTCAGACCTCGGGACCAAGGTGTCGGCTTGGTAGCGATTGCCTAACGCCCGTTCCGCTTGACGTGTGACATGTCATAGCCTCCCGCACACGGACCGAGCCACAGCTCGGCGTGGTCATGCGCATGACAGAGGTGAGAGATGCAGGCGAGAAGGCTTAAAACGGCCGTGGCCATCGCGGCCGTTGCCGCTCTGGCGGTCGGTGCGGCCGGCTGCGCGGAGAGCGAGCGCGGCGACAGTGGCGAGGCCAAGACTGGCGGCACCTTCATCTTCGCGGGTGCCGGTGACCCGAAGAACTTTGACCCGATCTTCAACGATGACGGTGAGTCGTTCCGGCCGGTCCGGCAGATGTTCGACACCCTGGTGAGTCACAAGCCGGGCACCGCGGAGCTTCAGGGCGGCCTGGCGGAGAGCTGGGAGCACGACCCGGAGGGCAAGGTCTGGACGTTCAAGCTCCGCCAGGGCGTGAAGTTCCACGACGGTACGCCGTTCAACGCCGCCGCGGTCTGCTTCAACTTCGACCGCTGGTACAACATGAAGGGCGCTGCCGCCCAGTCCCAGATGATCTACTACATGGACGTCTTCGGGGGCTTCGCCAAGAACGAGAGCGAGTCCGCCGGCAAGCCGCTCTACAACAAGTGTGAGGCGCAGGGCGACGGCACCGCGGTCGTCACGCTGAACCAGTACAAGGGCGCCTTCCCGGGTGCCTTCGCGCTGACCTCGCTCTCGATCGCGAGCCCGGACGCGCTGAAGAAGTACGACGCCAACACGGTGAAGCAGAACGGCGACTCGTTCGAGTACAGCGCCTTCGCGACCACCAACCCGGTCGGCACCGGCCCGTTCACCTTCGGTGGCTGGGACAAGGCCAAGAACGAGATCACCCTGAACCGCAACCCGGACTACTTTGGCGACAAGGCCAAGGTGGACAAGATGATCATCAAGATCATCAAGGACGAGAGCACCCGCAAGCAGGAGCTTCGTGCCGGCACCGTCCAGGGCATCGACTTCCCGGCCCCGGCCGACCGCAAGGCGCTCGAGGGTGAGGGCTTCCAGGTCGTCAACCGCCCGGCGTTCAACGTCCTCTACCTCGGCCTCAACCAGAAGAACCCGAAGCTGAAGGACCTGCGGGTGCGCCAGGCGATCGCCTACGCCCTCAACCGCCAGCAGCTGGTGCAGACCAAGGGTCCGGGTGGCGCGAAGGTCGCCGACGAGTTCCTGCCGGACACCGTGCTCGGCTACGCCCCGGACGTGCAGAAGTACGAGTACAACCCGGAGAAGGCCAAGCAGCTCCTCAAGGACGCTGGCGCCGAGGGTCTGACGCTCAACTTCTACTACCCGCCGGACGTCACCCGGCCGTACATGCCGAACCCGCAGGAGATCTTCACCGTCCTCGCCAACGACCTGCAGGCCGTCGGCATCAAGGTCAACGGTGTTCCTCGCCCGTGGAACGGTGGCTTCAAGGACGACGTGCAGCAGTTCGGCAAGCACGACCTGCACATCCTCGGTTGGACGGGTGACTACAACGACCCGGGCAACTTCGTCGGCACGTTCTTCGGCCGGGGCAAGATCGAGTTCGGCGACCAGTCGATGACCGAGATGTTCGACGCCATCGCCAAGGCTGACGGCATCGTCGACGAGGCGGGCAAGAAGGCGGCCTGGGAGCAGGTCAACCGCGACATCGCCGCCAAGTGGCTGCCGGCCGTTCCGGTCTGGCACGCTCCGCCGGCCATCGTCGTCACCAAGGACGTCAAGGGCCTGGTGGCCAGCCCGTTGACCGACGAGCGATTCAACACGGTCAGCATCAGCAAGTGACGTCCCTCGGCTGAGGCCGTAGGCGTGATCGGCCCGGTCCGGGGTTCCTCCCGGCCCGGGCCGATCCGCGATCTTTGAGAGTCTGGTGTGTGAGAGATGTTGCGAGTCATAGTTCGCCGCCTGTTGCAGCTGGTGGTGACCCTCATAGCGCTGTCGGCGCTGATCTTCATCTGGCTGCGGAACCTGCCCGGCGGCCCCATCGAGGCACTGCTCGGCGAGCGGGCGACGCCCGAACGTCGCGAGCTGCTGACCAAGGCGCTCGGCTACGACCAGCCGATCCTGGTGCAGTACGGCAAGTTCATGCAGCGGGTGTTGACAGGCGATTTCGGCAACTCGATCCGGACCGGTGACCCGGTCACCGAGGTGATCAGCCGCGCCTTCCCGGCCACCATCGAGCTGGCCGTCGCCGCGATGATCATCGCCGTCGGCCTCGGTGTGCCGCTCGGCTACCTCGCCGCCCGCTGGCGCGGACGGTGGCCGGACAACCTCACCATCGCCGGCACCCTGCTCGGCATCTCCATCCCGATCTTCTTCCTGGGCTACCTGCTCAAGGACGTCTTCACCCAGAACATCCACTGGTTCCCGCCGTCCGGGCGGCTCACCACCGGACTGGAAAACACGAACGTCACCGGCTTCTTCGTGCTCGACGGCCTGTTGACCCGCGAGTTCGACGCCAGCGCGGACGCGTTGTGGCACCTGATCCTGCCGGCGATCACCCTCGCCACCATCCCGCTGGCGGTGATCGTGCGGATCACCCGCGCCAGCGTGCTCGACGTCCTGGACGAGGACTACGTACGGACCGCCGAGGCGAAGGGCCTGCGTCACCGGACGATCCGCGGCCGGCACATCCTGCGCAACGCCCTCCTGCCCGTGGTCACGACCATCGGCCTGCAGACCGGTGCGCTGCTCTCCGGCGCGGTGCTCACCGAGAAGGTCTACAACTGGGGCGGCATCGGCACCCTGATCACCGACTCGATCAGCGGCGGCCGCGACTACCCGGTGCTCCAGGCGATCATCCTGCTGGCGGCGCTGGTCTTCGTGGTGGTCAACCTGCTCGTCGACCTCTCCTACGCCTTCATCGACCCGAGGGTGCGTGTGCGATGAGTGACCCGATCACCCAGGCCGGCACTCCGGCTCCCCGTTCCGGGGACGACAAGCCACGTCCCGGCATGAGCGAGCGCAGCATCGGCCTGCTCGGCGACCGCAAGAAGGCACGGCTCGACGAGTTGGCCCAGGCGAGTGCCTCCGACCGGGGCGGGATCAGTCTCGTCCGCGACGCCCTGCGCCGGCTGCGGCGCAATCCGGTCGCCGTCGTCGGGGCCGTGATCGTGGGGCTGTTCGTCCTGGTGGCGATCTTCGCCCCGCTGATCGCACCGCACGACCCGGTGCAGCGCTTCGACGAGTTGACCAAGGGCCTCACCGTGGACACCATCCCGGGGGCCAGCAGTGGGTTCCCGTTCGGCTCCGACCCGCTCGGCCGGGACTTCCTGTCCCGCATGATCTACGGCGCACGGCAGACGCTCTTCGTGGGCGTACTCGCGACCCTCATCGGTCTCGCGCTCGGGGTCCTGATCGGTGCGATCGCCGGCGCCTTCGGCGGCTGGGTCGACGTGGTCCTGATGCGACTCACCGACGTGATGCTGGCCCTGCCGAGCCTGCTGCTCGCCATCACCCTGGTCGCGATGGCCAGCCGGTCGAGCCAGTGGACGGTCATCTTCGCGGTGGCAATCGTGAGCGTGCCGATCTTCGCCCGGCTGCTGCGCGGCTCGATGCTGGCCCAGCGGGAGAGCGACCACGTGTTGGCCGCCCGCGCGCTCGGCGTCAAGGAGCGCAACATCGTGCTGCGGCACATGTTGCCCAACTCGTTGACCGCCGTGATCGTGCAGGCGACCCTGACCTTCGCGGTGGCCATCCTGGACGCCGCGGCGCTGTCCTTCCTGGGCCTCGGCGACCCGGACATCAACCGGGCCGAGTGGGGCCTGATGCTCGGCGTGGACGGCCAGCGCTACTTCGAGGTCCGCCCGGAGTTGGCGTACTACCCCGCGCTCGCGATCATCGTGGTCGCGCTCGGCTTCACCCTGCTGGGTGAGGCGATGCGCGATGCGATCGACCCGAAGAACCGGCGGTGACCACGGTGAGCGCTGTCAGCGCGCCCGGACCCCGTCTCGGGCGAGCGCGAGGAGTGAGCTTGCGAGCCCCGCAGTCGCGAGCGAAGGACCAAAGCAGTGAGGAAGTGACTCGATGAGCCTGCTCGACGTCCGTGACCTGAGCGTCGTGTTCCAGCGGCGCGGCGAGCGGCCCTTCACGGCCGTGGACAAGGTCAGCTTCACGGTGGAGCCGGGGCAGACGGTCGGCCTGGTCGGCGAGTCCGGCTGCGGCAAGAGCGTGACCAGCCTGGCCATCATGGGTCTGCTGCCCAAGCGCGGTAACAAGGTCACCGGGGAGGTGCTCTTCGACGGCACCGACCTGCTGAAACTGCGACCGGACGACATGCGCGACCGACGCGGCCGGGAGATCAGCATGATCTTCCAGGACCCGCTCTCCTCGCTGAATCCCGTCATCCCGATCGGGGTCCAGGTGGCCGAGGTGTTGGAGCGTCACCAGGGCCGGGACCGCAAGCAGGCGCTGCGCGAATCGCGGGACCTGCTCGACGCGGTCGGGATCCCCGACCCGCAGCGGCGACTCAGCGAGTACCCGCACCAGATCTCCGGCGGGATGCGCCAGCGCGCGCTGATCGCCATCGCGCTGGCCTTCAAGCCTCGGCTCCTGATCGCCGACGAGCCGACCACCGCGCTCGACGTGACCATCCAGGCGCAGATCCTCACCCTGCTCAAGCAGTTGGTCGACGAGACCGGCACCGCGCTCGTCATGATCACGCACGATCTGGGCGTGGTGGCCGGGCTCTGCGACACCGTCAACGTTCTCTACGGCGGCAAGGTGGTCGAGCGGCAACGGCGGCACGAGCTGTTCGCGCACGCCCGGCACCCGTACACCCACGGGCTGCTCAACTCGGTGCCCCGGCTGGACTCACCGCGCGGTGAGCGACTGCACGCGATCCGCGGTTCGGTCGCCGACAACATCCCGTGGGTCGAGGGGTGCGCGTTCGCGCCGCGCTGCGACAACGTTGTGGACGCGTGTCTCGAGGGACCGCCGCCCCTCGAACCCACCGCGACCGGCGGCGACCTCCGCTGCAACAACCCCGTCTCCGAGGAGGTGGCGGCCCGATGACCGAACAGACCGGACCCCTGATCGAGCTGCGCGACGTCAAGGTCCACTTTCCGATCAAGAGCGGCCTGCTCTTCGACCGCACCATCGGGTACGTCTACGCGGTGGACGGGGTGTCGCTGAGCATCCGCAAGGGCGAGACGTACGGCCTGGTCGGCGAGTCGGGCTGCGGCAAGTCGACGTTGGGTCGCGGCCTGCTGCGGCTCGTCGAGCCGACCGAGGGCGAGATCGTCTTCGACGGCATCGACGTGCGCTCGCTCAAGGGCGAGGCCATGCGGCAGGCCCGCCGCCGGATGCAGATGATCTTCCAGGATCCGCTGTCCAGCCTCGACCCCCGACAGTCGGTGGAGTCGCTGTTGGTGGAGGGGCTCAAGGCGCACGGGTTGGCCGGCGACAAGGCCGAGACGAACCGGCGGCTGCGCGAGACGCTGGAGGCCGTCGGCCTGCCCGCGTCGGCCCTCGGCAAGTATCCGCACGAGTTCTCCGGCGGCCAGCGCCAGCGGATCGGCATCGCCCGCGCGTTGGTGCTCAACCCGGACCTGATCGTCGCCGACGAGCCGGTCTCCGCGCTTGACGTGTCGATCCAGGCCCAGGTGCTCAACCTGCTGGAGGACCTGCAGAACGAGCGTGGCCTGACGTATCTGATCATCGCGCACGATCTGGCGGTGGTGCGTCACATCGCCGACACGGTGGGCGTCATGTACCTCGGCGGGCTGGTGGAGGAGGCGTCCAGCGACGACCTCTACCGCGAGCCGATGCACCCGTACACCCGGGCGCTGATGTCCGCGGTGCCGGTGCCCGACCCGCTGGTGGAGGACCGCCGGGAGCGGATCCTGCTCGCCGGTGACCTGCCGTCGCCGACCAACCCGCCGTCGGGCTGCCGGTTCCACACCCGGTGCCCGTGGGCGCAACCCACCCGGTGCGCCGACGAGCGGCCGGAACTGCGCGACGTCGTCGGCGGACACCGGGTGGCCTGCCACTTCGCCGAGGACATCGCTGCCGGTCGGATCCGGCCGCACGAGGTCGAGGTGGAGCTGGTCCGCCCGAGCGAGGGCACCGGCCCCGTCGACCCGCCGGGCGAGTTGATCCCCACCCCGTGACGCAACCAGGGGCCGTCCGGGAACGGACGGCCCCTGGGCGGCGCGTGCTCCGGGTGACTCAGCCGACGGTACGTCGCTCGGGTGGCTCAGCCCTCGGGGCGGTGCAGCAGGCCCACCGCGACGCCGTGTACCGCGTCCAGTCCCGCCGGGTCGGCCAGCGCGACCGACGTGCCGGTCACCGTGTACCACTCGTCGGCGTCCTTGTACTGCACCCGCAGGGTGACCTTGCCGTCCGCGTACTCGGTGCGCAGCGTCAGGTCACCGGTGACCACGCCGACCTCGTCGGTCATCACACCGCCGGGGCCGGGCACGATGTCGGTGGTGCGGCTCTGCGGGCCGGCCGCGCCCCCCGAATCCGCGACCATGCCGGCGCCCGGTACGGCGGCGGGGGTCTCGGCGGTGCCGTCCGCGGTCATGCCGGCGGCGGCCGGGACGCCTTCCCCGGCGGCGGTCACGTGTCGCTCCCCACTCAACAGCCCTCCAACATGTCGGTCAGGGCGGTCTTCTCGGCGCTTGTCACCGTCAGCCGCCAGTAGTGCTTGACCGTCACCCAGTCCTGGGCGTACTTGCACCAGTACGATCGGTTTGCCGGCTTCCACTGGGACGGGTCCTGGTCACCCTTTGCCCGATTGGAGGACGCGGAAACCGCGAAGAGCTGCGGACGGGTGGTGTCGTTGGCGAAGTCACCGCGCTTCGCGTCGTCCCACTCGTCGGCACCGGAGCGCCACGCGTTGGCCAACGGCACCATGTGGTCGATGTCCACGTCGGAGGGATCGGAGAAGCTGCGACCGTCGTACACGCTCTCCCAGCGCCCACCGACCACGTTGCAGCCGGAGAGCTTCACGTCCTTGCCGTCGCGCTGGAGGATGCTGTCCCGCACGTCGCAGTTCTTGCCGGTGTCCCGCCAGTGCGGGAAGTGGTCCCGGCTGTAGCCCTTCATCGAGCCGGCGGTGGCCACGGTGAGCTGGCTCAACTGCTCTGCCGCGTTGCCGCCGTCGTTCGACGACGGTGGTGTGGTCGGCTCGTCCTGCGGGACACAACCGGCCACGCCGAGTGCCAGCGCCGCGGCGAGCGCGATCACCGCCGCTCGCGGTCCTGATCTGGTACGCACAGACGACACCTCTCCAGCTTGCGGTCTCCCGGCGATTGCGCACAGTACCCGGGAATGGTTTCGGCGTTTCGTGGCGTCTCCCACATGATGCAAGGCAGATTGGTGGGATGACCGCACCCGTACCGGCGCCCGCCCTCCGGATGGGCACCACCGCCGGCCGGGGCACGCTGCTCGCCGCCGTGCTCGCCTCTGGCATGGTCTTCCTCGACAGCACTGTCGTCAACGTGGCCCTGCCGAAGCTCGGGCAGGATCTCGGCGCGAACGTGGCCGATCTTCAGTGGACCATCAACGGCTACCTGCTGATGCTGGCGGCGTTCGTGCTGCTCGGCGGCGCGCTCGGGGACCGCTTCGGTCGCCGGCGGATCTTTCTCATCGGGGTGGTCTGGTTCACCGCCGCCTCGGTGCTGTGCGGGCTGGCCCAGGACACCGGCATGCTGATCGCGGCCCGGTTCCTCCAGGGCGCCGGTGGCGCGCTGCTCACGCCCGGGTCGCTGTCGGTGCTCCAGGCCAGCTTCCACCCCGACGACCGGGGCCGGGCGATCGGTGCCTGGGCTGGGCTGTCCGGGGTGTCCACCGCGCTGGGACCGTTCATCGGGGGCTGGCTGATCGACACGCTGTCCTGGCGCTGGATCTTTTTCCTCAACCTACCGATCGCCGTGCTCGTGGTGCTGGCCACGCTGCGCTGGGTGCCGGAGAGCCGGGACGAGAGCGCCTCCCGGACCGCGGGGCCGGGTCGGACCCGACGGCGCTTCGACGTCGGAGGAGCACTGCTCGGCGCGCTCGCGCTGGCCGGCGTCACGTACGCCCTGATCGACGCGCCGGCACGTGGCTTCGACTCCGCCCCGGTGCTGATCGCCGCGCTGGTCGGGGTGCTGTCCGCGGTGACGTTCGTGCTGCTGGAACGACGGCGGGGCGACGCCGCGATGCTGCCCACCGGGCTGTTCGGCAGCCGGCTCTTCTCGGTGCTGAACATCTTCACCGTGGTCGTCTACGCGGCGCTCGGCGGCTTCACCTTCTTCTTCGCCGTCTACCTGCAGAACGTGGTGGAGTGGTCGGCCTTCCGCACCGGCATCGCGTTGCTGCCGATGACCCTGCTGCTGTTGGTCGGGTCGGCCCGAGCCGGAGCGTTGTCGGCGCGGATCGGGCCGCGGCTGCCGTTGGCCATCGGGCCGGTGGTGGCCGCGGTCGGTCTGCTGCTGCTGCGCGGCGTCGGCCCGGGCGCGTCGTACTGGACCGACGTGCTACCCGGGGTGCTGCTCTTCGGCATCGGGCTGACCCTGGTGGTGGCACCGCTCACCGCATCGGTGCTGGCCGCCGTGCAGGACCGGTTCTCCGGGGTGGCCAGCGGCTTCAACAACGCCGCGTCCCGGGCCGGCGGACTGCTCGCGGTGGCGGCGCTGCCGCTGCTTGTCGGCCTGTCCGGCAGCGGCTACGCGCAGAAGGCCGAGCTGACCGACGCGTTCCGGGGCGCCATGGTCTGGTGTGCCGGGCTGTTGCTGGCCGGGGCCGTGCTGGCCCTCGTGCTCGTGCACCGGCCGCCCCGCGCGGCCCCACCGTCGCAGCCCTGCCACTCGATGCCCGCGGCCACACCCCCGAGATAGGCAACCACCTCGGGGGCGCGGCGCGTGCGGTCAGCCGCGGGCGCGGTTGACGGCGCTGGTGACCGCCTTGATCGAGGCGGTGACGATGTTGGCGTCGGTGCCGACACCCCAGACCGTCCGACCGTCGACCTCGCACTCCACGTACGCGGCGGCCTGCGCGTCCCCACCCGAGGAGAGCGCGTGCTCGTGGTAGTCGAGCACCCGCACGCCCACCCCGACCGACTGGAGCGCGTTGACGTACGCGTCGATCGGGCCGTTTCCGATCGCGACCAGGGACCGCTGCTCGCCGCCCACACCGACCTGGGCCTCGATCTCGACCTTGCCGTCGGTGGTGCCGATCGTGTAGCTGTTCAGTCGGACCGCCGGGTCGGGCTGGTGGTCGAGCAGGTAGTGCGTCGCGAAGATCTCCCACATGGCGCTCGGGTCGACCTCGCCGCCGTCGTGGTCGGTGACGTGCTGCACCACCCCGGAGAACTCGATCTGGAGCCGGCGCGGCAGGTCCAGTTGGTGCTCGCTCTTCATGATGTACGCGATGCCACCCTTGCCGGACTGCGAGTTGACCCGGATGACCGCCTCGTAGGTGCGGCCCAGGTCCTTCGGGTCGATCGGCAGGTACGGCACGGCCCAGGTGTGCTCGTCCAGCGGCACCCCGGCGGCCTTCGCGTCGGCGGCGAGGGCGTCGAAGCCCTTCTTGATGGCGTCCTGGTGGGAGCCGGAGAAGGCGGTGTAGACCAGGTCGCCCGCGTACGGGTGGCGCTCGTGCACGGGCAGCTGGTTGCAGTATTCGACGGCCCGCCGGATCTCGTCGATGTTGGAGAAGGAGATCATCGGGTCGATGCCCTGGGAGAACAGGTTGAGCCCCAGCGTCACCAGGTCGACGTTGCCGGTGCGCTCGCCGTTGCCGAACAGGCAGCCCTCGATGCGGTCCGCGCCGGCGAGCAGGCCCAGCTCGGCGGCGGCGACCCCGGTGCCGCGGTCGTTGTGCGGGTGCAGGCTCAGCACCACACTGTCGCGGCGCGGCAGGTGCCGGTGCATCCACTCGATCGAGTCGGCGTACACGTTGGGGGTGGCCATCTCGACGGTGGCCGGCAGGTTGATGATCAGCGGCCGGTCCGGCGTCGGGTCGATCACGTCGATCACCCGGGAGCAGACCTCCAGCGCGTACTCCAGCTCGGTGCCCGTGTACGACTCCGGCGAGTACTCGTAGAAGATCTCGGTGTCCGGGGTGTGGATCTCCGCGTACTTCTGGCAGAGCCGCGCGCCGGTCGTGGCGATGTCGGCGATGCCGTCCCGGTCCAGCCCGAAGACCACCCGCCGCTGGAGGGTGGAGGTCGAGTTGTAGAAGTGCACGATGGCCCGCTTCGCGCCGCGCAGCGACTCGAACGTCCGCTCGATCAGGTGCTCCCGGCACTGCGTGAGCACCTGGATCGTGACGTCGTCCGGGATCATGTCCTGGTCGATGAGCTGCCGGACGAAGTTGAAGTCGGTCTGGCTGGCCGACGGGAAGCCGACCTCGATCTCCTTGTAGCCCATCTGGACCAGCAGCTGGAACATCCGCCGCTTGCGCTCGGGCGACATCGGGTCGATCAGTGCCTGGTTGCCGTCGCGCAGGTCCACGGCGCACCAGCGCGGCGCGGCGTCGACGTGCCGGGTGGGCCAGGTGCGATCCGGCAGGTCGATCCGGAACTGCTCCCGGTACGGCTGGTAGCGGTGGTACGGCATCCGGCTCGGGCGTTGCCGAGCGATCGGATCGGTCTCGGCGTCGGTGACAGGTTGAGCCATCTCAGAGTGCTCCCTGGAACATGTGGCGTCAGCAGATCGGAAGGTGTCGGCGGAATGCCGGGCAACGGTGCGCGGCGGTGCCGAGAAGAAAATCGGATGTGCTGGACGGCGCGATGCGACTCCGCGACGAGGTGCCGGCCGGTCAGGCCTCGTCGCGGCGGCTAAGGAGGAGCAGCGCCCGCCACATGACCACGTCACCCTACGTGATGAAACGGAGGGGGGAAAGGCAGGTCCGGACTATGGGACCAGTGTTCCGGCCTGTTCCGGGGCCTCGGCACCCAGTCGTGGAGTCCGTTCGGCCCAGGCCACCACCGGTACGACAGCCAGCCCGACGAGCACGAAGATCGCCGCGGCCGGTAACCAGCCCCACCCGCCGTTGGTCACCCCGAGCGCGGTCAGACCGACCGGGGCGATCAGGTACTGCACCTGGGAGCCGAGCCGGAAAGCCCCCACGTACGCGCCGCGCTGGGCGGTCGGCGGCAGGGTGGCGGTGAGCCCCCAGGCGCCCGCTGACTCGATCAACTCGGCCAGGATCAGCACCAGGGCGGCGGCCACCAGCACCACCACGGTGAGCAGGCCCCGGGTCAGCCCGGAGAGCGGCAGGACCAGACAGAACAGGGCGATCAGCAGGGCACCCCGGCGGGAGGCTCGGGCCGCGCCCGGCGCGGTGTCGGCGCCCCGGCTCAGACGTACCTGGAACAGCACGACCAGGACCGTGTTGAGCAGCACCAGCCCGGCGATCACCGTCTTCGGGGCATCGGTGTGGGTGAGGATCCAGAGCGGCAGCACCGTCAGGTAGAGCGTCTGGTGCGCGGTGAGCAGCCCGGACAGCAGGGACACCGCCACGAACGGGCGGTCGCGGAGCACGGCGAGCCGACCCATCGGCTCCACCGGCCGGGTGACCTGCGGCAGCCGGGGCAGTCGCCGCACGAAGAGAGCCGTCACCAGGAAGACCGTCGCGATGAACCAGACCATTCCCCGGTACGCCGCCATCGTGTCCACCGTCAGCACCACGCCGCTGATCACCGCACCCAGCCCGAAGCCGACGTTCAGCGACGAGCGCTGGTACGCCATCGCGGTGACCCGTTCGGCCGGGGGCAGCGCGTTGATCGAGTAGACCTGCACGGCCACGCCGCTCGCGGCCTCCACGGCGGCCAGGGCCACCACCACGGCGAGGAACCCGGCGAAGCCGCCGACGAACGGGTACGTCGCGAAGAGCGCCGCGTTCAGCACCAGTCCGACCACCCAGACCCGCTGCGGTCCGTACCGGTCGCTGAGTCCGCCCAGCGGCACCGTGCCCAACAGCGACACCCCCGCCGCGATGGACAGCCCCAGCCCCACCTGGGCGGCGCTGAGCCCGAGCGCCCGGGTGAAGAAGACGGCGCTGCCGGCGTGGAACAGCCCGCTGCCGACGGCGTAGACCATGGCCTGCACGGCCAGGGCGCGGGTCAGCCCGGCCGGCGGTACGACGTCTCGGACGGCGGTACGGATCGATTCTCTGGTCCCCATGGTCGGGGAGTGAATCGGGTCCCCAAGACCTCGGTCGAGTCTTTTAGGCTGGACCGAATCCTGCTCCTGGGGGGCGTGTGTCCGAGTTGCGGTTCAGCCTGGCCGACGTGGCGGGAGTGCGGCTCGCCGTGTCGCCGGTCAACGAGACGGTCATGAGCATGTGGGCGCTGGCCAACCCGGCCCGCTACGCGGTGCACCTGCCCTGGATCGACCGGGCCCGGGTGACGTTGCGTCGTCCCGAGGTGGCCGACCGGGTCCGACCTCTGGTGGGGTTGGCCGTGCCGGGTCGCTGGCTGCCCGACTTCCTCACCCCGGCGGCCCGACCGAACGTGGAGATGGCCGAGCAGCTCGACCAGATCGCCGCGACGCCGCCGGCCGTGGTCGCCCAGGACCTGCTGGCCACCACCTGGCAACGACCGCTGAGCCCGTTCGGGCAGGCGCTGCTGGCCGACCCCGCCGGGCTGCTGCCGCAGGTGGTCGACGCGGTGCGGGTCTGGCACGACGAGGCGATCGCCCCGGACTGGCCGCGGATGCGGGCGCTGCTCGACGCCGACGTGGCGTACCGGGCCGCCCAGCTCGCCGAGAGTGGCGCCGGTCGGTTCTTCGAGCAGCTCCACCCGAGCCTGCGCTGGCACGGCGACCGGGTGGTCAGCGACGACACGTTCGAGCGGGACTTCGACCTCCGCGGTCGTGGGCTGGCGCTGAACCCGACGGTCTTCACCGAGCAGCACGTGCTGTGGAACCTGCTGGAAGATTCGCTGCCGGCCGGCGCGTACCCGGTCCGTGCCGTCGGGACGCTCTGGGAGGCGACCGGGCCGCCGCCCGGCGACCCACTGGCCCGGGTGATCGGCCCCGGCCGGGCCGCGCTGCTGCACCTGCTGGTGACGGCGTCGACCACCACCGACCTGGCCCGACTCACCGGGATGTCCGCCGGAAACGTCTCCCAGCACCTGGCCGCGCTGCACGCCGCCGGCCTGGTCTCCCGGTCCCGCCAGGGTCGGCACGTCCTCTACCGCAACACCGAGGTCGCGGCCGTCCTGCTTCGCGCCAGCGGCGGCGAGTAGGCCCGCCGACCGGTCAGCCGAGCAGGAGTTCGGCCAGCGGTCGACGGCGGCGCAGACCGGTCTCCTCGGCGACGAGGTCGGCCGGGAGGCTGAGTGGATCACCGAGTTGCCCCACCGCGAGCACCGCGTACGGCCGCACGTCGGCGGGCAGGTGCAGGTCGGCGCTGAGTCCGACGCGATCCACGGTGAGGACCTGGCGCACGTGCAGCCCGAGCGCGGTGGCCTGCACGGTGAGATGGGCGACCGCCTGACCCAGGTCGTACGCGACCCCGTCGGGTGGCGTGGCGTCGGGCGCGGTGTCGCCGTCGACGTGCGCGGCGAGCAGCAGGGCGGCGGCACGGTGTGCCCAGCGTTGGTCGCGCTCGGGCAGGTTGACCAGAATCCGCTTCCAGGTCTCGTCGTCGCGGTGGCCGAGGGTGAACCGCCAGGGTTGGCGGTTGCCCAGGGACGGTGCCCAGCGGGCCGCCTCCAGGAGGAGGGACGCGTCCGTGGCGTTCAACTCCTCGGTGGGGTGGAACGCCAGCGGACTCCAACGGTAGGCGAGCAGCGGAGTGAGATCGGCCATGCTCCGGATCGTCCCGTATGGGCGATTCGCCCTCCAAGGGTGGGGTGACCAAATGTGGGCAAGGGCACCCGTAACGGGATGAAGATCAGGGCGTTCCCGCGCTTGGGCTGTCCGACGGGTCAGGGGTCGGCGGCGCGGCGGTGTCCAGCGGATCCCGGTCGACCACCACCGGGCCGGCCAACTGCACAGTGGCCGGCGCCGGGCCCGGCGGTCCGGCCAGCCGCAGCGTCCCCGACCCGGTCCGCACCCCGGTCGGAGTGCCGTCCCGCTCATAGCAGTAGATGCCCACCTCCACCGGGGCGTTGAGCGACGCCGAGGTGGAGTCCACCGAGTAGCAGGTGCCGGTGAGGCCCTCGGGTGGGCTGGCGGGAGCGACCGCCAGCGGTGCGCGCCGGTCGGTGAGCACGTCCAGCCAGTCGGTGAGCGGATGCTGGACCCGGGGGTCCGACCGGCGGGGGATCGCGTCGTCGCGCTCACCGAGGCGTACGCAGCTCGCCGACTCCGGTCGCCCGGCCGACGGCAGGGCGCACTGGAACAGCCCGTCGCTCGTGGCGGCTATCGAGACGTCGGCAGTGCCACCCCACGCGCCACCCGGCACGTCGACCCGCCAACTGCCGTCGTTCGCGCTGGTGAACGTGATGGTGCGAGCCGGCTGACCGGTCTGGCTGTACGCGTACTGCGCCACCAGGTGGCGATCCTGGGCGGCCGCGGCCAGGGCGGCCAGGTCGTCCCGCGCGGTGTCCACCGCGACCGGCCCCGGATCGGCGGGCGGCGGGGCCGGGGGGCGCGCATCGGCGCAGGCGACCAGGAGAGCCGGCAGGGCGAACACGAGCGGCCCGAGCACGCGGACGGCCGGGCGGATGAGGACGGGCACCGGCCCATTCTGGTGGGTCCGGACTGCTGGTGGGCGCCAGCGGGTGACGGCTCGCGCCGGCGTGTCGGACGGTTCGTCGCCGCGTACCGCCGGGGTTGGTGGGAGCGGCCCGGCCGCCCCGCGCGGGCCGGATGGTGGGATCACCTGACCCGGCATCGTTACCCGCCGGATACCCTCAGGGGGACTGACATGCGCCGCCGGCCCCGGTTCCGGCGGCGTCGGCACGCTCAGGGTCGCTGGGAGGGAGTGCACCGTCGTGGCACTCGTGGTGCAGAAGTACGGCGGGTCCTCCGTCGCCAACGCCGAGCGGATCAAGCGGGTGGCCGAGCGCATCGTCGCCGCCCGCAAGGCCGGCGACGACGTGGTGGTGGTGGTCTCCGCGATGGGGGACACCACCGACGAGCTGCTGGACCTGGCCAACCAGGTCAGCCCGCTGCCTCCGGGCCGCGAGCTGGACATGCTGCTCACCGCCGGGGAGCGGATCTCCATGGCGTTGCTCGCCATGGCCATCCACAACCTGGGGTACGAAGCCCGCTCGTTCACCGGCTCGCAGGCCGGCGTCATCACCACCTCGGTGCACGGCCGCGCGCGGATCATCGACGTCACCCCGGGGCGGCTCAAGGGCGCGCTCGACGAGGGTTCGGTGGTCATCGTCGCCGGCTTCCAGGGTGTCTCGCAGGACACCAAGGACGTCACCACGCTGGGCCGCGGTGGTTCGGACACCACCGCCGTGGCGCTCGCCGCCGCCCTGCACGCCGACGTCTGCGAGATCTACACCGACGTGGACGGCATCTTCACCGCCGACCCACGGATCGTGCCCAACGCCCGACACATCCGGCAGATCACCTACGAGGAGACGCTGGAGTTGGCCGCGTGCGGCGCGAAGGTGCTGCACCTACGTAGCGTGGAGTATGCCCGTCGGGCGGGGTTGCCGATCCACGTCCGTTCGTCATACTCGACCAACACCGGCACGATGGTCACCGGATCGATGGAGGACCCTTCCGTGGAGCAGGCACTGATCACCGGCGTCGCGCACGACCGCAGCGAGGCCAAGATCACGATCGTCGGGGTGCCCGACGAGCCGGGTGCCGCCGCGCGGATCTTCGACACCGTCGCCGGCGCCGAGATCAACATCGACATGATCGTGCAGAACGTCTCCACCGAGGGCACCGGTCGGACGGACATCTCGTTCACCCTGCCCAAGGCCGACGGCCCCACCGCGATGGCCGCGCTCAGCAAGATCCAGGAGCCGGTCAAGTTCAAGGGCCTGCTGTACGACGACCACGTCGGCAAGGTCTCGCTGATCGGTGCCGGCATGCGTTCGCACCCGGGTGTGGCCGCCGGCTTCTTCGCCGCGCTCGGCGCCGCCGGAGTCAACATCGAGATGATCTCCACCTCCGAGATCCGGGTCTCCGTGGTCTGCCGCGACACCGACCTCGACGCCGCCGTCCGCGCCATCCACGACGCGTTCGAGCTGGGCGGCGACACCGAAGCCGTGGTCTACGCGGGGACGGGTAGGTAGCGCCGATGACGGCGCTGCCCACCCTCGCCGTGGTCGGAGCGACAGGTGCCGTCGGCACCGTGATGTGTGAGCTGCTCTCCGGTCGTCGCAACGTCTGGGGTGAGATCCGCCTGCTCGCCTCCGAACGCTCGGTCGGCAGGCGGGTGCGCTGCCGGGGTGAGGACGTCGTCGTCCAGGCGCTGACCCCGGAGGCGTTCGACGGGGTCGACGTGGCGATGTTCGACGTGCCCGACGAGGTCTCCGCCGAGTGGGCGCCGATCGCCGTCGAGCGCGGTGCGATCGCCGTCGACAACTCCGCCGCGTTCCGGATGGACCGGGACGTCCCGCTGGTCGTTCCGGAGATCAACCCCGAGCAGGTCCGCAACCGGCCCCGGGGCATCATCGCCAACGCCAACTGCACCACCCTCGCGATGATCGTCGCGGTCGCGCCCCTGCACCGCGAGTACGGCCTGCGGGAACTGGTGCTCGCCTCCTACCAGGCGGTCTCCGGTGCCGGCCAGGCCGGCGTGGACATCCTGCACGACCAGCTCACCAAGGTCGCCGGGGATCGCGCGCTCGGCTCGCGCACGGGCGACGTCCGCCAGGCCGTCGGCGACGACCTCGGTCCGTTCCCGGCCCCGCTGGCGCTCAACGTGGTGCCCTGGGCGGGCTCGTCCGCCGACGGTGGCTGGTCGTCGGAGGAGATGAAGATCCGCAACGAGTCGCGGAAGATCCTCGGCCTGCCCGACCTCAAAGTGTCCGCCACCTGCGTCCGGGTGCCGGTGGTCACCGCTCACTCGGTGGCCGTGCACGCGGTCTTCGGCACCGAGGTGGATGCCGAGGGCGCCCGCGAGGCGCTGCGCAACGCGCCCGGGGTCATCCTGGTCGACGATCCCGCCGCCGGGGAGTTCCCGATGCCGATCGACGCCGTCGGCACCGACCCGTCCTGGGTCGGCCGGATCCGCCGCGCCCTGGACGACCCGCGCGCTCTGGACTTCTTCGTCACCGGCGACAACCTCCGCAAGGGCGCGGCCCTCAACACCGCCCAGATCGCCGAACTCCTGGCCAAGGAGTTCCGCACCCCCTAACAACCCCACCCCACCCACCCCGCCCCGCCCCGCCCCACCCCACCCCGCCCCGCCCGCGTGCGCCCCGCGCCCCGCCATCGCGGTCGATCATGGAGTTGTGGTGGGCGAATTATCCAGCTCTAAGCCTTTTGCGGGGCACCACAACTCCTTGATCGACGCCGGTAGGGGGCGGGGGTTGGGGGTTGGGTTGGGGGTGGGGGGTGGGTCAGGCTGCGGAGAGGTGGACTCCGTCTCGGCCCTGGCGTTTTACCGCGTAGAGGGCCTGGTCGGCTCTCTTCAGGGTGCGGTCGGGGGTTTCGCCGGGGCGGGGCAGTGCGACGCCCACGCTGATTGTGCGGCCGATGCGCCGAGCCGCCTCGGTCAGCCGTTCGGCGATCCGGACCGCCTCCTCGGGGCGACTCACCTCGATCACCGCGACGAACTCGTCGCCACCGATCCGGTACAGCTCGTCGCCGTGCCGGAGTGCCTCCTCGAGAGCGCGGGCCAACCCGACGAGCACCCGGTCACCGGCCTGGTGGCCGTACGTGTCGTTGACGATCTTGAAGCCGTCCACGTCGATCGCCAGCAGGGCCGTACGTCCCGGGGTGGCCGCCGCGATCCGCTGCCCGAACGGGCCGGTGTGCCGCAACCCGGTCAGCGGGTCGGAGCTGGCCTGCTCGCGCAGTCGGGCCAGCGTGCGGAGGCGGTCCAGGTTGGTCCAGGCCTGCCCGGCGAGCAGTTCCATCAGGCTGACCGTGGTCGGGTCCGGGCGCAGGGCACGTTCGTCGGCGACCAGCAGCATCCCGCCGGCCTCCGGTGACCCGACCGGAACGGCGACCACGGTCTGCACCCGCGCCTGGGTCAGTGGTCGGTAGTCCTCGGTCGGGGGGTGCCCCGCCTCGCCCAGCGTGTACCCGGCGCCGTAGCGGTGTGCCCGGTCGACCATCCGGGCCAGGGCCGCCGGGCCAGCCTCGGTCAGCTCGGCGCGGATCCGGGTCTCCAGGTCGCTCGGCGTTGCCGGGGGAGGGCCGAGTTGGCCGGCGACGAGCAGGAGCGCGGTGGAGAGGGTGGAGACCTCCCGGGCGGCGCGGGCCGCCGCGTTCATCAGCTCCGCTTCGGTGAGTGCGGAGGAGAGTGCGGCGGTGTGCCGGAGCAGCTTCTCGCTGCGGCTCTCCTCCGGTGGGCCGCCGAGTGCGGCGATCCGCGCGCCGAGCCGGTCGGCCAGCCACTGCGCCGTCTCCCGCCACAGCTCCAGGTCGGCTGGCTCACTCCACTGCAGGTCGAGTACGCCGATCGCCCGTCCGGTCGGGTCCAGCACCGGGACGCACAGCTCGGCGGTCACGTCCGGGCGTACCGGAAGGTAGTCCGGGTCGGTGGTGACGTCCGGGACGACGGCGGGGGCGCCGGTGGCGTACACCCGCCCGACGATGCCGGTTCGCTCCGGCACGGTCGCGAAGACCTGCCAGGCCCCGGTCGCCGCTACGCAGCGCAGACGGTCGTGGGCCGCGAGCAGCACGGAGATCGTCGCGTGGGTGTGCCGGGACAGCGCGGTGACCGTCCACCGACAGGCCTCCGGCACGCTCGACGCCATCGGGAGGCGGGCGATGACGTCACGGCTGACTCGCTGATGATCCACTCGCACGTCGTTCCAGGTAGGGGAGGGGCCGGCCGGCGCCGAGCCGCGCGATCAAGCGTACCACGGTGGCGGGATCCTCAGGGCTTCGTACACACGTGCTATCCACAGGCTGTGGACACAGCCTGTGGGCGGTGCCACCGGGTGTCAGAGTTGACGATCGCGTTTGCGCCTGCCAATAATAGTTGGCATGAGCCAAGGTGAGCTATGGGAGAGCTGAGCGGCGACCGGCTGGTCGAGGTCCTTGCCACGCTGGCCAGCCCGCACCGACTGCGGGTGCTCGCCGCGCTGACCGGTGGACGTGCGTACGTCTCGCAGCTCGCCCGCGATCTGGGCATCAGCCGCGCGCTGCTGCAGGTGCACCTCAAGAAGTTGGAAAAGGCCGGGCTGGTCACCGCCCATCTGGAGTTGTCCGAGGACGGCAAGGCACTCAAGTACTACGAGACCGCGCCCTTCTCGTTGCACCTCACGCCCGACATGGTGGCGGCCGCCGTCACCACCCTGAGCACCGCCGGAGACGGCGATGCCGTATCGAAAGGAAACAGTTAGATGGACGTCACCGCCTCGGTCTTCCTCGTCGTCGTCGCCGCCCTGCTCATCTCGGTCGTCTGGTACGCGGGCGTCCGCACGCGGACGGCGGTCGCCGGCGAACTGCAGCGGCAGTACGCCGAGCAGGCCGCCGAGACCCAGCGGCTGCTCACCGACGTGAGCGCGCAGTTGGCCGACCTGAACCGGCGCACCGCGGACATGCAACGCATCCTCAAGGACGCCGAATGACAGCCCTCGGCCTCAGCCCGCCGGTCACACTCCTCAACGTCCCCAACGCCATCACCGCCGTACGCACGGCGGGTGCCGTCGGGCTCGCCGTGGCGGCGCTGACCCAGCGCAGCGCGTACCTGCTGGTCGCCGCCTACCTGCTCTACTGGATCGGAGACATCCTCGACGGTGCCGCCGCCCGGAGCCTGGGACAGGAGACGCGTACCGGCGCGGTCTTCGACATCGTCGCGGACCGTGCCTGCACGTCGGCCTGCGCCGCCGCACTCATCGTGCTGCGGCCCGCCACGGCCCTGCCGATCGCGGTGTTCCTGGTCCAGTTCATGGTCATCGACCAGTTGTTGAGCCTGATGTTCCTGCGCTGGCCGCTGCTCAGCCCGAACTACTTCGCCCGCGTCGACAGGCGCGTCTACCTGTGGAACTGGTCTCCGCCGGCCAAGGCGCTGAACACCGCCGCGGTGGTGCTGCTGGCGATCTTCGCGCCGATGCCTGTGGCTGTCACGTTCGCCCTCGCGGTCGCCGCGGTGAAGATCGTCTCGTTGGTCTGCGCCGCCAAGCTGCCGGCGGGACTCCCGCCTGCCCGACCATGATCGCCGTTCTGGTGGCCGCAGGCGTCGGGCTGCTGTCGGCCTTCCTGCCGTTCACCCCGGCCGAGCCGTACCTGATCGCGACCGTGGCCACGACAAGCGCGCAACCCGTGGCGCTCGGCGTGGCCGCCGCTGCCGGGCAAACTGCCGGCAAGGTCCTGATCTTCCTCGGCGCGCGCGGCGCGATCCGCTCGACGTGGCTGCAACGGCGGCTCCGCGGACGTCCGCCCGCCGCGCCGGCCCGACCCGGTCGACTGAGCACGATGCTGGCGCACCCGAAGGCGGCCGGCGCGCGACTCGTCGAGGTGCTGGAACGCCCCCACCAGTCGACCGGGATGCTGCTGGTCAGCGCCGTCAGCGGCCTGCCTCCGCTGCTGGCCGCCAGCGTCTACCTGGGACGCACACCCATGCGTCCGGTCACCTTCGCCGTGACGTGCCTGCTGGGCCGGGCGATCCGCTTCGTAACTGTCGCGCTGGCCCCGCAACTCGCCGGCTACTGAAACGGTGGCCGTCAGCCCGACCTCGACGACGGGCCGGAACGCGCCGGACCGCCCATCGGACCGGCCTCGCCAGGCGCCTCGTTCCGGGACCCGGAAACACCGCGCCCAGCGATAGCGTGAAGCTCCCGACGCCGAGGAGGCGAGCCCATGCTCATCGCTCAGCTCAGCGACCCGCACCTGACCACCGGTCTGCTCGCCGCCGCACCGGCCGCCGGGCTGCACCGTGCGCTCGGCCGGGTGCTGGCAGTCCGGCCGCGGCCGGACTGCGTCGTGATCAGCGGCGACCTGGTCGACCACGGCCGACCCGACGAGTACGCGGCGCTGCGCGAGCTGATCGGCCGGTTCCCGGTGCCGGTGCACCTGGCCGCCGGCAACCACGACGACCGCGAGGCGCTGCTCGACGCCTTCGGCGGCACACCGTGGCTCGGGGGCGGGTTCTCAACCCATTACCACGTCGATCACGAGGCGGCGTCGGTCGTGGTGCTCGACTCGCTCGTCCCCGGCAGCAGCAGCGGCCAACTCGGCGAGGAGCAACTCGGTTGGCTCGACGGGGTGCTGGCCGGGCGATCCGAGGTGCCCGCCGTGGTCTTTCTGCACCATCCGCCGGTCGCGGTCGGCATCCCCGCGGCCGACTCCCTCCGGCTTGCCGACTCCGACGCGTTCGCCGAGGTGATTCGTCGGCACCCGCACGTCGTCCGAGTCGCCGCCGGCCACCTGCACCGCCCGGTCACCGCGGACTACGCGGGCACGGTGCTCACCGTGGCCCCCAGCACCTGGAAGCAGAGCACGCTCACCATGAGCACCGACGAGCAGATCGGCTGGGTCGACGAGCCAACCGCCTTCCTGCTGCACCTGGTCGAGGCGGGCGGGTGCGTGACGCACACCGTGCAGGTGAGTCACTCGGCCGGTCAGACCTGCACCTCCTGAGGGAGCCCGTCGTGGTGGTCTGGTACGTCGCGTACGGCTCGAACATGCACGCCGCGCGCCTCGGGTGGTACATCGGTGGTGGCTGCCCGCCCGGTGGGAGGCGCACGTACCCGGGCTGCCGGGATCGGCGCCCACCGAGCCGGTCGGTCCCGGTGTCGCTACCCGGCGGGATCTATTTCGCCGGTGAGTCCCGGGCCTGGACCGGGGGCATGGCCTTCTACGACCCGCACCTGCCGGGCGAGGCCGCCGCCCGCGCCTATCTGGTCACCGAGGAGCAGTTCGCCGACATCGCCGCCCAGGAGATGTACCGCCCGGCGGGTGCCGCCGCCGACCTGATCCCCGCGACCGGGGCGGCGATCGAGGCGGCCATCACCGACGGACGGGCCACGCTCGGCCCCGGCCGGTACGAGACGTTGGTCTGCCCCGGCAGCCGCAGCGGCGTCCCCCTGCTCACCTTCACCGCGCCCGAGGGGGCGTCGGCCACCCCGTGCCGGCCGCCCGCGCCGATCTACCTCGGCATGATCGCCCGTGGTCTGCAAGAGGCACACGGCTGGCCGGCCGAGCGGATCACCAGCTATCTGGCCGCCCGGCCCGGCGTGGCCGACGGATGGCGCACCGACGCCGTCGCCGCCCTGGTCAGCGAGGTGCTGGTCGACGTGTGACCGCCGGGCGGTCCCAGCCCGCAACTCGGCCCGGCACGTGGCCCGCTGGTGGGCAGGCCGTCAACCGAGCAGGAACTCCCGCAGCGCGGGAGCGAGCGTCGCCGGCGGCACGTCGTGGTAACCACCGTCGAGGCTGATGGATCGGCCGCCCGGGACCGCCTCGGCCGCGGCCACACTCGCGTCCCTCAGCCACTGTGGACTGCCGGTGCTGTGCACCCCGAGAGTCGGCACCGTGATGGCCGCCAGCCGGTCGGTGGGCAGTCGCCCTCCGGCGGTGACGATCGAGTCGTACACCAGGGTGTGCGCGATTGCGGTCAGTCCGCCCCACATCGGCTGCGACCGCATCCCGGTGATCTGCTCGGCCGGCAGCCCCACCGCGTCGCTGAGGAAGAGCCCCACCGCGGCGTCCCGGTCGTCGGCGGCGATCAGCTCGATGAGCTGCGGGGTGATGTCCTTGCGGACGCCCACGTGCGGGCCGACCTGGAACGGTGGCTCGAACAGGACCAACCTGGTCACCGGAAGGCCCTGCGCGGTGGCGAGGGCGGCCAGGACCGCCCCGGAAGAGATGCCGTAGACGGCGGCGGAACCACCCGCCGCGGCGATCAGGGCGGCCAGGTCGTCGATCTCGCGACCGATCTCGTACGGTGCGGTGTCGCCGCTGAAGCCGCGCCCCCGACGGTCGTAGCTGAAGGTGGTGAAATCCGTCGCCAGTGCCGCACCCAGGTCGCGCGTCGCGTTGCGATCACTGAACGCGCCACCGACCAGGATGATCGCCGGCCCGGCACCTGACCGTTCAAACGCGATGGGTGTGCCGTCGGCTGACCGCACCTGCTCCGCCACCGGTGTCGTTCCGCTCACGATGTCGCCCCCAGCCCTCGTTGGTCGTCCCGTCCTTTCTAGACCCTGCGTACGACGATGTCCGGCAGACCGCGGCAAACGACGCTCGATCCGGGGTGCGGGCGTACCCGCAGCTCCGATCCGCCGCCTGGGTCGCCCCGGCGGCGTCCGGATGAGAGGCTGTCGGGGCAGGCGGCCATCCCCAACCGCCGCCAACCGCGACCCTGACGACGGTGTCGCTCGACGGCCCGGTCGACCCAGAGGCCGGGCCCCGCGCGGGCGCCGATTCTTCCGAGGAGATCCATGTCCACAACCGGGATGCGACGGGCCGCTGTCGGCCTGACCGCGCTCGCGGTGGCCGCGTTCGGCGCGGTCGCCACCAGCCCAGAACAAGCCGACGCGCGACCGAAGCCGGTCGACGTCACGCTGCTGGCCCTCAACGACTTCCACGGCAACCTCGAACCGCCGACCTCGTCCAGCGGCACCATCGCCGGGCAGACCGCGGGCGGCGTCGAATACCTGGCGACCCACCTGGCCGAGATGCGGGCCGCCGCCAAGAAGAAGAACACCATCACGGTCGCCGCCGGTGACCTGATCGGCGCGTCCCCGCTGCTCTCCGCCGCGTTCCACGACGAGCCGACGATCGAGGCGCTGAGCATGGCCGGGCTGGACTACGCCAGCGTCGGCAACCACGAGTTCGACGAGGGCGCCGCCGAGCTGCTGCGGATCCAGAACGGCGGCTGCCACCCGGTGGACGGCTGCGCCGACGGCACCCCGTACCGGGGCGCCGGCTTCAAGTACCTCTCCGCGAACGCCTTCAAGACCGCCACCGGCAAGCCGCTGCTGGCACCGTACGCGATCCACAAGGTGCAGGGCGTCAAGGTCGGCTTCATCGGGATGACCCTGGAGGGCACCCCGCAGATCGTCAGCCAGCAGGGCGTCGCCGGCCTCACCTTCGCCGACGAGGCGGACACCGCCAACCGGTACGCTCGCGAGCTGCGCCGCAAGGGCGTGGAGACGATCGTCGTGCTGCTGCACGAGGGCGGCGCCCAGGCGTCGACCGGTGGGATCAACGACTGCGTCGGCATGACCGGGCCGATCGTGGACATCGCCAACCGGATGGACCCGTCGATCGACGTGGTGGTCAGTGGGCACACCCACCAGGCGTACAACTGCGACATCAACGGCAAGCTGGTCACCAGCGCCAGCTCGTTCGGTCGCCTGGTCACCGACATCGACCTGAAGATCGACCGTCGGAGCGGGGACGTCATCTCCGCCGCCGCGAACAACGTCGTCGTCACCCGCGACGTGGCCAAGGACCCGAAGCAGACCGCACTGATCAACCACTACAAGACGGTGCTCGGCCCGGTCGCCGGCCGCCAGGTCGGCGTGACCAGCCAGGCGATCACCCGGAGCCAGGAAACCCTCTTCGGTACGAGTCTGGGTGAATCCCCGCTGGGCAACCTGATCGCCGACGCCCAGCTCGCCGCCACCGACGACGAGGAGGGCGCGGTCGCCGCCCTCATGAACCCGGGCGGGGTCCGCGCCGACCTCGACGCCGGCCCGGTCACCTACGAAGAGGCGTTCACGGTGCAGCCGTTCGCCAACAACCTGGTGACGCTCGACCTGACCGGCGCGCAGCTCTACTGCGTACTGGAACAGCAGTTCGTCACCAACCGCACGCTGTACCCGTCGTCGACCGTGGGCTATGTGGTCGACCCGAACGGCACCACCGGCACGGTGGCCGACCCGTGCGCCGGCACCCGTGTGGTCCGGGGCAGCCTCACCCTCGGCGGGACCGCCGTCGACACCGCCGCCACCTACCGGGTGACGGTGAACAACTTCCTGGCCGGCGGCGGCGACGGCTTCAGCGCCCTCACCGGCGGGACCAACCAGGTCACCGGCCAGATCGACCTGGACGCGTTCGTGGCGTACCTGACCGCGCAGTCGCCGGTCTCCGCCCCGACGCTGGACCGCATCCGCACCACCGCCGAGGTCCCCGCCGCCTGACGGCCGACCCCGCGACATCGGGCCCCGGAGCACCCGCTCCGGGGCCCGACCCGTCCCAAGCGCCACCGTGTCCCCCGCAGCCCTGAGTCCGCGCGCTCGCGTCCCGCGCGCTCGCGTCCCGCGCGCTCGCGTCCCGCGCGCTCGCGTCCCGCGCGCTCGCGCTCGCAGCCTGCGCCCCGCGCCCCGCCGCGCCCCGCCGCGCCCCGCGCCCCGCCGCGCC
>NZ_JBEZDC010000025.1:0-68864 GCF_040647935.1 Micromonospora sp. NPDC049204 | reverse complement strand
GACCCGCTACGACAAGACCGCGACCTCGTTCCAGGCCACAGTCACCATCGCCGCGCTACTCCAATGGTTGTGAGCCTTTGAAGACACGCCCTAGGGGTCACGGAAACGCCACCGAGCCTCGATGGCGTCCCGTACGCTACTCCGAGGTTCGATGATGGTCAAACTTCGACCATCGTCGGAGTAGACGTCGTGGCTCAGGCCGGATCGGTCCGCGCCTCGCTGCCGGCGGCGGCCACCACCGCGGCAAGCAGGCCGGGGAAGCGGCGCTCGATCTCGTCCGCTCGCAGCGCGTTCATCTTGGCCGTCCCCACGTAGTACTGGCGGATCACGCCGGCCTCGCGCAGGGTGTTGAAATGGTGCGTCAGCGTCGAAACCGACACGGGCGTCTCGAACGACCCGCAGGTCATGTCCGCACCCCGGTCGGCCAGCTGGGACACCACGGCTCGCCGCACCGGATCCGCCAGCGCCTCCATGACCTGCTGCAAGGAGACCTCGGACACGTCGGGGTGCGCCAGGGTCCGGACGGCACTACGGAGGCGGGGCACGGCAGCTCCTTGCAACGGGTGTATCGCAATCCACCCATCGTACGACGCTGATCAAAGTAGTCCCGGTGACCCTGACTATTGTCACTGGGTACCCGTGCACCCCACATCGAACGTCGTGACTATGCGCACTGGGATCCACCACGTCCCGTGGACGAGACTCGATGCAACGCCGGAACATCAGCCGGCCGAGTCGAAGGGATGGTGGGGACAGTGGACGAACGCTACGACAGCTACTGCGCCGCGGATCCGCTGTTCTACGACTCGCTCGGCAGCGCCGTCGCGCAGCCCGTCTTCCCGGCCGCCGAACGGCCGCTGCCCACCGGCTGGCGCCGCGAGCCGCTCGACGACTGGCTGATCTACGCGCCGGACGGCGGCTCGCTGCCGCAGCAGGGTTGGAAGATCCACGTGTCGGCGGGTCTGGCGAACGCCGAGCGGGTGCTGGACACCGTCTGGGACTACTGCGTCCCCCGGGGCCTGTCCTTCAAGTTCCTGCGTGGACCCCGCACGCTGCTGCTGCGCAACTCCAAGTACGCCGCCCGGGCCGCCAGTGGCAAGTTCGTCACGGTCTACCCCCGCGACGACGCGGAGCTGGAGCTGACCTGCAAGGAACTCGACGAACTGCTCACCGGCGAGACCGGGCCGTACATCCTCAGTGACCTCCGCTACGGCAACGGCCCGGTCCACGTGCGCTACGGCGGCTTCGCCGCCCGCTACTGCCACTCGCCCGACGGTCAGGTGGTGCCGGCGATCGAGGACGAGTCCGGCACGCTGGTGCCGGACCGCCGGGATCCGGTCTTCCACGTGCCGTCCTGGGTCACCCTGCCCGACTTCCTCGGCCCGCACCTGGCGGCCCGCAGCGGCACCAGCACCGACCAGGTGCCGTACCGGATCGAGCGTGTGATCCACTTTTCCAACGGCGGTGGGCTGTACGTGGGCCGGGACCTGCGTACCGACACCGAGGTGGTGCTGAAGGAGGCTCGGCCGCACGCCGGCCTGGACGCGGACGGCACCGACGCCGTCGCCCGGCTGGCCCGCGAGGCGGACGCCCTGCGGCACCTCGCGGACCTCCCGCAGGTGCCCCGGGTGCACGACGAGTTCGTCCTGGGCGAGCACCGGTTCCTCGCACTCGAGTTCATCGAGGGCCGACCGCTGAACAAGGTGCTCGTCGACAGGTACCCGCTCATCGACGCCGACGCGACCGACGACGACCGGGCGGCGTACGCGGATTGGGCCCGGCAGACCTACGAACAGGTCGAGTCGGTCGTCGCGGCCATCCACGAGCGCGGCCTGGTCTACGGGGACCTGCACCTGTTCAACATCATGATCCGCCCGGACGACCGGGTCGCCCTCGTCGACTTCGAGGTGGCGGCCCCGATCGCCGGGCACCGCCGACCCGGGCTGCGCAACCAGGGCTTCGCGGCCCCCCGGGACCGGACCGGGCCGGCGGTCGACAGGTACGCCCTGGCGTGCCTGCGGCTGGCGCTGTTCCTGCCCCTGACCCAGTTGGTCCGGCTCGCACCGGCGAAGGTGACGCACCTGGCCGACATCATCACCGCGAACTTCCCGGTGCCGAGGTCCTTCCTCGACCCCGCGGTCGAGGAGATCACCGGTGGTCCCCGGGCCGCGGATGCACACCACGCGTCCGTCCCGCGGGAGAAGCTGGCGACGGCCATCCTGGCCAGCGCCACTCCCGAGCGCGACGACCGGCTCTTCCCCGGTGACATCGAACAGTTCCGCAGTGGCGGCCTCAACCTCGCCCACGGGGCGGCGGGAGTGCTCTACGCGCTGGACCGCAGCGGTGCCGGGCGGTGGCCCGAGCACGAGAACTGGCTGGTGCGGCGGGCGACGGCGCCGCCGTCCGGCACCCGCTGCGGCTTCTACGACGGACTGCACGGCGTCGCCTACGCGCTCGAACACCTCGGACGCCGGCAGGACGCGCTGGACGTGCTCGACATCTGTCTACGCGAGCCCCTGGACGGGCTCGACCACAGCCTGGCGAGCGGACTGTCCGGGATCGCGCTCAACCTGGCCGACGCGGCCGCGCGGACCGGGGAGGTGTCGGTGCGCGACGCCGCGTGGCGGGTCGCCGAACGGGTGATCGGGCAACTGGCCGACGACCCGGGACCCGACATCAGCGGCGGACGCAACCCGTACGCCGGGCTGCTGCGCGGCCGGACCGGACCGGCCCTGATGCTGGTGCGGCTCTACGAACTCAGCGGCGACGAGGAGCTGCTGGAGCACGCCGCCACGGCGCTGCGCCAGGACCTGCGTCGGTGTGTGCTGCGCCCGGACGGTGCCCTGGAGGTCAACGAGGGCTGGCGGACCATGCCGTACCTGGCGCATGGCAGCGTCGGTATCGGGCTGGTCCTCGACCAGTACCTGCGGCACCGCGCCGACGACCGGTTCGCCGAGGCGAGCGCGGGGATCCGCCGCGCGGCGCGCTCACCGTTCTACGCGCAGTCCGGGCTCTTCGCCGGTCGCGCCGGCATCATCGCCTACCTCGCCGCCTCGACCGACGACGCCGACCGCCGGGAACTCGGCGCGCAACTGGATCGGCTGACCTGGCACGCGCTGCCGTACCGGGACGGAACCGCGTTCCCCGGTGAGCAGTTGCTGCGGCTCTCCATGGACTTCGGCACCGGCACCGCCGGCGTGCTCTTCGCGCTGGCCTGCGCACAGCACGACCGGCGGCCGGTGCTGCCCTTCCTCGCGCCCCTACCGGGCGCGACGAGACTCCCCCGCAACAGCGGGGGCGACCTGATCGGCGAACAGAAGGAAGGGAGGTGAACGACATGGCGCTTCTGGACCTCCAGGGCCTGGAGATGGCTCCGGCCGACCGCACGGGTGGCGGTAGCCGGGCGAGCCTGCTGCTCTGCGGCGACAGCTCGCTCTCCGTCACGACCTGCAACTGATCCGCCGCACAAGCGAGGCCCTGGGTGGGCAGACGTGCCCACCCAGGGCAACCGCGTACCCGGGGAGGTCCGATGCCGACGTTCGCCTCGGGGGATCGACTGCTCCGGCGGACGGCCCGGGCCGGCGGCGGCTGGACCGGCGCACTCGCGGCGGTCGCGCTGCTCGGCGCGGCTGCCGAACTGGCGTTACCCGCGGTCCTCGGCCACGCCGTCGACGCCGCCCTCGGCGGGGGCTCCGGCTGGTGGGCGGTGACCGCCGGTGGCCTGGTTGTCGTCCTCATCGGCGTCGACACCCTCACGGATCTGGCCAGCGGATTCGGCGCGGCACGCGCCACCGCCGGGCTGCGCCGGCAGCTGCTGCGGCACGTGTTCGCGTTGGACGTCCGCGCCACCCGCCGCCACCCGGTGGGTGATCTCGTCGGCCGGCTGGTCGGCCAGGCCGCCGACGCGGGGCAGGCCGGCAACGCCCTGGTGCTGGCCGTCGTGGCGGTGCTTCCACCGCTCGGCAGCGTCGTCGCGCTCGCCATCATGGAACCGGTCCTCGGGATCACCCTGCTCGCCGGTCTCGTGCTGCTCGCCGTCCTCATGCGCGCCTTCGTGACCGACGCCTCGGCCGCGACCGCCGGGTACCAACGGGTTCTCGGGAGCATCGCCGGCCGACTGCTGGAGTCGCTGACCGGTGCCCGGACCATCGCCGCCGCCGCCACCACCCACCGCGAGGAGGACCGGGTGCTCGCGGCCCTGCCGGAGCTGGGCCGGCACGGCCGGCGCGGTTGGGACCTGCTGGCCCGGGCCAGTGCGCGCACCTCCGCCGTGGCACCGCTGGTGCACCTGAGCGTCGTCGCGGTCGGCGGGTACGCCCTGACCGCCGGCTGGCTCACCCCGGGCCAACTGGTCGCCGCCGTCCGCTACGCGGCCATGGGCGCCGGGCTCGGCGGAGTGCTCGCCACCCTGAACCACCTGGTGCGCAGCCGTGCGGGGGCACACCGGGTCGCCGAGCTGCTGCAACAGCCGATCGCGCCGGCCGGCGACCGGCCCCTACCACCCGGCGACGGCGGCCTGAGACTGCGCGGGGTGCGCGTGTACGCCGACGACGGCCGACCGATCCTGGACGGCATCGACCTGGACGTACCGGCCGGCGCGACGGTGGCCGTCGTCGGCGCGTCCGGCGCCGGCAAGTCGACCCTGGCCGCCGTGGCGGGACGGCTGCACGACCCCGACGGAGGTGAAGTACAACTCGACGGGGTGCCGCTGCGCGACCTCGACCCCTCGGCGCTGCGCCGAGCCGTCGGCTACGCCTTCGACCGGCCGGTGCTCGTCGGCGCGACAGTCCACGACGCGATCGGGTTGGCGCTGCCCGTTGACTCGGCGGTGCCGCCCGGCCGGAGCCCGGCCACACCGGCGGTCCTCCGGGCGGCCCACCTGGCGGCGGTCGCCGACGTGATCGAACGGCTGCCCGACGGCTACCGCACCCCGCTCGTGGACACACCGCTCTCCGGCGGTGAGGCCCAGCGCCTCGGCCTGGCCCGGGCGTTCGCCGCCGAGCGGCTGCTCATCCTGGACGACGCGACGTCCAGCCTGGACACCGCGACCGAACACCTGATCACCGAGGCGGTGATCGGGTGGGTCGGCTCGCGTACCCGACTGGTCGTCACCCACCGGCCGGCGGTGGCCGCGGCGGCCGACCTCGTCGCCTGGCTGGACGGCGGTCGGCTGCGCGGACTGGCGCCGCACCTGCGGCTCTGGGCCGACCCGGACTACCGGGCTGTCTTCCAACCGGCCGGCGGTGTCTCGTGAACCGACCCGGCGTACGGCGGGTGACCTGGCTCGCGCTGCGGGCCCGCCGGCGCGATCTCGCCCGGCTCTGCGGCTGGTCGCTCGTCGAGTCGCTGCCCGCCCTGCTCGCCGGCCTCCTGGTCGCCCGCGCCGTCGACGACGGCTTCCTGGCCGGACGTCTCCTCGACGGCCTGGTGTGGTTGGCGGCCCTCGCCGTGGCCGTGCTGGTCGGCGCGGTGGCGACCGGTCGGACGTACCGGTGCCTCGGCGCCGTGGTCGAGCCCTTCCGCGACGAGGTGGCCGCCCAGGTGGTCCGGGGATCGATTCGCGACGCCACCCGGGCGGGTGGTCGCCCGGACAGCGCCGCCGTGACCCGACTGACCCACCAGATGGAAATCGTCCGCGACACCTTCGCCGGTCTGCTGATGGTGACCCGTGGCTTTCTCTTCTCCGCCGGCGCGGCCCTGCTCGGCCTCCTCGCCCTGGCACCGGTGGTGGCGGTGCTGGCCGCCGCGCCGATGGTCGCCGGACTGGCCGTGTTCCTCGCCGCGCTGCCGGCGATGGCCGCGCACCAGCGCGCGTACGTCCGCGCCGGCGAGCAGCTCGGCCAGTCGGCCGCGACGGCGCTTGCCGGTCACCGCGACGTGCTGGCCTGTGGCGCTCAGACACGCGTGACGGCCGATGTGGAACGCCTGGTGTCGGCGCAGGCCGCGGCCGAACGCACCCTCGCCCGGATGGCCGCGATCCGCAGCCTCAGCCTCGGCATCGGCGGGTGGGTGCCGCTCGTGGTGCTGCTCGCGGCTGCTCCGTGGCTGGTCGAGCGCGGGTTGACCGCGGGCGCGGTGCTGGGTGCGCTGATCTACGTCTCCACCGGGCTGCAACCGGCCCTGCACACCCTCGTGCAGGGCCTCGGCGGCGGCGGGCTGCGGTACGTGGTCACCCTGGAGAACATCCTGCGCGCCGGTCCGGCCCCCGCCGGCCCCCGCCGGCCCGGCCCCGCCAGCCGGACGCCCCGCTGCCCGTCCACCGGCCCGGTCGGCTGCTCGCCGGCCGTCGAGGTCCGGGGGCTGACCTTCGGCTACGGCCCGCGCGCCCGTCCGGTCGTCCGCGACTTCTCGCTGACGGTGGCCGACGGGGAGCACCTCGCCGTGGTGGGACCGAGCGGCGCGGGAAAGTCCACACTGGCCGCCCTGGTGGCGGGACTGGTACCGCCGCACACCGGCACCATCCACCTGGCCGGTGTGGCGGTCACCGACGCTGAGCCGGACGTGCTGGCCGGCCTGCGGGTGCTGGTGCCCCAGGAGGCGTACGTCTTCACCGGCAGTCTCGCCGACAACCTCCGCTACCTACGGCCAGACGTCGACGACCGGACGCTGGAGGTCACCCTCGACGCCCTCGGCGCGCGTCCACTGGCGACCCGCCTGGGCGGGCTGGGCGGGCCGGTCACGCCGGCCGTGCTCTCCGCCGGGGAGCGGCAGCTCATCGCGGCGGTCCGGGCCTGGCTGGCACCCGCCCCGCTGGTGATCCTCGACGAGGCGACCGGCCACCTGGACCCGGCGTTGGAGGCGACGGTCGAGAGTGCCTTCGCCCGGCGGCCCGGCAGCCTCGTGGTGATCGCGCACCGGATCAGTTCCGCGCTGCGGGCCGACCGGGTGTTGGTCCTCGACGGCGACGAGCCCGTGCTCGGGACGCACCGGGAGTTGCTGGCCCGTTCGGCCACCTACCGGGCGCTCGTCGGCTGCTGGGACGATCCGGTGCTGCCGCCCCGGACGGCACCGGCACGGCGGGGCTGAGCCCCGGCCGAGCCGACGGCACCCCTCAGATCCAGCCCGCCTCGCCGGCCATCCGCACGGCCTCCACCCGGGTACGCGCGCCCACCTTGCGGGCGATCCGACCGAGATGGTTGCGGACGGTGCCCCGGCTGAGCCCGAGCGACACCGCCACCTCCGCGACCGGCGCCCCCGCCGCCGTCAGCGTGAGCACCTCGGTTTCACGGCTGGTCAGCGGGCCGTCCGAGCGCAGCGCCGCGACGACGAGATCAGCGTCGAGCACCGGCTCGCGGCGGGCCAGCCGGCGGATCCCGTCGATGACCCGCTGCGGGCCGGCGTCGCTGGGCAGGATGCCGACCGTCCGGCTGGGGCAGAGCATGCCGCGCAGCCGCCGCGCCCGCTGTGGGTGGGCAAGCACCAGGACGGGGCACGGGCCGAGTCGGCTCGGCTCGACCGCCTCGACGACGTCGAGGTCGGCCACCACCACGTCTGGGCGTTGGGCGTGGACGGCCGCGGAGACCGCGTCGCCCCGGCCGACCTCCGCCACGACATCGATGTCGTCCTCGGCGGCGAGGACGAACGACAGCGCGCCCAGCACCAGGGCACCGTCCAAGGCGAGCAGGGTACGGATCACGATGACCTTCCCGCACTCCGATGGTGATCACTCAACGTCAATATTCAAACACGCATCCGGTGGGTCCGCACGGCGAGGGGGCGGGCCCGGACCTTTCCGCCGGACCCGCCCGTACGGCTACAACCAGCCGTTACACCGTGCGCGCCACACCGCCTCCAACCGGTTGCGGGTCCCCGTCTTGCGCAGGATCACCGACAGGTGGTTGCGCACCGTTCCGTGGGCCAGGTAGAGGCGGGCGGCGATCTCCTTCAGGGGCAGCCCCTCGGCGGCCATCCGCAGCACGTCCATCTCCCGGGGTGTCAACGGAATCTCCGGTGGGCTCAGCACCGCCACCGCCGCGGCCGGGTCGATCGCTCGTTCCCCGGCCGCCAGCGCACGGATCGCCCGTACCAGCTCCGCCAGGGAGCTGTCCTTCCCGACCAGGCCGCGCGCGCCTGCCGCCAGCGCCGCCTCCACAAGCGTCGGGCTCCACCGGGGGCTCATCGCCAGCACTGCGGCATGCGGCACATCGGCGCAGATCCGCGCCACCACCTCCACCGGGTCGGACAGCTCCGGCGTCAGCGCCAGCACCACCACCTGGGGCTGGCACCGCCGCACCACGGTCAACAGTTCGCCGACGCCGTCGACGTCGGCCACCACCTTCATGTCCTCCTCACCTGACAGCGCGGCGCAGAGCGCACCGCGCAGCAAACCCATGTCCTCGGCGACGACAACGTGGATCACCACGTTTCTCCGATCTCAGGTACGCGTCACACCGGCCACCGATCCCGGAACATGCACGGGTTGGGTCAGGGCGGTCGTGGGCGACGGACGGATAGGCATGGCCCGTGGCACCCGTACGACGGACGGGCACGGGCACTGGTCGACCAGACCGGAGGGTGTGACGGCCGTGCGGGCCAGCCACCCCGGGTCGGTCGACCCGCCTCAGCCGGGGCGGGCGATCGGTGCCGGAGCGCGGCTCTCGACGAGAAGTGGCACGAGGTCGCGGAGTTGCCCGGCGCGCGGGTACGCCTGCCGGTCGGCCGGTCGGACCAGTCCCGGCCCGGGCGGCGAACCGTCGTCGGCACCGGCGGCGTCCTGGTCAGCGGGCGTGACGGGTCGACCCGGAAGGTCGACGTCCACGGTCACCGGATCCGGGCGCGCGGCGGGATGTCCCGTCGAGGCCCTGGCGTGCGCGGGCTCGACGACGGACAGCCACGGTGACGCGGCCGTGGCCGCCGCCGCGGCGGCGTGTGCCGGTGCCAACGCGGGTTCCGCCGACGCCGCCGGTTCCGCCTGTTGCGCCGGTGGCGTCGGTACGGCCGGCGCGGGTGCCGGGGCGGCCAGCGGCTCGGCGGCCGGCCCGAGCCGTGGGGGACTGGGCGGCGGAGGCGCCGCCGGAACGGCCATCGCGTCGCGAGCGGGCGCCAGGGCGGCATCCGTGACCTGGCAGAGCGCCGTGACGACAGGCGGAATCGGCACTGCGCTCACCACTCCGATGACGTGCGGCAGCGCGGCGGTCACGAGGTCCGCGACGTGCGGGAGGGGGGCGTGCACGATGCCCGTGACGCGCGGCAGCGTGTCGTGCACGACGTCGGTGACGTGCGGGATCGGAGCGTGCACGATCTCCGCGACGCGCGGCACCGCGTCGTGCACGGTGTCCGCGACGCGCGGCACCGCGTCGTGCACGAGGTCCGTGACGCGCGGGATCGGGGCGTGCACGGTGTCCGCGACGCGCGGTAGCGGGGCGGTGATCAGGTCCGCCGTCGGCGTATCGGCTGGTCTGGGCATCGCGGGCAGTTCGGGCACGGCGCGGGCCGCCTGCCGTACTGGATCAGCGGGTGGCCGTGCCGCCGGAACGCGGCGAGCGGGACGATGATCCGCGCGAGCCGAGGAGGCGGGCCGGAGGCTTTCGCGCTCCGCGATGCCGGATGAGTCGACCCGGGGGAGCGGCACGGACACCGTCGACCGTGGAGCCCTCAGCGTGGGTGTCGTGTCGCGGGGGGCGACGAGATCACCGATGGCTCTGGTCACCGGGGCGTCGGGGGCACCGCCGCGGCGGTGGTCGGCACCCGCGGCCCGCTGGCGGTCCTGGTCGGGGCGTGCCGCCTCCATGAGCCGCGTGACCGGCTCGACCAGACCGCCGATCTCCAGACGAGGCTCGGCGCCGGAGCCGCTGCGCATCCCGTCGGCGGCGGCCGGCCCCTGGAACAGCGCGGCCAGGAGGAAACCGGCCCCGACGGCAGCCGCGAACAGCACCGTCCGGCGGACCAGCCGGCGCAGTCGGTCGGCCGTAGGCGGCGCGGACGGGCCGCCCGGCGCGGACGTCGGTGCGGTTCCGTTGACGGGACTTCGCACGCGGCCACGACCCCCTTCCCTCTGGATTGCTGACCCATGGTAGCGATGCGCTCACGTATCTGCATCCGCTGATTCTCGTTCTGTCGGCCATGCGTCTCCGCACCGAGTGCCTCGCCTCGGAACCGAGTTGAGCGCGTGGACGTTGGGCGTGTGGACACTGCCGCGCCTCACTCAGCCGCGGGAGGAATGCCCCCCGAAGGAGGGAGGCGTCGTCGGGCCGGCGCGACGATGGTGCTGGTATGCCCGCCTGCAAGGATCCGCGTTGGGCGTACGGCGCCCTCGCCTGGTTGATCTTCTTCGTCGTGTCCCATGTGGTCCTGGTGTTCTATCCCGGTGACGATCCGACCGACGGCGGACCGTGGAGTCTGCGGGCCTACGTGATCTTCAACGTCGTACTCATCTCGGTGTCGGCCGCCGGGGCGGTCGTCGTCCACGCCACCGTCCGTCCCTGGGCTCGCCACCTTCCCCGGTGGCTCCTCCTGCCGCCGCTCCTGGCCGGCAGCATCCTGCTCGTGATCCGGGGTGTTCCCGGGATGGTCGAGAACCTGCTGATGGTCACCGGTGTCCGCCGCGGCGGCTTTGTCGGCGCCGACGACATCTCCACGGGCGAGTTCTGGGCCGGCCTCGGCATCAACACCTACTTCTTCCTGGGGGCCGTGCTGCTGGTGGGGACAACCGTCTCCTACGGCCGCCGGAGGTCCTGAACCTGCGTGCGTTCGCCGTCGGTCCGTCCCGCCGGTACGCTGCGTCGGCGGCCTCAGCCACCCTCCGCGCGTACGGTCAGCACAGGTACACCGAGCGACGCACCACCGAGTCATTCCCGTAACCCGGACGAGAGGCGGACCACGACGTGACGGCGGTACCAGGCCAACTGCCCAGGGCTGCGGATCCGGCGGGTTCCGAGCAGGGAGGGGCGGACGAGGATCTGCGGGCGTTGTTCGGGCAGTCCACCGCCGTCTTCGCCTCGCTGGCGGGGCCGGAGCACCTGGTGGAGACGGCGAACCCGGCGTTCTTCGCCACCATCGGCGAGGAACGGGCCCGCACCGGGGTCGCGCTCGTGGACCTGATGCCCGAACTGGCCGGTCAGGGCTTCATCGGGCTGCTGGACCAGGTCTACCGCACGGGTGCGCCCTACACCGGCAGTGACGCCCGGATCCTGCTGGGCACCGGCCCGCAGGCGCGGGAGGCGTTCTTCGACTTCACCTACGAGCCGCGCCGGGACGTCTCCGGTCAGGTCTCCGGGATCCGGGTGCTCGGCGTGGAGACCACCCAGGTCAAGCAGGCCCAGCGGTTGATGGCCGAACACCGCGCCCTGGTGGAGCAGATCGCCCGGCAGGCACCCCTGACCGAGGTGCTCGACGGGATGGCCCGCTGTATCGAGAATCTCGCACCACAGGAGGTGCTCGTCTCCGTTCTCCTCGCCGATCCCGACGGCCGGCACCTGCGCCACGGTGCCGCACCCAGCCTTCCCGACTTCTACAACGAGGCCATCGACGGGATCGCCACCGGCGAGGGCGTCGGGTCCTGTGGCACGGCCGCCCACCGGCGGGAGCCGGTGATCGTCACCGACATCAGCACCGACCCGTTCTGGGACGACTTCCGGCACCTGGCCGAGCAGGCTGGTCTGTCGGCCTGCTGGTCCACGCCGATCCTGGCCCGCGACGGCGGCCTCCTGGGCACCTTCGCCATGTACCACCGCACCCCGCGCGCCCCGCAGGACTCCGACCTCGCCCTTGCCCGGGTCTTCGCCGGCACCGCCGCCCTGGCCATCGAGTGTCACCACAGCGAGCAGGCGCGCCGAGCCGCCGAAGCACGTGCCAGGTCCGCCCATGACGAGCTGGCCAAGGTGGTACGCGTGGAACGGGAGCTGCGCGCCGAGGCCGAGCAGCGCGCGAGCGCCGCCGCGGAACTCGCCGCCCGGATGCGCGCGGCGGCGGCCACGCAGGCGGCCATGCCGCACCCGGAGCACTGCGAGCTCGGCGGCGCCCTGGGATGCACCGCCCCGGCCGAGATCAAGATCGCCGATTCGTGGGGCGACGCGGCGTGGGGCTGCTCCGCCCACGTCGAGGAGGCCATCCTCAACGTACGGTCGGTGTTCATCGCCAGCGAGGAGCTCGGCGGCCTGGCGGCGTACCTCAAGCGCTAGACGAGTATGTTCTCACCCTGGCTGCGGCGGTGGATCCTGGCGATCGTGATGGCGGCGTGCGGCGTGCTGGTCCTGGTGACACAACTGGCCGACGGTCTGCCCGCCGTCGGCGGCGTCGAGCTGGTGATCTTCCTGGCGTTGGCACTGGTGCTGTCGCCGTGGGCCTTTCCCCGCTCGGTGGATGCCGCCGAGGCGCAACGGGCCAGCGCGGCGGACGGGCGGCCGATCGTGTACTGGCGCCCGGGGTGTCCATACTGCCTCCAGCTCCGGTTCGCGCTTGGCCGGCTCGCCGGGCGGGCGCACTGGGTGGACATCTGGCGGTACCCGGCGGGTGCTGCCGCGGTCCGGGCGGTAGCCGGTGGCAACGAGACGGTGCCCACTGTCGTACTCGGTGATCAGGCTGTGGTGAACCCCGACCGGGCCTGGCTCCGCGAGCGGCTCCTTTCGGTCTGAGCAGGACCGAGGGACGACGGACCGTGCCGCCACGCCAGAGGGTGCCCGGCCGCCCGGCTCTACACGCTGCCTGCCGGGCCGACCGGGCCGCACTGCGGGTGATCGGGTTCAGCTGACCGCCGGTACCGCGCCCCGGTCCCGCGTGCTGGTCCGGCGGGCGTCGATCGCCCCTTCCCGCAGCAGGGGCAGGAGCTGCGTGCCCTGGCGGTCGATCTCCGGGAGGTAGGGCGTGTCGGAGAGCACGAAGTGCGTGATGCCGAGACGCTGGTACCTGCGCAGTGATTGCGCCACGTCCTCGGCCGACCCGACCAACCAGGTGGTGCCGGCCCCGCCGCCGCCGTACCTGCCGGGAGCGGTGTACAGGTTGTCGTCGAGCACCTCGCCGCGCGCGGCGAGGTCGAGCAACCGCCGCTGGCCTACTGCGGCCTGCCAGTGCGGGTTGCGTTCGATGCCGCCGTTGCGGCTTGCCAGCTGGGCAACCTTCGCCTCGGCGTCGGCCCACGCCTGGTCGGTGGTGTCCCGGACCAGCGTGGTGACCCGCAGCCCGAACTCCAACGGGGCGTGCTCGCGCCCCAGCTTGTCGCTGAGCTGCCGCAGCCGATCGATCCGCTCGGCCACGCCGTCGAGCGGCTCGCCCCAGAAGAGCTGGACGTCGGCCTCGGTGGCGGCCACCTCCTCGGCGGCGGCCGAGGCACCGCCGAAGTACAGCGGTGGGTGCCGGCGCTCGCCCCGGACGACCGGTCGGGGCCCGAGCGTCGAGTCGGTGACGCTGAAGTGCTCGCCGCGGTAGGTGACGGTGTCGTCGGTCCACAGGCGGCGCACGATCTGGATGAACTCCCTGGTCCGGGCGTACCGTGCGGCCTGGTCGCCGTCGGTGTCGCCGTACGCGGCCAGGTTGTCCTTGCCCGACACGATGTTGATCAGCACCCGCCCCTGGGTGAGGTGGTCCAGCGTCGCGGCGGCAGCGGCGAAGTGGGCCGGACGCCAGTAGCCGGGCCGGATCGCGATCAGTGGTTGGAATGTCGTCGTGCGGGCGGCCAGCGCGGCGGCGACGGTGAAGGTGTCGGGGCGACTCCAGCCGGTGCCGATGAGCGCACCGGCCCACCCGTGCTGCTCGATGGCCCGGGCGTGACCGGTCAGGGTGTCCAGACTGTTGTGGTGCTGGACGACGTCGTCCCCGCGGTGGCCGGGTTCGACCTGGTTGGGGATGTACCAGAGAAACTTCGCGCTCATCAGCCGTTCCCTCCGCCGCGACGCCGTTGTGCCGGGTCGGTCAGCGACGGTGGTTGGTAGCCGGCGTCGGCGGGGTTCAGGGTGGTGCCCGGCGGCACGATGGCGTCGATGCGGTCCAGCACGTCGCGGGACAGGGTCACCTTGGCCGCGCCGAGCTGTGACTCCAGATGGGTGAGCGTGCGCGGGCCGATGATCGCCGACGTGACGGCCGGGTGCTCCAGGACGAACGCGACAGCCAGGTGGATCAACGACAACCCGGCCTCGTCGGCGAGGGCGGCCAGCTTGTCGACGGCGGTGAGCTTGGCGGCGTTGGCCGGGCGGGTCGGGTCGAACCGCGCGGGGAGCCGGTCGGCCCGGCGGGAGATCGGGGCGTCGAGCTTGCCGTGGTAGCGCCCGGAGAGCCAACCGCCGGCCAGCGGGCTCCACGGGATCACCGCCAGCCCGTAGCGCTGCGCCACCGGCAGCACCTCGCGCTCGATCCCGCGGGCCAGGATCGAGTACGGCGGCTGCTCGCTGACCACCCGCTCCCGGCCGCGCCGCTCCGCGAGCCACTGACCTTCCACGATGGCCGACGGCTCGAACGTGGAGGAGCCGATGTAGCGGATCTTGCCCTGGCGGACCAGGTCGGTGAGCGCGCCCAGGGTCTCGTCGAAGTCGGTGTCCGGCTCCGGCCGGTGCACCTGGTACAGGTCGATCCAGTCGGTGCCCAGCCGACGCAGGCTGTGCTCCACCGCCTGGACGATCCAGCGGCGGGAGTTGCCCCGGTGCTGCGGGTTGTCGCCCACCTGGCCGTGGAACTTGGTGGCGAGGAAGACCTCGTCACGACGCCCACCGGCGAGCGCCTTGCCGACGATCTCCTCCGACTCGCCGTGCGAGTAGACGTCGGCGGTGTCGATGGCGTTGATGCCCGCGTCGAGGGCTCGATGGATGATCCGGATGCCGTCCTCGTGGTCGGGGTTCCCCCGTTGACCGAAGTTCATCGCGCCCAGCGTCAGCGAGCTGATTCGTACGCCGGTGCGCCCGAAGGGTCGTTGCTCCACCATCGTTCGTCCTCTCCAGGTGGTCAGTGGGAAGCGGCGGCGAGCCGCCGTGCGGACTGGTTGACCGGGCGGGGCAGCCCGTAGTGGTCGCGCAGGGTGGTGCCGGTGTACTCGGTGCGGAACAGGCCCCGGCGCTGGAGGATCGGCACGACGTGGTCGACGAACGTCTCCAGCCCGGACGGCAGCACCGGCGGCATGATGTTGAAGCCGTCGGCGGCGCCGCTGCGGTACCACTCCTCGATGGCGTCGGCGACCTGCTCCGGCGTGCCGGCGAAGGTGCGGTGCCCGCGTCCGCCGCCGAGTCGGCCGATGAGCTGGCGTACGGTCAGGCGTTCCCGCCGGGCCAGGGTGACGATGAGCGTGTACCTGCTCTTGGCACCCTGGATCTCGTCCTCGCTGGGCAGGTCGGCGGGCAGTTCCTTGTCCAGGTCGAGGTCCTCCGGGGCGACCCGCAGCGTGGTGGCGAGCTGGGCTCTCGCGTACTCGGGTCTGATCAGCCGATCCAGCTCCTCCTCCAGCGCGCGGGCCTCCGCCTCGGTGGGGGCGACCGCCGGCACGATGCCGGGCAGGATCTTGACGCTGTCCGGGTCGCGGCCGACCTGCGCGGCACGTCGCTTGAGGTCGCGGTAGAACTCCTGCGCCTCAGCGAGTGTCTGCTGGGCGGTGAAGACGGCCTCGGCATACCGGGCGGCCAACTCCTTGCCGTCCTCGGACGACCCGGCCTGCACCAGCAGCGGGTAGCCCTGCGGTGAGCGGGGCACGTTGAGCGGGCCGGCCACCCGGAAGTGCCGTCCGACGTGGCGGGGCGGGTAGAGCAGGTCGTCGTCGCCCCACCGGCCGGCGTCCTTGTCGCCGAGTGGGGCGTCGTCGTCCCAGCTGTCCCAGAGTTTCAGCGAGACCTCCAGGAACTCGGCGGCTCGCTCGTACCGGTCCCGGTGGGCGGGCAGCTCGTCCAGGTTGAAGTTGCGGGCGGCATCCACGCCGGCGGTGGTGACGACGTTCCACCCCGCGCGGCCGCCGCTGATGTGGTCCAGCGACGCGAACCGGCGGGCCAGGTTGAACGGCTCGTTGTACGTCGTCGAGGCGGTCGCGATCAGCCCGATGTGGCGGGTCGCGCCGGCCAGCGCGGTGAGCAGCACGGTCGGTTCGAGCGTGCCCGCCGGCCGCCGGCCGATGCTGTTCCAAAGCACCGGGCTGTCGGCGAGGAAGAGCGAGTCGAGTTTGCCGCGCTCGGCGATGCGCGCCAGGCGGGTGAAGTGTTCGACGTCGGTCTGCGCGAACGGGTCGCTCTCCGGCAGCCGCCAGGCCGCCTCGTGGTGGCCGACGCCCATCAGGAACGCGTTGAGGTGCAGCATGGTCATCCCTCCGTCGGGTCGACGCCGAGTGCGCGGAGCAGGGTCTCGCGGTACGCGAGGAATTGCGGTTGCCGGTACGAGCGGGGCGCCGGCAGGTCGATGGCGAGGTCGACGGCGATCCGGCCGGCGTCGAGCAGCAGCACCCGGTCGGCCAGCGTGATCGCCTCGTCCACGTCGTGGGTGACGAGCAGGACCGTGGGCCGGTGCCGGGCGCACAACTCACGCAGCAGTCCGTGCATGCGTAGGCGGGTCAGCGCGTCCAGCGCACCGAACGGCTCGTCGGCGAGCAGCAGGTTCGGCTCGGACACCAGCGCCCGGGCCAGGGCCACCCGCTGCTGCTCGCCACCGGAAAGCTCGTTCGGCCAGGCCCGCTCCCGCCCCGCCAGGCCGACCTCGGCCAGTGCCGCCTGGCCGCGCTGGTGGGCGTCCGGCCCGCGCAGGCCGAGCACGACGTTGTCCAGCACCCGCTGCCAGGGCAGCAGCCGGGCGTCCTGGAAGACGACCGAGGAGTTCTCCGGTACGTCGACCAGGCCCGTGCCGGTGGCGTCGCCGTCCAGGCCGGCGAGCGCCCGCAGCAGGGTGCTCTTGCCCGAGCCGCTGCGGCCCAGCAGCGCGACGAACTCGCCCTCTTCGATCTCCAGGTCGAACCCGTCCAGGACGGCCCGATCCCCGAAGCCGCGGATCAACCCCTCGACCCGGACGGTACGGGTGGCGGTCAGTCCGCCATGGTGCGTCGCCACGACAGGGCCCTCCTCTGCACGAGTCGGACGGCACCGTCGGACAGCAACCCGAGCAGTCCGTACAGCACGAGTCCGACGATGATCACGTCGGTCTGGCCGTACTCGCGGGCCAGTTCCATCATGTAGCCGATGCCGCTCGTCGAGTTGATCTGCTCGACGACCACCAGGGACAGCCACGCCCCGACGACCGCGAACCGCATGCCCAGCAGGAAGCCGGGCAGCGCTCCGGGCAGCACGATCCGGCGGATGAAGGCGGTCCGCCGCAGTCGCAGCGACTCGCCCAGCTCGACGTACCGGCTGTCGATGGTGCGCAGCCCGTTGTGGGTATGTATGTAGACGGGGACGAACACGCCGAGCGTGATGGTGATGACCTTCATCTGCTCGCCGATGCCGAACCAGAGGACGAGCAGCGGGATCAGCGCGAGGGCCGGGATGGCCCGCTTGATCTGGATCGGGCCGTCGAGGATGGCCTCACCCCACCGGCTCAGGCCCGCGAGCACCGCCAGCACGGTGCCGATGACGGTGCCGAGGGCGAGGCCCAGGCCGGCGCGCTGCGCCGAGACGACCAGGTTGTCCTGAAGACGCCCGTCGGCGATGAGGTCACCCGCCGTCGTCACCACGGTCCAGGGCGCCGAGAGGGTACGGGGATCGATCCACCCGCCTGCCGAACCGGCCGCCCACACCGCCAGGAGCAGGAACGGACCGATCGCCGCCCCGTACGGGATGGGGCGACCCGGCTTCAGCCGACGCCGCGGGCGCCGGGCGGCGACGGTGGCGGGCGGCCGAGGCCGGATCAGTGTCAGGACTGTCACTTGGCACCTCCCACGGTCAGTGCCTGCGCGCCCACGGCTTCGTACCGTCGGTCGTACAGGTCCTCGGCCCGGAGGGGCTTGTTGCCCGTCTCCTTGGCCAGCAGATCGATGGTTTCCTGGTGCCGGCCGATGGCCTCCGTCCAGCTGGACGGGATGTCGGCCACGCCGCCGTTCTCGACCAGCCACCTGCCGTCGTCGGTGGTCAGGCCCTGGTCCTTGACGTAGTACCGCTCGATCCACTCGTCCGGGTTGGCCTCGCGCCACCGCCAGGCCCGCGCCCACGCCTGCACGTACTCGCGGATCGCCGCCGCCTTGGCCGGGTCGCCGAGCACGGTGACCGGCGCGTACAGGTGTCCGGGGTCGTCGCGCAGTCCGTGCGAGATCGCGGTCGCGCCGTCCCGGCCGTACTTGCTTTCGTAGCGTTTGATCTGCACGCCGCCGATCGGGGCCACCTCGACCTGGCGGCTGGCGAGCGCTGTCCCGTAGACGTCGCCCGTGCTCGGCAGCTCGACCAGCTTGACGTCCTTCTTGCTGAGGCCGGCCTTGTGGAGTACCCGCAGCACCAGCGCTCCCTGCGCCTGCCCCGGGCTGTACGCGATCTTCTTCCCACGGAGGTCAGCGAGGGTGGCGACCGTGACGCCGGGTGCGATGCCGAGGCGGTAGATGGCGTGGTTGAGCGGGTCCTGGCGGTACTTCGAGGCGACGATCTTCGTGGGGATGCCGGTCCAGTGCGAGTGGATCGGGGGGATGTCCGCCACCGAGCCGAGGTCCACCGCCTTCGCGCGGAACGCCTCCAGGGTCTGCGGGCCGCCGCTGATGTTCGCCCACTCCACGGTGAAGGACAGCTTCTCCGCCTCCCCGGAGAACTCGATCGCCTTCTGGTGCTCCTTGTCCCCGATGACGAGCTTGGTGCCCTTCGGCACGACCTCCGGCAGTGGCTCGCCGGCGGCCAGGGCCACGGCGGGTGTCTCGTCGCCGGCGCAGGCGGTCAGGCCCAGCGTGACCGCGCCGAGGGTGGCGGACAGGAACGCCCGTCGATCCAGGAGGGATGGTGATCTCACGTACGACTCCTTCGTGGCTGGTTGCGGGACGGGGGCAGCACCCCACGTGCTCGAGGGGCGGCGTCGTCGCCGGGACTGCCGATCAGCGGCTCGGCGAGCACGATCGCGTGGCCACCAGCGGGCAGCGCTGGGTGACGCGACAGAAGCCAGGTGACCGGCTCGGCGCGCATCCGTTGATCGGGTGGAGGGAACGGCTGCCGGTCGTCGTCGAGCCGGCGGCGCCGCGGATGGAAGAAGCGGGTAACGCTCGCTCAGCGGCAGCAGCCGCAGGCGGCGGTCCAGCCACGGCAGCATCCCCGCGACACCGCGATGGCGGTGCCCCGAAGCAGGGTGTGCTGGCTGGTCATGGATACGACGCTAACCCACAATTCCTATGTGTCAACTAGGATTTCACGCGCTGGGACACGACGGCTGCGACGCCAACCCATCGACGGATTCGCTCAGCCGCCCAGCGGAACGCCGGCGCGGTACACGGCCAGCGGGCGGCGCAGCACGGTGATGTCGTCCGTCGGATCGCCGTCCACGACCAGCAGATCAGCCTCGAATCCGACGCGGATACGGCCCTTGCGCCGCCCCAGGCCACACACCTCGGCGCCGACCGAGGTGGCCGCGGTCAGTGCGGTGGCGGCGGGGATGCCGCACCCGACGTACTCGATGAGCGTCTCCGGGAGGATCCCGTGCGGCTTGGCGGGGCCGAGACCCGCGTCCGAGCCGGCCACCAGGCGGACCCCGGCCCGATGCAGGGTGGCGACGCCGTCGCGCAGTATGGCCTCGCTGAGCCCGGCGCGCGCCGCCATCGCCACCACCTCCGGCGGTGTCACCACGGCCGGGTCCGTGCCGAGCGTGGCGCAGACCGCCACGCCGGACGCGGCCAGGCGGTCCGCGAGCTCGTCGGGGACGTGGGCGCCGGTCGTGGTGACGCACGTGCAGTGCTCGATGCCGTCGACGCCGACGCGCACCGCCTGCTCGACCGCGCCGAGCGCGTGGGCGTGCGCGGTCACCGGCAGGCCGAGATCGTGTGCCTGGGTCAGCGCGGCGGTCAGCTCCTGGTCGCTGAACTGCGGCCGGGTCGTGTCGGTGCCGGGAGTGAACACCCCGCCGCTGGCCATGACCTTCACCAGGTCGGCGCCGGCCTCCGCCCGCAGGCGCACGGCCTCGCGGATCCCGTCGACGCCGCTCGCTTCGCCTCCCAGTGACCAGCAGTGTCCGCCGACGCTGGTGACGGGCGCGCCCGACCCCACCACCGTCGGCAGGTCGTCGCGTCCCTCCCGGTCCCGCCAGCGCAGCACGGCGTCCCGGCGGTCACCCAGGTCGCGGACGGTGGTGACGCCCGCCGCCAGGTGCGCACGCAGGGATGCCTCGACGACCCCGTCGAGGTCCGGCTCGGGACGCTCGGCGAGCCGGCCGAGCGCGTCGGGCCCGGCGTCGGCGCACAGGTGCACGTGCGCGTCGACCAGGCCGGGCAGCACCGTGGCGTCCGGCCCCTCACGCACCGGCCAGCCTTCCGGCGCCTCGGCCCAACCCCGGTGCACGTCGACGACGCGGCCGTCGTCCAGTAGGACGAGCACCCCTCCGTCCACGAGCCGCTCACCGTCGAACATCCGCGCCGCCCGGACCGCGTGCCGTGCCATTGACCCTCCCCGTGGGTTGCACCATCCCGGTCAGGCTCTCAGCTGACGACGCCGCGCGAGTACCCGCTCCGACGGGCGGAACCGTGGCACGTGCGAAGGCTCGGCCACTCCGGATCGAGGACCGGTGTCGGATTCACTAACCTTGGCCGACGTGACGGCATTCGACTGGACCGCGCTGCAGGCGGTGAGGGACGCGACAGCGGACGAGATCCCGGAGATGGTCGACCGCGCGTTGCGGTTTCTGGAGGATCTGCTGGTCGGGATCAACCACGTCTGCACGTTCACCCTCACCAGCGGACCGCTGCTGGGCGACGTGACCACCGGGGTGAACGCCCTGTTGCCGAAGGACTGCGCGGTATCCCGGCTGGCGCCGGTCAGCTCCTGGCCCGCGCTTGTCGACGCGGCGCTACCCGGACTGTTCCTCCCCGGGGAGCCGGCGTACGCGTGGGCCGAGAAGATGCCGGCCCGGCAGTTGGCCGAGGCGGTCGCCGGCTGGGTCGTGGCGCTGCTGCGGCGACTCTGGCCGGGCTCCGTGCAGTCCTGGGAGCTCACCGTCGACACCAGACAGTGGTACGAAGGCGTCTACGTCGACCTCGTCGTCCGTCGCGACGACCGGGTGTGGCTGCTGCACCTCGGTCTCAGCGACTGACGGCACCGGCAGCGGGTTCGTCGATGGCGGTGCCGGTGCGGGCGGCCCGTGCGGTGCCCCAGTCGTAGAGGGCCTGCAACACCGGGGCGAGGCTGAGTCCTTCCTCGGTGAGCCGGTACTCGACGTGCGGCGGGTTGGTCTCGCGGTCGTGCCGCAGGATGAGCCCGTCGGCCTCCAACTCGCGCAGACGCTGGGTCAGCATCTTCTCGCTGACCCCCGGCATCCGGCGGCGCAGTTCGCCATAGCGGTGTACGCCCTCCTTGAGGTGGGCCAGGATCACCGGCCGCCACTTGCCGCCGATGACGTCGACGGCGAACTCCACCGGGCAGTGGTAACGCTTGGGCATCGTGGCCTCCCTCGGGGCACGCACCAGATGGTGCGTACTTGATCGCCGTCGCTGCGGGTGTTGGGCTGTGCCCATGGTCATCGAGTACATCAGGTACCGCGTGCCGCAGGAGCGGCTGGACGGCTTCGAGGCGGCGTACGAGCGGGCCGCGGTCGCGCTCCGCGCCGCGCCGCAGTGCGTGGACTACGAGTTGAGCCGCTGCCTGGACGACCCTGCCACCTACGTGCTGCGCATCCGCTGGACGTCGGTGGACGAGCACCTCAGGGGGTTTCGGGGTGGCCCGGTGTTCGGGCGGTTCTTCGCCGCGATCAGGCCGTACGTCGAGGACATCGAGGAGATGCGGCACTACCGCCCGACCGGGATTTCCGGGTCTGGTGGCGCCGCACCGCCGAGCCTGTACGAGTGGGCCGGTGGTGTCGACGCGTTCGGGCGGCTCTGCGCTGCCTTCTACCGCCTGGTCCGCTCCGACGACCTGCTCGCACCGATCTTCGCGCGCATGGATCCGGCGCACGCCCACCATGTGGCGATGTGGCTGGCCGAGGTCTTCGGCGGCCCGGCCACCTACACCGCCGAGCGCGGCGGCTACCGCCACATGCTCGGCCAGCACCTGGGCCGGGCGATCAGCGAGGCCCAGCGTCGGCGGTGGGTCAACCTCATGATGGACGCCGCCGACGAGGTCGGCCTGCCCGACGACCCGGAGTTCCGCGCCGCCTTCACGGGCTACCTCGAATGGGGAACCCGGTTGGCGGTACGCAACTCCCAACCGGGCGCGGACCCGATCCGGCAGGCACCGGTACCACGCTGGGGCTGGGGGGTCGCTCCGCCCTACCAGGAGGGTCCGCGGCCCGCCGGCACGCGGGGAGCGGAATAGGCTTCGGCGATGAGCGGCGTGCTGAGCGGTACCCGAGACTCGATGAACCCCCTTCGCCAGCTCACGATCGATCAGCTCCGCGAACGGACGAGCCTCAAGTGGCGGGAGTACCCCGACGACGTGCTGCCGCTCTGGGTCGCGGAGATGGACGTGCCACTGGCCGAGCCGGTCGCGGCGGCGATCACCGACGCGGTCGCGCGCGGCGACACCGGCTACACCGCCGGGACGGCGTACCCGCAGGCGCTGGCGGAGTTCGCCCGGCGGCGGTGGGGGTGGGACGGGCTGGCGGTGGAGCGCACCGCGCTGGTGCCCGACGTGATGCACGGTGTCGTGGAGGCGCTGCGGCTGGTCACCGGGCCGGGCGACGCCGTGGTCGTCAACTGCCCGGTCTACCCGCCGTTCTACGAGTTCGTGGCGCACGCCGACCGTCGGATCGTGGAGGCGCCGCTCGGCGCTGACCTGCGGCTCGACCTCGGCACGCTGGAGGACGCGTTCCGCCAGGCCCGGGCCGGGGGGCGACCGGCCGCGTACCTGCTGTGCAGCCCGCACAACCCGACCGGCGTCCTGCACACCGCCGACGAGCTGGCCGCCGTCGCCAGCCTGGCCGAGCGACACGGGGTGCGGGTGGTCGCCGACGAGATCCACGCTCCCGTGGTGGGTGGGGGAGCGCGGTTCGTGCCGTACCTCTCGGTGCCCGGCGCGGAGAACGGCCTGTCGCTCATGTCGGCCTCCAAGGGATGGAACCTGGCCGGCCTGCGCGGTGCGCTGCTCATCGCCGGCCCGGCCGCGGCCACCGATCTCGTCCGCGTCCCGTTCGATGCCAGCGTCAGCACCAGCCACCTCGGCGTGATCGCGCACACCGCCGCCTTCCGCGACGGCGGCGAGTGGCTCGACGCCCTGCTGACCGGCCTGGACGACAACCGCCGGCTTCTCGCCGCGCTGCTCAGCGAGCACCTGCCGGCCATCCGTTACCGACCCGGGCAGGCCACGTACCTCGCCTGGCTGGACTGCCGCGCCCTCGGCCTCGGCGACGATCCCGCCGCCGTGTTCCTCGACCGTGGCCGGGTGGCGCTCAACTCGGGTCCGGCCTTCGGCAGCGGCGGCGACGGGCACGTCCGGCTGAACCTGGCCACCGCACCGGAGCTGATCACCGAGGCGGTACGCCGGATGGCGACCGCCGTCGCCGGGTAGATCACGGCACCGGGAGCGCGCCTGGGCGGCGACAATTGTCGGCGTGCCACCTGCCTTCGTGCTGCACCACCACCGCCGGCCCCGACCGCACTTCGACCTGCGGCTCGAGGAGGCCGGCGTGCTGCGTTCCTGGGCGGTGCCCCGCGGCCTGCCGGACAGTCCCCGCGCCAACCGGCTCGCGATCGCCGTGGCGGACCACCACCTTGATCACCTCACCTACGAGGACGCGGACAAGTCGATCGCCGACATCGGCACCTGGGAGGAGCACGACCGCGACGACCGCCGACTGCTGTTCACGTTGCACGGCCGCGCCGGTCGACGGCGGTACGCGCTCATCCGCACGGCCGAGGGGTGGCTGCTGCACCTGACGAAGGAGCAGCCCGCGGACGGGTGAGAGGGCCGGATGTTTCGGCCTCGCGGGACGGGTATTCAGGCGCACCGGCGCGGCCGTGGGTGGAACAGCGTCACGGAGTAAGGGAGTGCGTGTTATGTCTGATCCGCAGCCCACAATCGTTCTCGCCCACGGGGCGTTCGCCGAGTCGGCGAGCTGGAACGGCGTGATCGAGCGGCTGGGTGCCGCGTACGACTCGGTGGCCGCCGCCGTCCCGCTGCGGGAGGTCGCCGGCGACGCCGCCTACCTACGGGACGTGGTACGCGGGATCGGCGGCCCGGTCATCCTCGTCGGACACTCCTACGGTGGCATGGTGATCACGCAGGCCGCTGCCGACGAACCACTGGTGCGAGCCCTCGTGTACGTCAACGCGTTCGCCCCGGACACCGGCGAGTCGGGGCTGTCGCTGTCCGGGCAGTTCCCCGGCAGCACGCTCGCGGACACGCTGGTGAAGTACCCGCTCTCGTCCGGCGGCAACGAGGTGGCGATCGGCCAGGACGCCTACCACCAGCAGTTCGTCGCGGACGTGTCGGCCGACGTCGCCGCGCAGATGGCCCGCACGCAGCGGCCGATCACCGAGAAGGCGCTGGGTGACGGGCTCGCCGGCGACCCGGCGTGGCGATCGCTGCCCAGCTGGTTCGTGTTCGGGGACTCCGACAACAACATCCCGGTCGCCGCGCACCGGTTCATGGCCGAGCGCGCCCAACCGCGGGGCCAGCGTGAGGTCGCCGGCGGTTCGCACGCCATGGTGGTGGCCCGGCCGAGCGAGGTCACCGAGACGATCATCGAGGCGGTCCGGGGCGTGGGCGGCTGACCCGACCGCGGCTACGCGGGCGGCTCGACCGCCTCGACGAGGACCTGGAGCACGTGCCGGTACGGCTGCCCGGTGGCCCGGCTCATGCCCATCTCGCAGGTGCGGTTGCAGGAGGCGTACGCGTCGTGGTCGCGCTCGTTGACCTCGGCGGCCTGGGCGGCGGTGGCGCTCGCGGTCACCTCGGGATGCAGCATTCCCCGGTCGCCGGCGAAGGCACAGCATCCCCAACTGTCCGGCACGGTCACCGTGTCGGCGACGGCCTGGGCCACCGTGTGCAGGTCGTCGCTGCCGCCCAGGTGCACCGTGGAGCAGGTGGGGTGCAGGGCCAGCGAGCCCAGCCGGCGGGGTTCCGGCAGCGCTGGCAGGAGGTGCTCGGCGGTGAACGTGACGCTGTCGACGAACCGCAGGGCGTCGTACCGCGCCCGGTCCTCCTCGGCCAGGGCGGCGGTCAGCTGCGTCAGCCCGTGCGTGCAGGACGACGCGTCACACACGACGGGCAGGCGGCCCTGGTCGCTGGCCTCCCACAGCGTGGCGAGGGTCCGCTCGGCCATCTCGCGGTGACCGGCCGGATAGCCCTTGGACTGCCACGGCGTTCCGCAGCACAGGCCCGCCGTGCCGGCCGGCACGACGACCGGCACGCCGGCCAGCTCGCACAGGCGCAGGAACGCCGCCGCCGCGCCGCCGGCCGGACCGTCCTCCGGCGCGAAGAGGCTGCCCACGCAGGCCGCGAAGAACACCGCCTGGGCGTCCGGCGCGTTGCGGGGTCGGGGGCGGGGAGCGCCGGCACGCGGCATGTCGTCGCTCCACTGTGGCACCAGCTCGGTGGCGCCGAGCCCACGGATCACCCCGGTGGCGGCGCGGGTCAACGGTGTCGGCACGGCGTGTGCGGCGGTCAGCCCCAGGCGGACACCGGTCACGGCACCCTTCCAGTGCCGGGCGACGCCGCGGGCGGTGCGCTGGGCGGCAGGGCTGTGCCGTTCGGCGCGCAGCCGCTTCATCGCCGCGCCGGTGTCGATGCCGACCGGGCAGGCGGTGACGCAGAGGCTGTCCGCGGCGCAACTGTCCACCGCCGCGTACGCGTAGTCGGCCGTCAACTCCCGGCGGCGCTCCTCGTCGCCGGCGGCGGTGGCGAGGGCGATCTGCCGTTGCAGGACGATGCGCTGCCGGGGCGTGGTGGTGACGTCGGCGGTGGGGCAGACCGGCTCGCAGTAGCCGCACTCGACGCAGGCGTCCAGCTCGGGGTCGACCGTCGGGACGGCCTTGAGCTGCCGCAGGTGCACGGTCGGGTCGTCGTTGAGCAGCACACCGGGGTTGAGTAGGCCGCTGGGGTCGCACAGCCGCTTGAGGTCGCGCATCACGTCGTACAGCTCGTCGCCGTACTGGCGGCGGACGAAGGGGGCCATGGCCCGGCCGGTGCCGTGCTCGGCCTTGAGGGTGCCCCCCTCGCCGAGCACGAGGTCGACCATGTCGTCGGTGAACCGGGCGTAGCGGTCGATCTCGGCAGGTGTGTCGAAGGACTGGGTCAGCATGAAGTGCAGGTTGCCGTCGCGGGCGTGTCCGAAGATCACCGCGTCCGGGTAGCCGTGCCTGTCGAACAGGTCGATCAGCCCGTCGCAGGTGCCGGTCAGGCGCGGCATCGGCACCGCGATGTCCTCCAGCAGGGCCGTGGTGCCGGGCTCGCGGGCACCGGCGACCGCCGTGTAGAGGCCCTTGCGCAGGTGCCAGAGCTTGGCCCGTTCGCGGGGGTCGTGGGTCAGTGCGGTGCCGGTGACGGCGGGCAGCCGGTCGAGCACGGGCTGGGCCTCGGCAAGGGTCGCGGCCAGGCGTTCCGCGCTGTCCTCGGCGAACTCCACGAGCAGCGCGGCATGCCCGGCGACCGTCAGCCCGCGCAGGGCCGCGCTCGCGTCGGGGTCGCGCTGGCTGACCCGCAACGCGGCCGCGTCGAGCAGTTCGGCGGTACGCGCACCCACGGCGAGCAGGGCGGGCAGCGCGTCGGTGGCGGCGCTGAGACCCGGCAGGATCAGCAGTCCGGTGGCGGCGTGTTTGTGGATCTCGACGGTCCGGAAGACGGCCTCGGCCACGAAGCCCAGGGTGCCCTCGCTGCCGATCATCAGGTGGGCGAGCATGTCGGCCGGGCTGTCGTGGTCGAGCAGGGAGTTCAGCCCGTACCCCATGGTGTTCTTCATGGCGAACAGCCGCTCGATCGTGGCGCGGGAGTCCGGCGCCGAGCGCACCCGGTCGCGCAGGCGCAGCAGCCCGGCGTACAGCTCCGGCTCGTCGGCCCGCAGCCGGTCGTCGGCGTCGCGCGCGGCGGAGTCGACGACGGTGCCGGAGGGCAGGACGAAGCGCAACGACTCCATGGTGCGGTACGCGTTGTCGGTGGTGCCGCAGGTCATCCCGCTGGAGTTGTTGGCCACCATGCCACCCACCGTGCAGGCGGCCTCGCTGGCCGGGTCCGGGCCGAGCCGGCGGCCGTAGCGGGCCAGCCGGGCGTTGGCCTGCCGGATCGTGAGGCCCGGCTGGAGCCGGATGCGGCGGCCGTCGTCGAGCACCTCGGCGTGCCGCCAGTCGGTCCGGACGTCGACGAGCACGCCCGCCCCGCCGGCCTGCCCGGCGAGGCTGGTGCCGCCGCCGCGCAGGGTCAGCGGGACACGAGCCTCCCGGGCACCCGCCATCAGCGCCCCCACCTCGGCCGCCGAGGCGGCGCGCACCACGGCCTGCGGCTCGAACAGGTACGGCGAGGCGTCGTGCGCCGCCGCCAGCCTGCGGGGCAGCTCGGTGCTGGCCCGGCTCGGATCATCGAGGCGTGAGCGCAACAGCTCGGCGACCTCGCGGGCGCGGACGCCGGCCGTGGTCGGCGCGGGTACTCCTACGACGGGTCTCATGGGCGGATCCTCCCGGGAGGGGCGGTCAGTAGGCGACGATCAGCCGGTCCGGAGCGGTGTCGACAGGCGCCGGCAGCCGCAGCGCCTGCCGGCCGGGCGTGATGCTGCCGAGCACGGAGGCGTGCCGCGCGCCGGTGCCCGAGGGCAGGGTGCCCGGCAGCCCGTGCACGGTCAGGTAGCCGAGCAGCGCGAAGGCCAGTGCCTCCTTGGCGTCCGACGCGACACCCAGGTCGTCGCTGGACGACAGGTCGACGTCCGACAGCTCCTCGGCGATCATGCGCATCAGCGTCGGGTTGTGTGCGCCGCCGCCGGAGACGACGAGCCGGGTGACGCCGTGGTCGCGGCAGGCGCCGGCCACCGTGACCGCCGTCAGCCGGGTGAGCGTGGCCAGGACGTCCTGCGGATCCGGCGTGGGCGCGTCGGCGAGTGCGGCGAGCAGGTACGGCAGGTGGAACAGCTCCTTGCCGGTGCTCTTCGGGCCGGGCTGCCGGTAGTACGGCTCGTCGAGCAGCCGCCGCAGCAGGGCCTGGTCCACCTGCCCGGCCGCCGCCCCGCGCCCGTCCCGGTCGTACTCCTCGGTGCCGCCGCTGAAGTGGCGCGCGGCGGCGTCGAGGAGCGCGTTGGCCGGGCCGGTGTCGAACGCGAGCGGGTCCGCGTCCGGCGCCACGACGGTGATGTTGGCGATGCCGCCCAGGTTGAGCGCGGCGGGGACGCCGGGCAGGCCCCGCAGCAGCAGCGTGTCGAAGAGGGCGACCAGGGGAGCGCCCTGGCCGCCCGCCGCGACGTCACGGGTACGCAGGTCGGCCACGACCGGAAGGCCGGTGGCCTCCGCGATCCAGGCCGGCTGACCCAGTTGCAGGGTGCCCCGGACCACACCGCCGTCGACCCAGTGGTGCATGGTCTGCCCGTGCGAGACGACCAGGTCGGCGTCTCCGCCGCACAGCTCCACGAGCGCCCGCGCAGCGGCCTCGGCGAAGGCCTGGCCGATACCGGTGTCCAACACCGTGATCGCCTCGGTGCTGGTCGGCGCGGGCGGTAGGGCGGCGGCGATCCGGGTGCGCAGCTCCTCCGGGTACGGGTGGCTGAGCCGGCCCAGTGGCCGCATCCGCAGGGTGTCGCCGCTGAGGTCGAACTCGGCGGCGGCGGCTTCGATGCCGTCGTAGGAGGTGCCGGACATCAGGCCGATGACACGCATCACGTCCTCCTTCAGGCCCGGGCGGCGGGCTCTGCCGCGTCGTCGATCTCGTCGGCGCGTCCATGGTCGTACGGCGTCGCCGGGGCCGCGTGGAACCGGCTCGACACCGCGCCGACCAGCAGGGTGATCAGGACGCCGATCGGCACCAGCCACTGCGCGGCGATGGCGGTGGGGACGGTGTGCCCGGCCGTCGTGACGTCGATCTTGACGTAGCGGACGATGTAGGTCATCACCGCCACGGTGACGAGGAAGGCGATGAACGCGTCGACCTGGTTGGCCCGGCTGACCAGGCGGCCGAGCAGGAAGGCGCCGAGCAGCGCCCCGTAGGTGTAGCCGGCGATGGTCAGACCGGTCAGGTAGACGTTTCCGGTGCTGGAGCTGAACGCGCAGGCGAAGACCGCCATCAGCACCGCCCAGACCAGGGTCATCACCCGGGCGAGCCGCAGCATCGCGTCGTCGGAGGGGACCTTCCGGAAGAAGCTGTGGATGAAGTCCGCGACCGTGGAGTTCGACATCGAGTTGAGCGCCGAGGACAGCGAACCCATCGCGGCGCCGAGGATGCCGGCGACCAGCAGGCCCGAGATGCCCACCGGCAGGGCGTGCAGGATGAAGCTCGGGTAGAGGTTGTCGCTGCTGGCCAGGCCCAGCTCCTTGAAGGTCTGACCCTTGTTGTACGACCACAGCAGCGCGCCGACCAGGGAGAACGCCGCGAACTGGATGACCACGAAGATGCCCGAGGAGATCATCGCCTTCTGTCCCTCGCGCAGCGTGCGGGTGGACAGGATGCGCTGGACGATCAGCTGGTCCGACCCGTGGCTGGCCATCGCGAAGATCGCACCACCGATGATCGCCGTCGGCAGGGCGAACGGGCTGGTGAGCACGTGCGCGAGCGTGAAGTTGGTGTCGAAGAGCTGGAACTTGCCGGCGTCCAGCGCCTGCGAGTAGCCGTCGAAGCCGACGGCGTGGCTGAGCACCCCGATGGCCAGGATCGCCCCGCCCAGGTAGAGCCCCATCTGGATGGCGTCGGTCCAGATGACCGCCTTGATGCCACCGAGGTAGGTGTACACCACCGTGATCAGCGTCAGGACGATGATGATCGCCTGATAGCCGACATTCAGCCCGAACTCGTCGAGGAGCAGCTTGATGGGGATGGCCGAGGCGAACAGCCGTACGCCCTCGGCGAGCAGGCGGGTGAAGACGAACGTGACCGACGCCAGACCCTGGAGTTTCAGGCCGAACCGCTCACCGAGGTACTGGTAGGCGCTGACGAAGCCGCCCCGCTTGTAGAGCGGGATGAGCACCGCCGCCACGATGACGCGACCGATCACGTAGCCGAGGGCCAGTTCGACGTTGCCGAACCCCTGCCCGCTGTAGGCGCCACCGGGCACGCTGATCACGGTCAGGACGCTGGTTTCGGTGGCGACGACGGAGAACGAGACGGTCCACCACGGCAGTCGACCCTCGCCCACGAAGTAGTCCTTGGCGGACTTCTGTTTGCCGGACAGGCGTAGTCCCACGTAGGCGATCACCACGAGGTACAGCACGATCACGACAAGGTCGAGTTGACGCACGGCTCGCTCCCAACCAGGGGTTGTCAATAAGTGACGCATGTCTAGCGTATCGCGAAACTTTTTGCCAGTCCGCGTCCGGGCTGGCTACGCTGTGGTCCCGGCCTGCGGTTACGGGGAGGCGGGGGGTCCAGCGGAGTGGCCCACCCCCCACCGTGCCGACCAGGCTGGCACGGCCGGAACGGCACATTGCGGACGCGGCGCTCGACGAGCCGCAGCCCGTCGTTCGACCGGCGACTGAACACAGCGAGAGGAACGAGTAACCCCGTGGACCTCAGCACCCTCGGCACCGAGACCCGCAACGACAAGACCAGCGACCTCGACCTGATGTCCCCCACCGAGCTGCTCCTCGCGATGAACGACGAGGACCAGACGGTGGCCCAGGCGGTCCGGCGGGCCGTGCCGGACATCGCGGCCGCCGTCGACGTCGTCGTGGCGTCGCTCCGCCAGGGCGGGCGACTCATCTACCTCGGTGCCGGCACCAGCGGCCGGATCGGCATGCTCGACGCCGTCGAGATCCCACCCACCTTCGGTACGTCGCCCGACCGGGTTCTCGGCCTGCTCGCCGGGGGAGCGCGAGCCTTCGGTGTCGCCGTCGAGGGCGCGGAGGACGACCCGAAACGTGCCGTCGCCGATCTCGACGCGGTCGGCCTGACCGCCCGCGACACGGTGGTCGGGCTCGCCGCCAGCGGCCGCACCCCGTACGTGGTGGGCGGGCTGGAGCACGCCCGCGCGCTCGGCGCGTCGACAGTCTCGGTGGCCTGCAACTCCGACGCGGTGATCAGCAGGTACGCCGACGTCGCCATCGAGGTGCCCACCGGTCCCGAGGTGCTCACCGGCTCCACCCGGCTCAAGGCCGGCACCGCCGAGAAGCTCGTCTGCAACATGCTCTCGACCGCCACGATGGCCCGGCTCGGCAAGGTCTACGGCAATCTGATGGTGGACATGAACGCCACGAACGAGAAGCTCGTCGACCGGGCGCGGCGGATCGTCGCCGAGGCCGCCGACACGGATCTCGACAGCGCCGCGCGGGCCCTCGCGGCGGCGCACGGGCACGCCAAGACGGCAATCGTGCTGCTGCTCGCGAACTGCACCGCCGAGGAGGCCGCTGCGCGACTGCGCGCCGCCGACGACGACGTGCGGGCGGCCGTCGCGGCCTGACCGTCCCGCCCTGGCACGGGGACAGACCCGGGCACGGACTTTCTGTCGGGCCGCTCGCCTAGGGTTCGCGGCATGTACTTCGTGTGCCGGTGGCGCGAGGAATCGCCGTTCAGTAAGCGGGTGGTCACCCTGCCCGACGCGACGATTCTCGACTGGTTCCGCCGGGGCTGGGGCCGTGCCAACCCGCAGGGCTGGATCGAGAGCGAGCTGGGCGATGACGTGTACGGCCTGGACTCGATCTTCGAGGGGGAGCGGCACCTGCCGCTGCCGGAGACCCTCGACGACCTACGCGAGCTGCTGAACGAGCACCTCTACGTGGAGGGCGACGACGACGGCACGTTCATCCGGCTCGGCGAGGGCGCCCTGCGCGTGCGTACCGACGACGACGAGGTGGATCTGGCCTACTACTTCGTCGAGGAGGCCGCCGCCGTCGCGTCGCCGGACCGGCTCGCCTTCCTGCTGTACGACACCTGGCCACTGCCGGCCGTCGCCGCCGCGCCGGGCGCGATCTTCGACCACGGGCTGCCGGTCCGTACCGTGCGCATCGCCCCACCCGGGCCGGAGGCCGTGTTCTCGGTCCGTCTGGGTTGGGGCTCGCACGACGCCGACCGGACCCTGGACCTGGCTGGCGCCATCGCCTTTCCCGGGCTCACCCTGCCGGACCTCGCCACTCGTCTGCGTGCCGTCGACGCGCCCGGCACCCGCCGATGGCCCCACGATGCCCAGCTGTTGCGGGCCCTGGTCGCGCCCGACGAGACGGACGCCGGCGCGGCGCTGGAGCGCTACGTTCGGCTGTCCGGGTACGACCCGTCGCCCGCCAGCCTCGAGCTGGCATCGGCACACCACGCGATCCACCCGGAGGTGGTGCGGCTGCTGGCCCCGCAACCGTCCGTCGGGTCGCTGGTCCGGTCGGATCCGCACATCGCGCAGGTCGCCCGATACATCGACGACTTCTTCGGGTTCGACCAGTGGTTCCTCTTCGACACCAGGTGGGCGGCGGCACACCCGGCCCTGGCCCGTTCGTTGCTGCGCTACGCGGCGCACTGGGACCCGTACGACGACGCGACGGCGCAGTAGCTCTCCATCGTGGCCCGTGAGCGCTCCTCCGGCTCGGTCGAGAGTCGACGAAGCGCCCCGTCCGCGTCGGACGGGGCGCTTCGTGGTGTCAGCCGAGCGGTGGGTAGGAAACCGTGCGGTCCCCGTCGGCGTCGGTCGCGGTGGCCAGCTCGATCCGGGGGGACCGGTCCGGCGGGAGGTGGGCACGGTCGGCGATGACGACGACGTCCACCTCTCCGTCGATCATGGCCTGCTCGATGGTCTCCCACGATGCCCGCATGATTCCCGCGAATCGGTACGAGTGTCGGCGAAGGTGCGCAAGACACGTCGCGACGGCGTGCTCCGCCGGCTCGATGTGGGCGGGAATCCAGATGACGGCTATCTCCATGGTCTTCTCCTGATCAACGTCGTGGACGCGAGTGGGTGATCAGGAGTTGCTGTGGTGGCGGGGGACCCCGCTCCACCGGTCGGCTGGCAGCGCGCCTGTCGACCGCGGTAACGGTGCGCCCTGGACCCAGCGGCGCGCTGGGCGGCACCGCCTCAGCTGCCGACGTGGGCGGATCGGCACCGCCGGTGCCGACACCGGCGGGCGCCGACGCGAGCGCCAGCACGAGCGCCGGTGGCCCCGACGCCGGACGGACGGGTGGTCGGGACGGCTCGTCGATGCCCGCGGCCATCGCCACCCGCGCCCGATCCGGTGTTCGGCCGTCGGAGGTGTGGTGCCCGACGCGGAACACCGTCGCCGGCACGGGCGTCGACGGTGCCGGCGCCGACCGCGAGGCGGCGCGTGCCTCGGTGGAGGCCGAGTTCGGGGGTGGGGGCGTGGCCTGCGGCGAAGACGACGACGACGTACGGGCCGGCCGCGTCGGTACGACGGCAGAGGGATCACCCGACAACGTCGGCAGCGGATCGGCCGGCAGGGTCGGCAGCGGATCGGCCGGCAGGGTCGGCAGAGGGACGGCCGACGGCAGTGGCAGGGGAATTGCCGACGGCAGTGGCAGGGGAATTGCCGACGGCAGGGGCAGGGGGAGTGCGGTCGGCAACGGCAGGGGGACGGACACCTGCACCTCGACGAGGTCGGGCACCCGTACCGTGATGGTGCCTGGCGAGGAGTTGACCTCCACCGGCTGGAGACTCGTCGGCAACGGTAGCGGCGTGTCGGCGTGGGCGGGGTTGGCGCACAGGGTCGCCCCGAGCGCCGCGGCCCCGAGCGCCGCCGCTGGAAGGCTGTGCCTCAAGCGCATCAGACGGCGGCCCTCGACAGGTGCGCCGCGAGCCCGGCCCGGTGCGATTCACCGGTGCGCTGCCGCTGGCCGAGCGGATGCCCGACGCGTCCTGCCGTTCCCTCCATGTGCGGGTTCTTGCCCCGGGATTCCCCGGGCTACACCTTTCGTCAATGTCTGGGTGGTTGGCTCGCGTGAACGACCTGGACCCGGGCGATCGACGTCACTGATCGAGCGGGCGGATCACACCCGGGCTTCCGCGGGTGCCGGAGCGGGGTCGAGCGGCAGGTCACGCATCCGGCGGATCGGCGTCGAGAGATAGATGATCGGGGAGAGCACGGTGAGCGCCCCGAAGATCAGCAGGGTGGTGCGGGCGCCGAGCGGCCCGGCCAGGACGCCGGCGAGCAGACCGCCGAGCGGGATGGCACCCCAGGAGACGAACTTGACCGTGGCGATCACCCGCGACAGCAGCTCCGGCGGGCTGGCGAGCATCCGGTACGTGCGGGTGGTTACGCTGAGCACCACAGTGGATCCGGCGAAGATGAGATTCCCGACGGCGAAGGCGAGGTAGCCGGCGGTGCCGGTGCCCAGCGGGATGATGAGCGCGCCGACCACGCCGACGAAGGCCGAGATGATCAGGCCACGTGCGGTGCCGAACCGAGCGGTGAAGCGGGTGGTCAGCGCGGCGCCGATGAGCGTGCCGAGCCCGTCGGCGGCGATCAGCAGCCCGACCAGGAGCGGCGATGCGTGCAGCTCGCGCACCAGATAGAACGGAAAGAGGGCCAGCATGGCGCCGTTGACGAAGTTCGTCGCGGTGGCGTCCCACATGGCCGGTCCGATGATCGGGTGTCGCAGCACGTAGTGCCAGCCCTCGCGGATCATCGTGACCATCGGTGGCCGCTGGTCCGGTCGCCGCACCCGCCGGGCCGGCAGGGTGCGCAGCAGCACGGCGGAGACCAGATAACTGACGGCGTCCACGAAGAGCGTCGGCACCGCACCCAGCAGTTGCACCACGAGCCCGCCCAGGGACGGCCCGCCCAACTGGGTGGCGGCGAGGGTGCCGGAGTTGAGACTGTTGCGCGCCTGCAACTGCGCGGCCGGCACGATCTCGGGCAGGTAGGTCTGGTTCGCCACGTCGAACAGCACGTTGGCGAAGCTCACGACCAGGGCGACCACGACCAGTTGGGCCACCGTCAGGGTGTCGTACCACCAGGCCAGGGGGACGGACGCGATGGCGAGGGCCCGGATCAGGTCCAGGACGACCTGCATGCCGCGCAGCGGCAGGCGCTGCACGATCACCCCCGCCGGCAGGCTGATCAGGAGATACGCGAGATAGCCGGCCGCCGTGATCAGACCCATGTCGAAGGCTGACGCGTGCAGCACGACCAACGCGGTCATCGGCAGGGCCAGCCCGCCGACGGCCGAACCGAGGTGGCTGGTCGTGCTGGCCAACCACCAACGCCAGAAAGCGGTTAGTTCCATGATGGAACTCACTATAGGGATGGGAGTGCGGACGGTCGACCCCGCAGGCCCTGCCCGCGACGGCACCTTCGCGGGCGGGTCGGGCGCCGGAGCCCGCTTGCTGCCGAACCGTCGGGCGGTGGTGTCAGGGTCGTAGGCCGGTGACGACGATCTGAACGAGGTCGGTGTCGCCGCGGTGTCGTGCGGTCGCGACGCAGCCGACGACGAGGGACTGGACGTCATCGGGTGTGATGTCTGGGCGTACGGATCCGCGTTGCTGCGCTTCGTGTAGGAGTTCGGCGAAGGCGGTGTTGAGGGCGGCGTCGGCGTCGGCGGGAATCTGGTAGCCGCCGCTGGACAGTGCGTCGGCGACGGCGCGGTTGGCGAGGCCGGCGTCGACCATGACGGTGAAGAACTCGGTGAAGTCGATACCGGATCGGGCCTTGGCGGTCAGCGCCTGGACGCGGTCGAGCACCACGGCCTCGATCAGCGATTCCTTTGTCGGGAAGTGCCGATACATGGTTCCCGCGCCGACGCCTGCGCGCCGGGCGATGTCGTCGACGGGTACGCCCGCCCCTTCGGTGGCCAGGACCACGTAGGCGGTGTCCAGGATGCGTTGGCGATTGCGGCGAGCGTCGGCGCGCACGAAACCCTCCCTGTCGACAAGCGGGGCGGTCGTTCCGTATAGTTAAACGGGGCGACCGTTCCGATTATAGGAGACGTCATGTGGAGCACGCGCGACATGTCCCGCCTCGATGGCGCCACCGCGTTGGTGACCGGAGCCACCGGCGGCATCGGCCTGGAAACAGCGAAAGCCCTGAGCGCGCACGGAGTCCACGTCGTGATCGGCGCACGCGACACGGACCGCGGCGCGGACGCCATACGCCAGTTGCCCGGCAGGGGCAGCGTGCTCTCACTCGACCTGGCCTGCCTCGAATCGGTGCGGCAGGCGGCAACCGACCTCCACGAACGCGTCGATCGACTCGACATTCTGATCAACAACGCCGGTCTGTGGTGGCAGCCGGCCCGGCGCACCAAGGACGGCTTCGAGTCCCAGATCGGCGTCAACCACCTTGGCCACTTCGCGTTGACCGGACTGCTCCTCGACCTGGTCGAGCGATCGCCGGCCGGTCGGGTCGTCACCGTCAGCAGCATCGCAGCAGGCGCAGGCTCCATCACTCGTCTCGACCTGAGAAGTCTCGACGGATATCGGCCAACCACCGCCTACAACACCTCGAAGCTCGCGAATCTGCTCTTCGCGTTCGAGCTGCACCATCAGCTCACCGCGGCCGGCGCCTCGACGATCAGCCTGGCGGCCCACCCCGGCGCGGCGCGCACCGACCTGTTTCGCGACGCGTCGCCGGGATTCCGGGTGGCCAACGCGACGATCGGACGGCTGTTCACCCAGTCGCCTCAGGCTGGCGCGTTGCCAGTGCTACGGGCCGCCACCGACCCACAGGTCACCGGCGGTGAGTACTACGGGCCGGGCGGTCCCGGCCGCTTCAGGGGCGCCCCGAAACGGCAACAGGCCCCACGACGCGCCGGTGACCCGGCCGCGCGACGTCAGCTGTGGACGATGTCCGAGGAGGCGACAGGCGTGATCTACCCCCTGCGCGCCGGACCCGTGCGCTGAGACGATCGCTCGAACTCCACCTCCGCAACGGTCCGGACCCACGCGTGGAATGCCCGGATCGCTCGTGCCGGCGACGGTTGCCAGCGGATCTCGGCAGCGTTACGTTGAGATCTCATCGACGCACGTCGACGTCGCAACGTACGGGGGCCGCATGTCCACGCCTGTCACTCGTCGCACTGTTCTGGCCGGTGGAGCCGGTGCGGCCATCGGCCTGGCGGTGCCCGGCCTCGCCGCCCACGCCGGCGGCCGCCATCCCACGACCGTGCGCTTCACCCTCGACGCGACAACGCTCGACGGTGGTGAGCAGGTCACCTCGGTCACCCTCGACAGCGGCCGACTCGGGCCGATCGACCCGGCCGGGCTGACCCCCGGCACGTTCAGCGTGCACGCCAAGGCCACGAGTCCACTCCCGATCGCTCCCGGCGACCAGATCTTCAGCGAGTACGACCTGGACCGCACGGTCACCGCGGCCCGCCTCGACCGCCACGGCAACATCGTGCTGGAGCTGAGCCACGCCGAAGGTCAACCCGGCGGTGGCACCCTGGGCTACATCCTGAGCAAGGGCCGCAACGTGCGGCTGGACCTCGTCTACACCATCACGCAGAACGCCCCGATCGCCCGGCGCCACGGCTCGCCGGTCACCATCACGCGCTTCGTGCAGGGACGGCTGTCGAACCCCGAGGTGGACGCCTTCAGCTACCACGTCTCGGGCTCGGGTATGAAGTACCGGCTGTATTCACCCGACCACTCGGCTGGGCACGGTCGACGACCGCTGATCGTCTGGCTGCACGGCGCCGGCGAGGGCGCCTCGTTGCCGGACGACTACTACGACAACGAGACCACCCTGCGCGCCAACCGCGGGGCGCTCGGCTTCGCCACTCCCCAGGCGCAGCGGATCTTCTCCGGCGCGTACGTCGTGGCTCCGCAGAGCACCTCCTACTGGATGGAGGACGGCCCCCGGTTCGCCCCGCTGATCCGCGAGATCGTCCAGGACCTCGTGCGCCGCAAGCGCGTCGACCCCGACCGGATCTACGTGGTCGGTTGCAGCAACGGCGGCTACATGTCCCTGGAGATGACCGTCACCTATCCCGACCTGTTCGCCGCGTCGGTGCCGATCTGCGGCGTCGTCGAGCCGCTCGGCGGGGACGGCCCGCCGCTGATCACCGACGCGGAACTGGCGGCGATTCGGACCCCGACCTGGCTGGTCACCTCGCGTGACGACGACACCGTGCCACCGGAGACCAACACGATCCACGCCCACGACCTCATCCCGGGATCGCTGATCACCCTGTACGACCAGGTCGTCTGGAACGGCTACCGGTTCCCCGGCCACTGGTCCTGGATCTACGTGGCCCGCAACGACCCGAGCCGCAACGGCACCCACATCTGGCAGTGGATGGCCCGCCGCCGTCGGTGAGCGCGGCGAGTGCGGCCGTCCGAACCCGGGCGGCCGCACCCCCTCGGCTCAACACCAGGTGAGAGTCGAGTTGACCCGCGTGACGTTGCTGATCGTGTTGCTCGCTCCACCGCAGGGGCTCTGGGTGATGTTGGTGCCGCTGACCGTCAGATTCTGGAACCGGATGCCGGACGAGATCGGAAACTCGCTCCGCGCCGCGATCCGTATCTCACCGCCGCCCGTCACCGTCCCGGAGACCCCGGCGATGACGACGTTGTAGCAGTTCTCCACCAGGATCGCGTTGTTGCCGGTGTTCGAGATCGTGACCCGGTCGATGACCGCGCCGCCGGACTCGGACACGCAGAAGATCCCCCGGCCACCCCCGGACGCGAGCACGGTGCCGACCCGGATGTTCGTCGGGTACGCGTTGCCCACCCGGCCGTTGCGGTTGGCCATCCGGAACGCCGCGTACCCGGTGCCGGCCCCGGCGCCCTGCGCGTCGACGGTGCCCACCGTGGCGTTGATCGTGTCGTTGAGCAGCAGGCCGGAGTCGCGGGTGTTCCGGGCCGTGACCGTGCCGATCGTGAGACCGTCCACGCCGTACGTCTCCACCCCGTGGGTGCCGGTCCCGGACACGTACACGGTGTCGATGCGGACGTTGCGCACCTTGACCGCTCGATCTCCACCGTGGTTGTCGATGCGGACGCCCAGACCGGCGGAGAGTCGCATGTCGATCTGCCCGAGGGTCAGGTTGTTCACGTTGCGCATGAAGATCCCGTACAACGGGGAGCCGGTGAGCGTGAGGTTCTGCACCTCGACGTCAGTTGTCCCCCGCGAGTACACCGGCGCCTGGTCGCCCGAGCCCGACCCGGTCACGTTTATCGTGCCGCACACGGCCAGGGTCGTGTACGACGGCAGCGACAACCGGGACCCCGCGCTCATCGAACCGGAGCCGCGAACCACCACCCGCTGCTTCGACGTTCGACCCGCCGAGAGCGAGTTGACCGCCGCCTGCATCGCCGACAGCATGTCCGCGCCCGAGTAGACGGTCGACGAGCCGTTACGGGATGTCCAGGTGCCCCCGCTCAGCACGGCCTCGGCGTTGCTCGACCCGCTGCCACACCCGGTACCCCCGCCGCCCATCTGCACCAACTGCCACTGCTGGTTGGGTCCGTTGACGTCGGCGTACTGACTGATCCGGCCGCCGTCGACCGTGGACCGTTCCCAGACCTCGAGGGCCTTGGCGGAGTGACGGTTGATCAGCCGGACGTGGCCACCGTCGGAGTCGAGTACCTGGAACTGCTGGTTGGTGCCATTGACGTCGGACCACTGGCGGTACTCCGCGCCGTCGGCGGTGTTCCACTCCCAGAGGTCGACGACCTTGCCGCTGTGCCGGGCCTTGAGCCGGTAGTAACCGCCGCCGGAGGAGACGAACTGGAACTGCTGCCACGCGCCGTCGTTACGGGACCACTGCTGGAGCACCGCGCCGTCCGCCGTCGAGGTGTCCCGCACGTCGAGCACCTTGCCGCTGTATCGGTTGACCAGGACGTAGGAGGCGTTGGTGTCGATGCTCGCCGCCGTCGCCGGCGGTGCGCCGACCAGGACGGCGGCGGCCGCGCCGACCAGCGTGGTGATCATGGCGAGGACCAGGGCCGTACGCCGGCCCCGACGGATCGATCCGCCGCCGGACGGTCTTGTCCTGAGAGTGAAGCGCATCGCTCCTCCTGGGCTGGATCGGCTCCGGGCGAGCCGGGACGGTGTCGACGGCCGCGGTCGTCGCAGCCGGTGGGCGGCTATTCCAGGTGGAAGGTGGCCGTGGCGCGGTCGGCGCTCGAACTCACCGGCTCGACGTAGAGCAGTCCGCCGCGGTGGCGCACGTGTCGGCCCGGGAAGTTGTGGGACTCCAGAGAGATCCCGGCGCTGTCGGCGAGGCCGGACTGGCGGCGGAAGCTCGCGTCGCCGCCGAAGAGGGCGGAGCCGTCGTTCTTCTCGACGTACAGGGCGTAGCCCCGGTGGCGCAGGTAGTACCCGGGGAAGTTCGTCGACTCCAGCGACACCGATCCACCGCCGGCGAGCCCGGTGACGATCCGGAACTGCGAGTCGGCCAGATTTGTCACGTTCGGCTCGATCCGGGCCCGGTACTCCCAGTGCCGGATGTAGCTGGTGGCCAGGTCGTGGGAGCGCAGCCGGACCGGGGTGGCCCCGTCGGGCACGGGAATGCCGAAGTTCGGGGTGCCGTCGGCGTTCCAGTACACCTTCTGGAGCCGGGTCCGCCGGTTCGGGTCGTTGAGCGGATCACCGCTGATGTCGCGGTAGTTGCGGTCGTGATAGACCAGGATGTCGCTCTGCCCATCCTCGGAGACGGTGAACGAGTTGTGGCCGGGGCCGTACTGGCCGGTGGCCGCGTTGCTGACGAACACCGGGTTGGGGCTCTTGCTCCAGGAGGCGGCGTCGAGCAGGTTCGCGGTGGCGGAGGCGCTCAACATCCCCAGGCAGTAGTTGGCGTCCGTGGCGCTGGCCGAGTAGGTCAGGAAGATCCGGCCGTTGCGTTGGATCACCGCCGGTCCCTCGGCGACCCGGTAGCCGCGGGTCTCCCAGTCGTACGTCGGCACGACCAGCCGGGTCACGGTGCCCGTGATCTGCCAGGGGTTGGCACCCATCCGGGCCAGGTACACGTTGGAGTTGTTGGAGATGCCCGGTTCCTGCTGGGCCCAGGTCAGATAGCGCACCCCGTTCGCGACGAATGTCGACGCGTCCAGGCTGAAGGTGTCCCAGGGGGTCGTGATCCGTCCCCGTTCGGTCCACGAGCCGGTGAGCGGATTGGCGTTGGCGTTCTCCAGCGCGTACATCCGGATCCGCCACACGTCGTCGGTGCGGCCCGCGGCGAAGTAGATGTACCACCTGTTGTTGATGAAGTGGATCTCCGGTGCCCAGATGTGGGCGCCCATCTCTCCGCTGGTGTGGCGACTCCAGATCGTCGTCTCCGCCGCCGTCGCCAGCCCCGGCAGGGTGGTCGCACGTCGCAGCACGATCCGGTCGTACTGCGGCACCGTGGCGGTCAGGTAGTAGTAGCCGTCGGTGTGCCGGAAGATGTGCGGGTCGGCCCGCTGGTTCACCAGTGGGTTGGTGTAGTTGACGGCCGGCGCGGCCTGCGCCGGCCCCGCGGCCGGCAGTCCGGCGGAGACGGCGAGCAGCACCAGCACGGCGGCCACGACCGACCGTCGGCGTCGGCGGCCCCGGCGGTCGGCGCGCGCCGGACCGATGGCGCAGTGGGTCGCCGGCTCGGTGCGGGGGAGTGGCAGCGGCATCTGTCCTCCGTGCGGTTCGTGAGCGACCCGTGTGTCGGCGGCGTGACGGTGGTGTTGCGTCCAGGTAGCGCCATAATGTTGGCGTTAACATTGATGAGTGTCAAGGAAACCGTGCCGTTGACCTGCCCAGCGTCCCGCCGAGAGTCGGACGGTGTCCGTCCCACCGGGTCGATCGAGCGTCGACCGGGCGGCCACGGTCAGGGGGCGACCAGGCCGGTCCGGTACGCCACGACGACGGCCTGGACCCGGTCGCGGAGGCCCAACTTGGCCAGGATCCGGGCGACATGCGTCTTCACTGTCGCCTCCGACAGGTGCAGGCGGCCGGCGAGTTCGGCGTTGCTCAGGCCGTGCGCCAGCAGACCCAGCACCTCCATCTCACGCGGGGTCAGAGCGGCCAGGTCCCGGTGGATGGCCGGCGGGTCGGTGTCGCGCTGGGCGAACCGTTGCACCAGCCGCCTGGTGATCGCCGGCGCCAGCAGCGCGTCACCGGTGCGGACCAGCCGGACCGCACCCACCAGATGCTCCGGGGTGACGTCCTTGAGCAGGAAGCCGCTCGCTCCCGCGGTGAGGGCCGCGTACACGTACTGGTCGAGGTCGAATGTCGTGAGCATGATGATGCGCGGTGCCTCGCCGACGCCGGCGAGGATCTGGCGGGCGGCCGCGAGACCGTCCAGGTCGGGCATTCGGATGTCCATCAGGACCACGTCGGGCCGGTGCCGGTGGACCGCCTCGACGGCCTCGACCCCGGTCGTCGCCTCGGCGACCACGTCGATCCCGTCGGCGGTCAGGATCATCCGGAACCCGGCCCGGACCAACGCCTGGTCGTCAGCGACCACCACCCGCAGCGCTGCGGTCATGCCGTGCCCCCCAGAGGTGTGCCCGCCCGGCCGTCGCCCGCGACGTCGTCGATCAGGGCATTGTCCACCGGGATCAGGGCCTGGACCCGGTATCCGCCGGTGAGTCGTGGACCCGCCTGCACCGTGCCCCCGTAGACCGCCAGTCGCTCGCGCAGACCGATCAGCCCGCGCCCGGTGCCGGTGCCGGCGGTCACGCCGGCTCGGCCGCCGGTGTCGGTCACCTCGACCCGCAGGTGCGTCCCGGCATAGTCGACGAGCACGCGCACGGATGCGCCGGCAGCGTGTTTGACGGCGTTCGTCAACGCCTCCTGCACCAGTCGGTACACGGTCAGCTCGATGCCGGACGGCAGCGGCCCCCGCTGCCCGCGCACCACCAGCTCGACCTCGACACCCGAGTCGCGCACCCGCCGCACCAGTGCGTCCAGCCCATCGAGGCCGGGCTGCGGAGCCAGGTCGGCGGCGCCCTCCTGCCCCAGGACGTCGCCGTCCATCGTGAGCAGCCCCATCACGTGCCGCAGCTCGGTCATCGCCGCCCGGCCGCCGGCTTCGACCGCGAGCAGCGCCGCCCGGGCGTCCTCGGGCCTGGACTCCATCACCTTGCGGGCCGCGCCGGCCTGGATCACCATCACGCTGACGTTGTGGGTCACCACGTCGTGCAGCTCCCGGGCGATCCGGGCACGTTCGACCTCCGTCGCCCGGCGCAGCGCCTCGACCTGCTCATGCTCCATGGCCGACATCCGCGCCCGGCCCTCGTCGGCGTGCTCCTTCCACCGGCGTAGCCCGTCGGCCGCCACCGCGATCGGCAGCAGGATCAGAAACGGCACGGCGCTGTCGGACACCGAGCTGGCGTCCGACTGCAACCCGGCGTGCAGAATCGCGGCCGCCGGCAGGCTGGCCAACGCCAGGATCTTGTACGGACTGAAGACCGCGGCGCTGTAGCCGGCCACCACGCAGGCGAAGAAGGACAGCCGCAGCGCGGCCGGATTGTCGTCGACCAGCCCGGCGCTGGCCAGCACCACCCAGAGCGTCCCCAGCGGGTACCGGCGGCGAAACAGCAACGGCAGGACGACGAGCATGAGCAGCGCCGCCGTCCAGCCGGTGCCGTCGTCCTCGACCGGCAGGAAGGGTGGCCACACCGGGTCGGGTGGCACCGGCGGACCCGGCCAGAGCTCGCCCCGCTCGAACACGATGCGGTGCTCCGCCGGCCGGTCATCGACACCCCTGTCCGCCTGGATGGCGAGGAGACCGAGCCCGAGCGCCAACAGCGCGTCGAACAGCTGCCCCCGGCGCGACAACAGCGGCAGCTGGCCGACCGGACGCGCCAGGGACCGGATGTGCGACCACAGCCGGATCACCACCGCACGCCACGTCATCGGTTCATTCTCGGTGCCGACCGCGCCGCTGCCTATCCGCCTGGCGAGCGGTGTCGCTACATCGCACGCCTACGTCGCAGGGATGACGCCGCCGCCGCTCATCCCGACGCGGTACCGAAGATGCCTCTCGCTGCCGATGTGTCCGACTCGTCCCCGCCCCTAGCGTCAGCCTCGCCAGCTCACCATCACCTGAGGAGACGGGGACATGACCACACCGCTTATCGAGTTGCACGAGGTGACACGCCGGTACGACGAAGGGCCACCGGCGCTGCGCGAGGTGTCGTTGAGCGTCGCGCCCGGCGAGGCGGTGGCGATCCTCGGCCCGTCCGGCAGCGGCAAGTCGACGATGTTGAACCTGGTGGCCGGGCTGGACCGGCCGAGCGCCGGCACGGTCACCGTCGACGGGGTGCGCGTCGACCAGCTCGGCGAGGCGGCCTCCGCCCGGTACCGGAGGACCCGGATCGGCCTGGTGTTCCAGTTCTTCAACCTCCTCGACGACCTGACCGTCGCCGACAACGTCATGCTGCCGGCACAGCTCGCCGGGATGGGCCGTGGCACCGCCCAGCGTCGGGCGACCGAGCTGCTCGGCCGGCTCGGCGTCGACCGACACGCCGGGGCGTACCCCGGGAGGCTCTCCGGCGGTGAACGGCAGCGCGTCGCCGTCGCCCGCGCGCTGATGAACCGGCCGCCGCTGCTGCTGGCCGACGAGCCGACCGGGGCGTTGGACACCGCCTCCGGCGAGGAGGTCATGCGGCTGCTGACCGAACTGCACGCCGACGGCCAGACCATCATCCTGGTCACCCACGACCTGGTCCTCGCCGAGAGGTGCGCCACCCGGACCGTCCAGCTCCTCGACGGGCAGGTCGCCGCCGACACCGCGCTGGAGCGGACCCGATGAGCGCGCTGGCTCGGGTGGTCCGCGCCGGGGTCGGGCGGCGACGCGTACAGACGGTCGTGATCGGTCTGGTGGTGATGATCGCGGTGACCTCGGCCGTCCTCGGCGGTTCGCTGATGGTGGCCTCCCGGGGACCCTTCGACAGGGCCTTCAGCCAGCAGCAGGGCGCGCACCTCGCCGCCCAGTTCGACGCGGACGCGGTCACCGAGGCGCAGTTGGCCGCCTCCGCGAGCGCCGCCGGGGTCGCCGGGTCGGCGGGACCGTTCACGAACGCGGAGCTGAACCTGAGCAGCCCGATGGGTAACCCGGTGCCGCCGCTGACCGTCGTCGGGCGTGCCGAGCCGGGCGGCGCGGTCGACCGGGTCGACGTCATCCACGGCCGGTGGGCGACCGGGCCGGGGGAGATCGTGCTGGCCACGGGGGAGCGCCTGCGGTTGCCACCGCAGGTGCTCGGCCAGCGGTGGACGGTGTCCGACGCGCCGGGCAGCCCGACGGTGACCGTCGTCGGGCTCGCCCGGTCGGCCAGCCAGACCGCCGACGCCTGGACCACCCCGGCGCAGCTGGCGGCCTGGACCGGTCCCGACGGCCCCCGCGCCTACCAGATGCTCTACCGCTTCACCGAGGCCGGCACGGCGGCACAGGTCCAGGCCGGTCGGACCGCGGTGCAGGCGTCCGTCCCGGCCGCCGCGCTCGACAGTGCCGTGTCGTGGCTCGACATCCGCCGGGAGGCGACCGGCGAGACCGTCCTGCTGGTGCCGTTCCTGATCGCCTTCGGCATGCTGGGCGTGGTCATGGCGGTGCTGATCATCGGCAACGTCATCGCCGGCGCGGTCTCCACCGCCACCCGCCGGATCGGCATCCTCAAGGCGCTCGGCTTCACGCCAGCCCAGGTGGTCCGGGCGTACGTGGGGCAGGCGCTCATTCCGGCCACGGTCGGTGCGGCGCTCGGTGTGGTCGCCGGCAACCTCCTGACCGTGCCGATCCTCGCCCAGACCAATCAGATCTACGGCACGAGCGACAACGGGGTCGCGCTCTGGGTCGACGCGGTCGTGGCCGGCGGCGCGCTCGCCCTCGTGGCGGTGACCGCCCTGGCCGCCGCGGCGCGGGCCGGCCGGTTGCGCAGCGTCGACGCGCTCGCCGTCGGGCGTACCCCCCGGCCCGGCCGCGGTCGATGGGCGGCCCGCCTGACCAGCCGGCTGCCGATCTCCCGGCCGGTGTCACTCGGCCTGGCCCACCCCTTCGCCCGACCGGTACGAGCGGTGAGCATCGTCGCCGCGATCGCGTTCGGCGCGGCCGCGGTCACCTTCGCGGTCGGTCTCGGTACGTCGCTCAACCGGATCCAGGAGGTCGAGGACATCGCCGACGTCCAGGTCGGGCAGCCACACCAAGGGCCGAGGGGAGGGCCGCCGCCGGGTCCGGGGCAACCGCGGGGTCCGGTGCAGCCGCAGTCGTTCGGCGACCCGGCCGCCATCGAGCGGGTGATCACCGACCAGACGGGCACCGACGGGTACCTGGGCATGGCCCGCAGCGACATCACCGCCGGGGGGATCACCGGTGAGCTGGAGGCGGTCGCCGTCACCGGGCCGGACGCGGCGCGCTACTACCGGATGGTGTCGGGCACCTGGCTGACCGGCCCGGCGCAGATCGTCGTCTCGACGCCGTTCCTGACCGCTGCCGGCAAACAGGTGGGTGACCGCATCGTGCTGACCGACAAGGGCGTCGACATCCCCGTCACGATCGTCGGTGAGGCGTTCAACATCGACGACGACGGTATGCAGGTCGTCACCGATATCGCCACCCTGCGGGCGGCCGAGCCGGAGCTGGCGCCGTCGATGTACTACGTCACGGTGGCGTCCGGCACCGACGCCCGGGCGTACGCCACGGCGTTGACGGCGGCTCTGGAGCCGCTCGGCGCGGTGGCGGACGGCCTCAGCCACGAGCCCGACGAGATGATCATCATCATCAACGCGTTGACCGGACTGCTCAGCCTCCTGCTGATGGTCGTCGCCGGTCTCGGCGTGCTGAACACGGTCGTCCTGGAGACCCGGGAACGCGTCCACGACCTGGGCGTACACAAGGCGCTCGGGATGACGCCCCGGCAGACCACGGCGATGGTCATCGCCTCGGTCGTGGTCACCGGCCTGGTCGGCGGCGCGGTCGGTGCGGGGGTCGGCGTGCTGCTGCAACGCACGGTCATCACCGAGATGGCGAGCAGCGTGGGCTTCCGCCTGCCGGGCGCGGTCCTGGACGTGTACGGGTCGGTCGACCTGCTGCTCTTCGGGCTCGGCGGGCTGGTCATCGCCGTGATCGGTGCCCTGCTGCCGGCCGGCTGGGCGGCGAGGACCCGGGTCGCGGTGGCACTGCGGACCGAGTGACGGAAGGAAGCCGCCGCTCACGGAACCCGTCCGTGAGCGGCGGTCACCCGCCCACGCCGGGGACTCAGATGGTGGCCGTGTCGCCGGGTCGCAGGTCGACGAGCAGTTGGCGCGACCCCGCCTCCTCGAAGGCACGCACCACGTCGTCGGCGCCCTGGGTGTAGTGCGCCCAGCCGTGCTGGTGGACCGGGACCACCGCCCGCACACCGAGCAGGGCCGCCGCCCGGGCCGCCAGTTCCGCGGTCAGGGTGAGGAACCCCTCGCCGCGGGCCGCGATGTAGGCCGCGCCCAGGTTGAGGATCGCGACCTCGATCGCCGGGAACCGCTCCGCGATCACCGCCACGACGTCCACCGACGCGTTGTCACCGCTGACGTAGACCGTCGGCCAGCCACTCGCCTCCAGCACGAAGCCGATCACCGGGCCGTTGACCACACCGATCTCCGGCGTGCCGTGCAGCGCCGGAACCGCCGTGACGCGCAGGTCGCCGACGTCGGCGTGCTCGAACGGCCGAAGACCGACCGCGTCGGGGCCGAGCTTCGGCGCCCCCGCGGCCGTGGTGAGCACCCGGCGGGCCTGCCGCGCGTACTCCCGGCCGGAGATGTCGAGGTTGTCGAGGTGGTGCTCGTGCGACACGAGCACCAGGTCGGCCTGGCCGAGGTCCGCGGGCGAGACGCTCGGGCCGACAAGCTTGGTCGCGGTGACCGTCCCGTAGTGGTACGTCTGCGGATCGTCGAAGGTCGGATCCAGCACGACGCGCGAGCCCGCGTAGTCGAGGACGGCCGTCGGCCCGCCAATGGCGCGTACGGTCAGCTCGTTCATGGTGCTCTCCCTGGTCTCCGGTGGCACCCGCGGTCGTCCGGGCGAGGTGCGCGACTCGGCGTTCCCACTTTTCGGCCCGGAACGCCTCGATCTCGCGGCGGCCGGTGGGGGATCAGTCCGCCCGGAGCCGGCTCTTCTGCACCTTGCCGAGCGCGTTGCGGGGCAGGGCCTCGACCACCCGCACCTGCCGGGGACGCTTGTGGGTCGACAGCTGGCGGGCCACGAACTCGATCAGTTGCGCCTCGTCGATCCCGTCACCCACGACGTACGCCGTCACCTGTTGGCCGAGGTCGGGGTGCGGAGTGCCCACCACCGCGGCCTCCCGGACCCCCGGATGCGCCAGCAGCGCGTCCTCCACCTCCCCGGCGCCGATCCGGTAGCCGCCGCTCTTGATCAGGTCGGTGGCCGCCCGGCCGACGATGCGATGCCAGCCGTCCGGACCGATCGTGGCCACGTCGCCGGTGCGGAACCAGCCGTCCGCGGTACGGGTGGCGGCATCCGCGTCGGGCCGGTTCAGGTACCCGTCGAAGAGGGTCGGGCCGCACACCTCCAGCTCGCCCATCGCCACCCCGTCGGTGGGCAGGGAGCGGCCCTGCTCGTCCACGATGCGGGTGCGTACTCCCGGCAACGGCAGACCGACGGCGCCGGGGCGACGGGGGCCGTCGGCGGTGGCGCTCACCGTGATCAACGTTTCGGTCATCCCGTAGCGCTCGACGATCTGGTGGCCGGTGAGCCTGGTCAGGTCGGCGAAGACGGTCGCGGGCAGGGCGGCGCTGCCCGACACCAGCAGCCGCGCGCCGCGTAGGGCTCGGGCCGAGGTCTCGTCGGCGGCGATCCGGGACCAGATGGTGGGGACGCCGAAATAGAGGGAGCCGCCCGCCGCCGCGTACCGCTGGGGGCGGGGTTGGCCCACGTGGTGCAGTCGGCTACCCACCCGCAGGGGGCCGAGCATCCCGAGCACCAGACCGTGTACGTGGAACAGCGGCAGGCCGTGCACGAGCAGGTCGTCGGGTGTCCACTGCCAGGCCGCGGCGAGCCCGTCGAGGCAGGCGGCAATGGCGCGGCGGGAGAGCGTCACGCCCTTCGGTGCGCCGGTGGTGCCGCTGGTGTAGAGAATCAGCGCGATGCCGGCCGGATCCGGCTCCGGATGGTCGGTGTCCGAGCCTCGTCCCAGGTCGATTGGAATGGTCGGTAGCCCGCCGGGTGGGTCCCGGCGCTCACCAGGAGCCGGCACGAGCATCGCTCCGGGCGCCGAGTCACGCAGGATGTGCTCACGTTCCATCGGGCCGGCGTCCGGCGGCACCGGTATCACCGCCGACCCGGCCAGCAGCGCGCCGACGACACCGACCACCGTGTGCAGGCTGGCGGTCGCGTCGATGGCGACACGGTCCACCCCGCGCAGGTCGTCGGCCACCGCCGCGGCGAGCCGTCGCAACCGGACCCACGACGTCGCCTGGTCGTCGATCCGGATCGCATCCGGACGCTCGTCGCCGGACGAGAGCAACCACCGCAGCAGCACAAGCATGGACCCTTCTCGTCGTACCTCGCGGGTCAGCCGGTGGCGCCGATGTGTCGCCAGGTCGACGTGATGGCGGTTTCCAGCTCGGCGCGCATCTGCTGCGGATCGGCGGCCAGCCGGGCCGCGACCGTGGCATCGGAGTAGAGCATGGTGACCGCGCCGATCAGGGTGCCCACCATGGCGCCGACAAGCGCCGAGGCGGCTACCGGGTCCAGTGTGTCGGGATAGGCGTCGAGCAGCGCCCGGACGATCTCGTGTTGACCCTCCAACACCTTGCGTACGGCACCGGCCCGCAGTGCCGGCGTCTGGAGGATCAGGTCGGCGCGAACGCGCTCGGACTGGCGCATGAGGTCGCTGTCGGAGTGCAGCACCGTGTGGAACGCCCGGATCAGCAGTTGCGCGGGGGTCTCGTCCGGACCGGGGTGCGCCAGCACGGTGGTGAGCAGCTCCAGCTTGAGCGGGGGGTCGTCGAACAGCACGTCCTCTTTGCTGGCGAAGTGGACGAAGAAGGTGCGGGGCGAGACGTCGGCGGCGGCCGTCACGTCGGCGATGGTGGTCTCGTCGTATCCCCTGCTGGCGAACAGGGCGATCGCCGCGTCGACGAGCGCCTGTCTGGTGCGCGCCTTCTTCCGCTCGCGAAGGCCCATGTTGCCCGTCATCGCTGCATCTTACAACCTGAACGTTGCAGCCAATGCAATCTTACGTTCGCTGTCGTCCTCTTCGGACTCTTCGTGAACGGCGAGGCGTTGTGCATTCGCGGTCGACGGCCCGGCGTCGATGGCTGTGTTGGTGTGGCCCGGGACCCTGGGTCTGCGACGGGCGAGTACAACAAAAGGCAGGGAGATCAGACTCCCTGCCACTTCTAACTTATACCGTACCGGGGGGCTTGCGGCAAGACCCGGGTCGTGCCGCAGAATCGGCGGCCGGACGCGGCGGCGACGACAAATCGGGGGCGGGACGTGGGTGTGTGGTCGTTGTACGGGGGGCGGGTCCACCGCGATCCGCGGGTGGGGTCAGCGGTGCGCCGGAGCGCGGCTGCCGGAGAGGTGGGGCGATGATCGAGCAGTACGTCGTAGATCTTCGAGAGGTGGACCAGACCCAGGTCGCACTCGTCGGCGGCAAGGGCGCGAACCTGGGCGGGCTGTTCCGGATCGACGGCCTCCGCGTGCCGGCCGGCTTCTGCGTCACGACGGCCGCCTTCCGGCGGGTGGTGACGGAAGGGCCGGCGATCGGCGATCTGCTCGACCGGCTGTCGCGCCCGGGTCCGGAGGACCGGGAGGCGATCCGCGCGCTCAGCGCCGAGGTCCGCCAGCGCATCGAGGGGGCCGCCATCCCGGGCGATGTCGCGGCCGCGATCACCCGCGCGCTCCTCGTGCGCGGCGAGCAGTCCGCCTACGCCGTACGGTCCAGCGCGACAGCGGAGGACCTGCCGACGGCCTCCTTCGCGGGCCAGCAGGACACCTACCTGAACGTCGTGGGTCCGGCGGCGGTCCTGGCCCACGTCAGCCGGTGCTGGGCGTCGCTGTTCACCGAGCGGGCCGTGACCTACCGCCTCCGCAACGGTATCGACCACCGGAAGGTCGGCATGGCCGTGGTCGTACAGCAGATGGTCTTCCCGCGGTCGGCGGGCGTCCTGTTCACGGCCGACCCCGTCACCGGCAACCGCAAGGTCGCCACCGTGGACGCCAGCTTCGGCCTCGGCGAGGCCCTGGTCTCCGGCCGGGTGAACCCGGACGTCTTCACGGTGCGTGACGGTGTGGTCGTCGGCCGGGCGGTCGCCGCAAAACAGCTCGCCGTGCACGCCCTCCCCGGTGGCGGAACGCACGAGGTGGTGATCGACTCGCCGCGGCGGGAGCAGCCGGCGCTGACGGACGCGCAGGTCGTCCGGCTCGTGCGACTCGGGCGACAGATCGAGGCGCGGTTCGGCTGCCCGCAGGACATCGAGTGGTGCCTGGTCGACGATGACTTCCAGATCGTGCAGAGCCGGCCGATCACCACGCTCTTCCCCATCCCCACGGCCCACGACCCGGAGAACCACGTCTACCTCTCCGTCGGCCACCAGCAGATGATGACCGACGCCATGCGGCCACTGGGTCTCTCCATGTGGCAGCTGACGGCCATGGCGCCGATGCACGAGGCCGGCGGCAGACTCTTCGTCGACGCGACCCGGATGCTGGCCGCGCCGGCGAGCCGCGCCCGCTTCCTGGAGATGGCCGGCCGGACCGATCCGTTGACCCGGGACGCGCTGCAGACCGTCCTCGACCGCCCCGGCTTCGTCCCGGCGCTGCCGGACAGCGGCCCCGTTGGGCCGCCGGGCGGTGCCGCGCCCACCCCGATCGAGACCGATCCGGCCATCGTCACCCAACTGATCGAGCGCAGCGAGGCGTCCATCGCCGCCCTGCGACGCGACATCGCCCCGTTGGCCGGACCAGCGCTGTTCGACTTCCTGCTGGAGGCCTTCGCGCAGCACAAGCGGGATCTCGGTGATCCGTTGAGCATGCAGGCGATCATGGCGGGGATGCAGGCCACCTGGTGGCTCAACGACCGACTGGGGGAGTGGCTCGGCGAGACGAACGCCGCCGACACCCTCACGCTGTCCGCCCCCGGCAACGTCACGTCGGAGATGGGGCTCGCGCTGCTCGACGTCGCGGACGTGATCCGTCCGCATCCGGAGGTGGTGGCGTTCCTGCGGGGCGTCGAGGACGACGGCTTCCTGGACGAGCTGCCGAAGATCGCGGGTGGGGCCGAGGCGCGCGACGCCATCGAGGCCTACCTCGACCGGTACGGCATGCGCTGCGTCGGCGAGATCGACATCACGAGACCGCGGTGGCGCGAGCGACCCGCCACGCTCCTGCCCGTGCTCCTCGACAACGTCGCGAACTTCGCGCCGGGTGCCGCCCGGCGGCGCTTCGATCAGGGGCAGCAGGAGGCGCAGCGCAAGGCGCACGAGGTGTTGACGCGCCTGCGGGCACTGCCGGACGGGGAGCAGAAGGCCGACGAGACCGAGCGCATGATCGACCGGGTCCGGACCTTCATCGGCTACCGGGAGTACCCGAAGTACGGCATCATCAGCCGCTACTTCCTCTACAAGCAGGCCCTGCTCGGAGAGGCCGAGCGCCTCGTGCGGGCCAACGTGCTCCGCGAACGGGAGGACGCCTTCTACCTGACGTTCCAGGAGTTGCACGACGTCGTGCGCGCGAACCGGGTGGACGACACGCTGATCCAGCGACGCAAGGACGCGTTCCGGTCGTACCAGGGGCTCACGCCGCCCCGGGTGTTGACCTCCGAGGGCGACGCCATCAACGGGGCGTACCGACGCGACGACGTGCCGGCCGGTGCTCTGGTCGGCCTACCGGTCTCCGCCGGGACCGTCGAAGGGCGCGCCCGCGTCATCCTCGACCTGGCACAGGCTCACCTCGAACCGGGTGACATCCTCGTCACGGCGCACACGGATCCGAGCTGGACGCCGCTCTTCGTCGGCATCGCAGGCCTGGTGACGGAGGTCGGCGGATCGATGACACACGGCGCGGTGATCGCCCGGGAGTACGGCCTGCCGGCCGTCGTCAGCGTGGTGGACGCCACCCGGCTGATCCCCGACGGACAGCGGATCCGCGTCCACGGCAGCGACGGCTACGTCGAGATACTGCCCTGACTGAGCGGTCGCCCGCCGGCGGGTGGAGGGCTTCGCCACCTGGGACGATTTCGAGTCGGCCCGGCCGCCTGAGCAACGGGGTTCGGCGTTCGCCTGCGCCGATCCCACCGGGGTGGGACCGCGTCTGTTCTTCCAGCGTGTGCCCGAAGGCAAGGTCGTCAAGAATCGGCTGCACCTCGACGTGCGGGTCGGCACCGGGCTCGTGGGTGATGAGCGACTGGCCGCGTTGGAGGCCGAATGCACGCGACTGGTCGCGCTCGGTGCGACCCGCGTGCGGCTGCTGACCGCCGACGAGGACAACGAGTCCTGCCTCGTGATGCAGGACGTGGAGGGCAACGAGTTCGACCTCGACTGAGGTGCCACGCGACCGTCGTCCTAGGTCGGGAATCGGCCCCGGCGCCAGCGCCAGTGCCGGCCGGCCTTCAGGTGGTCGACGATCGCACGCTGGAGCACGGTGCCGCGCGGCAACTCGTCGAGCGGTGTGGTCAGGGTGCGGAACGCGAATCGCCGCACCTCGACATCGGCGTCCACCCCTTCCGGTTCCTCGTAGGGGTCCAACTCGAAGCGCTGCTGGAACTTGATGATGTTGGAATCCGCGGGCAGGTACTCCCGCAACTGCGGATCCAGCAGCCAGGAGCCGCAGGCGAACGCGGTGTAGTGCTCGTCGGGAAAGTGGCGTGGGAAGAACGCGCGGGCCTCGTCGAGCGATGCGTCGACGGCCTCCGGGGTGAGCGGCCCCGCCTCGGGGATGTGCAGGTCGATGGCGGTGCCGCCGCGCTGGTACTGCAATCGGCCCAACTCGTAGAGGCCGCCGCGCGCGTGCAGCGTCAGCCAGCTCTGCATGACCGGCCAACCCTCGCGGTGCATCCGCCTGTCGATCGCGAGGTTGCGGCCCAGGTCCGCGAGGGTTGCCCAGGACACCTCGTCGGTGATGCCGTGGTCGCGGTGGTAGCTCCGGACGCGGTCGACCAGGGCCAGGTACGCGTACACGTAGAGGTGCCGCCAGGCGGGGCCTCGGTCGCGCGGCAGCTCCGGGCCGGGCGGCAGCCAGCCGTGGCCCCCGAGATCGGCGAGGACCAGAGCGGTCGAGCGGTCGAGCAGCCAGCGCAGCTCGGCGGTCCACAGAGGTGAGTCGGGATCGGGCCAGCCCGCCATGACCTCGGCGGCGTCGTCCGGCCGTACCTGGAGCCGGTCGAGGATCGCGGGCGCGTCGGCCTTGGCGGGTAGCGGAGTCGACGGCCTGCCGTCCGCCAGGCGGTGTACGCGGTCGATGTCCTCGACGGGCACCCCGAGCCGGTCGGCGATGGCGTCCAGATCCACGCGGCCGATCGTACCGGCGATGGCACGTCCGGTCCGGTGTGAGCTGTCCCGGTCCGGGGCATCACCAATCCCTCGGTGGTTCTGCGCCCCGCAGCACCGTTTGTCGGTTTCCGAGCCGCGCTCACGGCCCCGGTGGCAGCCGCTCGCCGCTGTTGCTAGAGTCAGATTGTTGCTGCCGCAAATTTATCGCCAGCAACTACTTCGACGAAAGGACCCCTCCGATGACCAAGCTCGCCGTCATCTACTACTCCTCGACCGGCACCATCCACGCCATGGCCAAGCGGCTCGCCGAGGCCGGCGAGAAGGCCGGCGCCGAGGTACGGCTGCGCCAGGTTCCGGAGCTTGCCCCGCAGGAGGCCATCGCCTCCAACGCCGCCTGGAGCCAGCACTTCGACGCCACGAAGAACGAGGCGAAGGCGACCGCCGACGACGTCGTCTGGGCCGACGCGGTGCTGTTCGGCACCCCCACCCGGTTCGGCAACGTCGCCAGCCAGCTCAAGCAGTTCATCGACACCCTCGGCCCGCAGTGGGGGCAGGGCCTGCTGGCCGACAAGGTGTACGCCGGCTTCACCGCAACCATGACCGCCCACGGTGGGCAGGAGTCGACGCTCCTGGCGCTCTACAACACGATCCACCACTTCGGCGGCCTGGTCGCCGCCCCCGGCTACACCGACCCGGTGAAGTTCGCCGACGGCAACCCGTACGGCGTCTCGCACGTCACCGGCGGAAGCAACGACGCGCCGCTGGGTGACGCGCAGCTCAACGCCCTCGACCACCTGGCTCAGCGGGTGGTCACGATCGCCGGCAAGCTCGCCGCCTGACCGCGCGCGAGGCCTTGACCGGGCCGAGCGAACACGAGCGACAGACCTGGGGCCGGTTTCCCGGCTGTGGAAACCGGCCCAGGTCTGCTCGACCGCCACGGGGGCGATGGCTGCGGCCTTCCACGTGATCATTGGTGGGGGAGCGGAGGGGACGACAGAGGTGGGTTTCAGCGACGACGTTCGCGCGGCCTTCCGCCGGGGCGAGACCGACGCGGTGGTGCGCATGAGCGAGGCCGAGATCGACAGGGCACGGGCGGCCGGCGATCCGTCGGGCGAGGTGGAGGCCCGGTACAGCCTCGCCCGGGTCGCCATCCGTGGCGGTGACCTCCCGGGCGGGGAGGCGCGCGCCCAAGAAGCGCTCGCGGTCGCCCTTCGCTCCGGCGACCGGAGTCTGGAGGAGCGGCCCCGCCACGTGCTGGCCGCGGTGGCCCGGATGTCCGGCGACCTGACCCGGGCTCGGCAGCTCTACCGGGAGAGCATCGCGCTGAACGAGGCCCTGGGCCAGCCCAAGCTCGTCAACTCGGAGACCCACAACCTCGGGTTCTGCGAGTTGGGTCTCGGCAACCTCGACGCGGCGCGGGCGTTGTTCGCCGCGAGTCGGGAGAGGGTTTTCCGCGAGGATTGGGCGGAGTTCGTCCCGTACGTCTGCCTGGCGGGCGCCGCGCTCGCCTCGGCCAACGGTGACCACGCGCGGGCCGGTCGAATGGTGGCCGTCACGGACGCCGCGTTCGCGGCGCTGGGCCAGGTGCCCGATCCCGATGACGCGGCCGACCTGGCCGCCGTGCGGGCGGCCGCGGTCGAGGCGCTCGGCGCGACCGGCTTCGCCGCGCAGTACGCGCGGGGCCAGCATCTCGAACCGCGTGCGGCATTCGTCGAGGACGCCGACTGACGCGATCGGCACCCATGGCGCGGACGGCCCCGGCTCGCCGCTACTCCGCGACCGCCGCCATGGCGGCGTGTGGCCGCTGACTGCCTTCCCTGGGCCGCTGTACGCGTTCGACCTCTCGGAAGCCGGCCCGGCGGAGTCGCTCGGAGACCTCGTCGGGTGGCCAACGGTAGGCGGTCACCACCTTGTGCGCGAAGGGACCGACCTCGTCGGCGTCGAAGAACCCCAGCACCAGCCTTCCGCCCGGGGCCATTGCCCGGCGGAACTCACCGAGTACGCCGTCGAACTCCTCCGGCGGCAGGTGGATCAGCGAGTACCAGGCCAGGATGCCGTCGACGGAGCCGGTGGCGACATCGAGGTGTTCGAACGACCCGAGGTGGAACTCGACGTCCGGGTAGGCGGCCCGCGCATGGGTGACGAACTCGGGGACCAGGTCGATCCCCCTGACGTCGACGCCCAGCGAACGGAGGTAACCGGTGAGGTGGCCAGGGCCGCAGCCCAGGTCGAGCACCGGGCCGAGATGACCGGCCAGGTGTCGACCGATGAAGGCCGGGTCTTCGGGATTCATCTTTCGGGTCGTGCCGAACAGGTCGATGTAGAGACCTGCGATGGACCCGTACGCCTGCCGAACCGTCTCGCTCTGCACCGTCGGGACTATACGAGGCCCGGGCGTCGCCACGCAGCGGCGAGCGGGCTCGGATGTCGACGGTCCGAGCAGCCGGCCCCACCGTGCGACGATCTCCGGCATGACAGACACCGCATCGGCGCTCACCGACATCCGCGCCCAGATCGACGAGTTGGACGCGGCGCTCGTCGGGCTGCTCGCCCGCCGGGAGGCCCTGGTCCGGCGGGCGGCCCCGCTCAAGAGCGACAGGCAGGCGGTCCGTGCCCCGGACCGGGTGGCACAGGTGGTGGCCCGGGTCCGCACGCTGGCGGACGACGCCGGCGCGGACCCGGACTTGATCGAGCGGATCTACCGCGGCATGATCCAGGCCTTCATCGACATGGAGACCGACGAACACCATCGGCTCAACGGCGCCTGAGCGCTCCGGCCGCGAGGTTTGGTGCAGGCCACGGCGACCCGTGTTTGTGGCGCCGGCCCGTCGGGCACAGAATCACCATGGCGAATGAACGAGTCAAGTCCGTCGGCGGCTACTTCATGCGGCTTGTCGGCGGGGTGGCGGTCATCGTGGGCCTGCTGGGCCTCTTCGCGACCCTGGCCCAGGGCAACGTCACCGGGCTGGTCCTCAGCATCATCTTCGTCGTGGGCGGTGTCGTCCTGCTCAAGCGGTCGCCAGACCTCGGCCGAGCGGGTCGGAGAGAACGCGGCCCCGCGTGACCCTCCACAGCGGCGCCACCGGCTCCCGCACGAGGGCGCGGGGTGTCCGGCCTCAACCCCGCTCGCCGTCGATGCGCCGCTGTTCGGCATCGCGCAGTCGCCGGTAGAGCCTCGCCGCATCCTGGTCACCGACCCGGTCCGCCGCCTCGGCGGCGACTCGCAGCACCACCAGGGGCAACCGGGGGACCTGGCGCGCCTGCCGGTCGGCCTCGGCGAACACCACGGCGGCAAGCTCGGCGCCGGCGGAACCGGCCAGGAGGAAAAGCTCCTCCACATACATGCGACCCAGGCCGACCTCGGTCCAGCCGGACACGTCGTGCAGGGCTCGGCGACACTCACGTAACGCCTCCCAGGCGGCGCCGTGGTTGCCGGCCTGGCGTTCCAGCCCGGCAAGGGACTGCCAGGCCGACGCCGCATCCCAGGCGTTGTCGACGAACACCAGGCTCTCCCGCTGTGCCGAAGCGGCCTCAGTGAACGCCCCAAGATCGGCCAACTCATATCGCAGCCGGCTCAGTGTGGCCTTGTCCCGAGGCCGGTCCACCGCCCACCGGTCCAACCACTCGCGTGCCAGCCCCTGATCACCGACCATTTTGGCGCGTGTGATCCAGGTGAGCGGGTCCTCGGCGGCCGGGTCACCCGGGAAGAACGATCGTTTCCCGCGCCACCATTCCGCAAGCGTTTCCTCGGAGAGCCACGGCTGGCCCTCCTCGTCCAACAGGTACGCCAGCACGTCGTCCCGCTCGGCGTGCCCGCTGTCCCGCACGTAGGCAACGGTGGTCGGCGCGCCGGCGGCGAACAGGTGCTCACCGTCGTAGCCGCACCAGGTGTCGAAGTTGGCCCGCTTGAGTTCCCAGTGCAGCCACACGTCCTCCACCTGGTGATGCTCTGCGAGCAGAAAGCCGGCCAGTTCGGTCTCGTCAGTCAGGCCCTGAAACGGCGCCTCGCGTCGACACTGGGCCTCCTGCCTGGCCAGCCACCGCACCAGCGGAAGGTCCGTGGCCCGGCGGCCGTACTGCAGTGCCCACAACACGCTCGCCCGCCGGCCCGCATTCGTGTCGCAGGCCTGGCCGTCGGCGTCGGTGCCGCGCTCGTAGCGAAGCTCGTGCCACACGGCCGAGGAGCGTCGTGCCCGTTCGAGTTCACGTCGCGCGGCCTCCATCACCCGTACAAGATCCCACTGTCGGCGAGCCTCCGCATCGTCGGCGACCTCTACGCAGTGCTGGAAAGAGACACCACTGGCGAAAGCTCGCGCGGAGTCATCGACGGAGCCGACCCGTTGCCGGATGCGGTCGCACCCGTGCCAGGATGTCGTGTGACCTGCGCATCGACAATTTCGTCCGCCGTCGATCCGACCGGTTCTCCTCTCCTGCTGACCGGGGAGGAGGTGGTGTTACGGGAATGGGCCGACTCCGATCTGCCGTACCTTCGCGGGCTCTTCGACGCGGCCGACGTGGCCGCGAACACCGACATTCCCTCTCCGTTCGACGCGGATGCCTTCCTGGCCAGGATCCGGCGGCGTCGCACGCAGCGCATCGTCGACCTGGCCGTGACGCGCGACGGCGGGGAGCCGCTCGGCCTCGTCGCCCTGCACGTGGCAGGCGGTGTCCTGGGGTACGCCGTCGGCCCGGCGCATCGTGGTCAGGGTCTGGCGTCGCGGTCGCTGCGCCGGATGACCGAGTTCTGCCACGAAGAGCTCGGTCTTTCCCGGCTGCGCCTCGCCATCGTGCGGGGCAATGTGCCCTCGCAGGGGGTCGCCCGGTCCGCCGGATACGTCCGCGGCGACGACGCCCTGGTCGAGAGGGTGAACGGGCTGGGGGAGTCGAAGCTGCTCGAGACGTGGTGGTGGACCGCGCCCGGGTCGACCGGACGCTGACCGACGCGGTCCGACGCCAGCGGTTGTCCATGGCTCACTCGTCGATCGATCGGCCGTCCTCCGGCGCGGCCGGGCTCGGGACGGACGGCGGTGTGTAGCCAAGTTCGCGCGAGATCTGGTTCGCGGTCTCCAGCAGGCGCGGCAGGTTGCTCCTCAGTTGGTCGAGGTTGGCGATGACCTCGATCGCCGTGATCGAGACGGCGGCGATGACCTGGCCCCGGGAGTCCCTGATCGGCGCGGCGACGCACATCACGTAGGCGTCGTGCTCGCCGTTGTCCGTGGCCCAGCCGTTCTCACGAATCCGCACGAGTTCGGCTTCGAGAGACTCGTGGTCGGCGAAGGTGGTGTCGGTGAATCTCTCGAAGACGACGGGGGAGAGCAGGCGGTCGCGTTCCTCGGACGGCAGGTACGCCAGGATCGTCTTGCCGACGGCGCTCGCGTAGATCGACACGGCCCGCCCCACCCGTGAGGGCAGCTTGACGGCATCGAACGCCGGACTGTCGACCTTGTCGATGTAGATGATCTCGTCGCCGGTCAGCTGTGCCAGGTGCACGGTGTGGCTGGTCTCGCGCTGGAGTGCGCGTAGGTGCGCGGCCGCGAACTGACGCAGGTCCATCGAGCCGAGCGCGAGCTCCGACAGCTCGATCAGTCCGCTACCGAGCACGTAGGTGCCCGCGCCGGTCCGGCGGACGAAGCGCGCGGATTCCAGCGTCTGCAGGATCCGCAGGGCCGTGGACTTGTGCACGCCGAGCACGTCCGCCGCCTCGGTGAGCGACAGCGGGTGCTCCGCCGATCGACGGATGAGGTCGATCGCACGGCGAATCGATTGCGCCAAGGCTGTGCCTTCCCCCTCGAAGCGACGGGGAGCCCGTCGCTAGCGTTGCAATATGTGCAATGTAGACGACGCCATGCGCAACCGCCACTTGACACCGTTGCGCATGGCGCTACGATCGTTGCAATTTCATCCCGAAGACTCTGACTCGTAACACTGGAGTAACGATGGGTAACCAGCGCGCTCGCTTCGGCATCGCCAGGGCGACATGTGCCCTCGGCGTGGTCGCCGCTCTTCTGACCGGCTGTGGCTCCGACGGCGATTCGGGCGACGGCGTCACCAAACTGACGTTCGCCGCCTCGACCTTCGGCGACCCGGGCCGCGGGCCTCTGCTGACCAAGTGGCTCGACGAGTTCAACCAGAGCCAGACCAAGGTCCAGGTCACCGCCGCCGCGGTCCCGTACCCGACCTTCGGTCAGACGGTGCTCACGCAGATGGGCAGTGGCAAGGGGCCCGACCTGGTCCGTTTCGACATGCCCGAGTTCGAGGCCGCCTCGGACGCCGGTCTGGTCGCACCACTGGACAAGGTGATCGACGCCGGCAAGTACGACCTGCTCAAGCAGCCGGACCAGTTCATGGTCCACGACGGTGTCCGGCACGGCGTCATCTTCGAGGCGTCGAACTACGCGATGTTCTACAACGCGGACCTGATCCCGACTCCGCCGACGACGTACGAGCAGTTCACCTCCACCGCGAAGTCGCTGACCAAGGGCGACGTCTTCGGCCTGGCGTTCCGCCAGACGGAGGCCGAGGAGGCCGGCGTGTGGCAGGACATCTTCAACTACGTCTACGGCTTCGGCGGCGCGTGGTCCGACGGCAAGAACCTGACGATCAACTCGCCGGAGAACCTCAAGGGCCTCCAGGCGTTCAAGGACCTGTACGACGCGAACGTGATCCCGCGCGGCGCGGACGCGGCGACGTTCCGGCGGATGTTCGCCGAGGGCAAGGTCGGGATGGAGCTGAACAACGGGGGGTACGTGACCGCCACGCGCGGCCAGAACGCCAAGCTGAACTTCAGCGTCGCGCCCATCCCGTTCCCGGTCCGCAAGCAGGGCGCGATCCTCGCGCCGATCGTGATCAACGAGGCGAGCGAGGGCAAGGACGAGGCCGGCACCTTCATCACGTGGGCGCTGGAGCCGCAGAACCAGGTCAAGTTGCAGGAGATCCTCGGCGCGAGCAGCGTCGCCACCACCACGCAGCGCAGCCCGGAGACGCTCAAGGCGACCCCGTTCCTGCCCGTCTTCGACGGGCTCACCGAGACCAGCCTTCCGCAGATCGTCCTCGGGTTCGAAGCCAAGACGCCGGACATCCGCAAGGTGGTCGTGCAGAACGTGGTCGCGGCCCTACAGGGTAAGACCGACCTGAAGTCGGCACTGGACCGCGCCCAGCAGCAGGCGACCGACCTGGTCCGCTGACCGCTCGACACGGCGACGCTGCCGGCGCGACGGACATGCGCCGGCAGCGTCCTTCCTCAGAAGGATCGAACCCGATGACTGTGGTCGAGCAGACCGGAGCACCGAAGACAACACCCCGAGCGCGGCGTCGACCCAGCCCACTGGGGAGCAAGTGGACGCCGTACCTGTTCCTGGCACCCGCCGCACTGTTCATCCTCGTCTTCCAGGCGGTGCCTCTCGTCCAGGAGGTGTACCTCAGCTTCACCCGGACGAGACTGCTCAACCCGACCAGAAGCGAGTGGGTCGGGTTCGACAACTTCAACCGGATCTTCGGCGATCCGGAATTCCGCCACACCCTGCTGATCACCGTCGTCTACGTGATCACCTGCGTCGTCGTCGCGATCGGCGCCGGGCTCGGCGTCGCGCTCCTGCTCAACGGGAAGTTCCGGGGCCGCGGTGTGGCGCGGGCGCTGATCACCGTCCCGTGGGCCGCTCCTGGCATCGCGGTCGCGCTCATCGCCACCTGGATGCTCAACGCCCAGTACGGGATCGTGAACCGGTTCCTCGACGCGGTGGGACTTGGTGTGCCGGGCGGCGCGATCCTGGACAGCTCGCGCTACGCGCTGCCGGCGGTGCTCGCCACGACCATCTGGCAGCTGTTCCCGTTCACCTCGGTGGTGCTGCTCTCCGCGTTGCAGTCCGTCCCGCAGGACCTCAACGAGGCCGCGACCGTGGACGGCGCGGGGCGATGGGCCACCTTCCGGGCCGTCACCTGGCAGGTCATCAAGCCCACCGTGGGGCTCCTGGCGCTGCTCATGACGATCTGGTCGCTGCGGCGGTTCGAGCTGATCTGGTTGATGACCAAGGGTGGGCCGGTCGGCGCCACCGAGACGCTCGTCATCGACCTCTACTCGCAGGCGTTCGACTCGAAGGAACTCGGATCGGCGGCGGCCATCGGGATGGTCGGCGTCGTCATCTCACTCATCGTCGTCATCGGCAGCCGACTGGTCGCCCGTGCCGTGGAGAAGGAGCACGCCCGATGAGGCGCTTCCGTTTCGGTGTCACCGCACGGATCGTCGCCGTGCTCGTCGTACTCGGTGTCGCGGTGTTCCCGCTGTACTGGATGTTCGTCACGGCGCTGTCGAGCAACAGCGACCTCTTCGCCGACCAGCCCCGCCTCACGCCGGACCTCGGCCAGTTCGGGGTGTTCGTCGACGCGCTGGCCGAGGGCAAGGCAGCCGGGTGGCTGCTGAACAGCCTGATCATCGCCGTGGGCACGATGGTCCTCTCGGTCGGCCTGGGCATCCCGCTCGGTTATGCGCTGTCCCGGTTCTCGTTCGGGGGCAAGGCCGTGCTGACCGTCGTGCTGCTGTTCACGCAGATGCTTCCCGAGGCGCTCATGGTCGTGCCGCTGTTCGCGCTGTTCCGCCGATTCGAGTTGCTCGACTCGCTGACCGGTCTCATCCTGGTGAACTCGGCGTTCGTCCTGCCGATCGTGGCGCTGATCCTCAAGGGGGCGATCGACGGCATCCCGAAGGAGCTGGAGGAGGCGGCGCGCGCCGACGGCGCGCGGCCCTTCACCACCCTGACCCGGATCAACGTTCCGCTGATCGCGCCGTCGATCGCGGCGACCGCGGTCATCGCCTTCTTCCACGCCTGGAACGAGTACGTGTTCGCGGTGACGTTCATCTTCAACCCGGACCTGCAACCGGCCTCCGTGGGCATCGCGAACTTCATCGGTGAGCTGGGTACGCCGATCCAGACGGTGATGGCCGTCGCATTCCTGTTCACGCTGCCCGCCGTCGCCTTCTACCTGCTGGTGCAGAAGTACGTGGTGTCCGGCATGACCGCCGGCGCGGTGAAGGGTTGAGCCGAAGAATGAAGATCGTCTCCATCGACACGCTCGTCGTCGACTTCTACCGTACGAACCTCGTCATCGTGCGCGTGCACACCGACGCGGGGATCATCGGGCTCGGTGAGGCCACCCTGGAGGGCAAGGAACGGGCCGTCCAGGGGGCCATCGCCGAGCTGGCCGAGGCGGTCGTGGGCCTGGACCCCACACGCATCTCGAAGATCCTCTACGACCTGGCGCGGGACTGGTACTGGCGTGGCGGGCCGGTCATCATGACCGCGTTGAGCTCGCTGGAGATGGCCCTGTGGGACATCTCGGCGCGCGACCTCGGCGTCCCCGTCTCGCGGCTCCTCGGCGGTGCGACCCGGGACCGGGTGCGCGCGTACGCCAACGGCTGGTTCTCCGGTGCCGTCACGCCGGAGGACTACGCGGCGGCGGCGCGCCGGACTGTGGAGTCCGGCTTCCGCGGCCTCAAGTGGGATCCGTTCGAGAACTACGACCTGACCATCACCACCGCGCAGTTGGATCGGGTGCTCGCCCAGATCGACGCTGTCCGGGGCGCGGTGGGCCGGGACGTCGAGCTGTTCGTCGAGGGCCACGGTCGCTTCGACGTCCGCCACGCGATCAAGGTCGCGAAGGAGATCGCCCAGTTCGACCCGGTGTGGTTCGAGGAGCCGTGCCCGCCGGACAACCTCGATGCGCTTGTGGACATCCGCCGCGCGTCGCCGGTGCCCATCGCGGCGGGGGAGCGGTGGTACGGCCGCCAGGGCTTCGCGCCCGCCCTCGCCCGGCAGGCCGTCGACTTCGTCCAACCCGATGTGACCCATGCCGGCGGGATCGCCGAGCTGGCCTTCATCGCGACGCTCGCGGCGACAAGTTACGTGGGGTTCGCGCCGCACAACCCGAGCGGCCCCCTCAGTACGGCCGCCACGCTGCAACTCGGTGCGACACTGCCCAGCTTCCGCTACCTGGAGATCATGGCGACGGACGTGCCGTGGCGACCCGAGATCACCAACGAACGGCTGGTGCTGACCGCCGACGGCGACGTGCTCATCCCGACCGGCATCGTCGGACTCGGCATCGAGTTGGATCTCGCCGCGATCGAGCGGCACCCGTTCACACCGCACCCGCTGCGCATGTTCCAGGACGCCGTGTACGACATCCGTCCGCGAGACGAGCGGTCCTTCTTCAACCTGGAGAGCGGCTCATGACGGTGCCCCAGCCCCGGCGACAGCCCGACGGCGCGGACTGGTTCGGGACCGCCGCCGAGGCGCTGCCCGACGACGTCGACGACAGTGTCCTCATCGGCCGGATCTGGGATCCGGCCGGCGACGGCCCGTCACCCGTGACCGTCCGAGACGGTCAGGTCATCGACCTCAGCCAGCGGTTCCCCACCGTCCGGGACATCTGCGAGCTGCCCGACCCCGCCGCGACGGTGGCCGGGCTCGACGGGCCGCGGCTGGGCGACTTCGGCGAGATACTCGCCAACACGGCGGCCACGACCCGCGACCACAGCCGACCCTGGTTGCTCGCCCCGGTCGACCTTCAGGCGCTCAAGGCCGCCGGCGTGACCTTCGCCGTCTCGCTCATCGAGCGCGTCATCGAGGAACGGGCCCGTGGAGACCTGGCGCTCGCGGCGGACATCCGGCAACGAATGCTCGCCGACATCGGTGCCGACCTGCACAGCCTGACCCCGGGTTCGGCCGAGGCCGACCGGCTCAAGAGCCTGCTCGTCGCCGAGGGCATCTGGAGCCAGTACCTGGAGGTGGGGATCGGGCCGGACGCGGAGATCTTCACCAAGGGCCAGGTCCTCTCCGCCGTCGGCACCGCCGTCCCGGTGGGGGTGCTCGCCTCGTCGACCTGGAACAACCCGGAACCCGAGGTCACGCTGATCATCCAGTCCAGCGGCCGGATCGTCGGCGCCACCCTCGGCAACGACGTGAACCTGCGGGACGTCGAGGGCCGCTCGGCACTTCTGCTTCCCCTGGCGAAGGACAACAACGCCTCGTGCGCCCTCGGTCCCCTGATCCGGCTGTTCGACGAACGGTTCGACCTGGACCGGGTGCGCGAGCTTGAGGTGAGCCTGGACATCGAGGGCGTGGACGGCTTCCACCTGGAGGCGGTCTCGGAGATGACGCGGATGTCGCGCGACCCGGCGGAACTGGTGCGGCAGTTGATCGGGCCGCACCACCGCTATCCCGACGGCGCCGCCCTGATGCTCGGCACGATGTTCGCGCCCACCCAGGACCGGGACCGCCCCGACGAGGGCTTCACCCACAAGATCGATGATGTGGTACGGATCGGCTGCCCGGCTCTGGGCACCCTGGTCAACCGGGTGCGACACGCCCAGGAGTGTGAGCCCTGGCAGTTCGGCGTCCGGGATCTGATGGGCAATCTGGTGAGGAGAGGACTGCTGTGAACATGGTCAGCACGGTCGACCCGCGCGACGGTCACACTCGTACGACGGATCTCCGCGAGACCGACGGGCCGCGGCTGGAAGCGATCACCAGCCAGGCGGTCAACGCCACGCAGTGGTTGTCCGGCCTGGGCAGACTCGGCCGAGCGGACCTGCTGGACGTCATCGCCGCGTCCCTGGAGTCCCATCGCGGCGACCTGGTGGCGACGGCGGAGGCGGAGACCGGCCTCGGCAACGCGCGACTCGACGGGGAACTCACCCGGGCGGCGGTCCAGTTCCGGATGTTCGGCGACGTGCTGCGCGACGGGGGCTACGTCGAGGCCGCCATCGACCACGCCGCCGACACACCGCTCGGACGCGGCCCGGACCTGCGGCGGATGCTCGTACCCCTCGGGCCGGTCGCCGTCTTCGGCGCCAGCAACTTCCCGTTCGCCTTCTCGGTCGCGGGAGGTGACACCGCGGCCGCGCTCGCCGCCGGCTGTCCCACGGTCCTGAAGGCCCACCCGTCGCACCCGTTGACCTCACACGCCTCGGCCGAGGCCATCGCGGCGGCCGTCCGCGACCTGGGCGGGCCCGACGGTGTGATCGCGACCGTGTACGGCGAGCAGGCCGGCCGCTCGCTGGTACGCCACCCCGCGATCCGCGCCGCCGCGTTGACGGGCTCCGTCGGGGCCGCCCGCGGCATCCAGGCGGCCATCGACGAGCGACCCGATCCCATTCCCCTCTACGCCGAGCTGAGCAGCGTGAACCCGATCGTCGTCCTGCCCGGCGCGGCCGCCGACCGGGGCGAGCAGATCGCCGAGGGACTGTTCGCCTCCTTCACCAACTCGGGCGGCCAGCTGTGCACGAAGCCCGGTCTGGCGTTCGTCCCGTCCGATCCGAGCGGCGCGCGCCTGGTCGACGCGCTGCGCGAGAAGGTCGCCGCCACCGGCGGTGCGGTCATGCTGAACGACCGCATCCGGGCCGCGTACGAGCAGCAGGCGGCGGCCTTCGAGCAGGCCGGCGCCCGGGTCTCGGCGCGAGCGCGGATCGACGCCGAGGCGGGTTTCCGCGTCGCGCCGACGCTCCTGGAGGTCGATCTGTCGGGCCTCACCGCCGAGATCACCGACGAGTGCTTCGGCCCGCTCCTGGTCGTGGTGCGCTACGACGACGTCGCCGAGTTGGACGCGGCGCTGGCGGCCGTTCCACCGTCGCTGACCGGGTCCATCCACAGCGCGCCGGACGACGACGCCGCTGTCGTACGCCGGCTGGTCGAGCTGTTCGCCGGTCGGTCGGGTCGCATCGTCTTCGACGGCTATCCCACCGGCGTCCGGGTTTCGTGGGCCCAGCACCACGGCGGACCCTGGCCCTCGACAAACGCCGTGCACACCTCCGTCGGCGCCACCTCGATCCGGCGTTTCCTGCGCCCGCTGGCCTGGCAGGACGCCCCGGCCTGGATCCTTCCCGAGGAACTACAGGACGGCTGCACCGCCATTCCCCGCCGAGTCAACGGAGAGCTGGAGCCACCCGTGAAACCCTCGCGCCGCTAGGACCGGCGCGCTGTGCCGCAGCCCACCCCGCGCTCGAGGAGTGCGCCGATCTTGCAGTTTCTGTCGTTGATTCGGGGGCATGTGACCCTTATGTCGGGACAGAAAGTGCAAGATCGCGGGGTAAAGGCCCGGCCGCCACCCCTGGCGGCCGGGCGCTTCCCGCTCAGGGCGGTTACGGGGTTGCTTCCGTGGCCCGCATCCGCAGCATGGTCCAGGACGCGGGCGGAAGCGTCAGCCGAACTGCGGCATCGGCCTGTCGCGCGGTGTCGTTGGGTCGCGGTGCGCCGTGGTCCGGACCGTCGGCGGTGTTCTTGGCGGCCAGGTCGGTGCCGCCGACGGTGACGCACTCGATGATCCCGGTCAGGTGGGCGCCGCTGACGTCGACGGTCACCTCGGCCGGAGTGTCGGTGACGCGGTTGACGAGGAACACGCTGATCTCGCCGCTGTCGTCGTCCCAGGTGGAGACCGCGTCGACCGCGGCCACCTCACCGTAGCGGTCGGTGGTCGTCGTGCTGCCGTCGCGGAGCACGTCGAGCACCGCTCCCCGGGCGTGCCGGGCGGTGCGGGCGAAGGGGTGGAAGATGGTCTGCCGCCAGGCTGAGCCGCCCGGTTCGGTCATGATCGGTGCGATGACGTTCACCAGTTGGGCCTGGCACGCCGCCGTCACCCGGTCGCTGTGGCGGAGCAGGCTGATCAGCAGGCCACCGACGACGACGGCGTCGGCCACGCTGTAGTGATCCTCCAACAGCCGCGGCGCGACCGGCCAGTCGTCACCGCTCGGTGGGGTCGACGGGGTGGCGGACTGGTACCAGACGTTCCACTCGTCGAACGCGATCATGATCTTCTTGGTCGACCGGCGGATCGCCCCGACCGAGTCGGCGATGGCCGTGACGGCGTCGATGTATCTGTCCATGTCCTCGCCGGAGGCGAGGAAGCTGGGCAGGTCGTCGTCGACCGGCTGGTAGTAGGCGTGCAGCGAGATCAGGTCGACGTCGTCGTACGCCTCGGTGAGCACGTCGCGTTCCCAGCTACCGAACGTGGGCATGCCGAGGTGGGACGAGCCGCAGGCCACGAGTTCGAGTTCGGGATCGAAACGGCGCATGGCCTTCGCGGTCTGTGCCGCCAGGCGGCCGTACTCGGTCGCGCTGCGCTGGCCCACCTGCCACGGGCCGTCCATCTCGTTGCCCAGGCACCACAGCCGGATGCCGTACGGGTCGTCCGTGCCGTTGGCGCGCCGCTGGTCGGCGAGGTGGCTGCCGCCGCGGTGATTGGCGTACTCGAGCAGGTCGACCGCCTCGGCGGTGCCGCGGGTGCCGAGGTTGACCGCCATGATCGGTTCGAGGTCGGCCTGGCCGAGCCAGCGCATGAACTCGTCGAGCCCGAATGCGTTGGTCTCCAGGCTGTGCCAGGCGAGGTCGAGTCGGGGCCGGGGCCTGTTGTCCCGCCCCACCCCCTCCACCCCCCCGGGGGGGGGGTAGAAGTTTGGAACCCGGGAGGGGTCCCGGGGCGCCCCCACCAC
>NZ_JBEZDC010000024.1:0-70659 GCF_040647935.1 Micromonospora sp. NPDC049204 | reverse complement strand
CCTCTCAGCGCGGTTGGGCTATGTCTGCTTGTGGGGGGGGCGGGCCCGGCCCCCCTCCGCCCCCCCCCTCCCCACTCCCTCCGACCGGGGGGGGGGGGGGCCCCCCCCCCCCCCCGCGACCGTCGGTCAGTTGCGCACCCGACAGCGCAGGTGGAGCACCCGGTTGCCCTGGATCACCACGTCCGGGTCCTCCAACAGGTGCTGCGCGTCGACCGACCCGAAGTAGCGCTTGCCGGACCCGAACACGACGGGTACGACGTCCATGCGCACCTCGTCGACCAGGCCCGCGGCCAGCACCTGGCCACCGACGTCGCCAGCGGCGACCTCGACGATGCGGTCACCCGCGAGCTCCTGCGCCCTGGCCACGGCTGCCTCGACGCCGTCGACGAAGCGAAACGGCGCCTGGGGGTCCCAGCCCTCGGGCGCCGGCCGGTGCGTCACGACGACCACGTGGTCGACCCCGCTCGGAGGCTTCCCGTCCCAGCCGTCGGTCAGGTCGAAGACGTGGCGGCCGGCGATCGTCACCCCGATCTGGTCCCAGTACGGCCGGGTGTAGTCGTACGACATCTGCGACACCTTCAACGCGCCGCTCTCGTCCAACGGCACGTCACCGCTGAGCAACCAGTCGAACAGCGGTCCGGGCTGGTCGTTGGCGTCGGCGATGAAGCCGTCCACCGACACCGAGCTGTACATGACCACCTTGCCCACGGACTCTCCTCTGTTTCGGGGTGCCCTCAAGTTAGCGTGTCGTGAGCTGCGGCTCTTGTAAGAAATCAATCGGCCGGCAGCGGCCAGCCGTCCAGCGTGTGGCCGGGATGTTCGCGCAGGAAGCGCCGCCGGACTTCGGCGTACCGGGTCGGTGTGAGCCCGGTGAACGCCCGGAATTCGTGGCCGAAGTGGGCCTGGTCGAAGTAGCCGGCGCCGCCGGCGACGTCGGCCCAGTCGATCGGTGCGGCGAAGTCGATCGCGAGCATGGTGGCGGCGAAGCGCTGGGTGCGGGCCAGCCGCTTCGGCGTGACGCCGACGAGTTCCTTGAACCGCTGTGCCAGATGGGTGCTGCTGACACCGGCTGCCACGCTCAGGTCGCCGATCGCCACCGCCCCGCCGGTCGCCGCGATGACGCTGCTCGTGTGGCGGACCAGCCCCAGGCCGATCGTCTCGCGCAGCCGTCGCATCAGCTCCTCCTCGAGCAGCGTCAGCATCTCGCGCGGTCCGTCCGCCGCGTCCAGTCGATCCCGCAACTCAGCAACGGCGGGTCGGCCCCACACCTGCTCCACCGTCACCGGCCGGTCACACAGTTCGGCCGCGGGCATCGGCAGGAACGGCGCCAGCCCCCACGGCTTGACGTGCACGCCCACCGACCGGGTGTGGAGCGGGTAGCCGAACTCCAGCGCGCGGGTGGGTACGGTGACCACGCAGCCGTCGGCGTACGCGGCCGTCTCGATGTCGGTGCCGGCGCGGATGTGGAACGGTGCCCCGAGGTTGACGATGAGCAGCGCCCCCGGCATCGGCGGCAGCATCAGCCGGGCGTACGGCGGCGCGCCCTCCAGGTAGTAGAGGTCGTCGACCAGCGCGTCCAGCGGGGGTCGCGGCACTCTGGACACGTACCTCATGCCGACAGTATCGCCACGTCCCCGCCCGCCGGCGAACAGGCCTGGGACAGCCGCTCGATGAGCTGTCCCAGGCCTGCCGTGGAGATGGATTACCCCTGGTGTCGGGTCAGTAGCGGCGCAGGATGCGCTTGTCGGCATCCAGGCCGCGGTCCAGCTTGATCACGATGAACTCGTTGTTGTCCGCTTGGCCGGCCGTGCGGCCCGAGGAGGACGGGAAGTTGTTGTCGTTGAGGACGGCGATCGTGCGGTCGTCCAGGATCACCACGTCCTCGATGGTCTGGAACGGGAACGTGAAGGTGCTACCGAAACCGCCGACGTGCCGCGGGTTGGCGATGTTCATCAGGTCGGCGACGAGGGTCTTGTCGAGGCGCCCGTCCCGGTTCCGGTCGCGCTTGTCGGCCAGGTAGATCTTCTTCACCTTCGCCGTCTCGCCCTGGCCGTTGTCCCGTTCGATGATCAGGAAGCGATCGCGGTCGACCATGATCGCGTCACCGATCGCGTGGTCGACGGCGTCGAGCGTGTACGTCCAGCGCCGACCGGTGTAGGTGTTGGTCCTGACGTCGAACTCGTTGAGCCGAAGTGTGCCCGTCGGGTCGCCCGCGACCGTGCCCTCGAGCAGCGGATAGAGCGTGGCCCCGTCCGGTGACTGGGCCATGCCCTCGAAGCCCTTGCTGCTGGAGAGATTGGCCGGGGTCGTACCGCGGGTCGGGTTCTCCGGGGCGAACACGCCCGGCAGTGGCACCGGCGCCTGCATCAGGCGGCCCGCGCGGTCGAAGTGCAGCAGGTACGGACCGAATTCGTCACCGATCCAGTACGTGCCGTCGGCCGTCCGACTGATCGACTCGACGTCGAAATCGGCACCGGTGAGCACGCGGTCGGCGCGGGTGAGGGCGAACGGAACCTTGCCGTACGGATCGGTCAGGTTGATGCCGCCGACAACGTCGACGGCGCCGCTGGCGAAGCCGGGCGCGACCCGCTGGACACGCAGCAGGAAGTCGGCACTGTTGGCCTTGTTGCCGAAACCGTTGTCGGACAACACGTCGAAGGTGCCGTCGGCGTTGCGAAGGACGCCGCTGAACCCCTGGACCGGTTGGTCGGCGAACGGCGGGGTGATGCCGTTGATCGGGGCAGTGCCGAGTGACGAGCCGGATGGTTCGCTACCGGGAACGAACGTCGCCGCCGGCAGCATGGCGAACTTGATCAGCTCGGCTCGGTTGCGCGTACTCTGCTCGGCTGCGGACGCGGCGCCCGGCAACGTCAGGATCAGCGCGGCCACCGCGGCACCCAGGCCCACCCGCTTGCTTACCGCCATCAATCCTCATTTCGTCGGGAGCGAAGGACCACCTACGTCTCGGCGGTGATCCGATGGCAAGGTAGAGAGACGCGGTGAACTCGGACTGGCCAACGGGCATCCGCGCCCGAACCGCGCGGTGACCCTTCGAGGCGACACCGGCGTGCCGGACGATCGCGCGACCGGTGCCGTCCGGACGCGGTCGCCGGAAACTTTCTGAAGATCTTTGTGGTTGACGGCAACCTGCGGGCGGCGGATCGCATGTACCCGGGTGTAAGCGACGATCGCCACGATCCATAGGGGTCCGGAAATGTCTGTACGTCCTCTTCTGCTCCTGCCCTTCGCCGCCGTCCTGTTCGCACTCCCCGCCTGCGGCGCCAAGCCGGCACCTGGCCCCAGCCCGACCGCGTCTGCTCCGACGTCCGCCGCCCCCGCCACCGGTGCCCCCAGTGCGTCGTCCGCGGTGGCCGCCCCGGCGGGTGGGAGTGCCGAGTGCCCCACGGTGGAGGCCCTGCAAAAGCTGGTCGAGCTGCCGAAGGGCTCGTCTCTCACCACTGTGCAGTGCGTCAAGGACTGGGCGGCGGCCGATCCGCAGGGCCCGAGCACGGGCGACGGCGTCTACCTGTTCCACTTCGTGGCCGGCACGGGCTGGAAGTACTCCGACCAGGGCAGCGGATGGGACTGCAAGGAACTCGGCCTCACCGAGCCGGCGCCGTTCTGCGTCTCGGATCCGGTGAAGACGGCGCCGAAGCCGGCGTCGAAGCCGGCGACCAGTGCGGCCGCGAGTGTCCCGTGCCCTTCGGCGCAGACCCTGGAGAAGCTGGTCGAGCTTCCGAAGGGTTGGACGTTCGGCAGTGTCGAGTGTGTCGAGGACTGGGCGGGAGCCGATCCGCAGGGCCCGACCGCCGGTGACGGCTGGTACCTGTTCCACTTCGTGGCCGGTACGGGCTGGAAGTACCGCGGCGACGGCAGCGGTTACGACTGCGTGGACCTCGGCCTCAAGGAGGCGCCGTTCTGCATCTCCTGATCGGGTAGACCGCGGTCGCTTGCTGTGGGGGCACACCCGATACGGTGTGTCCCACAGTCAACTGGCCGCATCGACGCCGCCGCTGCCTGAAGGACTTTGGGTACGTGGGGGGAACGAGCGGGGCATGGCGGACTCCATTGACGATCTTTTTTATGAGTTCGTTCGGACCCGATCTCCCGCGTTGCTGCGGACGGCGTTCCTGCTGACCGGTGACCGGCACCTCGCCGAGGACCTGGTGCAGGATGCGCTGGCCCGTACCCATCGGGGTCGGCGTCGGTTGGATGACCCGGGGCATTTCGAGGCGTACACCCGTACCGCGATGTACCACCAGCATGTGAGCTGGTGGCGGCGTCGCAAGGTGGCTGAGTCGTTGCCGGGGGAGTTGGCCGACGTGGCTGAGCCTGGCAGTGATCATGCTCGTCGTACTGATCTGAAGTTGGCCTTGCACCAGGCTCTCGGCCGCCTCACCCAGCGGCAACGTGCCGTGCTGGTGGTGCGGTTCTTCGAGGACCGCAGCGAGGCTGAGGCCGCGGAACTGTTGCAGTGCTCGGTTGGCACGATCAAGAGTCAGACCAGCAAGGCGTTGGCGCGTATGCGGGAGATAGCGCCTGAGCTGCTGTCGGCTGTGCTGGAGGAGGCCTGATGACCGACGACCTCGGGCCGCTGCGTCAGGCCATGGCCGATCTGAGCGAGCACGGCGGCACCGCTGACATGTACGAGCGTGCCCTGCGCACGTCGCGGCAGGCGCAGCGGCGAATGGCGGTCACCACCGGCGCCGCGGCCGTGGCTGTGGTGTTCGCCATCGGTGCCACGGTCGCCGTCGCCGCCAACCGCCGGTCCGACACCCCATCGCCACCCGCCTCCGCCCCCACCAGTGCCGGGTCCCAGGGTCTCGGGTGTCCGTCGACGCAGACCCTCGGGAACCTGGTCGAGCTGCCCGAAGGCTGGTCTTTCGCTCCCCGGGACGTGGAGTGCGTCGAGACGTGGGCGGCTGCCGACGTGCAACGCTCGGACGCCAGCAGCGTCATCTACCTGTTCCATCACACGGCCGGCACGGGCTGGCGATACCACGACCAGGGCAACGGTTGGGACTGCACGGACCTCGATCTCACCGAGCCGGCGACGTTCTGCACCCCCTGATCGGAGAATCAGACACATGGCCACCACGAGAGGATCGTCGATGACGGCCTTGCACCATTACCGGGCGGGTTCGGCGCTGGCCGGGCTCCTGCTGATAGTCACCACCAGTTCGGCGGCTTCGGCGGCCTCCCCGACGGTGAACACCCCGGCCACGACCACGCTGACCACCCAGGGCCGCACCGCGGAAAGCTACACGGGCCTGATGAACGGTGAATCATTCCAGCAGGACGGCATCGTCTCGCACCGCCGATGGCAGTACGCGGCGTTCTGGGACCAGCAGGGCTACGTCAACGTCTCCCGGCGCCCGACGAACGGCACCTGGCAGACCATCCGCCTGACGGACTATCGCACCACGACCACCGATTCGCACAACGTGATCAGCATCGGGCTCTCGCACGTGGACGGAAGCGTCCATCTCTCGTTCGACATGCATTCCCAGCGCTTCCGCTACCGCAAGTCGGTGGCCGGGATCGCCACCTCGCCGGACACCGCCACCTGGTCACCGGCCATCTTCGGCGCGGTGCAGAACAACCTCGCCGGACGCGACATGGCCGTCATGACCTATCCGCAGTTCACCACCATGCCTGACGGCAACCTGCAACTGACGATCCGTACGGGGGAGAGCGGGAACGGCAACCAGGTCCTGTTCGAATATCGGGCTGGTGCATGGGCTTTCGTCGGCAAGATCATGAATGGCACCACGCTCGGCAACAACGCCTACCTGTTCGGCTTCCAGTACGACGGACAGGGCGTGCTGCACATGACCTGGACCGTCCGGGAGACCTTCGACGCGAGCACCAACCACGATCTCTACTACGCGTACAGCACGGACCGGGGTCGAACGTGGCGCAGTGGATCAGGTGCGCTGATCGGCACCGCCGACTCCAGCCCGATCTCGACGACCACCACCGCGGCACGGTTCTGGGCCATCGGGCAGAACCGTGGCCTGATGAACCAGGAATCGCAGACCGTCGACTCGGCGGGAAACGTCCATGTGCTGGCCTCTCACCTGCCGCCGTCGGCGCCCAGTGACGCCGTCTTCACCAACGCCCGTACCAGCGCGGTACTCGTTCACTACTGGCGTGAGGCTGCGACCGGCCAGTGGCGCCAGCGGATCCTCGGCTACCAGGCGGGCGTCAGCCGCGGCGACATCGGCGTCGATTCCCGTGACAACCTGTTTGTGGTGAGCGCCGCCTCGAACACCGGAGTGCTGCAGATCGCGACCGCATCCCGAGCCTCGGGTTGGTCGGACTGGGCGGTGCGCTACCGGTCCACGGCGACCTTCACCTCCGATCCGCTGCTCGACCACCGCCTGCTCAAGTCCAACAACATCGCCAGCGTCTTCGCGCCGCATCAGGGCGGCAGCCGGATCGACGTCCTGAACTTCAGCAGCGCCGGGAACTGACTGCCCCCTCCCGGGTGGCCACGAGCGGGAGTAGAACCGGGTTCCCGCTCGTGGCGCAGTCAGCAGGTGATCCGGCGGGTGCCCCGTGAGCAAGCACGGGCGGATGCGCCCGGCTCGGCGGGGTCGGCGTTCCGGGTCGAGCTGTGGTGCGTGACCGTCGAATCATCCCGCGGCTGCGCCGCTCGGCTAACGGGACGCGACGGAGTCGCTGCTGAGCAACTGCGCGACGACGTCCGGGCGATCCAGCGGCACGATGTGGCCGCAGCGGGGAATCAGCTCGCCGGACAGGTCGTCGGCGATGGGGGCGAGCTGCCGGTAGAGCAGGTCGCCGACGACGTTGCCGCCGACGGCCAGGGTGGGCGTGGTCAGCCGGCCGGTCGCGGCGATAGCTGCCGCGTTCTGCTCGGCGGCGCGGTAGTAGCCGAAGCCGCAACGCAGCGCCTCACGACCGGTGTACGCGCTGACGAACGCGTCTCGGATCTCCGGGGGCACCCCCCGACGTTCGAAGGTGCCGGCCAGGAGGAACCAGTCGAGGTACGCGGCCTCGTGGCCTTCGAGCACCGTCTCGGCCAGCCCAGGGGCCGAGTGGAAGCCGAACCACCACGGTGGTGTCGGGAAGCCACCAGGCAGGCCGGGCAGTGCCGCCTCCATCAGCACCAGGCGACGCACCCGGGCCGGGTGCAGGGCGCCGAGCAGGTAGGCGGCGGGTACGCCCGCGTCCAGGGCCACGACCTCGGCCTGCTCGACCCCGAGCGCGTCGAGCAGGCCGAGCATGTCGGCGGCGCCGGTCGCCGCGTCGAACCCGTCCTCCGCGCGAGCACTGTCGCCGAGCCCTCGCAGGTCTGGTGCGATGACGCGGCGTCTCCCATTCAGCAGCGGCAGCACCTCGCGCCAGACCTGCCAGGTGTGCGGCCAGCCGTGCATCAGCAGCACCGGTGGACCCGCGCCATCCAGGGCGACGTTCAGCTCGGTGCCGTTGGTTCGGATCTTGCGCAACTCCACGTCTGACCTCCTGGCAGTTACCATTGGTTACCTGATTACCATGGGAGATGCCTGATGACTTGGCAAGACAGCACTTTCGCGTCACCTGGTGAGCCCGGGGTAACCGGGGACCTTTTCAGCCCAGCCTGCCCGACCCGACAGCTGCTCGACCGGATCGGCGACAAATGGACGTCGATGTTGATCAAGGTGCTGGCGGAGAGTCATCCGGCGGAGCTCGGGTTCGCGGAGCTACGCCGCCGTGCCCCTGGAGTGTCGAACAAGATGTTGTCGCAGACGCTGCAGAGCCTGTGCCGTGACGGTCTGGTCACCCGCCGGGTCGAGGCGACCGTGCCGCCGCGTGTCCATTACGCGCTCACCGACCTGGGTCTGTCCCTGGACACCCCGCTGGCAGCGGTCCGGGCATGGGCCGAGCAGCATGTGTCAACCATCGAAGCAAGTCGTCGCAGAGCTGACCAGTAGTGGCGCCCTGAGGCGCCCGCGGGTTCGTACCGGGACGGCCTTGGCCCGCCGTCAGCGCAGCGGGTACGCCGTAAGCCGGTCGGCGAGTTGCTGTGGGTGGCTGAGTGCCACCGCGTGGCCGCCGTCGATCTCGTCGGGGACGATGCCGAGTCGGTCGGCGGCCACCTGGCGCTGGAAGTCGGCCGGGAAGAACTGGTCCTCGCGTGCGATGAGCACGGTCGTGGGCACGTCTGGCCAGGCGCGCAGGGGCCATGGCTCGTTGCCCTCCGCGCTGACCTGGTCCCTGGTGTGTGCCGCTGCCTCGGCGACGATGTCGGCGGGCACGCCGTTATAGAACTGCTGCTCCTCGCTGAGCCCTTCCGCGCCGCGGTAGGCGGTGTTGGCCCACCAGTCACCGGGTCGCTCCCCGGGCTTGGGGATCATCGGCGTGAGCAGGACGAGCAGCCGGACCGGTAGCTTGTCGGCGATGAGCGGTGCGGTGAACGCGCCGTACGAGTGCCCGACGACCACGAGGTCGCTCCGGTCACCGATCGCGTCGACGACCGTCTGTGAGAACTCGGCGAACCCCGCGGATTTGTCCTCGATCGGCAGTTCCGGTGTCACCACGTCGTGGCCGCGGCTGGTCAGCTCAGGACCGAGGAGGTGCCAGTCCCAGGCGCTGCCGCCGCCTCCGTGGATCAGTACGAAAGTCGCCATGCCCCGAAGCCTCACACCCGGGTACGACAGCCGCCGCCCGATGTGAGCGCGCGGTCGTGCAGCAGGGTTGGCGACGTTCAGGTATCGGACCACACTGGCACGAGCCCACCCTCCGCGCGGTAGAAGAGATACGGCCGGAGGTCTGGTGACGCGGTCAGTGTGCGAGACAGCATGGACGGGTCGCCGACGGCGGCGAGGAATGGTTGGGAGGCGAGCAGGTCGCGAAGGTCGGAGAACGGCCATGGGGCGCCGAGCAGTCGTCGGAGCTGGACCAGAGTCGTCACGGCTTCCGGTGGCACCCGATCGACGTAGATGTCGGCGCTGGTGGGCAGGTCCCAACTCGCCGTCGACTCGCTTCTTCGACAGCCAGGCAGATGTTCGGTGCCAGGGCCAGCAGAGTTGACCCCGGCCAGGCCACGCCACCAGTCCTCATCGATCCTCAGCTCACCGGTCTCCAGCACCGCGTGCTCGAACCACTCGGAGTCGACAGGTGCAGCCACACCGGAGAGAGCGACAGCAGCGATCTCGTCGGGCAGACGGACGTCGTGCTCTTCGACGTAGTGGGCCAGGCCCTCAGGCCACACGAAATGCTCTCCGTCGGTCTGCTCGGTGCTGCCGTTCGCGGCACCACAGAGTCGGCAGACGGACACGCCCGCGGTGGCGGTGAAGACCGTGCCGGATCGGAGGTACGCCGCCACAGCCCGTCGCAGAGTGACGTTGGCGTCGGCGGTCACAAAGTCGCAGACATCGGGCAGCGTTTCCGAAACCGCCGGACCGTCCCAGTATCCGATCAGCCGGAGAACCTTGGTCATCGTCACGCACACCCCACGACGGAAGTAGGGACGGTCACGGTAGCAAGTGGTGTTGACGGACGCAGGGACATGCCGGCATGCCCGCAACTGCGGCCTCGGTCAGCCTGTGAAGTGCGGGGCTCACCCCCGCTGCCTCGCCGGAGCGCCTCCGGGGACCGGCGGACTGGCGTCCGGTGGGGTGTCGATCTCGCTCCAGCCGAGTGCGACCGACCGCCGGCAGCGGCCGGGGTCATCTCCGTGGGCAACGTAGATGGCGGTCAGCATGGGAACGCCGAGCGCGAAGGCTTCGACAGGCAGCGGGCCGGACGTGATCAGCGAGGTCAGGCCATGTCCGATGGCCCAGCTCTGTGTCGCCAGGTCCGTCGGATCGACATCCGGACGGAGCCGGCCGGCGGACTTGGCGCGTTCGATGGCGTGGACCAGGTGCAGCAGCGTCCCGTCGGCCTGCGCCGGGTCGTCGAGTGCGAAACCGTCGTCGAACATGACCCGGTAGAGATCGGGATCGGCTGCGGCGTTGGACACGTAGGCGGCTCCCATCGCCGTGAGGTCGCGGATCGGATCGTCGGTCACGGTGACGATCTCGAGACGATCGGCCAAGCGGCGGAACCCCTCCTGGCGCAGTGCTCCCCACAGCCCGTCCATGCCGCCGAAGTACGTGTAGACCGTCATCGTCGACACGCCCGTACCGGCGACCAGGGAGCGGAGGGTGACCGGTTTGCGGACGCGGAGCAGGTGGGCGGCCCGGGCGATCAGCATCGTGCGGATCTCGGGGTCTCTCGGCCTAGGCATGGTGGGCAGGATACATAGCGCTGCTATCGTACGCGGGACGTGCCTGACGACGAGGAGTGGTTATGGCTATCAAGCTGTTCAACCCCGACGGGCTGCCGAAGCCCGACGTGTACCGGCAGTTGTCCATCGCGGAGGGGTCCAAGCTCGTTTTTCTGGCCGGTCAGGTGGCCCGCGACGCCGACGGCAACCCGGTCGGCACCGGTGACTTCGCCGCACAGGTGGAGCAGGCCTACCTCAACGTCGGCCGGGCGATGACCGAGATCGGCGGCTCGTTCGACGATGTCGCGAAGTTGACGATCTATGTCGTCGACTGGAGTCCGGAGAAGTACCCGTTGCTGGGCGAGGGGGTCGGGCGTGCGGCCGCGAAGCTGGGCGTCGACCCGACCAAGCCGATCACCCTGATCGGCGTCGTCGCGCTGGGGGAGCCGGACCTCATGGTCGAGGTCGAGGCCATCGCGGTCCTGGACTGACCTTCGCCTGTGGAGGCCCGGCCGGGCCTGGGGGAGCGGTGCGGCCAGCGGTACACAATGGGGCAATGAAGCGAGAGGTACGCCTGATGCGGATCACCGGGACGCGCGCCAACGGCGCGGTGGCGACGGGCGCGGTGGCGACGGGCGCCCGGGCTGCGGGTGCGGCGTCGGTCGGCGCCCTCGCCGTGGGGGCGCTGGCCGTCGGGGCTGTGGCCGTGGGGGCGCTCTTTATCGGGCGGCTGGCGATCCGCCGGGCAGTCGTGCGGGAGTTGCGCGTCGGTCGGTTGGAGATCGACGAGCTGGTGGTGCACAGCCGACCCGATGCCGAGGCGTAACCGCCCATCCACCCCGTACCCGCTGGTCGAGGCCGAGTGGCTCGTCGGCCCCCGCGTCGCGCGGTCGGAGCGGCCCGGCTCCTCGTCAGGTGACGAAGATGCAGAAGGGGTGCCCGGCCGGGTCGGCGTAGACCCGGAACGGTTCGTCGGGACCGTCCTTCTGATCGGACAGCAGCCGACCGCCGAGGGCCAACACCCGGTCGTGCTGCGCCTCCAACTCCTCGATCGAGGCCACGCTGAGATCCAGATGGAGCTGTTGCGGCACCTGACCGTCCGGCCACGTCGGCGGCGGCAACTGGTCCACCTGCTGGATGGCTAGTTGCGGGGCGCCGTCGGTGGTCCTCAGCACGAGCCAGTCGCGACCGCGCTCGTCCGCCTGCCCCGGCTCCGGCGGCTCGTGACCAGGCTTGTACACCAGGCCCAACAACGACCGATAGAACTCCGCGAGCGACCTGGCATCGGTGGAGTCGAGCACCACCTGACACAGCTTCGGGGCCTTCTTGCCGTCAGTCACATCGATCACCTCCGAACGCCCATTGTGCACGTTCTGATCGTCGCGCCCGGCCGGTCCGGCCCGCCCTTCGCTGGTTCCGCTCGCCGCCGGGAGTGATCGGGCTTACGTCGTGCCGCCGCTACGGCCGTCAGCGGCGATGAGCGTTCTCGACCAGAGCCGAGGCGACGTCGCGCAGCTTGCGGTTGGTGTCCTGGGACAGCTTGCTGAGGACGGCGAAGGCCTCCTCGGGAGTGCAGCGGCGCTCACCCATGAGGATCCCCTTGGCCTGTTCGATCACCGCCCGACTCTCCATCGCCTTCTGCATGTGCCCGGCCAGGGTGGCCTGGGTCTCGTACAGGTGGGCGTTGGCCAGGGCAACGGCGGCGAACCCGGCGAACGTCTGAGCGATCGTGATCGCGTCGTCGTCGAAGGCTGCGGGGGCGGTGGCGTAGATGTTCAGGGCGCCGGTGACGTGCTCGTGCACGGGTAGGCCGACCGACAGGGAGCTGTGCGCACCGGCCTCGGCGGCGGCGTGGGCCCAGCCGGGCCACCGTTGCTCGCTGCCGGTGTCCGGCACGATCAGGCTGGAGGTGCTTTCCGCGGCTTGCAGGCACGGACCGTAGCCACGTTCGTACTGCTTCTCGTCGAGGACGAGGGCGAGGTCGCCGGTGAACGCGGTGGTGTGCGGTTTGTTGCCGTGCAGCAGGGTGACGCTGACCTCGCTGGCCCCGGGGATCGTGCGCTTGGCCAGTTGCGCGATCTTGTCCAGCAGGACGTCGAGGTCGATGTCGGCGAGTCGGATGCGGCCGAGCTCGGCGAACGCCTCGTGCGGGTCCATGGGTGCGACGTGCGTCATCAAGGCGTCCTTAACGAGGGCGCGTACCACCACCAGGCATCTGGTGGGATGCGCGGATCGCTGCAGGACTCCTGATCCGGAGTCCGGGATCCGCGCCGCTTTTTGACGCTGGTCTCGACGACGCCCATCCAAGGCACCGTGCCACAGGGCCACAGCATATCCGTGCCCGAACGCCGGCTGTCACCCACCGCCTGCGCCCCTGCCCACCGCCACGGCCCGTGCTCGGCTCGTACGGTCCAGGAACCGGTTCGCCACGGCGCGCGTATGGTGAGGGGTCTGTAGTCGACGCCAGCAACCGTCGACCGAACCATCGTCAAGAAGCGGCGTAGGTCTAGGACTCCCCTCTGGAGGGCTACAGCAACCTACGCAGACCGGCGCCCACCGAGGGCCGATCGGTGCGCCTTTCTCAGGACACGCCTATGGCGTACAGCCATCCCATCGAGCCCAGCAACGCCTTCGCGGAGCTTGGGCGGATCATGCCCGGCAAGACCAGCCTTCGCGACGTGTTCCAGCGCGTCGTCGACCTCACCGGACTCAGCATCCCGGAGGTCACCGAGGCGTCGGTCAGCCTGGTGCAGGGCAAGGAGGCCCACACCCCGGCCTGCACCGGTGGCCTCGCCCTGGCCCTCGACGAGTCGCAGTACGAGCTGGGCCACGGCCCCTGCCTGCAAGCCGCCGCCGCCACCACCATCGAGTCGATCACAAACATGGCAACCGAGAGCCGCTGGCCGGACTGGACAGCCCGCGCGCTGCGCGCGGGAGCCCACAGCTCCCTGTCCATCGGCCTGCCGATCCACGCCACCATCGGCGGAGCACTCAACCTCTACGCCACCGAACCCCACGCCTTCGACGATCACACCATCGCCGTGGCGCAGACCTTCGCCAGCTACGCCAGTCTCGCCATCGCCAACGACCACCTCGACAACGCCAGGACGACCCTCTCCCGACACATCGACGCCGCCATGGACAGTGGAGCTGTCATCGAACAGGCGAAGGGCATCATCATGGGCGATCGGCGCTGCACGGCCGACGAGGCCTTCGCCGTCCTGACGACGGCGCGGAACACCACGCGTACGGTCCGCGACGTCGCTCGTACCCTGGTGGACCGCACGGCTGTCAGCCGCGCCCAGGTCACCGGCGGGCCGTGAGCACCCCGGCGGTCGCCACCAGTGTCCCCGCCAGGAGGTACATCCAGCGGTCGTGGGCCGCGTTCCAGCCGTCGCCGGTGCCGACGAGGAGAGCCACCGAGGCCGGCAGCAGCGCCACCACCGCCATCCCCAGCAGCAGCATCGGGGCGGCGAGTGGGCTGGCGATCCCGCGCGGCGACCGTCGCCAGCCGACTGCCGACGCGAGGAACGCGACCGCCGCGACGGTCGCAGCCTCACGGGTCAGGTCCGGGTACGGCAACGAAGCGGTCTCCGGCCCGGACCGCGTCACCAGCAACGCCGCCGCCCAGCACGCACCACCGATGACCGCGGCGGGGACCGCTCGTAGCAGTGCGCCGAGCCAGGCCGGAACCGGCAGGGTCTCCGTGGTCGGCTTCGCGGCGTCGTCGAGCGCGAACGTGACGCCGAGACCGATGCAGGCCAGCACCAACCGCAGCAACGTGATGTGCTCGTCGGGAGGCAGGACCGAGCCGGTCACGGCCGGTGGGGTCACGATCGCCGCACCGACGACCCCGGCCGCCAGCAGCGGCGAGATCCGCGTCGCCCGCAGCGTCGGCCAGACCAGCGCCGCCACCGTCCGCAGTCGTCCACCCCGCTTCGGCACGAGCCGGCCGGCCGCCTGCCTCGACGAGCCGATGGCGGGTACGCCGCTCACGGGACGCACGGCAGCGCTTCGTCGTCCGGCGCGAGCGGCTGGACCGGCACCCCGAAGATGGCACCGAAGCGCTCCAGCGGAGTCTCGGGCGCGGTCAGCTCGGCCCAGTGTCGCTCGACCAGCGACGGCACCTCGTCGGACTGCCGCTCCAGCAGCTCCATCGCCGGTGCCGCCGCCCGGTCGGGCGCCAAGATGCCGTACAGGCCCGATGTGTCGCTGAAGACGAGCGCGCCGGTGCTCGTCTCGTCCAGCGAACGCATCCCGGCCAGGGTGGTCGGCGACGCCCGCCCGACCAGCCACACCAGGAGCGCGGCCTGCGCCCCGCAGAGGAAGTTCCCCCCGTCGTACGCCTTCGCGGCCATCAGCCGGTAGGCAACCTCGGCGGCCAGGGCGGCGGCTGCCCGATCGTCGCCCCACGCGGTGTCGACCCGGACCGCCTCCGGGGTGCCCGCCGCCGCGTCATCGACCTTCCAGCCGGCCACCACCTGCATGGCCTCGGCGACGGACCCGGCGCCCCCGGCCGAGATCTCCTCGACGAGGGCCCGCTGCCGCACCGCGAGCGGTGGTCCGGACGAGGCGGCGCTGTCCGGCACCACCGCGCGTACGGAGGTCACCACCGACTCCCACCCGGGGACGAACCCGTCGAACCCGTCGAAGTAGCAGTAGGTGACGTCGCCGCGCCTGACGCACGACTGGATGCTCGCCGGCCGGTCTTCGACAGTCGCGCGGGCCGCCGCCATGCCCGGGTCGGGTAGCGACTGGGTCACCCCTCCGCCGACGGTGAGGATCAGCCCGACGGCAAGCCCGGCCGCGACGACCGACCGCCGCGCGGTGGCCCGGGCCAGTACGGCCGCGACGAGCAGCACGGTGATCCCGACCAGGTAGGCGAGGTGCCGGGCCGAGGGCCGCTCGGAGACGCCGGCGGGGACCGGGACGGCGAACTCGCTGATGTAGACCGGAAGCAGGAACCGCCAGCCGGTCCCGACGAGGGTCATGGTGATCGCCGTGAACTCCAGCACCAGAACGAGCAGGACGAGCAGTGGGGCGATCAGCAGGGAGCGGATCAGGACGCCGGAGAGCACCCCGACCGCACCGAGGAGCAGTGTCAGCGCCGCCGGGGTCACCAGGGCGACGTCGACGCTTCCGGCCGCACCCGGGAGCACTGCGGAAACCGCGACCCGGACGCCCACGAGCAGCAGGCTGAGGCCGGCCAGCGGTAGCAGTGCCAGCAGGAACCCGCCGACCCGCCAGGCTGGCGGCAGCACCAGCACGTCGTAGGACGCGTCGACGTGGTGTCGGTGGGCCCGCAGCGTGACGAGGTTCGCCACGATCAGCGCCGACCCGCCGAGGATCGGCAGCGCGAGCAGCTGGATGGTGATCAGCTCGTCGGGGAGCACCGGATATCGGTTGGCCGAGCCGGACAGCCAGCCCCACAGCCACGGGGCGAGGAAGAGCAGCGCGGCCGCGACGGTGAGCGGGTGTCGTAGCATCCGGACCGACTCGAACCGGGTGAGTGCGAGCAGCGCTCGCCGACGCCCGGGTGTGGACGACGGCGTCGGCCGGGCCGGCGTGGCGACCGTCAGGGTCGCGGTCATCGCGCACCGCCCGCGACCGCGGACGCCTCGGCGCCGGCGCCGACAAGCGTCAGGTAGCCGTCCTCGATCGACGGCTCCACCAGCCTCGCCCCGGCTGGCGGGTCGCCGACGTGACGGTACAGCCCCGTGCCCGTCCGCCACGACGCCAACGTCCCGGCCCGGCGCGCCGCGCTCGTCCACACCCGGCCGGCGGCCAGCCCGGCCAGCTCGGCCGGGGTGCCCTCGAACCGGACCCGGCCCCGGTCCAGCACGATGACCTCCTGGCACAGCGACATGACGTCCTCGGTCTGGTGGGTGGACAGCAGCACCGTCTTGTGCTCGCCGAGGTCGGCGATCAGCTCCCGGAACCGCAGCCGCTGCTCCGGGTCGAGGCCGACCGTCGGTTCGTCGAGGATGACGAGGTCCGGGTCGCCGACCAGGGCGGCCGCCAGCGCGAGCCGTTGCTTCATGCCGCCGGACAGGGTCCGGATCCGGGACCGTCGGCGGTCGTCGAGGCCGACGGCGGAGAGCACCCGGGCGACCTCGGTGTGCCGCGCCGTCCGGTGGGTGAGCTCCTTGAGGATCGCGACGTAGTCGACGAACTCGAACGCGGTGAACGACGGGTGGAAGCCGGGGTCCTGCGGCAGGTAGCCCAGCCGGCGCCGGACCGCGAGCCGCCCGGGTGGCGTGCTCGGGTCGTGGCCGAAGACCCGCAGCGTGCCGCCACCCGCCGGCAGGGCGGTCGCGACGATCCGCAGCAGCGTCGTCTTGCCCGCACCGTTCGGGCCGAGCAACCCGGTCACCCCGGTACGCAGGGTGAACGACACGTCCTCGAGCGCGGTGGTGCGCCCGTACCGCAGCGCCAGACCGTCTGCCTGAACGGCAGTCATGACATTCTCCTCGACAGGTGGGGGACGTGGTGGCGGTCGTAGGTGCCGCGCTGTCGGGCCAGTGCCACGGCGGCGATCCCGCCGACGATCACGACGCCGACCTGCCCGGCCAGGGTGAAGACGAGCCGGTCGCCGAAGGTGGCGGCGACCACCGTCGCCCAGCCGACGCCGACGACGACCGCGGCCGGCCCCGCGCCGAGCCGAGCCGAGAGCAGCACCGACAGCACGGTCAGGGCGAGTGACGGCAGGAACCAACCGGTCGCGCGCAGCCCGTACTCGTAGATGAAGAGGCTGGCCACGGCGGACAGCGCGGTGGTCGCGGACAGGACCGCGAGGCACCGCAAGAGCAGTAACCGGAACGAGCGGATCGGAGCGACCACCGCGATCTCGTAGGTGGGGTCGATGCCGGGCGCGAAGGACATCGCGACCGCGACCAGCGGCAACAGCGGGGCGACCGCGAGGAACACGACCGGGTCGGTGAACAGGGCGATCGTTGCCGTCAACGTGGCCGTGACCGCGATCGCCACGAGCCACGACAGCCGCAGCGCGGGCGTCGCCGCGAGCAGCCGCGCGGTGTGGTCGGGAACGCCGACCGCGATCATCAACCGTTCGACAGGCCCCGGCCGCGGCGCGTCCAGGGAGGCGTCGAGGCGGGCCCAGCCCTCGTCGATCGCCCACCGCAGGTCGGCGGTCGCGGCGGCGGCGAGGCGTTCGCGGCACTCACCGCACGCCGCCAGGTGCGCCTCCGTGGACCACAGACCAGGGGCGGCGAGGGTACGGGTGGCGTAGGCGCGCAGGTCCTCGTCGAGCAGGTGCCAGGTCATGTCAACTCCTCTCGCAGTTGCCGGCGGGCCCGCATCGCCCGCGTCTTGACGGTGCCGGCGGGGATGCCGAGCAGGACGGCGGCCTCGGCGGTGGAGAGGCCGTCCAGGACGGTGGCGCGGATGACCGCGCGCAACTCCGGGGAGAGGCGGGCGAGGGCGCCGCCGAGGTCGCCGTGTTCGAGGCCGATGAGCACCTGCTCCTCGGCGGACGACTCGTCCCGGCCGCCCAGGCGGGCCAGCAGCCGGCCGAGCCGGTCGCGGGACGTGCGGCGACGCAGCGCGTCGATGAGCCGGCGCGACCCGATCCGCCACAGCCAGGCGGCGGGGTCGGTGTCGCGGGGCCGGAAGGAGGCGGCGGCGCCGGTCCACACGGCGAGGAACGTCTCCTGCACGACGTCGTCGACGAGGGCGTCGTCGGCACAGCGGTAGCACAGGCGCAGGCGCAGCCATGGCGCGTGCCGGCGGTAGAACGCCTCGAACGCGTTCCGGTCGCCGCCTGCGGTCAGGGCCAGGAGGTCGGCGTCGTCCTGGGCGGTCATGCCTACCTATCGCAACGGCACCGAGTTTCGGTTCGCCATCCTGGCACGGCCTCCTGAATCGCCGGGCCCGCGCCTGCCGGAAGGCCGGCTGGCGGGGGCCCGGCGACGTGACCCGTCAGCGGCCCTGGAGGCGCTTCACGTTGTCGCCGAAGGTCCAGCCCTTCGACCCGTCCCAGTTCGCCGACCAGGTCATCAGGCCCTTCAGCCCGGGCACGGAGTTCCACGCCTGCGTGACCAGCGACGTCGACAGGTGGCCGCCGCCCGCCCCGATCTGCGCGGGCAGGCCCGGGACCTGCTTGTCGTACGGCACGCGGATGGTGGTGCCCTGGATGGTGAGGCCGTTGTTGAGGCACTGTGTCTGCACCGTGAAGCCCTGCACGGTGCCCGCCGGGTACGAGTCGCCGTTGCAGCCGTACATGCTGCCGTTGTAGTACTGCATGTTCAGCCACCAGAGCCGGCCGTTGTCCACGTACTTCTTGATGATCGGCAGGTACGAGCCCCAGATCGAGCCGTAGACCACGCTGCCGCCGGTGACGTAGGCGGTCTCCGGTGCCATGGTGAGGCCGAAGTTCGACGGCATCCGGGCCAGCACGCCGTCGATGATCCGGATCAGGTTCGCCTGCGACGTGGACAGGGTGTTGATGTTGCCGCTGCCGGTCAGGCCGGTCTCGATGTCGATGTCGATCCCGTCGAAGTGGTACGCCGTCAGGATCGGCACGATCGTCGCGACGAACCGATCGGCGACCGCGGTGGAACTCAGGTCGATGCCCGCGGCGGCTCCGCCGATCGACATCAGGATGGTGGCGCCGGCGGCCTTGGCCTGGCACATCTCGGCCGGGGTGGCGACCTTGACGCCGGCGTCCATGCCGTTCTCCCAGAGGACCGTGCCGTCCGCGCGGATCACCGGGAACGCCGCGTTGATCACGTTGTAGCCGTGCTGGCTGAGCCGGCTGTCGGTGATCGGGATCCAGCCGAGACCGGGGTGTACGCCGTTGGAGGCGCCGTCCCAGTTCTCCCAGTAGCCCTGCAACACCTTGCCGGTGGGCCGCGACTTCACCGCGCAGGTCCCGCCGGTGGGGGGTGGCGTGGTCGGGGGCGGTGTGGTCGGGGGTGGAGTGGTGGGTGGCGCAGTGGTGGGTGGCGCCGTGGTCGGTGGGGCGGTGGTGGGCGGCGGAGTGCTTCCCGAGCACGCGCCCAGGTCACGCCACAGCGACGGGGTCGCGGCCGGGTTCCAGCCGGCGCCGGGGTGCGCGGTGTGGGTGACAAGTGCCTGGTAGAGCCGGCCGCCGTAGGTGACCTGGGCGCCCGTCTGGTACGTGGTGCCCTCGGCCCAGGCCGGGGCGGTGCAGGCGACCATCGGCACGGCATCCGCCGAGGACACGGCCGCCATGCTGCTGGGGACGAAGGCGACGGCTGCCGTGACGGTCATCGCCGCCCCGGCCACCACTGCGAAAATCCGACGGCTCCTCATGGCTCACTCCCCAGGCTTCGACGACCCGCGACCTCCACATATTGACGTTCGTGAAGTTTAATATCAAGGGTTGTTTACAGATTCGAGGAAGTGGGGGAGTTCGGCGGCGGGATCGGCGTGGGGCATCTGCTGTCGTACCCCTGTGGTGGAGTGCACGCCATGGGTGTGCTGTACGACTACTTCCGGGCCGAGGACGACGCTGCGGCTGTCAGGTTGGTGGAGGATTTCGAGGGCGGGCCGCTCGCCGTCGGTCACGGCGGCGCGGCCGTGGATGCGGTCGACCTGAAGGGCATCGAGCCGACGGTGATCCTCGGCCAGCTCGTGGGTTTCGTGCGCCAGGTCGACTGGAACGCGAGCCTGATCGGTACCGATCTGGTGTGGAGCGAGGACGAGCAGGAGGGGCCGTGGCTGATGTCGCTCGATCGGGCCACGCGGGACACCCTCGCCTCCATCGCCACGCCGCAGATGCCGGAGTTGTCCGCGCGGTGGGGGCGGACCGAGGAGTTGGCGCGGAGTGGCCCGCTTCCCGACGACGAGATGCTCCCGGTCATCGACAAGGTCGCCGCCCTCGTGCAGCGCGCCCGGGACGCGGGCGAGGGCCTGTACTGCTGGTGCTCCTTCTAGAAGGGACGCGAATGCCGTTGCGGTGCCCGGTAGGATTTCGACCATGTGTTGCTTCGCCGCTTGGCGTACCCGCCGCTGAGGGTCGGCTTGCCGCCGTTCCGGCCGCCAGCCGGCCATCTGATGCCCGTTTTGTTGGCTTTCAGATCCTCGGCTCGAGAGGCACACTCACATGCGTATCCGCTCGTTTCTTCCGCATGACCTGGCTCGGCTCACCGAACTGACAATCGAGACGTTCGGGCCGTTCTACGAGGACTCCTTCCGCCCCCTCGTGGGCGAGGCGGTCTTCGCCAACCAGCACGGTACGTGGCGCGACGACTACGTCAAGCAGGTTGCCGGGCTCCATGACCCCGCCGAGCACCGGTACGTCGCGGTCGCTGAGATCGACGGTGCCGTCGCCGGCTACGTGGCCTGGGCAGTAGAACCCGAGCGCCGAAATGCCAGCGTCACGATCCTCGCCGTGTCCGCGCAGCACCGCCGGCTCGGCGCGGGCACCGTGCTGTGCGAGCACGCGTTCGCCGCGATGCGGGAACTCGGTGCCGAGGTCGTCATGATCGGCACGGGCGGGGACGGATTCCATGCCCCCGCCCGAGCCCTGTACGAAGCACTTGGTTGCACTCCGCTGCCGATCGCCGTCTACTACCGGGAGCTCTGATCTGATCCGGGCGGGCCCGGCGTGACGCCGAGCCCGCCCGTTTTCGTCCGGCCGCGATCCCTACGCGAGGGGCGCGAGCCGGAACTGCTGGTTGGTTTGTCCGTGGCAGTCGTACAGCTGAATCTGGGCTCCGTTGGCCGTGCTCCAGACGTCCAGGCATCGTCCGGACTGGACGCTGCTGATGGTGCCGTTGGAGTTGACGTTCCACTGTTGATTGGTCTGGCTGTGGCAGCCGTAGATCTGCACCGCCGCGCCGTTGCCGGAGCCCGCCGCGTCCAGGCACATGGTGCCGTACACCTGGAGTTGTTTGCCTGCGGTGTAGGTCCATGCCTGGTTGGTCTGCTTGTTGCAGCCCCAGAGTTGCACCCGGGTGCCGTTGGTGCGTGCGGCGTTGGGTACGTCGACGCACCGACCGGACTGCGTCCCGACGATCTCGCTGGCCGAGGTGGGCGGGACGGAGGGCGACGCGGTGGGGGTCGGCGTGTTGGTGGGGCTCGGCGTGTTGGTGGGGGTCGCCGTCGGGCTGGTGGGCGTCGAGGGCAGCAACGGGCAGGTGCTGCGGTAGGTGACCACGCCGCTGGAGTCCAGCAACGGGCACAGGAACTGGCTGTACCGGGCGTCGTTGTCGACGAACATCTTGACGAACGGCAGCATGGTGCGGACCATCACCGGGTTCGACCGTCCGACCATGAACCCGTGATCCGCGCCGGCGACCTCCACGTAGACGCTCTCCGTGGTGGCCGGGAGGCTGTTGTACAGGCCGGTGGCGTAGGACGGGGTGACCACCGTGTCCGCCTGCCCAGCGAAGATCATCGTAGGCACCCGGTCGTTGGCCAGGTTCGACGACGGCGAGTACGGCGCGATGCCGACCACTGCCTTCAACGACGGGCGCCGGATGGCCGCGCTCAGTGCGCCACCGCCACCCATCGAGTGACCGGCGACCGCCAACCGGGTGGGATCGACCCGGTCGCGTACCGGGCTCTGCTGGGTCAGGTAGTCCAGTGCGGCGAGCAACTGGGTGCCTCGAGCCGTGTCGAAGTCGTTACGGCTGTTGGTCTCGATGCCGATCACGACGAAGCCGTGGGAGGCCAGCCACGGACCCATCCAGGCCAGTTCGGCGGAGAACAACGCGGTGTAGCCGGGCGAGATCGCGATGGCCCCGAAAGTGCCCTGGCTGGTGTCGGTCGGGTAGTAGATCCGGCCGCCGTTGAAGCCGTACCCGGTCGGGACGCTCACCGACGTGTTGGCGAAGGGGCCGTTCACGGCGGTGACGCTGGTCCGGGTGGGGTCCGGGCCTCGCTGGTACGGGTTGTCGGCGGCCGATGCCGATCCGGTAGTCATCGTCAGGGTGAACATCGCGACTGCGGCGGCGATCCCCGCAGCGGCGAGTTTCAGCAGCCGTCCGCGAAGACGGGAGGACACCCGGTTGTCTTCCTCGGGTGGGGGGTGGTTCGCATGTCCGCGCATGGTTGGTACCTCCTGGTGGTGGGTGGGTGCCCCGGCGTTGTCCGTCCGTCAGTGCTGCCGCGTCAGCAGACCCGGGCCGGGCGCCCTCGGAGCAGAATTACCGCCGTCGTTCCGGAAGATGTGAGCGTCAGTGGTCGGGTGCGCCCGGTGGGACGGGTCCGGGGACATCATGCTGATCCTCCGGTGGTGAGAGCGAAAACCACGGGTCGTTAGCGTTAACGTTCACACTCATCGATGGCTCTCAGGCTGGCACGAAGTTCCAGGATTCTCAACCGGTAGTTTCGGGCCTGTTACGGATCGGGAGGTCGGGGAGCGTGTCGCGCTCGACCGGGGGACACCAGCGAGGCGGTCGCGGCGCCTCGGTCTGCTCCCCGCGTCGGAGTGGGTTGCGCGCCACGCATTCTGGGAAGGGGACAGTCCCGAACGCGTACCTCCTCAGTGGACGGAGACTGCCATGCTGGACAACCTTGCCGTGGTCGGAGGTCCGAAGACGCCGGTCTCCCAACCGGTGCTGATCGGCTTCTTCGTCCTCGTCGTGGTGGCCATCGTCGTCATCCTGTTCCTGCGCTCCCGGAGCAAGTAGCACGCGCGACCGGTCGGCCCGGCACGCCGACGGGGGACTAGCGCTGCTCGCCCGGCATCCGGGTGTGGGCGCGTGTCTCCCACGCCCACTGCGCGATGCCGACGCGATTCCGCACGCCCAGCTTGCGGTGGACGCTGGCCAGGTGGGTCTTGACGGTTCCCGTGGTGATGAACAGTCTGGCGCCGATCTCGGGGTTGGTCAGACCGTCGGCCACCAGGGAGACGACCTCCATCTCGCGGTCGGACAGCGCGGGTTCCGGCTTGCGGGCGGGCGCGATCGTGGTCCGGGAGAGTTCGCGGAGCAGCCGAACCGTCACGGTGGGGCTGATCAACGCGTCGCCGGCCACCGCGGCGCGAACCGCCTCGGTGAGAAGCGCCGGCCCGGAGTGTTTGACGAGGAATCCGCTGGCGCCGTGGCGGAGCGCGGTGTGCACGTAGGCATCGAGATCGTAGGCCGTCACCACCACGACGCGCGCCGCGACGGGAGCGCCTGCCGCGCACAGCCTGCGTGTCAGTTCGAGTCCGTCCATCCCGGGCATGCGGATGTCGGCGATGACGACGTCGGGACGCAGTTGCCGAGTCAGGGTCAGCGCCGTCGCACCGTCGGCGGCCTCGCCGACGACCTCGATGTCCGTGGCGGCCCCCAGGATGGTGCGGAACCCGAAGCGGACGGAGTGCTGATCATCAGCGAGGAGTACGCGGATGGTCATGCTGTCGTCCGCAGCACGTCGGCGGGCAGGTCGGCACGTAGTTGCCATCCAGCGGGCGACTGCGGCCCGTAGTCGAGCGTGCCGCCGAGCATGTCGACTCGTTCGGCCAGGGCGTTCAGCCCGGTGCCGCTGCGCCGTCGTACCGGATCGCGCCGACTGTGCATCGGTGCGGGGCTCCGCTGGTCGGTGGGTGACGTGTTCGTCACGGCCACGGTGACGCCTTCGAGCCTGCGGTGCAGCCGTACGTCGACGGCGGCCCCGGGGTGGGCATGGCGGCGCACGTTCGTGAGCGCTTCGACAACCACGCGGTAGGCGGTCGTGCTCGCCTCGGGCAGCAACGAGGATTCGAGTCCCGGATCGACAGCGACGGTGACGGGTCCGTCCCAGGCGGCCGCGTACCGCCGGATCAGGTTCGGCAACTCGCTAGCATCCGGCAAGGGCGTGCGGACCGCGCCAGCGACATCCTCAAGTTCCCGGAGCAGCCGGATGGTGCGATCCATCGCGTTCAACGCGCGGGTGCCGTCCGCCTCGATGGCCTGGAGTACCTCGGCGACGTCGACACCCTCGTCGAGCAGGATCCGTCCGGCCTGCGCCTGGATCACCATCGCGCTGACGTCATGGGCGACGAAGTCGTGGAGGTCGGTGGCGAGTTGGACGCGTTGCGCCCGGCGAGCCAGCCGGACGGCGCGTACCCGGGCCTCGTCGAGGCGGCGCAGGTACCGACCGGCGGCGATGCCGGCGAACCCGGCCAGCGACCAGAAGACGCAGACGGCGACGCGGTCGCGCCAGCCCAGCTCGGCGGCCCCGGTGATCGGAACGGCCAGCACGCTCTCCGCGAGGATCGCCACGGCGACCGTCAGTGTCGAGATGCGGGACGTGGCCATCCGGCAGACCAGGGCGAGGTAGGCGACCAGGACTGCCGTGGTCAGCAGGGGCCACGGCCCCGCCGGCATGGGAGCGCCGGCGTGGTGCCACAGCGCCACCGCGCCGAGTGACAGCACGGACACCACGACGCTGCTCACGCCGGTCAGGTGCCGGGCGCGCGGCCAGATCGCCGCGTGCCCGGCGAGCGTCGCAAGGGCCAGCACGGCTACGAGGGCGAGCGGTGGGTGGCCGCCCGAACCCCAGACCCCGGCCGGTACGACGACAGCGAGGCAGGCGCCGATCGCCGTACTCGCTCGTGCCGTACGGCTGCGGGACACCCGCCCGTACCGGGCTCCCAGGGCGTTCAGCGAGATCACGAGGTCACCGTAACCGCATCGCGCTGCCGACCGGTATCTACCGATCGGCAGATGGCGAGGGGTTCCTGAGCGCGGCGATGCTGGCGTCACGATGCCGGTCACGGGCGTGGCCGGCTCACCCACGGGGAGAACAGAGATGCACGCAGCACTGACGGATGACGTACCGGCATCACGACACCATCGATATGTCGCCGGCTGGCCGGAGGCCGGCGTCCTGGTCGGGTCCCTCCTGCTGGTCGCTGTCGGGGTCCTGTGGTGGCTGCGCCCGAGCAGCTACCCGTTCGGCCCGCAGGACCGGTTCGCGGACCTCTCCCTCATGACCTACGTACCGTCGGACACGGCTGTCGCGCTCGCCCTGACGGCCGGCGTCGTCGGGCTGGCGCTGGCCGGTCTGCTCCGCAGCGGCCGGGTCGGCGCGGCGGTCCGGGTCGGCGGCATCGTGGTCGCCGCCGTCGCGGCGACGCTGCTCGGCTTCCTGGTTCCCGACATCCAGGTGCTCACCATCACCGCGTACCTGATGACGCTGGCGGTGCCTGCCGCGATCACCGCCGCACTGGCCACGCGCCTGTTCAGGTCCGCGAGGCCACGCAGCGGTCGCGCCGCGGGCGCCGGTGGCATCACCGTCGGAGCGGCAGCCTTCGTCGCGCTGCTGCTGTGGTTGGGCTACATCGCCCGCGACGCCGAACCGATCGGCTACCGACCGTTCGTCGTGTTCGGATCCCTGGCCGTCGGCGCCTGTTGGGCTGCGGTGTTGGTCCGTCTCCTGCGGCACCACCGCGGCCACTGCCAGTCCTGTGGACGCCCGGGAGCGGCGTGGACGACACCAGCGGCGGCGTCGTCCTGGGGTCGCGTCCTGACCTGGGCCGCCGCCCTGTGCCCCCTGCCGTACGTGGTGACCAGACTGAGCTGGCTGACGCCCTGGCCCATCGGGGAAAGCGCCGAGACCCTCGCCGCACACCCCGGTCTCCGCATCTTCGGACTGGCCCTCGCGGTCGCCGGCGAGGCAGGCACCTGGCTGACTCTCGGCTTGATCCGGCCCCGCGGCGAGGTCTTCCCACGCTCGTTGCCGTTTGTCGGCGGTCGCCCGGTACCCGTCCACGCGGCGGTCATACCCGGCCTGATCGTGGCCCTCATGATGTGCATCGCCGGCCATTCGCTGGTACAGCAGTCCTTCGGGGCCGGAACCGACCTCTCGGAACATTTCCTGGTCCTGTTGATGCCCTTCCCGCTCTGGGGGCTCCTGCTCGCCGCCGCCACCCTCGCCTACTGGTACCGGCGACGCCCCGAATGCCGCGTGTGCACACCTGTCCCGACCGCCGTCCCACGGGTCCATGGGAGAGTGCATCCGTGACCACGTGGGCTGCCGGCGACTATCCGGCCATGGCGCGGCGGCTGATGCCGGTCGCCGAAACGGTGGTGGCGGCCGCCGCGATACGGCCGGGTGAACAGGTGGTCGACGTGGCCACCGGTACGGGCAACGCGGCGATACTGGCCGCCCGGTGCGGAGCCCGTACCGTCGGGGTGGACCTGGAGCCGGCGCTTGTGGAACTGGCCCGGCGTCGGTCCGCGGACGACGGCCTGGCGGTCGACTGGCAGGTCGCGGACGCCTGTCGCCTGCCGCTTCCCGATGATGCGGCCGACGTGGTCCTGTCGGTGTTCGGCGTGATGTACGCGAACGACCACGAAGCGGCGGCCCGGGAACTGAGCCGGGTGTGTGCCCCATCGGGCCGGGTCCTGCTGGCCGCCTGGACACCGGGCAGTCTGCTGCCGGCCATGGGCCAGGTGCTCGGCGGATATCTACCGCCGCCTCCGGCCGGAGGCGCCCCACCGAGCCGATGGGGTGACCGCACGCTCGTCGGCCAGATCCTGGCAGACGCCGACCTGCGGATCACGTCGACCGTCGTGCACCGGTTGGGCCTGAGCTTCGCCAACGCCGACGCGGCGACCAGCCTGCTCATCGACACCGCCGGTCACGTCGTCACCGAACGGGATCGGCTGGTGGCCCAGGGCCGGTGGGAGGCGTTGCGCGCGGACCTGCGCTCGTTCGTCGGCGACCGTGGGGTGGCCGACGGCGGTCGTCTCCGGTTGGAGGTCGAGTACCTGCTCACGACGGCGGTACCGGCAGCGGCGGTGATGCCGTGACGCGGGCCGGTCTGGACAAGCAGCCGCCAACGGTCGCCGCGATGTTCGACGGCGTCGCCGAACGGTACGACCCCTGACCGAGTCCATTCGCGTCTGGCCGGATCAGCGGGACCTGGCGGAGCGGATCGCCGCGTCGGGCTGGCAGCGGGTGGGTTGGCGCAACCTCAGTGGCGGTGTCGCCGCGCTGCACCGCGCCACCCGCCGTTGAGGACGTGTTCGCCCCATCGCGGAGACAGCGGGTACGACTCAGTCGACCCGCCGGGCCAGCACCTGCCCCGGCCAGGAGCCAGCTCGGAAGGTGTCGGTGGGGGTGAACCCGTTGCGCTCGTAGAACGCCACCAACTCGCCACCACCGCCCGCCCAGCAGTCCACCCGGAGCAACCGCACGCCGGCGCGTCGGGTCTCCTCCACGGCGTGCGCCAACATGGCCGCTCCGAGGTGTCGACCGGCGAACCGTCGGTCGGTCACCAGGAGGCGGACGTACCGCTCGGGTTCTGCCGCGGGCGTGATCGGTGCGCGCGGGCTGGGTCCGTAGTCCAGCACCAGGGTCGCGGCTGGTGTCCGGTCCAGCTCAGCGATGTACGGGAGGTTCTCGGTCAGGTACCGGTCGACCAGGTCGGCCCCGCCGGGCTTCGCGGAGAACGGGGTGGTGCCCCACTGCTCGGTATTGCCCCGATCGTTCATCCACGTCACCGCGGCGTCGAGCATCTTCAGTACGGCGGGTGCGTCGGCCGGGCTACCGCGTCTGATCCGTACGCCGTCGGTGCTGTCCTGCATGGCGAAATGGTAGGCGGGCCGGTAGCCGACGGCGACGCGCCGCCCGGGAAAGTGCCCGGGCGGCGCGTCTCCGGCAGTAGCCGGATGTGGCACTAGGCGCGCGTGCTCCACTGCTGGTTGGCGCTGCCTTGGCAGGCCCAGAGGTGCAGTTGCGTTCCGTTGCCCGTGCCGGAGTTGACGGCGTCGAGGCAGAGCCCCGACTGGGCAGAGGTGATGGTGCCGTTGGCGTTCAGGTTCCACTGCTGGTTGGCCTGGCCGTTGCAGTCCCAGATGATGACAGCGGTGCCGTTGCTGCTGCCCGCGCCGCTGGCGTCCAGGCACTTGTTGCCGTAGACGGTCAGGGCGCGGTTGGAGGTGTGGGTCCAGCGCTGGTTGGTGCGACCGTGACAGTCCCACAGCGCCGGGCGGGCCCCGTTGGTGGTGCTGGAACCGGGGACGTCGACGCAGCGGCCGGACTGGCTACCCACGATCTGCACGTTCTGCTGACCACCCGGCGGCGGGCTCGACGGCGGGGGAGTGGTGGTGGGCGGTGCGCTGGTGGGCGGCACGGTGGACCCGAACTGGCTGAAGAACCGCCACACCTCCTGCTTGACCCAGCTCCGCGCGCCGCTCTCACAGCCGGCACACCCGTCCACCGGCCCCTGCTGGTGGCCGCCGTCGAAGGCGGCCCAGAGCACCGGGTATCCGGGCTGGCACGAGTACGCGGTGGTGATGTGGGTCAGGCTGCCCGCCCGCGGTTCCGGCGGGGTCTGCGCGGCACAGCCGTTGTTCCGGACGAACCTGTCGCGCAGCGACCGTCCGCTCCCGATGTTGTCGTTGATGCCGTGAATCCCCAGGTACGCCACTGGCTGGGTGCCGCCGCTGCATCCGCTGATCGCCCCGGGGGCGGCGATTGCCGCGACCGCACGGAACACGTTCGGCCGGGAACACGCCAACGAGTAGCTCATCGCGCCGCCGTAGCTGAACCCGACCGAGAAACGTTGGGTGGTGTCCACACAGAGCGCGTTGTCGATCATGCGGATCATGTCGTCGGTGAAGGTGACGTCCTCACCGTTGGAGTTGCCCCAGCCGCCGTTGAGGCCCTGCGGGGCGACGAAGATCGTCGTGTTGTTCGCCTGCGAGAGCATGCCGTAGTAGGCCCACGACGCTCCGTCGGTGCCGCCGCCCGCGACCTGGCTGGAGGTGCCGCCCAGCCAGTGGAACCCGAAGGCCAGCCGGTGGGCATAGGTGTTGTTGTAGTTGTCGGGCAGCCGAAGGATGAAGCTGCGGCTCTTTCCGCTGCTCTGGATGGTGTGGGTGCCGCTGTTCAATCCGGGCGCCTTGCCGCAGCCGGCGGTGCTGGCCGCGGATGCGGATGCGCCGGTCATGATGACGTACGCCCCGACGGCGACCATCATCATGGCGGCCATGGCCGCCCCTATCCAGGGGTTGGTGAGTTTTCGAAGTGGCACAGTCAAACCTCCTTGGGTATGCGTTGCTGACGACGTGCGGCATTCGACCCGCGTCGGCGACACGCAGCTGGGCGGACGTCCCGTTCTGATTGGCGGGACAACGACCAGCGGGGGACGGCGTGGCTGGACGCGGCGATGCCGGAGTCCGCACGGGCAGGGACGGGCGTCGCGGCGGCGATCGCCCGTCGTCTGGGCAGGACGACTGTGCGTCCTGCCGCGGCCGTGGGGATGTTGCCGGCCGCCCGTGCACGGGTATGACGCGTGAAGGCGGAGCTGACTGTCGGCCGATCCGATGGCATCGTGATCCTTCCGCAGTCGAGATCCGTTTACCGCGCCGAAATAGATTAGCATCATCGTCTGACGTATGACGTCACTACGTAGCGTGATGCTGGCCGACGGTCCGCTGCCCGTTCCGAGCGCGACGCCGATGCGCCGGAGATGCCCCGCAGATCGTCGCGGTGCAGCTGGCTCTCATCTGGACGGTGTCCGTGCACCCCCTCGCCGGCATGGTCGAGGGTGTGTCGAGCACTCCTCGGGGTAGCGGTAGGGGAAGCACGCAGGGACCCCGGAGGAGGACGAGATGACCGAGCCCAGGTATGTACCGATCGCACTGGCCGCCCCCGAACAGCTCATCGACGACGACGGCGCGGGTGCCGACGCTGGCGGGGAGATCGTCGGCGCGGACGACGCGGCGGCCGACGCCGCCCGGACCGGAGCGGACGTGGACCTGTCCCACGCCGCCCGCGACAGCGACGGCGTTCCGACAGGTGCCGCGGACGCCGAGGCCGACCGCCACCGTGCCGCCGGCGACGGGTGAGCCGACGCGGTGCCACCGGCCCGCCCCGCCGTTGCCTGGCGGCGGGGTGGGCCGGAAACGCCGCCGCCGAACCCGGAACCAGCAACGCCGGTGGCCGAGCCGCACGCGGCGTTGGCGGCACTCGGCGTGGCGCAGGTCACGGCGGCCGTGGCGGAGGTCGAGCAGACCGGACCCGCATCCGCCGCGCCGGCGGCCACCTCCAGCCAAGGGCAGGTGAGCCCTGCTTGGACCGCGGATGCGGGTGATGGAAGATGGGCGGATGCTTGTGCGGGACCGCAACAACGTGATGGTGGCCGGTCGTGAGGGCGGCCCGACTCTTGTGCTCGCGCACGGCTTCGGTTGCGATCAGCAGATGTGGCGCCATCTGGTCGCCGAAATCGGACAATGGGCCCAGTTGGTGTTGTTTGATCATGTCGGATCAGGTAAGGCCGACCCGATGGCCTGGGACGCAGACCGGTACGCGTCCCTGGACGGCTACGCCGACGACGTGCTGACCATCTGCCAGGACCTCGACCTCCAGCAGCCGATCTTCGTCGGGCACTCGGTGAGTTCGAGCATCGGGGTCCTCGCGGCGAACCGCGAACCGGACCGCTTCTCCGCACTTGTCCTGGTCACCCCGTCGCCGTGCTACATCGATGACGAGAACTACCGGGGTGGCTTCACTCGCGAGGACATCGACGACCTGCTCGATTCACTCGACAGCAACTACCTCGGCTGGTCGTCGACCATGGCGCCCGTGATCATGGGCAATCCCGAGCGGCCGGAGCTGGGTGAAGAGTTGACGGCTAGCTTCTGCCGGACGGATCCCGCCATGGCGCAGGTGTTCGCCCGGGCGACGTTCCTGTCCGACAACCGCACGGATCTCGCCAGCGTGAGAGTTCCGACCCTGATCCTGCAGTGTGCTCAGGACGCCATCGCACCGCCCGAGGTGGGGGCATTCGTCCATCGGCAGATTCCTGGAAGTCGACTCGTCACACTGGATGCGACGGGGCACTGCCCGCAGTTGAGCGCGCCGGAGGCGACGGCCGCAGCGATCACGTCGTTCGTCAGGGCCGCCTACCGATGACCGCCACCGCGGGGCCCGACCCGGACGGTCAGGGCCTGGGCGATGACGGGAGTGCCCAGCCGAGTGGGGTCGGTTTTCCTGCCCTGCTTGAAGACAACCTCGAAGACCTGTACGAAAATGCGCCCTGCGGGTACCTGTCCACCCTGCTGGACGGCACCATCGCGAAGATCAACGAGACGTTGCTGGGCTGGCTCGGCTACCGCCGCGAGGAGCTCGTCGACCGGCGTCGCTTCAGTGATCTGCTCACCGGTGGCGGCCGGATCTACCACGAGACCCACTTCGCGCCGATGCTCGCCATGCAGGGCGAGATCGCCGGTGTCTCCCTCGAACTTCGCACCAGGGACGGCTCCCGGATGCCGGTCCTCGTCACGTCAGTCGTCAAGACCGGCAGCGAGGGGCAACCCCAACTCATCCGGACGGCCATCTTCGACGCGAAGATGCGCCGCGCCTACGAAAGAGAGCTTCTCCACGCCCGCAGGGCCGCGGAGCGCGAGGACCAACGGCTACGACATCTCGTCAGCCAACTGCAACGCAGTCTCCTGCCCGCCGTACTGCAGACCCCGCCCGGGCTGGAGAGCGCCGCGTACTACCGGGCCGCCTCCACCGACCAGGTCGGCGGCGACTTCTACGACCTGTTCCCGCTCATCGACGGCCGCTGGGGGTTCTTCCTCGGCGACGTCAGCGGCAAAGGCGTCGAAGCGGCCGCCGTCACCGCCCTGGCCCGCTACACGTTGCGCGCCGCGACCGTCTACGACCCCGATCCCGCTGCCGCGCTGCACAACCTCAACACCGTGCTCTGGCAGGAATACCGCTCGGACGCGCGCTACTGCACCGTCGTGTTCGGCATCCTCACACCCACGCCGGCCGTCGGCGGTTTCACCGCGATCATCGCCAGCGGCGGGCACCCGGAACCGTTGCTGCTGCGTGCCGACGGCGCGACCCACTACCACCCCACCAAGGGCCGTATCGTGGGGGCCTTCCCGCAGTCCCGGTACACCAACACCACGATCGTGGCGAACCCCGGCGACACGTTGTTCCTCTACAGCGACGGACTCACCGAGGCTCGTGTCGATGGCGGTGAGACCGCCGACGGTCGCTACGGAGCGGCGGCTCTCGCCCGATTTGCCGGCTCTCTCGCGCCCGCCACCGCCGCCGATACCGTCGCCGCCGTCACCGATCTGCTCGACACGTTCGGCGACGGGCTCACCGACGACACCGCGGTCCTGGCCATCGGCGCCCCACCGATGCGACGCTGACCGGCCAAACCCCAGAAGCCCGCTGGTTGCCGGCCGCCGATCGGCGCGGCGCGACGCCGGGCGATGCCGTCGGAGGCGGCGGCACCGGAGACAGGTCGTACGAGGCGACCAGGCCACACCGGTCGGCCGGGGGCGGGTGGCAGACTCATCGGCGTGAACGACGTGGCCGCTTCGTCGGTGGATGGTGAGCTGGAGAGCGTCAGTCTGGTGGACCTCGCCGTCTCCCGGCTGACCCGGGAGATCCTCAGCGGCAAGAGCGACCCGGGCGAACGCCTGGTGGAGGAGCAGCTGACCCGACGGCTGGGGATCAGCCGGGCTCCGTTGCGGGAGGCGCTGCGGTTGTTGGCCCAACAGGGACTGGTCGAGCACGTGCCGCGGCGGGGAGTCCGGGTGGCCACCCTGTCGGACCGCGACGTGCGGGAGCTGTACGAGCTGCGGGACATGTTGGAACAGTTCGCGGTGCGGGCCGGGATCCCGGTCGGCCGGGAGAGCGACCTGGCCGGGTTGCGGGCGACCCTGGACCAGATGAGGGAGGCGACCCGGTCCGGCGACCGGATGGCGGTCGCCGAGTCGCACCGGGAGTTCCACGTCGCGCTGGTGGCGCTCGCCGGTAACCGCCAACTGTCCGCCGTGTACGGCTCGATCCTGGTGAAGTTGCAGCTCTACATGGCGATCAACCTGCGCCGGGAGGCCGAGTTGGCGCAGCCGCTGGACGGGGTCCACCGGCACGAGCGGCTGTTCGAGGCGGTCGCCGGGGGAGACGCGGAGGAGGTGCTCACCGTGCTCGCGGGGCACGGGGCGCGCTCGTACCTCGGTTAGGCGCGGCGCGGCCCGGGTGCCGTCATGTCGTCGTTACACAGCGCGCTGGTTCCCGTAACAGTTCGGTCGACAATCGACTGTATGCCAGAACCAGTAGGGTCCATTTCGGAGCTTCGGTCGGCGTACCGCGATGGCGGCCTGACCCCGGCGGCCCAGGCCGAGCGCGTCCTGGACGGGCTTGCCGGACGTGCCGGCGGGCCGGTCTGGATCAGCACCGTCCCGGCTGAGCACCTGCGCGAACGCGCCGAGTCGCTGACCCGCCACGGTGATCCCGCGCTGCCGCTGTACGGCATCCCGTTCGCGGTCAAGGACAACATCGACGTGGCCGGCATGATCACCACCGCCGGCTGCCCCGACTTCGGGTACCGCGCCGCCGAGGACGCGCCGGTGGTGCGCCGACTGCTCGACGCCGGCGCGATGCTCGTCGGCAAGACCAACCTCGACCAGTTCGCCACCGGCCTGACCGGCGCACGCTCGCCCTACGGCAGCTGCGAGAGCGTCTTCGGTGGCGGGCTGATCTCCGGCGGCTCCAGCTCCGGCTCCGCGGTTGCGGTCGCCGCCGGCCAGGTCAGCTTCGCCCTGGGTACGGACACCGCCGGCTCCGGTCGGGTGCCGGCGGCACTGAACGGGATCGTCGGCCTCAAACCCACCCGGGGTCTGCTCAGCGCGGCCGGTGTCGTGCCGGCCTGCCGCTCGCTGGACTGCGTGTCGGTCTTCGCCGCCGACGTCGCCGGCGCCGTCGAGGTGTTGCACGCGGCCCGTGGCGTCACGGCGGCCGACCCCTGGGGACGTCCGCTGCCGGCGGAGCGGGTGGTTGCCCGCCTGCCGGGGACGCTCCGCCTCGGAGTGCCCCGGGCAGAGGACCTGGAGTTCTTCGGCGACGCCGGGCAGGAGGCTCGGTTCGTCGCGGGAGTGCAACGGCTGCGCACCTTCGTCGGGACCCCTCGGTCGGTGCCGCTCGGCGACTTCTTCGAGGCGGGCGACCTGCTCTACCGGGGACCCTGGGTCGCCGAGCGGCTCGTCGCGCTGGACGGCTTCCTGCGGTCGCATCCCGAGTCGGTCCTCGCGGTCACCCGGACCGTGCTGGAGACCGGGCGGCGCTACGACGCCATCGACGCCTTTCGGGGCCAGCACCGCCTGCGCGAGCTGCGGGCGCAGGTCGACCAGCTCTGGCAGGACATCGACGTGCTGGTCGTGCCCACCGTCGGCACCACGTTCACGCTCGACGAGATCGCCGAGGACCCGATCGGGCGCAACGCCATGCTCGGCCGCTACACCCAGTTCGCGAACCTGCTCGACCTGGCCGCGGTGACCGTACCCAACGGGTTCACCAGCACCGGTCGCCCGGCGAGCCTGACCCTGGTCGGCCCGGCGTTCAGCGACACCACCCTGTCCCGCCTGGCCGCCACCCTCACCGACGGCGGCCCACCAACCCGGACGGTCGAGGTCAGCTCACCACCGGCGCAGCGTCCGGCGGAACTCCTGGTCGCCGTGGTGGGCCGGCACCTGACGGGCGAGTCCCGCAACGGTGAGCTGGTCGGGCAGGGTGCCGCGCTCGTCGACACCGCCCGCACCGCGCCGCTCTACCGGCTCGTCCGGATGGACACCCCCGACGGCGAGGGACTGCCCGGCCTGGTCCGCGTGGCACCGGACGAGCCGGCGGGTCATTCGATCGAGGTCGAGCTGTGGCGACTGCCCGGCTCCGCGGTCGGCGGTCTGCTGGCCGGGGTCCCGGCCCCACTCTCGCTCGGCTGGGTCCGGCTCGACGACGGGCGCGACGTGCTCGGTTTCCTCTGCGAGGCGTACGCCGCCGGCCCGCCGGCCGAGGACATCAGCGCCACCGGAGGGTGGCGGGCCTACCGCCGCGCCGCCACCCGGCGCTAGCGCGGACAGGCACCAGCGACGACGACAGGAGGCGAGAGGATGGGCAGCATCGGGCCGGTACCGGCCAACCCCTACCCGTGGCCGTACGACGGCGCGGCGGACACCGCGCGAACCGCACTGCTCTGTATCGACTGGCAGACCGACTTCTGCGGACCGGGCGGCTACGTCGACGCGATGGGTTACGACATCGGCCTCACCCGGGCCGGCCTGCCGGCCACCGCCCGGCTGCTGGAGCACGCCCGATTGCTGGGAATGCTCGTCGTCCACACCAGGGAGGGGCACGACCCGCAACTGTCGGACCTGCCGGCGAACAAGCGGTGGCGGTCGGCCCGCATCGGCGCCGAGATCGGCACGCCCGGCCCGGCCGGCCGGATCCTGATCAGGGGCGAGCCGGGCTGGGAGATCGTGCCCGAGGTCGCCCCGGTGACCGGCGAGGTGATCATCGACAAGCCCGGCAAGGGGGCCTTCTACGCCACCAACCTCGACCTGGTGCTGCGCACCCGGGGCATCACCCACCTGATCCTCACCGGCATCACCACCGACGTCTGCGTGCACACCACGATGCGCGAGGCGAACGACCGGGGGTACGAGTGCCTGATTCTCTCCGACTGCACCGGCGCCACCGACAAGGCCAACCACGACGCGGCACTGCACATGGTCACCATGCAGGGCGGCGTCTTCGGCTGCGTCACCACATCCGACGACGTCATCGCCGCCACGGCCCAGTGAGGTGCGCCCATGTTGACCATCCCCGCCGCACGGCCCGGCCCGTACACCTTCGACCTCTCGACCACGGCGCTGCTCGTCATCGACATGCAGCGCGACTTCCTGGAACCCGGCGGGTTCGGTGCGAGCCTGGGCAACGACGTCGGCCAGTTGCGCCGCACCATCCCGCCACTCGCGGCGCTGCTGGCCGACGCCCGCACCGTCGGCATGACCATCGTGCACACCCGCGAGGGGCACCTGCCCGACCTGTCCGACTGTCCGCCGGCCAAGCTCAGCCGCGGAGCGCCCAGCATGCGGATCGGTGACCTCGGACCCAAGGGCCGGATCCTGGTCCGCGGCGAGTACGGCCACGACATCATCGACGAGCTGACACCGCTACCTGACGAGCCGGTCATCGACAAGCCCGGCAAGGGCGCCTTCTACGCCACCGAACTGGACGGCCTACTCGCCGAGCGGGGCGTCCGCAGTCTTCTGGTCACCGGGGTCACCACCGAGGTGTGCGTGCACACGACCGTCCGGGAGGCCAACGACCGCGGGTACGAGTGCCTCGTACTCGCCGACTGCGTCGGGTCCTACTTCCCCGAGTTCCAGCGGGTCGGGCTCGACATGATCGCCGCCCAGGGCGGGATCTTCGGGTGGGTCGCCGACTCGGCGCAGGTCCGCGCCGCGCTGCCCACCACCACCGTGTTGCAACCCTCTTCCTGACCGGGAGCAGCCATGGTCTCGACCAAGCCCACCGTCGCCCCGCTCCCGTACTGGGTACGCGGCGACACCAACGCGTTCTTCGGCTTCGGCGTCAACGTCCTGGTCAACGTGCTCACCCTGACCGGGCTCTGCCTCGCCGTGGTGAACCTTCCCGAGGGGGAGGTGTTCGGCACCATCCTGCCGGCGCTGGGCATCGCCTTGGTCGCCGGCAACGTCTACTACACCTGGCTGGCCCGCCGGCTGGCGCGACGGGAGAACCGCACGGACGTGACGGCCCTGCCGTACGGGCCGAGCGTGCCGCACATGTTCATCGTCATCTTCGTCATCATGCTGCCGATCTACCTGCGCACCCAGGACCCCGTGCGGGCCTGGGAGGCCGGGCTGGCGTGGGCCTTCATCATCGGCGTGATCGTGCTGATCGGCGCGTTCGTCGGGCCGTACATCCGCCGGTACGCGCCCCGGGCCGCGCTGCTCGGCACCCTCGCGGGAATCTCCATCACGTTCATCTCGATGAATCCGGCCGGGCAGATGTGGCGGATGGCCTGGGTGGCCCTACCGGTCTTCGCGTTGCTGCTGATCGGCCTGCTCACCGACGTGAAGCTGCCGTTCAACTTCCCGATCGGCCTCGCCGCGCTGCTGCTCGGCACCGCGATCGGCTGGGCCGGCGGGGCGATGTCGGTGCCGGACGTCACGGCCGCTGCCCGGGACATCGCGATCGCCGTACCCTCGTTCAAGCTGGACCTGCTCCTCACCGGGCTGGCCGACATGGCGCCGCTGCTGGCGACGGCGATCCCGCTCGGCGTCTACAACTTCACCGAGGGCATGACGAACGTGGAGAGCGCCGCCACCGCGGGGGACAACTACAACCTGCGCAGTGTGCTGCTGGCCGACGGCGCGGGCGCGGTGATCGGGGCCGCGCTCGGCTCGCCCTTCCCGCCGGCCGTCTACGTCGGGCACCCGGGTTGGAAGGCGGCCGGTGGTCGCAGCGGTTACTCGATGGCGACCGGGGTGGTGATCGCCGTGCTGTGCTTCCTCGGCATGTTCGGGCTGCTCGGCGCGATCTTCCCGACGGCGGCCATCGTGCCGATCCTGCTCTACATCGGATTGCTGATCGGCGCACAGGCGTTCCAGGCGACCCCTCGGGCGCACGCCGCCGCGGTGGTCGCCGCGCTGATCCCGAACATCGCGGCCTGGGCGACCGGGCAGATCGACAACGCGTTGGCGGCGGCCGGCACCACCGCCGCGGCGGTCGGCGACGATGCGCTCAACGGCGCGGGCGTGGTCTACGACGGGCTGCTGGTGCTCGGTCAGGGCGCGATCCTCGCCGGCCTGGTGCTCGGCGCGGTGGTGGTCTTCATCATCGACAAGCGGTTCGTCCGGGCCGCGATCTTCGCCGGCACCGGCGCTGCGCTGTCGTTCATCGGGCTGATCCACGGCGAGCGCGTCGAATGGAACGCCAACGGCCAGGTGGCACTCGGCTACCTCTTCGTCGCGGTGATCTGCGTGATCTTCGCGCTGGGTCGCCCCACTCCCCGCGAGCCCGACCCGGAGGAGGCCGCACTGGACCGGGAGCACGGTCCGGCTGACCTCGACGCCGATCGGGCCGACGGCGAGCGGCGGACGTCGGCACTGAGCGGCTGAGCCGGCGGGCCCGGTCGGGGCGGCAAGCCACCGACCGGGCCGGCCAGTTCCCGACCACCGGATCGAAGGGACGTACCGCATGGAGATCGACCGGACGGACGTGGTCGCCGAGGTGACGGCGGCCTTCGCCGCCTACGAGCGGGCGCTGGCCGACGGCGACGCCGAGGAGATCTGCGGGTACTTCTGGGACTCCGAACAGACCGTGCGTTTCGGCCTCGCCGACCATCAGTACGGGTTGGACGAGCAGCGCAAGTGGCGGGCCGCGCAGCCACCACTGCCGGCCGGCCGCCGGCTGGTCGATCCGGTGGTCACCACGTTCGGCCCGGACCTGGCGGTCGTGACGACCCGATTCGGGTACGCCGGCACCGCCGCCACCGGGCGGCAGACCCAGACCTGGGTACGCCTGCCCGTCGGCTGGCGGATCGTCACCGCGCACGTCTCCGTCTCGGTGGGCTAGCTTCGTGGCCGACGCAGCGTGCTGCCGGGCGCCACTCGCGATCAGGGATCGAGGAGTGCGACCCGGCCGGTGCTCCCGTCCACCCGCACGGGCGCGCCGTCGGGCAGGGCAGTCGTCGCGTCCGCGACCGCCAGGACGGCCGGGAGGCCCTGCTCGCGGGCGACGATCGCGGCATGCGAGAGGAGACCGCCGATCTCGGTGACGACCGCGGCGACCATCCCGAACAGCGGGGTCCACGCCGGATCCGTGGTACGGCACACGAGGACGTCACCGGGCCGGACCCGAGCGAAGTCGGCGGGGCCACGCACGACGCGCACCGGCCCGGTGGCGCGGCCGGGGCTGCCGGGCGTACCGGTGCGGGCCTGACCGCCCTCGCCGCCGACCGTTGGCGCGGGAGGGAGGGCGCTGGTGACCGGGCGCGACTGGAGGATCCAGATCCGGGAGCCGGCGATCGCCCACTCGACATCCTGCGGGCCACCCAGCAGGTCGGCTGCCCGCCGGCCGAGCTGCGCAAGCCGGGTGAGCTGGTCGTCGGTGAGGCAGAAGCGCTCCCGGTCGGCCGGTGCCACCTCGCGGGTGACCGTGCGGTCGACCCGGGTCTCCTTCGTGCCGAGCGACCGGTGGGTGATGTCGCCGCCGGAGAGCGTCCACGAGTCCGGGGTGACGTGGCCGCTGACCACGCTTTCCCCCAACCCCCAGGACGCCTCGATCCGGATGTCGTCGCCGGTGAACATCACCCCGGCGACGTCCGCGTCCACCAGGCGCTGCACCAGCACGGCGATCGACGGCGACGGTGTGTCGCCCTGCCGACGCCGATATTCCACGGCACGCTCGGACCACAGCGACAACCAGCATCCGCGGACGGCGTCCGCCACCTGTTCGGGGCCGCGCACGCCCAGGAAGGTGTCGTGCTGCCCCGCCGCGGTGGCGTGGGCGGTGTCCTCGCTCGTCGCCGACGACCGCACGGCAAGGTAGCCGTCCCCGATCCGCGGGAGCGCCTGAGCGATCTCGTCGATCAGCTCCGCCGGGAGACCGTCGTCGGTCTCCCGGTAGGCGGTGGTCGGTACCACGAACCCGGGTGGGACCGGCATGCCCGCGCGGAGAAGCCGGGCGAGCGCGGCGGCCTTGCCGCCGGACGTCGCCGGTTCGGCGTCGCTCAGGTCGATCAGCAACAGGCCCCCTTTCAACTGCTGGGCGAGCCTACCCGGACCCGAAGCGCCACGTTGACGTCCGATGCGGGAGTCGGAATGCTGATCACCATGACGCATGCCTCAGCACCGGACCTGTCGGTTCTGCACGCCGTGCGGGTCGCCGGGGTGGCCAACGACGCGGCCGTCTCCGGCCGCACCGGCGTCGACCTGGAGACGGCCGCCGAGCTGCTGTTGGACTTCGAGGCGTACGGGTGGGTGACCCACGTCGAGTTCGGTGGCACCGGCGGGTGGACGCTCACCGAGCGCGGCCGCGAGCAGGACTCCCGGAAGCTTGGCGAGGAGCTGGACCAGGCGGGCGCGCGAGCCACCGTCGAGCAGGCCCACAAGGAGTTCGAGACCCTCAACGGGCGACTGGTCCGGGCCTGCACCGACTGGCAGCTGCGGCCGGTCGAGGGTGACCGGTTGACGTCCAACGACCACACCGACCCGCAGTGGGACGGCCGGGTGCTGGACGAGCTCACCGCGATCGGCGTGGAGCTGACCCGGCTGATCGGCGCGCTCGTCAGCGTGCTGAGGCGGTTCGACGGTTACGCCGACCGGTTCGACGCGGCGCTCACCCGGGCTCGCGCCGGGGACGGGCGGTGGGTGACCGGGGTGGGGGTCGCATCGTGCCACGCCGTGTGGATGGAGCTGCACGAGGACCTCCTGTCGACACTCGGGATCGCCCGCGACGCCGCACCGGAAAGCCGATAGGTTCCCGCCGTGGCTGTCCGATACCTCTACCTGGCCCGACACGGTGCGGCGGACGCCTTCGGCCAGCTCACCGACGTGGGACACCGGCAGGCAGACCTGCTCGGTCGGCGTCTCGCCGGCCTGCCGATCGACGCGGTGTGGCACTCGATGCTGCCGCGTGCCGCCGCGAGCGCGCGGGAGATCGCCAAGCACCTGCCGGACGTGCCGGTCGCCGAGGCGGCCGAACTCGTCGACCACGTGCCGTACGTGCCGAACGCGGACGAGATGCCCCGCTCCTGGGCCGGCTTCTTCGACGGCTACGACGAGGCCGAGGCGGCAGCCGGCACACGCATCGCGGAGGCCCTGGTGGCGAGGTTCACCACGGCCCCGGAGCGCACCGAGCCGGACTCGCACGAGGTGCTCATCACGCACGCGTACCCGATCGCGTGGCTGGTGCGGCACGCGCTGGCGGCCCCGCCCACCCGGTGGCTCGGCCTGGACAGCGCGAACACCGGCCTCACCGTGCTCGAATACCGGGCCGGCCTGTCGCCCACGCTCGTCATGTTCAACGACCAGAGCCACCTGTCGGGTGAGCTGCGCTGGACGGGGTTCCGCTCGGCCGCACGCCCGTGAGGGGCCGGGTCAGGTGGTCTTGATGTCGGCCGCGCCGAAGGAGACCGAGAATCGCTTGCACCAGATGGAGACACTCCGGAAGTCACGGGGGTCCACCGAGGTCGGTAGGTCGTACACCTGGTTGCCCTTGTTGCCCTTGAGTCGTGCCAGCTCGACCCATTCGCCGTCGTCGAACACGTGCCAGCCGGCCGTGCCCCGGATGACCGGTTGGTCGGTCAGCCACACCCGCAGATCCGGCCCGTTCGACGTCTTGAGGTCGCGCAGGACGAGCTGGTGGCGTCCGTTGGCGAGCCGGTGGATCTCGGCACTGCCGGTCGTCTGGTGCTCGTGGGTGACGAACGTCCCGGCGGCAAGGATCTCGTTAGCCGCCGGTGTGGCCTTCGACGCAGGGGCCGGGGTCGCGGGGGCCAGGGTCGTGCGGGTCGGGGTCGTGGGGGCCGGGGTCGTGGAGGTCGGCGCGGGGACGGTCGACGTCGTCCCCGCGCCCGGGAGCGCCTCGTCGACGTAGGTGTCGGTGAACAGCTTCCACGGCTGAAACCAGGAGAGGGCCAGGGCCGTCACGACGACGGCGGAGACGAGGGCGGCCCAGGCCACCGGCGACCGGAAGATCGGCTTTCCCATCACCGCAGCGTACGGCCGCGGCAACCGTCGAACCGGTCGCGAACCCTTGCGGAACCCTTACGAATCGGCAGCTGTCGACAACCCCGCCCCGATTCTCAGGGGAGCGTGATGCCGGTGTCCGTGCCGGACAGGGCCTCTGCGCACGGGCAGCCCGCCTGGTCCGCCGGCAACGTCTGGATCGCGTCGCCGAGCAGGACGCGCAGGCGTTCGACGTTTCGCGCGAAGACCGTGAACACCTCCTGTTGGGTGACGCCGTGCCCGACCTCGACGCCGGAGTCGAGGTCGGTCACCAGCGACAGCGCGGTGTAACACAGGGCCAGTTCGCGGGCCAGCACCGCTTCGGGGTGACCGGTCATGCCGACGACCGACCAGCCCTGCTGGCCGTACCACTGTGATTCGGCGCGGGTGGAGAAGCGCGGCCCTCCGATGACGACAATGGTGCCGCCGTCGACCGGCTGCCAATCAGCGTTGCGGGCGGCGTCGAGGACGATGGCGCGCCCCACCGGACAGTAGGGGTCGGCGAACGGCACGTGGACGACCCCGGGAAGTTGCCCGTCCCCGCGGGGCCGCCCGTCGTAGTAGGTCTGCTCGCGGCCGGCGGTCCGGTCGACCAGTTGGTCCGGCACGACGAGGGTGCCGGGACCCAGATCCGGTCGCAGACCGCCCACGGCCCCCGGTGCGAGCACCTGCCGGACGCCCGCTGCCCGCAGCGCCCACAGGTTGGCCCGGTAGTTGATGAGGTGCGGGGGGAGGGTGTGCCGACGTCCGTGGCGGGGCAGGAACACCACGGGTCGCCCGGCGACGCTCCCGACGGACAGCGAGTCGCTCGGCGGTCCGTACGGTGTGTCGACCGTGACCTCGCTGACGTCGTCGAGGAACTCGTAGAAACCCGACCCGCCGATCACGCCGATCGGCGGGCGGGCGTTGCCTTCTGACATGTGCACGTCTCCTCGGAGGCGGGTGGGGGACTCAGGAACGGTTGGCGCCGCGCCGGCCGACGATCGTGGTGACGACCAGCACGAGCACGATGACGCCCCAGACGACGGCCAGCCCGGCCGCGAGCCCCAGTGGGTAGTCACGGTCCGGCAGGCCGGGGTTCGGAGGCGCCGATGGCGGTCGCCACAGCAGGGGCACCGCGATCAGCAGCAACGTGGCGCTGGCCAGCAGGCCCGCGCCGATCCAGGCCCGGCGGAACCGGTCGGTCACCAGTCGGCCCAGGGCCAGCCCGACAAGTCCGACAAGTGGTGCCACCAGGATGTCGTGCAGCAGCGGACCGCCGAGCAGCCACGGCAGGGTGGTGGCGAGCTGGGGGAGGAGCAGCCAACCGCCGTACGCCGCCGCGGCGGTGCCGAGCACGAGCAGGAGCAGTCGGACGGTTCTCACCGCAACACCTCCAGCCGGGCCACCCACTTGGTCTGGAGCACACCCGGTCGGCTCGGCGCGATGAGACGGCAGGGGTACCCGTGGTCCGGCGACAGCTCCTCGCCGTTGATCCGCAGTGCGAGCAGGGTCAGCGGGTCGCTGGCGTGGGCCGCGGGGAGGGTGCTCGCGGCGTACAGGCCGTCGGTCTCCAGGGAGGTGACGCGAACCGGTCGGCCGGTGGGTGCGCCGGCCCGGCGGAGCAGGTGGACGACGGGCACACCGGTCCAGTGGGCGGAGGCGCTCCAGCCCTCGACGCAGGCGATCGGCAGTTCGGCCGTGCGCTGCGGCAGGGCCGCCAGGTCGGCCAGGGACAGGGCGTACCGCCCGCCCGGCCAGACGATCTCCAGCCGCCAGTCGGGTGGAACGGCGATGCGCGCGGCGGCGGCCGTCCGGTTGATCGGCACGCCCTGCGGTCCGGACGCGGACCGCCACGCCAGCGGGGACACCCGACGCAACCACGGGACGGTGACGCCGGCGGTGGCCAGCACGGCGATTCCGGCGACACCCGCCGAGGTACGCAGGAACGCGCGACGTCCGGACGAGTCCCGATCGTCTCGCCCACCGGCGCTGGGCCGCAGCGGCGTGCCCAGTGCCGCGCGGGCGATCGGGAGCTTCACCGCGACGTGCAGCAGCAACGCGCCCACCACCAGCCAGGCGACCGCGTAGTGCGCGGTCGGGAAGAAGAACCCCCAGGGGTACGACTGGGCGACGTTGAACAGGCCGGTGACCAGTTCGAAGAACGCCGCGCAGACCAGGACGAGGACGGAGATCCGTTCGAGGGCGTGGGCGGACAACCGGATCGGCTGGCGCAGGGGCGGCCGGACGAACAGCCGCGGGTAGACGCTCCACAGTTTGGCCAGCAGCAACGGGATCGCCGCGATGCCGGAGAGCACATGGACGCCCTGGGTGATCCGGTAGAGGTTGACCGGTCGGGTCGGCCAGGTGAACCAACCGGGCGGGTGCTGGAGGTAGTGGCTGAGCAGCCCGGTGCCGAAACACAGCCCGAACGCCACCCCGAGCCAGAGGCCGAGCCGGGCGGCGACCAGCGGTGAGTGCGACGGCGCGGTGAAGTCCTCGGGGGTGGGGACGCGGGGCTGGCGGATCATTGGCGGACCAACTCGGCGAACCAGCGTGTGCCGAACCGGAGACGGTCCGCCACCCGTAGGCCGGCAGCGGCGGCGGTACCGGCCAGCACGTCCGCACCGACCCGCGCCCAGGGAAACGTCGGCCCCTGACGTACCCCGTCGCCGGACGCCCCGGACAGCACGAACGCCTGTCCCTGCCACAGCCCGGCTCCCGGGGGCTCCACCTCGACCAGCAGCGTCCCGTCGGCCGCGAGCAGGGCCGCGCACCGACGCAGTAGCCGGACCGGGTCACCGCCGATGCCGATGTTGCCGTCGACGAGCAGGGCGTGAGCCCACCGCCCCTCGCCGGGCAGGGGGTCGAAGACGTCGCGTCGCAGGGCGACCACACCCCGGCCCTGGGTCAGCCGTACCGCCTCGGCGGAGATGTCCACCCCCAGGGCGACGAGACCGCGCTGGGCGAGCGCCCTGGTCAGTCGGCCGGGGCCGCAGCCGAGGTCGATCGTCGGCCCGTCGCAGCGCGCGGCGAGCGACTCGATCGCCGGTTCGGGAGGACCGTGCCAGCGCCGAACCGGCAACAGGTCGCGTCGTCCGTCGGTGTGCACCAGCCAGTGCTCGGACGGGGCCGGAGGCATCGGGGCGACCGGCGTACCGCGGGCATCCTGGTCGGCGGACCACCCGCCGAGCCCGCCCAGCGCCACGGCGAAACCGTCGAGGATCATCGTCGAACTCACCGGAGGCGTCCGTTCACCAGGTGGCCGCCCACCGACTCGACGGCAGCCGCGAACCGCGTGCCGGGCAGGTCGGCCGCGACCGCCAGCGCGCTGGGCCAGTCGTCGACATCCTGTTGCCCGGGCAGGATCGCCGGGCGTACGCCGTGCTCCCGGAGAGCGGCGAGGGTACGGCGACCGGTGTCGTCGGTGGACATGGGCACGTCGCGCAACACGCCCGCGTACGCCGGGTCGCGTAACCCGAGTGCCCACCAGCCCCCGTCGAGCGCCGGCCCGAACACGGCTCCGTGCGCGGCGAGCAATTCCAGGGCGGTGGTGAGCAGGGCCGGCCGGACCTGCGGGGTGTCCATGCCGATCTGTAGCACCGGTCGGCCGGGGAAGGCCGTGGCGGTGTCGGCGTGCGCGTTCGCGAGACGGTCGGCGAACGTGGCGCCGCGCTGTGCGACGAGGTGCCAGCCCGCCAGCGCTGCGGTCAGCTCCGCGCCGCACTCGGCATCGGCGAACCGACCGGTGTGGGCCAGCACGGGAATCGTCGCGGCGGTGGCGCGTACCGCCGCGAGGGTGTCCAACAGCGCCGCCGCCGCGACCCGGGCCGCCTGGGCGGGACTCGCCGGAGGACACAGGCGCGTCTTGGCCAGTCCCGCGACCGGCGCCTTCGCGACCAGGAGCAGGACGTTCACCGGCCACCGCCGACGCCGGCGCGCAACACTCCGGCGAAGTCCCGGCTCGCCCGTACCGTGCCCCGGACCGACCCGGAGACCTTCGACCTGGTGCCGGCGGCCCGGGGCGCGTACGCGACGTCCAGCTCGAGAATCCGCCAGCCCGCCTCGGTGGCGCGCAGCAGCAACTCCAGGGGGTAACCGAACGCGCGGTCCTCAACGCCGAGTCCCAGGAGCGCCGCGTGCCGGGCCACCCGGATCGGGCTGATGTCGTACACCGGCACGCCGCGCCGCCGCAGCAGCGCGGCCACCAGCGCGTTTCCCATCCGGGCGTGCCACGGCCAGGCCTGCGCCGAGACCGGTCGACGCCTCCCGACGGCGAGATCCGCCCGACCGTCGAGCACCGCCGCGACGAGCCTGGGCAACTCGGCCGGGTCGAACGAGCCGTCCGCGTCGAGGACGCAGACCAGCTCCGCGTCCGCCGCCAGCAGGCCGGTGTGCACCGCCGCGCCGTACCCGCGTCTCGGCTCGTGGACGACACGCGCCCCGTACTCGGCCGCGACGGCAGGCGAACCGTCGGTCGAGCCGTTGTCGACCACGATGGCCCGGTAGCCGGGTGGCAGCCCGCTCAGGACGGCAGGCAGTGCGGCCGCCTCGTCCAGGCAGGGCAGCACCACGTCGATCGTTGTGTGCATACCGGCGACGCTAGGCCCGCCACGGTCCGTCCGGACCGCCGTCGCTCCTTACGAATCGCTTACGCGGCAGGGGATCTTACGAGTCCCTGACGTCGCGCCGTCGCGCCGTCGGATCCCTGGCCGGAGGTCGTATCGTCGGCCGTCACCATGACCATGATGACCCGGCCGGGACGACCCCGGTCCGCCGACCTGATCGTCATCGGCGCCGAGATTGCCCTGCTCGTCGTCGCCGTCACCGTCGGCGCACTGCTCAACCATCGGGGCGTGCAGCTCCACGCGGACGCCGCCCCGCTCTACGCCGCGTGGCAGCCCCATCTGGGTCCCGGCACTCCCGCCGCACTCCTCGTCGCGGCGCTGTTCGTCTGGCGGGGTACCCGCTGGGGGGCCACCGCGCGGTGGCCACTGCTGCTGGTCGTCGGCTACCTCGGCGCGGTGCTCTGGACGTTGTCGCTGGCCCTGGTGGACGGCTGGTCCGCCGGGTTGACCGAGCGGCTCACCGTGCAGGCCGAGTACCTGCACGAGGTACCCCGGGTGACGGATGTCGGTGCGATGGTGGCCGGCTACGCCGATCGGATCCTCGATTTCCAGCCCGACTCGTGGTCCACCCACGCCGCCGGTCATCCACCGGGAGCGTTGCTGTTCTTCGTCGTCCTGGAGCGGATCGGCCTGGGCGGCGGTACCGCCGCCGGGCTCGCGTGTGTGGTGCTCGGCGCCACGGTCGCCGTGTCGGTGCCGGTGACGCTGCGGGCGCTCGGGGCCGAGGATGCCGCTCGGGCGGTGTGGCCGTTCCTGGTCCTCTTCCCGGGGGCGGTCTGGGTGGGCGCGTCCGCCGACGGGATCTTCGCGGCGGTGATCGCCGCCGGACTGGCGCTGCTGGTGGTGGGTGGCCGACCCGGGGCCGTACTCGGCGGGCTGCTGCTCGGATTCGCGCTCTACCTGTCGTACGGGTTCGTCCTGGTCGGGGTCCTCGTGGTGACCGTGGTGCTGCTGCGGGCGCGGGACCGCCTCGGCGTGCTCCTGGTCGCGGCGACGGCGGTGGCGGTCGTTGTCGCCGGGTTCAGCGTCGCCGGTTTCTGGTGGCTGGACGGCTACCACCTGGTGGCGCGTCGTTACTACCAGGGCTGGGCGGCGGAACGCCCGTACGGCTACTGGATCTGGGCGAACCTCGCCGCCCTGCTGCTCTCGGCCGGGCCGGTGCTCGGGCCGGCGCTGCGCCGGGCGGTGGCCGCCGTGTCGATCCGACCACCGCTCCCGACGGCCCTGCGCCAGCGGATCGTCAGCGCCGGCCCCACCGTGTGGTTGCCCGTCGCGGCGGCGGTGGCCGTGCTCGCGGCGGACCTGTCCGGGCTCAGCAAGGCCGAGGTGGAGCGGATCTGGTTACCGTTCGCCGTCTGGCTGCTGGTCGCCACCGCGCACCTGCCCCCCGGACACCGACGGTGGTGGCTGGCGGCCCAGGCCGGCACGGCTCTCGCCGTCAACCACCTACTGTGGACGGTGTCCTGACCGACGCCGGCTCCCGCATCACCGCGGTGGTGAAGTCGGTGACGCCGGCGGCGAAACCGACTCGGGCGGTGAAACCCAGCAGCCGGGCGGCGCGGGCCGGATCGGCCACGACGTGCCGGACGTCGGCCACCCGCCCGCCGCCGACGATGACCGGCAGGGGTCCGCCCATCGCCGAAGCCAGCTCGTGGGCCAGCTCACCGACGGTGTGCGGTTCACCCGAGCAGACGTTGACCGGGACCAGAGGCTCCGGCGCCGGTGTCGTCAGGGCCAGCAGGTTGGCCGCGGCGACGTCGGTCACGTGGACGAAGTCGCGCCGCTGCCGACCGTCCTCCAGGACCCGCGGCGGTTGCCCGGCGGCCAGCGCCGACCGGAAGATCGACGCCACCCCGGCGTACGGAGTGTCGCGGGGCATCCTCGGCCCGTAGACGTTGTGGTACCGCAGCGCCCAGACCGATCCGCCGGTCTGCCGGGCCCAGGCGCCGGCGAGGTGTTCCTGGGCCAGCTTCGTGGCGGCGTACGTGCTGTGCGGTTCCAGCGGCGCGTCCTCGGGCACGAGACCGGGGGAGAGCGTCAGGTCGCACCGGGGGCAGATCGGCTCGTACCGGCCCTCGGCCAGGTCGGCGGCACGGCGACCGGCCGGCCGGACGATTCCGTGGACCGGGCAGTGGTAGCGGCCCTCGCCGTAGACCACCATCGAGCTGGCCAACACCAGCCGGCGTACGCCGGTGGCGTGCATCGCCGCGAGGAGGGTGGCCGTGCCGAGGTCGTTGTGGGCGGCGTAGCGGGGGGCGTCGGCCGGGTCGACGCCGTGGCCGACCATGGCCGCCTGATGGCAGACCGCGTCGACCCCGGCGAGCAGCCGGGTCAGCAGCTCATGGTCGCGCACGTCGCCGACCACGAGGTCGTGTCGCTGCGCCCAGGGCGGTGCCGTCGCACCGTGCGCCTCCGGCAGGAGCGCGTCGACGGCCACCACCTCGTGCCCCTCCTCGCCGAGCAGGTCGGCGACGTGGGAGCCGATGAACCCGGCAGCACCGGTGACAAGTATCCGCATTCCGGTCACCGTAGGACCCCGCGTACGCCCGTACCGGCCGGCCCGCGCAGCCGTAAGAACCTCGTTAGGTTTCGCCGGTGCGGTCGGCGCCCACCGCCTGGCTACGCTGGGCGGATGGACAGGTCGACGGGCCGGAGCGGGGGACGTTCGTGACACAGCGGGTGCTGGTGGTCGACGACGACCAGACCGTCAGTGACGTCATCTGTCGCTACCTCGAACACGACGGATTCCAGGTCAGCCACGCCGCGGACGGGGCAGCGGCGCTGGCGGCGGTGGCGCGCCAGGTGCCGCACCTGGTCGTGCTCGACCTGATGCTGCCCCGGATCAACGGCCTACAGGTGTGCCGGGAGCTGCGCGCCCGGCCGGACGGCATCCCGATCATCATGCTGACCGCGCGGGGTGACGAGTCCGACCGGATCCTCGGGCTGCAACTCGGCGCGGACGACTACCTGACCAAGCCCTTCTCCCCCCGGGAACTGGTGCTCCGGGTCCGGTCGGTGCTCCGGCGCGCCGCCAGCGGGCCGCCACCCGAGCGGCCGGAGGCGCTTCTCGACGGCAGCCTGGTGGTGCAGACCACCTCCCGGACCGCCCGCCTCGCCGATGCCGACCTGGTGCTGACGTTGCGCGAATTCGACCTGCTCGTCCACCTCATGCGGCACCCGTCCCGGGTGTTCAGCCGGGCCGAACTCCTGGAGCAGGTCTGGGGCTGGAACTTCGGGGACCACTCCACGGTGACCGTGCACGTACGCCGGCTGCGCGAGAAGATCGAGGACAACCCGGCCGATCCGCGGCGGATCGTGACCGTCTGGGGCGTCGGCTACCGGTACGAGCCAGCCGATGCGTGACCTACTGCTGATCTTCGCGATCGCCCTCGGCGCGGCACTGGGCATCGGGCTCGCCGGCGCGCTGCTGCTGCGTGCGCTTCGGCGCAGCTCGATCACCGTGCACCTCAGCGTGCTGCTCGCCACCACGGTGGTTGCCGTCGCCGTGGGGGTGCTGGCGGTCGCGGAGGCGATGTTCCTCTCCGCACACGACCTCGAGGTGGTGCTGATCACCGTCTCGGCGGCAGGGGTGGTCAGCCTCGCCGTCGGCGGGCACTTCGGCCGTCGACTGGCCCGCGCGGCGGTCTGGCGCGACCAGGCGCGGGAACGGGAACGGCACCTGGAGAAGGGGCGACGCGACCTGGTCGCCTGGGTCTCCCACGACCTGCGTACCCCGCTCGCCGGGTTGCGGGCCATGGCGGAGGCGCTGGAGGACCGGGTGGTCCGCGATCCGGACACCGTCGACGAGTACCACCGCCGGATCCGCCTGGAGACCGACCGGATGACCCGACTCGTCGACGACCTGTTCGAGTTGTCCCGGATCAACGCGGGAGCGCTGCGGTTGTCGCTGACCGCGGTGCCGCTCGGCGAGGTGGTGTCGGACGCGCTGGCCAGTACCACCCCGTTGGCCGACGCCCGCCGGATCAAGCTGATCGCCAGCGAGTCGGGCTGGCCGACGGTGGCCGCGAGCGAGCCGGAGCTGGCCCGGGTCGTCGCCAACCTGCTGCTCAACGCGGTCCGCTACACCCCGGAGGACGGCACCGTACGCATCGAGGCCGGCCACGACGAGGACCACGCCTGGCTGTCGGTCGCCGACACCTGCGGCGGCATCCCCCCGGCCGACCTTCCCCGACTGTTCGACATCGCGTTCCGTGGCGAGCCGGCCCGCACGCCCGGCCCCGGCGACGGTGGGGCGTCCGGAGGGCTCGGCCTGGCCATCGTCCACGGCCTGGTGGAGGCGCACGGCGGTCGGGTGGAGGTGCGCAACACCCCGGAGGGCTGCCAGTTCATGGTTCGCCTGGCCACCGCCTGACGTGGTTTGCTACTCGTACTGCTGCCCACATCGGGCCAGCTCTGCCAGATCGTCCCAGCCGAGGAAATCGATGGCCTGATCGCCTGGCTCCCGTTCGTCCACGAACTCCGGGTGTGGGCCAGGAAGCGGCTGTCGTATGCCGTCGTCCTCGCTCCAGCCGCCCAGCGCCCCGGCCATCCCGCATTCCAGGTAACCCTTCGGATCGAAGTTGTACCAGGTGGTGCTCAGGGCTCGTACACATCCGGCGGGACGGGGCGCGGCAATGCCGAAATAGGCGTACTTGTCGAGGGGACCTTGGTCGGCGAAGTCGGCCAGGTCCGCGATCTGCGACAGGACGATGGCTTCCCAGTGGGCATACGTGGTCGGCTCGTGTGTGTAGCGGAACTCGGCGGATCGCCAGGAGGCCTGCAACGGCGCCGGCTCGACCATGCCGGCCGCCGTGACCATCGCGGCAACCGTGTCCAGGTCCAGCCGGACCTGACCTGACAGCGGCCGGGCAACCTGCCACCAGCCGCGCAGGAACCTGTCCAAACCGTGTCCGGCGGCGTTCATCCCCTCGCCTTCTCGGACAAGGCGTCGGTAGAGGTCGCGGTTCGTGCGGCAGACCGGCTCGGGCGGCCCGTGGAGCCAGTAGGTCTGCTTGTGCACCACCCCAGATTCCAACGCCAGGGCGTTGGCCAGCGCCTCAACCCGATCAGCGAAAGCGCTTATCTGGACCCGGTTACCGTTGTCATCCTGCCGCCACAGCTCCCACACCGCCATCGCAGCACCGTAGCCGTCCGTGCTCACCGCCGATGAACGGGCGGTACCTAGGATGGGCCGATGAACCCGCCTGGTGACCTCATAGGGCGGCAGTCGGAGGCCGAACTGCTGACCCATAACTCGCTCAACGGGGCGACCGGTGGTATTTGGCGGGTGAACCGCGATGGCCGGAGAACAATCTTGAAGATCGCGGCACCGCCGGGCCGGAACGGGGTGCCCGCGCACTGGGCGGCGAGCACCGACCAGGGCCACTGGAACTACTGGCAGCGAGAAGCCCTGGCCTACCGCGATGGGCTGGCGAAGACTGCCTATTCGGCGGCGGGCATCCGCGCTCCGGCCCTGCTGGAGTGGACGGACCGGCCCGACGGGTCGGTCGCGCTGTGGCTGGAGCACGTCGACGGTGTGCCCGGCACCGCGGCAACGCCCGCGACGCTGGGCGACTTCGCCGAGCGGCTCGGCGCTGGGCACGCGTTCTGGCTGGGCCGGCGCCCCACCGAGCCATGGTTGTCCCGCGACTGGCTGCGCGACTACACCACGACCCGCCCCGTCACCGAACCGATTCCCTGGGACCATCCCACCGCGGCCTCCGCCTGGCCGCACGACCTCCGGGCCAGCCTCCGAGAGCTTTGGCTACGCCGGTACGACGTGCTGCGGGCCACGGATGAGCTGCCCCGCACCCTCTGCCACCACGACGTGTGGCCGACGAACCTGATCGTCGACGACTCGGGGCCGGTGCTGCTGGACTGGAGCTTCGTCGGTCCCGGTCCACTCGGCGAGGACGCCGCCAACCTCATCCTCGACACGTTCTTCGACGGCCTGGTCGACCTGGTCCTGATCGACGAGGTCGTCGAACTGGTCACCACCGGTTACCTTCGCGGCCTCGCTGGCGCGGTGGACGCCGCCACCGTCCGCCGCGCCATCCAACTCACCGGCGCCGCGAAGTACTTCTGGTTAGCCCCCGCGATGCTCAACCGCCTCGTAACCACGCCCACGGATGCCCGCCAGACCTACGACCTCCGTGACACGGTCACCATCTTCACCGGCCGCCGCCGCCCGCTGGAGTTGGTCGCCGCCTGGTTCCAGCAGAGCCGCTGACCCCAGCTCTGAACGCTAACCAGGTTCAGCCGGACCGGATGCCGGATCTGACCACCCTCTCGGTGGAACACACGGGATGTCGGCCGGCAAAGCTGGCAACAGATCAAGAAGCTGCCCGATGGCGCGCCGATCCGAATGGAGGTAATGGCTTGAACCCCGACCTGCGGGAGCTCATCGCGGAGCTGCGCACCGACCTGGAGGCGGACCAGCCGGCGACGCTGGTGTGGGCCGAGATCTACGACGGCGCTCCGGCCGACCAGATTCCCGCAGCTCTGCCGCGGTCGGTCCGGGAGCTGTTGGAGACCACCAACGGCCTCCGGGCCGGCTCGTTCGACCTTCGCGGAACTGACCTGCTCGGCGACGTCCAGTACTACATCGAGCTGATGCCCGAGTTCACCGGCGTCGCGGACGAACCGGGCGAGTGGCTGGTCTTCGGCACGCTGAGTGACGAGCCGCTGCTGATCCGACGCGATACCGGCGCGGTCTGGTACTTGCCGGCGGAGACCACCGACGAGTGGTTCATGCGTGAGACGTTCCTCGAAGTCGCGCCGGACCTCGACTCGTTCCTCGCCTACTACGTCTTCGGGGCCGGGTACGGCGAGGTCGGCTCCGACAACGACGATTGGTGGGGCTTCCTCGACGAGCAGGGCCTGACCACGCCCGGCGACGACGAGGACGAGGACACGGACGACTGACCGCGGCACGAGGTGATCTGCTTCCCGCGCGGCCGGGTCGACTCGACATCGCTGCGGAGCATGGTCGTCGATCGACCCAGGTCTGTCGATCCTTCGTTACCGGACGTTCGGCACCGCGTCGACTTGGGTCGATAGGGTTCGTTGGCCGCCACCGACGGCGGCTTGTGCGGAGGGACATCGATGCGCAGGACAACGGACTGGCAGGCCCGCGCACTGGGCGCTCTCGCGGTTGCGGTCGCGTTGGTGGCGGCTCTGCTGCCGGCAACCCCTGCGGTTGCCGCGAGCGTGGGCTTCAAGGCGGCGACGCTGAACATCTACTACGGGCTGAGCCAGGCCGACTTCGTGCACGACCTGAACCTGATCGCGTCCAAGGCGGACCTCGTCGGTCTCAACGAGGTCGGTGCCCGCAAGGCGTTCCTGGAGAGCTGGGCCGCCGACAACGGCTGGTGGTTGTACGCGCCGGGCGGGACCAACCAGGCTGGCGAGGCGTTGATCGCCAGGAAGAGCGTGTTCGACGTACTCGACAAGGGGTCGATTTTCGTCTGTGACACCAACGGCCCGGGCGAGGTGCCGCCCGCGCGGTACAACAACTGGGTCAAATACCGGCACAAGGCCAGTGGCCGCAACGTGACCCACATCAACGCCCACGCGGTGGCCAGCATCGAGAACGCTGGCCGACCGGAGGACCTGCCGCGCACCAGGTGCGCCGAGGCGCAGTTCCAAGGCCTCAAGGACCTGGCGGTGGACAAGCAGGACGAGGGCCAGGTCATCGTGAGCGGTGACCTCAACGTCGACTTCAGCGCCGACCGGAGCTACGGGTACGCGAAGTTCCCGTGGCAGGTCTTCGAGGCCAACGAGCTGCCGAATCTGCGCTCCAACTACAACCTCTACGGCGAGAAGGGCACCGGGACACACGGCAATCGGCACATCGACTACGTCTACTTCTGGAAGCGGCTACCCGGTCACCAGGTGATGTGGATGACCGATTACGACATCGTCGGTGCCACCAGGTCCGACCACAACGGTGTCGTCGCGACGTTCTCCATCCAGAACTGACGCGTCCGCCTTCGGCCGACCATCGGCCTCCGCAGCGGTCTGTGCCTACTGTTGGTCAGGTCAGGCCTGCCGCCACACCCGGAACGTCTGGTCGAGCCGCCACGTGCCGTCGGGCTGGCGTGCCTCGTTGCGCCACCGGAACTCGTCTGACTCGATGTCGGAGAAGGTCCAGCGGAGGTCGCCGCCGTCGAGCACGATCTGCTCGCCGACGCGAGAGGCAAGGAAGGTGTGCGTCCGCCGCCGTCCCGGTCCCACCCACGTCGAGCGCCAGACCCCCGCGCCGGCAGCGGGGTCGGGGAATCGCACGCTGACGCCGTGTTCGACACCCGGCAGGATCCAGACATCGGTGGTGGCCCGGCCGCCCAAGGCGTACCCGAAGTGCCACTCGCCTCGTCGAACGGTGGAGGACCCGTCGGGGTCGTACTCGGTGCAGTCCAGCGCCCAGGAGCCGGTGAACTGTCCGAACAGGCTGAGGTCGACGCCGTGGGCCGGCTCGGCGGCGAGGAAGGCGGCACCGATGGCATCGGATGACGTGAGCACCATGCCAGAACGATAGCGCCGGCCGTGGCGGCGCGATCAAGGTGAGCGAACTTCTTCGATCCTTGACACCCGTTGATGCGATCGCTAACACTGGTCCGCAACGCGAACTTAACGAGCAGAACACATTGCTCCTGTACCGCGTGGCGAGTTGATCTTGTTAACGCTAACATCGATGGCCGCCCGGAGGAGGAGTCGTCACCGTGATTCCCAGGCGAACGTCCGCGGCATCGACCAGCGGGCCGGCGTCGGCGCCGGACGGTGCGGCCACCCCGCGCTGGGCCGACACCGGCAGAGCCGACCACCGGTGGCGGCTGCGCTACGGGGCCAACGGCTACGTCCGCCTCCGGTTCCTGGCGCTCGCCGCCGTGGCCGCCGCCACTCTCGTGGTGGTCGCCGACGGACCGGCGCAGGCCGCCACGTTGCCGACCGGCGCCGTCTCGCTGGAGGCGGTCAACCAGACCGGACGGTACGTGCGGCACATCGACTACCTCGGGCAGCTCGATCCGGTGACCTCCAGCAGCGCCAACCAGGTCAAGCTCGATGCCACCTTCACCGTGGTCAACGGCCTGGCCTCGCCTGCCTGCTACTCGTTCCAGACCAAGACGGGCCTGTTCCTGCGACACCGCGACTACCGTCTCCGGATCGACCCCAACGCCGGTGACGCGGGGTTCCGGGCCGACGCCACCTTCTGCGCGGTCGACGGCTCGGTCTCCGGCTCGGTGGCGCTCGCCTCGTACAACTATCCGACCCGGCGGATCCGGCACCGTGACTTCGCACTCTGGCTCGACGCCTACCAGGACACGGCCGCGTTCCGGGCGGACAGTTCCTTCCGTCTCGTCGCGCCGTGGGCGCCCAGGACCACCAAGGGACCGGTCATCCCGGGCCTCTTCGCCGACCCGCACCTCGCCGTCTTCAACGGCCGCTACTACCTCTACCCGACCACCGACGGCTACGCGAGCTGGGCCGGCACCTACCACAAGGCGTTCTCCTCCACCGACCTGGTCAACTGGACCGACCACGGCGTGGTCCTGGACCACGGCCCGGACGTGTCCTGGGCGGACAACTCGGCCTGGGCGCCGGCGGTGGCCAGCGCCAACGGCCGCTACTACCTGTACTTCAGCGGCGGCGCGGCCAGCGGCAACACCGCCAAACACCTCGGTGTGGCCGTGGCCGACAGCCCCACCGGGCCGTTCCGCGACGCGCTGGGTCGGCCGCTCGTCCGCAGCGACCAGTTCTCCGGTGGGCAGGCGATCGACCCGATGGTGTTCACCGACGACGACGGGCAGTCCTACCTGTACTGGGGTCAGGGCGTCGCGCGGGCCGTGCGGCTGAACACGGACCTGACCTCCTTCGACGCCGCGCAGGTACGGGTCAGCACGCCGTCGGGCTACAACGAGGCGCCGTTCGTGTTCAAGCGCAACGGCCAGTACTACTTCATGTGGTCGGAGAACGACACGCGCAGTGAGGACTACCGGGTCGCGTACGCCACCGGCCCGTCGCCCCTCGGGCCGTGGACCAGGCGCGGCGTGGTGTTGCAGAAGCGGCTCGACGTCGGCATCAAGGGCACCGGCCACCACTCCGTGGTCCGGGCGCCCGGTAGCGACACCTGGTACATCGCCTACCACCGGTTCGCTGTTCCGGCCGGCAACGGCACCAACCGGGAGACTGCCATCGACCGGATGGAGTTCAACGCCGACGGCACCATCCGTCCCGTCGTACCGACCCTCTAGCTGACCCGGATGCCCCTCCGCGAAGGAGAAAGACACATGTCGAGAGTCCTCGCGCGGCTCGGCGCGGTCGCGGTGGCCGCGTGCCTGCTGTTCACCACCTGGTCCGCGGCGACACCGAAGGAGGCGTCCGCACTCGACCCGACCGTCGGTTACCTGATGGCGCACTTCACCGGCGAGTCGTCGACCGCCCAGCAGATCTACCTCGCCCACAGCACCGACGGCCTGCGCTGGACCGACCTCAACAACGGCGGGCTCGTCCTGCGTTCCACAGTCGGCACCCGCGGCGTCCGTGATCCCGCCCTGGTCCGCTCACCGAACGGTGACCGGTACTGGATCATCGCCACCGACCTGTGCATCGGCTGTGGTCAGGACTGGTCGGCCGCGATCAACAACGGCAGCCGCAACCTCGTCGTGTGGGAGTCCACCGACCTGGTCAACTGGTCCGCGCCGTGGTTGCTGAACGTCGCCGGCGCGATCCCGGACGGACGCAACGCCTGGGCGCCGGAGGCGATCTGGAACCCGGAGACCGGCGACTACGTCCTCTACTGGGCGACGAACGTCCCACTCAACGGGGCGACCAAGCACCGCATCTACGCCGCGCGCACGACGAACTTCCGCAGCATCACCACGCCGCAGGTCTACATCAACCGACCCGGCAACCAGGAGATCATCGACACCCAGATCGTCGAGGTGCCGGCCGGCGTCGGCGCCTACCGGTACGTGCGGGCCTCCCGGGACGGCCAGATCGCCATCGAGGGCAGCAACTCCATCCTCGGCACCTGGACGAACCTCGGGAACCTGTCCGGCATCGGGCTGACCGGCGCCCAGGTCGAGGGCCCGATGTGGCTGAAGTACAACAACCGCGACGAGTGGGTGCTCTACCTCGACCAGTACTCCTCCGGGCGGGGCTACCTGCCCGTCCTGACCACCAACCCGTCGAGCCCGAGCAGTTACCGGCTGCCCGCGTCCGGCTCGTACGCCATGGGTGGCACCAAGAAGCGGCACGGCACGATCCTCAACCTGACCGCCGCCGAACAGAACCGGGTGCTCGCCCGTTGGCCCGTCACCGCCGTCAACCGGATCCAGTCGTACAACTTCCAGGACCGGTACGTGCGGCACTACGACTACGACGTCCGCATCGACCCGAACGTCAGCCCGGCCCAGGACGGCCAGTGGCGGGTCGTGCCCGGCCTGGCCGGCTCCGGCACGGTCTCCATCCAGTCGGTCAACTACCCGGGCTACTACCTGCGCCACTACGGGTTCGACTTCCGACTGGAAGCCAACGACGGCACCGCCACCTTCGCCGCCGACGCCACCTTCCGGCAGGTCGCCGGTCTGGCCAACTCCTCGTGGACGTCGTTCCAGTCCTACAGCCACCCGGACCGCTACCTCCGGCACTACGCCTACCTGCTCCGGCTCGACCCGATCTCCGACGCGCAGAGCCGTGCCGACGCGACCTTCCGCGTGACCAGCTAACCCCTCGAGCTGTCGAGCCTGGAGAGGCACGATCTAGTGATTGGACAACACATGAAACGGATAAGCCGGTCGATGCGCCGGACGTTGATCGCCCTGGTGGCCGCCGTGACGGCGATGGTCGGCGGCGTGGTCGTCGTCGCGTCGTCGCCCGCCGCCGCCGCCACCAACCAGTTCCGCGGCATGAACTGGGCCATGTTGGGTGACAACTTCAAGACCAGCCCGCTCGTCGTGCAGGGTCTGAGCATGTCCGACAGCAACGCGACGGTGCGGGCCAAGGCCAATGCCATCTACGACGACATGGCGTCCACCATGGGCGTCAACACCGTCCGGCTGCCCATCAACACCCATACGGTGGGTACTGCCTGGTGGGAGGCCTACCGAGGCGCCATCGACGCCGCCACCGCCCGCGGCTTCAAGGTCATCCTCGCCTACTGGGAGGACGCCGCCGCCTCCGGCGGCAGGATCACGAATCTCGCCGCCTGGAACACCATGTGGTCCACGGTGACCAACACGTACGGCTCGAACGCCAACGTCTACTTCGAGCCGATGAACGAGCCGCACGGTTACAGCTCGACGGAGTGGCGCAACGTCGCCGCGAACTGGCTCAGCTACCACACGTCGGCGGTGCCCGGCCGGGTGCTGATCGGCGGCACCGGCTTCAGCCAGGACCTGCGCGACATCTGCAACGACAGCCGCTTCAACTCGACGCTGCTGTCCTTCCACTACTACACCTTCTTCTACGGCGCGATGACCTACGACGGCTTCCGCAGCCACATCCAGGCCCGCCTCGGCAACTGCGCCTCGCGCGCGGTCGCGACCGAGTTCGGTGGCCCCATGAACGACGGTCGCAACTACGCCGACGCGGGCAGCACCGACAACTTCGTGCGCTACATCCGCGCCATGGCCCAGGTCATGCGGGACAACCAGATGGGCGGCACCTACTGGCCCGCCCTCGGCGGCAAGACCGGCACCATCGGCTACGACTGGTACTCGATGTTCGCCCTCACCGGCAGCGGCACCGACCTCAACCTGACCGTCCGCAACACCTCCGGCGCGGACCGGATCCGGTACGCGTGGGGCGACACCATCGGTGGCGGCGACCCGACGACGCCTCCGCCGTCGACGGGGACGTTCTACCGGGTCGACGTGCGGCACAGCGGCAAGGCCATGAACGTCCAGTCACCGAACACCGACAACGGCGCGCGCGTCAGTCAGAACACCTACGGTGGCAACGCCTGGCAGCAGTGGCAGTTCCAGGACGCCGGCAGCGGTTACTGGCGCATCGTCAGCCGACTCAGCGGAAAGTGCCTCGACGTGGTGAGCGCGTCGACCGCCGACGGTGCCGAACTGGTCCAGTACACCTGCGGCAGCGGCACCAACCAGCAGTTCCAGATGGTGACGAACGGCAACTACTTCCAGCTCCGGGCACGACACAGCAACAAGTGCGTGGACGTGCCGGCCGCGTCGACTGCGGACGGTGTCGTCCTCAAGCAGTACACCTGCAACACCGGCACCAACCAGCAGTGGTCCCGCACGGCCGTCTGACGGTCGGCCCGACGTCGTCACGAACCCACGGTGCGGCCCGTACACCTCGGAACACGAGGTGTACGGGCCGCATCGGCGTCGCGGTCACCGTTGCACGGGTGTGGCGCGTACGGCGAGCTGGTCGAACCTGATCCGCGCGATCTTCGGCGTGGCGTCCCCGCTGGTCTGCACCTTCAGGGTGGCTGTCGGGCTGGGAGTGTCCTCGACGATGACCACTTCCGTCACACCGGCTGGCAGGTCGGCCGGCCATCCCGCGTCGTCGGTCGGCTCACTGGTCAGCAGGCGCGCGGCACGTCCATTCAGGCCCGTGTCGGTGGCCCGCACCGCCCGCCACACCGCCGCATCGCCGGCAGCGCCCGGGTCGGTCACTGGCCGATCCACATCTGCAGGAGGTCGTCGTTGTCGACGACGCGACGCTCGGAGAGCTCGGCGAGCAGCTCCAGATGCACGGGTCCGTCGACGATCTCCGCCCGGTCGGGACGCAGCGCCCCGCCGAGACCCAGGGCCGGGACAAAGCCGTAGATGGTGTCGGGTCCCACCGGGCCACGCAGTGCGAGGATCCGATCGAACAGCGGCTTCCCATCGGCACCGTGCAGGTCAACACTGCGGCGGTCCTGGCACATCAACAGAGCGTAGAGCCGGTCATCGCGGCCATCGTCTGACAGCACGCGGCCCGACCGATCCGTATGGATCACCCACCCGTGCTGGGCGGTGATCGTCAACCGCGAACCCGTCTGCTGACCCCACACCTGCACATCGCCGAACGCGCTGCGGCTCACCGCGATCCATCGGTCTTCTCTCGGCAGGACGAGGTCGTCTGTCCACGCGTCGATCGCCGGCTGCCACACCTCGGGATCACACAACCAGAACAATCCGTTACCGAAGCCGGCGAATCCGTAGTGGCGCCAACATGCCAGCAGCAGGTCGGGCACAACGCCTGCGAACTGAGCCAGCCGACCAGCGGGGACCGGAGCGGAGTAGGTGGGACGTCCCCAATTCCCCGCCAACTCCGCCACTTCATGCTGCGCCATCGCTTCGCCCTTCACCATTGGACGTTGATGCGGGCCGCCGCCACCCGATCGTCCATGAGCACAACGGCAGCCTAGAGGTCCGCCGCTGCCGCCGTCGGTGCTGCGAGGGAGCGCCTGCGCGGTACGCGTGGACTACCCTCGCGACGTGGAAAGCACCGAGATCGACGCACCCATCGTCGGCGTCACCGTCTACCCCGACCGGGCCCGGGTCACCCGTCGGGGCAGCCATCGGCTGACCGCCGGAGAGCACCGTGTACGCGTCGCGCCACTCCCAATCGGCCTGCGGCGCGACTCCATTCGGGTCGGTGGTCGGGGCGCGGCCACGGTACTCGGTGTGGACCTGAAAACCTGGCGGCAGGCCCGCAGCGCCGACGCGCAGATCGTCACCCTCGAACAACGACAGCGCGAGCTGACCGACCAGTTGGCCGAGGTCGAGGACGCGGCCGGCATCGAAGAGCAGCGCGGGGAGTTCCTCATCCGGTTGGCCGAGCGCGCCGGTGGCACGTACGCCCGGGCGTTGGCCTCCGGCGACGCGGCACCGACCGACGTGGCGGCCTTCACCGACTCGGTGGCCGGTCAGCTCGCCGAGTCACGCGGCCGGCGGCGCGGGCTGTCCCGGCGGCGCACCGACCTGGCCGCGGAGGTGGCCGCGGTCGAGCGCGACCTGAACGGCGCGCGCGGCAAGCGGACGCCGGACCGGTTGGCCGCCGAGGTGACGGTCCTGGTGACGGCCGACGACGCGGAGGTGGAGTTGGAGCTGACCTACCTGGTCGATGGTGCGGTGTGGCGGCCCTCCTATGACCTGCGGCTGGTCGAGGACACCGTGACCGTCACCTGGTTCGGGCTGGTCAGCCAGAACACCGGAGAGGACTGGCCGGAGTGCGAGCTCCAGCTCTCGACCGCCCGGCCGGCCGCGACGACAGTCGTACCCGAACTGTCGCCCTGGTATCTCGACCGGCTCCAGCCGGCGCCAGCCTGGCCCGTGACGGCGGCCGGGCCGGTCGGGGCGCCGCCCCCGGCGCCGGTCGGGATGCCGGTGCCGGTACCGGGCGGAGGCCCGGCCCGGCCCGGGGCGCTCCCGCCCCGCCTGAAGGAGAGCGTCGCCCAGGTCGAGCAGGGCGTCAGCGCGGCCACCTATCGGCCGGCCCGGCCGGCAGCGGTGCCGGCCGACGGCAGCGCGCACCGAGCCACCATCGCCGTGCTGGACATGCCCGCCCGGCTGGACCACGTGACCGTGCCGGTCCGCGTCGCCGAGGCGCACCTGCGGGCCACGGTACGCAACACCTCCGAGCACACGATGCTGCCCGGTGCGGCGGCGGTGTTCCACGGCGCCGATTTCGTCTCGGCCACCCCGCTGCCGATGTGGGCGCCGGGCGAGGAGATCGAGCTGGGGCTCGGGGTCGACGACCGGCTGCGGGTGGAGCGCAAGCTGCACCGGCGCTCGGAGACCAAGGCCACGCTCGGGTCGACGCGGCGGCGGGAGGTGGACTACCGGATCACCGTCGCCAACCACACACCGCGGACGGCGACGGTCGAGGTGCGCGACCAGTTGCCGGTGTCCCGCGACGAGGCGGTGGTGGTGCGGGAGACGAACCTGGTGCCGCCGCCTGCGGAGCGTACGGAGCTGGGGGAGTTGGCCTGGCGGCTGTCGCTCGCGCCCGGCGCCAGTGGTGAGATCACCATCGGCTTCCGGGTGGAGCTGGCCAAGGGCGTGGAGCTGACCGGCTGGCGCGAGTAGGCGCCGCGTGGTGCCTCCGCTGCCGCGTCAACGGCAGAGCTGCACGTGCAGGGTGTCGTACACCCACTGCTCCCAGCGGTCGGGGGTCCAGCCTCGGTCGCGGATGAACAGCAGGTACAGCTCTGGGCTCAGCAGGCCGTAGAGCAGGTCGGCGGCGTGTTCGACGGTCAGGTCTGCCGTGGCGCCGGGCTTGGCGATGAGGCTGCGCGCGGCTGCGGTTTGGACTTCGAGGCGCGGATCGGTGTCCTGCTGCCACATCCCGGCCAGGCTTGGGTCCTGTGCTCCGGCGGCGCGCAGCACATCCATGATCGGTGCCACCCGCTGAAGCACCTCGCAGGTGCCGCTCACATGTGCCCGCAACTGCGCCTCGGCGGTGTCAGCCGCCAGAGCGTCGCGGAACCAGGCCCGCTGCATCGTGGGAATCGGCTCGTCGTCACCGGCGATGGTGACGTCGACCAGCTCCTTGAGCAGCGACGGCTTGTTGCCGAACGCGAAGTAGATGGTCTGCACGGCGACACCGGCCCGCTCCGCGATGCCCTGGAGCGTGGTGGCCCCGTAGCCCTGATCGACGAACAGCTCGTACGCAGCCTGCAGGATGCGTCGCCGAGTCTGCCGGGACTTCTCGCCCTTCTTGCCGGCGCTCTTGACCAGTGGCATGACTGCACTGTATCACTAGAGCCTGACTCTAATAACGAACTCTATCGAAGGGTGCAGCAATGTCTCTCATCCGGACCACCCGGTTCACCGCCGCCGCCTTCGCCGTCGCCCGCGATGTCACCGCGGAACAGGGCGAGCTGATCGCCGAGGACGGCTGACCCGATGACCGCCAAGCAGCGTTGGCTCGATGCCCGCTGGGCGTTCGTACGCGCCCACCTGCCACCGGCACCAGCCCGGGTGCTGGAGATCGGATGCGGCCCGGAAGGTGGCTTCGTCCCCGCGATGCGGGAGCACGGTTTCGCCGCCGTGGGCGTGGACCCGGTGGCGCCGTCCGGACCCGGATACCACCGGACGGAATTCGAGAAGCACCAGCTGAGCGAGCCGGTCGACGTGATCGTCGCCTGTACCTCGCTGCACCACGTCACCGACCTGGACGAGGTCCTGGCTCGGGCCGCCGAGGCGCTCACGCCGGGCGGCGTACTCATCGTCGTCGAGTGGGCCTACGAGAGGTTCGACGAGGCGACCGCGCGCTGGAGCTTCGACCGGCTGCCCGACAGCGGCGAGCGCGGCTGGCTGCACAGCCACCACGAGCAGTGGCTCGCCTCCGGGCAACCCTGGGACGACTACCTGGAAGGCTGGGCCGGGCGAGAGGGCCTGCACCGCGGCGACGCGATCTGCCGGGCGCTCCAGGCCCGCTTCCACACCAGGCTGCGCACCCATGCACCGTACTTCTTCCCCGACCTGCACCCCGTCAGCGAAGCCGACGAACAGGCGGCCATCACCGCCGACGGGATCCGGGCCACGGGCCTCCACTACGTCGCGACCAGGCCAGCCGCCGCCCTGGGCTGACCACGGCAGCCCCTCGCCTCCACCGTCGCGGTAGGACGGTTCGTCACCTGTCGATCCGTAGACTCCACCAGGAGTACGGTTTCGGTGCCCGACAAGCACGGGTATCGGCGGTACGTCGCCGGGCTCGGGACCGGCCAGCCCGGTGGCGGCGGACCGTGGGAGGGAGCGAGGGTGGCGCAGCGCAGAGCACTTGTGGTTCGGGGCGGGTGGGAGGGACACCAGCCGGTCGAGGCGACCGAGTTGTTCATCCCGTTCCTCGACCGTAGCGGCTATGCCGTCCGCGTCGAGGAGTCGACGGAGATCTACGCCGATGCCGCCGAGATGGCCGACACCGACCTCGTCGTGCAGTGCATGACGATGTCGCAGATCACCTCGGCCGAGGCGGCGGGCCTGAGCGCGGCGGTCAGCGCCGGTACGGGTTTCACCGGCTGGCACGGCGGCATCGTGGACTCGTTCCGCGCGTCCTCGGAATACCTGCACCTGGTGGGTGGCCAGTTCGCGACGCATCCGGGCAAGGAGCCGTGCGAGCGGCAGGGTGGCGCGGAGGACAACTTCCTACCGCACACGGTGCGCGTCACCGACCTCGGCCGGGAGCATCCGATCACCGCGGGTGTCGAGGACTTCGACCTGGTCACCGAACAGTACTGGGTGCTGCACGACGATCTGATCGACGTCCTGGCCGTCACGACCCACCCCACGCAGGCGTGGCATCCGTGGCACCGACCGGTCACGTCACCGGCGATCTGGACCCGGCGCTGGGGTGCCGGGCGCATTGTCGTGACGACCCCGGGACACAGCCTGGACGTGCTGGAGCACGCGAGTGTGCGTACCGTCATCGAGAGGGGGATGGTGTGGGCGACCCGCACGGCGTCGGCATCGTAGGTCTCGGGGTCATCTCCCGCGCCTACCTGGACACCCTCGCCCACCACCCCGCGGTGCGGATCGCCGCCCTTGCCGACCTCGACGCCTCCCGGTCGGCCGCGGTGGCCGCCACGATCCCCGGGGCCGAGGCGATGAGCGTCGAACGCCTGCTCGCCCGCCCGGACGTGCGGACGGTGCTCAACCTGACGATCCCCGCGGCGCACGCCGACATCTCGCTGGGCGCCATCGACGCCGGCAAGAACGTCTACGTCGAGAAGCCACTCGCCGTGACGTTCCCGGACGGCCGCACGATCATCGACCGGGCCGCGTCGGCTGGCGTGCGGGTCGGGTGCGCGCCGGACACCGTCCTGGGCACGGGCACGCAGACGGCGCGGGCGGCGATCGACGACGGACTCATCGGACGCCCGATGTCCGCATCGGCCGTCATGGTCACCGCGGGGCACGAGCGCTGGCATCCCAACCCCGACTTCTACTACGCCCCGGGCGGCGGACCGTTGCTGGACATGGGTCCGTACTACCTCTCGGCGCTCATCCACCTGCTCGGACCGGTGCGCGCGGTGGTCGGAGCCGCCAGCCGCCTACGCGCCGAGCGCGTCATCGGCTCGGGTCCACGGACCGGCCAGCGAATTCCGGTGGAGGTGGACACCCATGTCACCGGCGTGCTCGAACACGCCAACGGCGCTCTCTCCACCATCACCACGAGCTTCGACGGGGTCGCGACGACCGCCGCACCGATCGAGGTACGGGGGGAGACCGGCACGCTCGCCGTACCCGACCCGAACTACTTCGACGGAGAGGTCCGCCTCCGCGCGCTCGGCGACGACGACTGGCGGGTCCTCCCACCGCGGGCCGGTTACCTGGAGTCGTCCCGGGGCATCGGCCTGATCGACCTGATCACGGCCGACGGGAAACGCCCGGCACGGGCCGGCGGCGACATGGCACTACACGTGCTGGAGACGATGACCGCCCTGCTCCGGTCGGCAGCCGAGGGCCGCCGGATCGAGTTGACGACGGCGGTGGAGCGGCCCACACCCGTTCCGCTCACCCTCGTCGAGGACTGGAAGGGGTACCACGCAACCACGCACTGACGGCGCGACGGTGAACGGACCTGATTCTTCACTTCGATGTCACCTCTCGAACCCTCAGGCGACGTGTCGGTGACCGCCCGTCGGAGTGTGCTGTCAGCCGTCGCACGTACCCTGACCAGGAGCTGATTCGAGTGCCTTCCTCCCGTCGTACCTTCCTCGCGGGCGGCGCCGCCGCCGGCGTGGGCCTTGCCGTCGCCGGTGGGCTGCCGTCCCTCGCGCAGGCCAGCCCGGGGCGGCCGCACCCGCCGGTCAAGGGCGTTCCGACGCCCTTCCCGCCGCTCGTGGACGACCCGAAGGGGATCCTGGCCCTGCCGAAGGGCTTCAGCTACACCGTGGTGACCCGGACCGGCGTCACCCGGCTCGACCGTGGTCAGGGCGTGACGCCGTCGGACCATGACGGCATGGCCGTCTACGACGCCGGCCAGGGCCGGTACACCCTGATCCAGAACCACGAGATCGACCCGGGCGCCGAGTTCGGCGTACCGCACGTCAAGGGCACGGTGTACGACGCGGGCGCCGTTGACGCCGGCGGCTGCACCGTGATCAGGACGGACCGTGCGGGCCGCAACCTGGGTGAGTTCGTCGCCCTCTCCGGCACCATCTCCAACTGCGCCGGCGGGCCGACCCCCTGGGGCACCTGGCTCACCTGCGAGGAGACCGAGGACCGGGCCGGCGACGAGTGGGAAGAGGGCGACCGGTCCGGCGTCTACCAGAAGGACCACGGGTACGTCTTCGAGGTCTGGGCCGACGGCAGCGCGGACCCGAAGCCGATCAAGTGCCTGGGTCGCTACTCGCACGAGGCCCTGGCTGTCGACAAGGACCGCACCGCCATCTACCTCTCCGAGGACGCCGACGAGCCCAACGGCCTCTTCTACCGCTGGTCGGCGCCACGAGGCGTCAAGCTCGGTCCTGGCGTGCTCACCCGCCTCGCACCGAACGCGGGTGTCCTCGCCGCCATGCAGATCATCCTGGACGACGGCTCGGTGCTGCCGGACGTCGCCTACCTGACCTCCGCCCAGTTGGGCCGCCCCTTCCCCGTACGGTGGATCGAGGTGCCGGACCGCGACGCGCGGCACACGTCCGTGCGCGAGCAGTTCGCCGACGGTCAGGTCACCCGGGGACGCAAGTTCGAGGGTGTGTGGAGCACCGACGAGGGCGTGTACGTGGTCAACTCCTACGCCTGGGACGAGGGTGACCTGCCGGCCGACGCCGCGCCGCACGACGGCATGGTCTGGTTCTACAACTTCAAGGCTCAGACCATCCAGTTGGTGACGTACTTCCCGCACCAGACGGCGTCGGAGGAGGGCACCCCGGTCAAGTACAACGACCTCACCTTCGACGGCCCGGACAACGTCTCCGTCACCCCGTGGGGCAGTCTGGTGCTCGCCGAGGACGGCACCGGGGCCTCCCACGTGCTCAGTACGACCCCGGGTGGACCGACGTACGCGATCGCCCGCAACCAGCTCAACGATTCGGAGTTCTGCGGGCCGACCTTCACGGCCGACGGCCGGGTGCTCTTCGTCAACATGCAGGACCCCGGCCTCACCCTGGCGATCACCGGCCCGTGGGAGAAGTACCTGGGCTGACCGAGGGGGACCGGCCCGGTGGGGATCAGGTGATCAGTCTGATCCCCACCGCAGCCGCGCGCTGGACCGTCAGCCGACCTGGACCAGCCGCCAGTTGTTCCGGGTGCTGCCGTTGTCGGTGTACTGGACGGCCTGGGTGCCCCAGGTGCTGGAGCCGTTGAGGATGGCGAGCACCTTGCCGCTGTTGACGTTGCGGATCCGGTAGGAACCGTCGCTGTTGGCCACCAGCGTCCACCGGTGGTCGGCGGTGCCGTTGTCGCTCCACTGCATGACGCGGGCGTTGTCGGCGGTGGACATGTTCTCCACGCCGAGGACCTTGCCGCTGTTGACGTTGCGGAACCGGAACGCGTTGCCGTCGGTGACCCGGACCCAGTTGTGGTCGGCGGTGCCGGTGTCGCCCCACACCACCGCCAGACCGCCGTCGGCCGTGGACATGTTCTGTACGCCGAGAACCACGCCGGTGTCGACGTTGACCAGCTTGTAGGTGTCTCCCACCGGGGTGGTGCCGCCGCTCACGGTGGTCACGAAGGTCATCACGCTGCGGGCGGGAAGTGTGACGGTGAGCGAGCCGTTCGACATGGTGAGCGCGCCCTGGGGCGCGACGGTCCTGCTCCCGTCGGTCAGCCAGTTCGAGACGCTGCCGGACGCGGTGGTGTTGGACAGGGTGAACTGCTGGCTCACCGCCGAGGTGTTCTTGTTGACGGCGACGATCACGACGGTGTTGCCGCCGCGGTACGCCGAGACGTAGACGTTCGACGTCGGGTTCGCCGTCGCGTCGATCCGCTGGTATCCGGGGCGGACGAACCTGGCGAAGTGCGCCATCATGGCCCCGCGCTTGCTGATCTGGCCGTCCTCGCGCATGGGGCCGTAGCTGCGCCGCAGGTACCACCAGACGTACGCCTGGAACTCGGCGTCGACCATGGCGCGGTGGATGTGCTCGCCCACGTCGAGTGCCTCGGGCCAGGCGTCGCCCGAGTTCGTGTTGCTGTTGGGGTAGTAGACCTCGGTCATCCAGAGTTCTTTGCCCGCCCCCTTCTGCTTGAACAGGGGGTACGCGAAGTTCGAGTACGAGGTGCCGTAGAGGTGTGCGCCGATGATGTCCACGTTGGCCAGCGCCGTCGAGTCGTTGAGGATCGGGTCCGACACGGACTTCACGTACTGGAAGGACTCCGGCGCGATGACCCTGGTGCTGATCGAGCCGGCGTTCTCCCGCAGGAACCGGAGCATCTCGGTGCTGGTCCACCACGTCCACTCGGCCGCGTAGTCGGGCTCGTTCTGGACCGAGATGGCGTACAGGTTCACCCCGTTGTTGCGCAGGTGCGTGGTGAAGTTGTTCAGGTGCGTGGCGTAGGCGGCGTACGAGCTGTACCGCAGGCGCCGGGCGTTGGTCTGGCTGCCGCGGGTGAAGGTCTCGATCATGCTGGCCGGGGGGTTCCACGGGGAGGCGAAGACCGTTGCTCCGAGCGCGACCGCGCGTTGCGCCGTCGCCAGATCGGCGCTCCAGTCCGCCTGGTTCTCGTTGACGGGGATCCGCAGCAGGGAGAACCCCAACTGACCCTGGCCGGTGCCGAAGGCCGTGTCCCGCTGGGCGGCCGTCAGGTCGCCGATCCAGGCGGCGTGGGCCATGGCGCCGAAGCCCCGGATCGTCTGCCGGATGGCGGACGGATTGATGCTCGCCGGTGCGGCGAAGGCCGCCGTGGGCACCGCGACCGCGGCGACCGCCGCGACCGGTACGGCCCCCATCGTCGTCAGGACGGTTCGGCGGCTCAGCAATTTCCGTTCGCCGCTCACCGGCTCGTTCTGCTCGTGCGTCATGTCTCGTCCTCCTGGCTGGTGGTGGTACGCGCCTTCGCGGTCCCCTCGGCCCGGTCGGCACCGGTCTGTCGCGTCGTCACCGGGGGTGACGGGGATCCCGGTGGCGATGACCTGTCGATTACGATCGAGTGACGTAACTGTTAACGTTAACAATCACGGGAGTCTAAGTTCTGTCGTCGCCAAGGGTCAAGAACGAGCAGCTCAGTGAGCGGATGGGCACTCTGCGTGGCGGATGGAACAGTGCCGCCGCGCCACCGGTGCCGACGAGGTTGGCGGGCATCCTCGGGTTCGGCGGGTGGTGGCGCGGCGGCGCGTACTCTCGCTTGCCGGCGGCCTCAGCCGGTTACGTCGTCGTGCGTGACGGTGACGACGACCTTGCCGACCTGGCCGTTGGCCTCCAGGTAGCGGTGGGCCTCGGCGATGTCGCCGAGGTCGAACGTGCGGTCGACGACCGGGGTGAGGGAACCCGAGGCGATGCCGGCGTTGACGAACGCGACGGCCCGACGCAGGCGCTCCGGGTTCATGGTGATCTCGAAGAGGGTGTAGGTGCTGCTGGTCAGCGCGGGGTAGGACTGTGCGTTGGGCAGCGGCGTGGGGCGCTGGTCGAGTGCTCCGTAGACCACCAGGAAGCCGCCGGGAGCGATGCCCAGGGCGATGGTCTCGACGCCGGGGCCGGCGATCGGGTCGAAGGCCAGGCGGACGCCCTCGCCGCCGGTGATCTCCTTGAGCCGGGCGGGGAGGTCCTCGTCGTCGGTGACGATGACGTGGACCGCACCGGCGTCCAGCAGGCGCTGCTTCTTGTCGGAGCGACGCGTGGTGGCGACCGGGATCGCACCGAGGTGGCGGGTGATCTGGATGGCGGCCAGGCCGACGCTGCTGGAGGCGGCGGTGATCAGCACGTGGTCGCCGGGGCGCACCTTGCCGGACTCGACGAGGGCCCCGTAGGCGGTGATGTAGGCCATCCACGTGGCTGCCGCCTGGACCGGGTCGACGTGGGCGGAGCGGGGTACGACAGCCGAGGCCGGGACGATGACGTGGGTGCCGTACGTGCCGTACCTGCTCTGCAGGAACGCCGGTACGACCGCGACCGTGTCGCCCTCGGCGAGGTGGTCCACGTCCGCGCCGACCGCCTCGATCACCCCGGCGGCCTCGTAGCCGAGCGTGGAGGGGAACACGGGCTTGTCGAAGTAGACGCCCTCGCGGTACATGATCTCGGCCCGGTTCAGACCGATGGCGTCGACGCGGATCCGGACCTCGCCCGTGCCCGGAGCGGCCACCTCGACGTCGCGCAGGGTCAGAACCTCGGGACCGCCGAGCCGGTCGAACTGTACGAGTTTCGCCACGGTGCAGGAGTCCTTGCGCTAGGCAGTGTCTTCAAAGGATCATGGTGTCGGATGATGTAGGGCGTGAGTCGTCGCTACGAGTTGTCTGACGTCGAGTGGGATGCGCTATCGCG